>NZ_SGWE01000004.1:0-600000 GCF_013337115.1 Deinococcus sp. JMULE3
GGTTCCTGCGCGGCGTCGGCGAACTGTGCCGCAGGCACGGCATTCCCGTCATCGCCGACGAGATCCAGACGGGCCTGGGCCGCACCGGGCACTGGTTCGAATCCGCCGCGCAGGGTCTGGATGCCGACATCATCACCCTGGCCAAGCCGCTGGGCGGCGGCATGACGGCCGTGGGCGCAACCATCGTCCGCGCGCCCATCTACAAGAAGATGCTGGGGGGCCTGAGCAGCAAACGCCACAGCAACACCTTCGGCGGCGGCGCGCTCGCCATGGCGGTCGGCCTGAAAAGCCTGGAGTACCTGATCGAGAACGACCTCCCGGCCCGCAGCGCCACGCTGGGCGCCGAGGGCTTCGCGCGGCTCCAGGCGGTCCAGAAGCGCTTCCCGAACCTGCTGGAAGCCGTGCGCGGCCAGGGGATGCTGTTTGCGCTGCAGTTCCGGCCCATGGTGGGCGTGCCGCTGCCCGGCGCGCTAAAGGAACTGGTGTTCGAGGCGACCGCCATCCTCGCGCTGCGCGAACTGCACCAGGGGGGCGTCATGGCGAACCTGTCCCTGAGCAGCAAGCGCACCGTGCGCCTGACGCCCGCGCTGGACATGCCGCACGACGTGTTCACCACGATGTTCGACCGGGTGGAGGCCTTCGCGCAGACGCACCCCAGTGCCCGCCACCTGCTGACCAGCACGCCCCCGCAGGTCACCGCGCGCCTCGCGGCGTTCGCGGCCAGCAAACCCAAGAAACGCACCCCCAGCGACGGCTGAACCCGGACCGGCCCTGACCGGGGATAGGCCAGTGTGCCGTCGACGGCGTGCAGGCGCGGGTGTACGCTGAACGCATGATCGACCTGGGGCCACTGGCCTGGATGGTGCACGTCGCGGCGGCCTTCGCCATTGCGTTCTTCGCGCAGTCGGTGTTCAGCCCGAAGGGCCGCGAGGCGCGCGTCGTGATCCGCGCGATGATTCCCGTCGTGATCCTCACCCTGCTGGGGGCCGGGTGGCTGCCGCACCCGGTCGCGGGCATGCTGATCGGGTACTTCGGCTCGCGGGCGTTCGGGTCGTGGGGCTCGGCGCGCGGCGGCCTGATCGCCGCCGTGATCGCGGCGGTCGTCCTGATGCAACTGGGCGCGTCGTGGCTGCTGTTCCCGCTGTTCTTCATGGGGCTGGGCTGGCTCGCGTCGGGCGGCCCGGCGCGGGGACGGCGCCGCGTGCCGAAGGTGAAGGTGGAAATGGCCGGGCTGCCCGCGCAGGCGACGGGTACGCCGTTGCCGGTGGCCGCCCCTGCCGCCGAGGGACCGCTGGCGCCGTTCCTGGCCGACGCGCGGCTGCCCGCCCAGGCACGGGCGCAGCTGGTCGCGTTGAACCTCCGCACGCAGGAGGCGCTGTCGCTGCTCAAGGATCAGGGCCTGGAGGGCACCGAGGGGTTCTTCGTGGCCCGCGCGATCCGCGAGGAGTACGCGCCGGAGGCCGTGCAGGCGTACCTGAAGCTGCCCCGCTCGCTGGCGGACACCGGGGTGATTCAGGATGGCAAGACCGGCGCGGCCCTGCTGTCCGAACAGCTGGAGCTGCTGCTGGACGGTGTGCAGGACATCATCGCGGGGTCGCTGCAGTCGGGTGGACAGGCGCTGCTCACGCACGGGCGATTCCTGCGTGAGCGCTTCGCGAAGGTCGAGCAGGACCTGCGCGTCCCGGTGATGATCCCGGCAGCCGACAAGGTGAAGTGACCCCAGTCTCCGTTACGTGCTGGGCGTAACGCGGTATGCTGGTGGGCGATGTCCGCGCCCGCTGCCCAACCTGCTCTACCTGACGCTGCCACCCTGGCCCCCGCCCTCGACCTCCTGAAACGCGTGTGGGGGTACGACGCCTTCCGGGGCGTGCAGGCGCAGATCGTCTCCACTGTCGCGGGGGCGGCAACGCCATGGTCCTCATGCCGACCGGCGGCGGCAAGAGCCTGTGCTACCAGGTCCCCAGCCTGCTGCGCCCCGGCGTGGGCATCATCGTGTCCCCCCTGATCGCGCTGATGAAGGACCAGGTGGACACCCTGCGCGGCCTGGGCGTGCGCGCCGCGTACCTGAACTCCACCCTGTCCCTGGACGGCGTGCGTGAAGTCGAGGCGGCCCTGCTGAGCGGCGAACTGGACCTGCTGTACGCCGCGCCGGAACGCCTGCTGCTGCCCCGCACCCTGGACCTGCTCGAACGCGCCCCGGTCGCCCTGTTCGCCGTGGACGAGGCGCACTGCGTGTCCCAGTGGGGGCACGATTTCCGTCCCGAGTACCAGGGCCTGAGTGTCCTGCCCGAACGCTTCCCCGACGTGCCGCGCATGGCGCTGACCGCCACCGCCGACGACCGCACCCGCGCCGACATCCTCCGCGTGCTGGACCTGGGGGCCGCGCCGCAGTTCATCTCCTCTTTCGACCGGCCGAATATCGGGTACCGGGTGGGGCAGAAGGACAGCCCCAAGACCCAGCTGCTGGACTTCATCCGCGCCGAGCACGCCGGGGACGCCGGAATCGTGTACTGCCTGTCCCGCAAATCCGTCGAGGAAACAGCGAAATGGCTCCAGGCGCAGGGCGTGGACGCCGTCGCGTACCACGCGGGCCTCCCCCCCCGCGAACGCACCCACGCGCAGGACCGCTTCCTGAACGAGGAGGGACTGGTCGTGGTCGCCACCGTCGCGTTCGGCATGGGCATCGACAAACCCAACGTGCGCTTCGTCGCGCACCTGGACCTCCCCAAGAGCATGGAAGGCTACTACCAGGAGACCGGCCGCGCCGGACGCGACGGGCTGCCCAGCACCGCCTGGATGGTGTACGGCCTCAGCGACGTCGTGAACGTGCGCCGCATGCTCGCCTCCAGCGACGCGCCCGAGGACGTCAAGCGCGTGGAGGCCGGGAAACTCGACGCGCTGCTCACCTACTGCGAGACCGCCGCCTGCCGCCGCGAGGTCCTCCTGGCGTACTTCGGCGAAAGCTACCAGGGACCCTGCGGGAACTGCGACACCTGCCTGAACCCCCCACGGGTGCGCGACATGACCCGCGAGGCGCAGATGGCCCTCTCGGCCGCGATCCGCACCGGGAACCGCTTCGGTGCCGCGCACCTGACCGACGTGCTGCTGGGCCGCGCCACCGAGAAGGTCGTCAGCATGAACCATCACACCCTCCCGACCTTCGGGGTGGGCACGGCGCACGACGAGAAGACGTGGCGGGGCGTGCTGCGCCAGCTGGTCAGCCTGGGCTTCCTGGCCGCCGGGGAACACCACGGCCTGAGCGCCACCGGCAAGGCCCGCACCCTCCTGAAGGGCGAGGCGACCCTGACCCTGCGCGAGGACACCCTGATGCCTCGCGCGCGCCGCGCCGAGAAGCAACCCCGCGCGGGCCGCGCGCCGGTCGCGGACGCCGACCAGCCGCTGTTCGAGGCGCTGCGCGCGTGGCGACTGGACCGCGCCCGCAGCCTGGGCGTCCCCCCGTACGTGGTCTTCACCGACGCCACCCTGAAGGGCGTCACCGACCTGAAACCCACCAGCCACGCCAGCCTGGGCACCGTCAGCGGCGTCGGCCAGCGCAAACTCGCGGACTTCGGGGACGAGGTCGTGCAGATCGTCCGCGATCACCTGGGGGGGCATCCCGACCCGGCCCCCCGCCCCGCCACGCCCCAGGAACGCGGCGCACGCGAGAACGCCGCCGTCCTCGGCGCTCTGCGTGCCCGCCCGACCCCCACCCCGGTCGCCGCGCCCCTGCTGGGCCAGCCCACGCCACACCCGACTCAACCCGACGCCACGCAGCCTGACCCCATGCAGGCCGAACGGGTCGCCGCCGCCCTGCGCGAGGTCCGCCGTACCATCACCCAGGAAACCGGCCTGAGCGCCTTCCTGATCTTCCCGAACGCCGCCCTGGACGCCCTCGCGCAGCGCCAGCCCCGCACGGAAGCCGACCTGCACGGCATCCCCGGCCTGGGACCCAAACGCATCGAAACGTACGGCGAGCGCATCCTGACCACCGTCCGCGACACGCTGGGCGACTGAAGCGGATCAGGTCAAAGCGCACCCCGGTGGAAAGGAGGTTTACCCGCGCGGCCTCGGTCGGACATGGGGTCGAGGGGCGTATGACTGCCTCCCCGACCCCACCGTGAACTGTGCTGCAGAGTGAATCCTGGCGTTCAGCCGAACAGTTGCGCCACCTTCAGCAGCGTCTGCCACACGCCCCAGGCCAGGGGTGCGGCGGGGACCAGCCACGCCAGGAGGATCAGAGGGGTGGCGGGCGGCGTCTGAGCGGAATGGGTCTGGTTCGTCATGTAGGGTCCTCCAGAGGTAAGTGCTGAATGGCGTTTCGCTGTCTCTTCTCCCGCAGATCGCCTCGGGAGAGGAGCGTCGGTCGGCGCGCTTGGCGGCCCCGACTGATGTGCTGGCTGTCAGCCGTGGCCGGGTTGGGGCGTGGCGCTGCGGGTGTCGGCCCAGTACCGCTGGGCGACGGGCCGCACGAGGAGGTTCGCGATGAAACCCACGACGAGCAGCGCGGCCATGATGAACATGGTGGTGCTGTAAGCCTGCGCGGCGGGCACGCCGGACGCGATCTGCCGGTCGCGGAAGCCGTTCACGAGGCTGGGGCCGACGATCGCGGCGGCACTCCAGGCAAGCAGGAGGCGGCCGTGGATCGCGCCGACGTTCGCGGTGCCGAACATGTCGCGCAGGTACGCGGGGATGGTGGCGAATCCGCCGCCGTACATGCTCATGATCACGCAGAAGCCCGCGACGAACAGGATCAGGCTCGCCATGTTCCCGAACATCGGGATCAGGAAGTACAGCACGGCGCCCAGCGCGAAGAAGATCATGTACGTGGGCTTGCGCCCGATACGGTCGCTGGTCGAGGACCAGATGAACCGCCCGGCCATGTTGAAGATGCTCAGCAGGCCCACGAACCCGGCGGCGGCGGCAGCGGTGACGCCGTTTCCGGCTCCCAGCACGCGGTCGCTGAACATCTCCTGGATCATGACGCTGGCCTGCCCGAGCACGCCGATCCCGGCGGTGACGTTCAGGAACAGCACGGCGAACAGCAGCCAGAACTGCGGCGTGCGGAACGCCTGATCCACCAGGACGTTGTGCGTGCTGATCATCCCGCCCGCCGCCTGTGGTTTCGGGGTCCACCCGGTGGGCGTCCAGCCGTCGGCGGGCACGCGGATCAGGAACGCGCCGAACAGCATCATCAGCAGGTACACGGCGCCCATGATCAGGAAGGTGCTGCCGACGCCCAGCGTGCCGTCCCCGGCGAAACGGGCCATCAGGGCGGTGCCCAACGGGCTGCCGATCAGGGCGCCGCCGCCGAAGCCCATGATGGCCATGCCGGTGGCGAGGCCCGGGCGGTCCGGGAACCACTTGATCAGGGTGCTGACCGGACTGATGTACCCCAGGCCCAGGCCGATGCCGCCCAGCACGCCGTTCCCGAAGATCACCAGCGGCAGCGAGTGCAGTTTCACGCCCAGCGCCGCCACGAAGAACCCGCCGCAGAACAGCAGGGCGCTGGCGACCATGGTCTTGCGGGGCCCTTCGCGTTCCACCCACTTGCCGAACAGGGCGCTGCTGGCGCCCAGGAAGAACAGCGCGACGCTGAAGATCAGCCCCACCTGAAAGAGCGTCCAGTCGCCGGGCGCGCCGGTCTCGGCACTGACGTCGCCGCTGAGCAGCCGGGTGAGGGGCTTGTTGAACACGGAATAGCCGTAGATCTGGCCGATGCTCAGGTGCACGGCCAGCGCGGCGGGCGGCACCAGCCAGCGGCTCCAGCCGGGCCCGGCGACGGACTGCGGACGATCCAGAATGCCCATTGCGACCTCCTGTCAAGCGTTCAGTTGTTTGACATGGAGGAGTCTAGGCGCTCGGGTTCTGGCTGGTCTTCACGCGTCTGACGAAGAATCCTCATGTGGCCCGCGACCCAGCCGCCCCGCTCCGGCGTACACGGTCAGGCGTCCCCCACGTGCGAAGCCGCACAGGGTCACGCCGAACGCCGCCGCCGTGTCCACCGCGAGGCTGGTCGCCGCGCCCACCGTCACGACCACCGCCACGCCCGCCGTGACGGCCTTCTGCACGATCTCGAAGCCCGCGCGGCTGCTGACCACCAGCACGGCGTCCGTCAGCGGGAGGCGGCCCTGCGCCTGCGCCCAGCCCACCAGTTTGTCCACGGCGTTGTGCCGCCCCACGTCCTCGAAGGCGGCCAGCCGCGTGCCGTCCGGCGTGAACAGCGCCGCGCCGTGCAGGCCGCCGGTCGCCGCGAAGCCCGGCTGGGCCGCCGCGAGTGCCTCCGGCAGGCCCGAGAGCCACGCCACGTCCAGCGGGCCGCCCGCCCAGGATGGGGGAGAGGCGCGGGTCATCAGGCGTTCCACGCTGCCCGACCCGCACACCCCGCACGCGCTGGACGACACCGCCAGCCGCGCGCCCGCCGCGAGCCGCGCGAACTCCGGCGTGTGCAGGTGCCACACGTTCGGGTTCTCCGCGTCAGGGTGCAGCCTGAGGTCGTCCGGCAGCAGGCCCTCGGCGACCAGCCAGCCCAGCAGCAGCTCGCGGTCGTGACCGGGCGTGCGCATCAGCACCCCCAGCGGCAGCGGACCACCCGGCGTGTGCAGCCGCAGTTCCAGCGGTTCCTCGACCGCCACGGCGTCCACCCGCTCCTCCGGCGCCCCGCCCCGCCACAGTACGACGGGGAGGCCGGTCGTCGCCTCCCCGTCCCGCCTCCCATCTGAATTCAGCGGCCCACCTCGGCCTGATTCGCGGTCTGCGGCACTTCCTCACTGGCCTCGCGCAGCGCCCGCCCCGCGCCCTTGAGCAGCGCGAAGATCGCGCCGAGCGCCACCTGCACGTCCCGGTCCTTCAGCAGCCCCAGCAGTTCACCCAGGCCGATGCCCTTCCCGGCCGCGACGTGCCGCGCGCCCTCGTGCACGCCCACCGTGACCGCGTGGCCCAGCACGCTGACCTCGCCCGGAT
Organism: Deinococcus sp. JMULE3; assembly: GCF_013337115.1. Lineage (NCBI taxonomy): Bacteria > Thermotogati > Deinococcota > Deinococci > Deinococcales > Deinococcaceae > Deinococcus > Deinococcus sp. JMULE3. The sequence goes on from NZ_SGWE01000004.1 coordinate 6,961, forward strand.
CGAGTTCCGACAGGGTCTTGCCGAGTTCCGTCACGTTGCGGATCAGGGTGGTGCTGCTCTGCCCACCCAGGATGTGCAGCAGCGACGCCGTGAGGCCCTCACCGCCCCGGACGGTCTTCTGCGCGACGTCCAGCACGCCGTGCTCGTGCAGCTGCCGCAGCAGGTGCAGGCCCGCCAGCAGCGCCTCGGTGGAGTCCCCCACCTCGGCGTGCAGCTGTTCCTGCGGGGTGGGCGTGCGCGGCGTGAATTCGAGTGGTTTCGCCATTCAGGACTCCTCCGTGGGTGTAGAACGCTCAGTCATCGGCGCCCAGCGCGTCCGCGCGTGCGTTCAGGCTGTCGCCGTGCATGGGCAGCAGCCCGCCCGGGAACACGTAGTCGGGCCGCGCCCACTTGCGCTCGACCTCCACCCCATCCTGCGGCGTCGGGTGCCCCCAGCGTGGGTTCGAGGCAGGGAGCGGATTCGGGCCGACGTCGTGCAGGAGTTCCAGGCGCACGCGGGTGTCCTTGTACGCCGGGGTGTTCGTGGTCGCGTCGCCTCCCGAGCCGGTCAGGCGGTTCACGGCGTCCTCGGCCTTGCGGGCGTTCATGGGCACGAACACCTGATTCCCGCTGACCCGCCCGGTCACGAGCACCTGCAGGCGCACCGCGCCGTACTCGCTGACCAGCCGCGCCCACTGCCCGCTCTGGACATTGCGCTCGGCGGCCAGTTCCGGACTGATCTCCACGAACGCGTCCGGTGTCTTCTCGGTGATGCCCGCCACGCGGAAGGTCATGTTCCCCTCGTGGAAGTGCTCCAGCATGCGCCCGCTGTTCAGGTGCAGGTCGAAGGTATCGTCCGGCGTGTGCTGACGGGGCCGGTACTCCCCGGCGTACAGCCGCGCCTTCCCGTCGGGGAAGTTGAAGCGCTCGGTGTAAAGCAGAGGCTGATCGGTGCCGTCCTCTGCCACCGGCCAGCACAGCGTGTCGTAGCCCTCCAGGCGGTCGTAGTTCACCCCCGCGAAGAACGGCGTGAGGCGCGCGATCTCATCCATGATCTGGGCGGGATGCGTGTAGCCCCAGCGGTGGCCCATGCGCTCGGCGACCGCCGTGTAGATCTGCCAATCGGGCTTGGTGCCCTTCAGGGGCGGCATGACCTCGTACAGCCGCTGGATGCGCCGCTCGGTGTTCGTGAAGGTGCCTTCCTTCTCCAGCGACGCCGCTGCCGGAAGGATCACGTCCGCGAACCGCGCCGTGTTCGTGAAGTACAGGTCCTGCACCACCAGGAACTCCAGTGCCTCGAAGCCTTCCTGCAGGTGGTTGGCGTTCGCGTCGGTGAGGCTCATCTCCTCGCCGGTCAGCCACATGGCCTTCAGCTTGCCGTCCAGCGCCGCGTCGATCATCTGCGTGTTGTCCAGGCCGCGTTCGGGCCGCAGGGTGACGCCCCACTCGCGTTCGTGGCGTTGCACGGCGAACGGGTCGTCCACCTTCTGGTAGCCGCTGACCGCGTCCGGCTGCGCCCCCATGTCCGATGCGCCCTGCACGTTGTTGTGCCCCCGCAGCGGGTACGCGCCGGTCCCGAGCCGCCCGTAGTTCCCGGTGATCAGCAGCAGGTTGCTGATCGCGGCGCTCGTGTCGGTCCCGCCGCACTGCTGCGTGACACCCATCGCCCACAGGATGCACACCCGATCCTCGCTGGCGATGCGCCGCGCCAGCGCCTCCAGCGTCGCGGCGCTCAGGCCGGTCTCTCGCTCGGCACGTTCCAGGGTGTACTCCTCGATGGACGCGCGGAACTCGTCCAGGCCATTCACGCGCTCGCGCAGGAAGTCTTTGTCCTCCAGGCCGTGGTCGAGGATGAACTTGCTGACCGCCGCCAGCCACACGAAGTCCGTGCCGGGGTTCGGGCGGTGGAACTCGTCGGCCCGGCGCGCCAGTTCATGCTCGCGGATGTCGAACACGATCACGCGCGTGCGGCCCAGCTTCTGCGACCGCTTCACGCGCGTCGCGAGGACCGGGTGGCTCTCGGCGGTGTTGCTGCCCACCGTGATCACCAGACTGGCATTCTCGATATCCTTGATGGTCCCGCTGTCCCCACCGATCCCCACCGTCAGGGACAGGCCCTTGCTGGCGGGCGACTGGCAGTACCGCGAGCAGTTGTCCACGTTGTTCGTGCCGATCACCTGACGCGCGAACTTCTGCACCAGGAACGCTTCCTCGTTGCTGGCCTTGCTGCTCGCCACGAACGCCAGCGCGTCCGGCCCGTTCGCGTCGCGGATCTCCGTGAAGCGCCGCGAGACCAGGTCCAGCGCCTCGTCCCACGTCGCCTCGCGGAAACGGTCCCCGTCGCGTATCAGGGGGCTGGTCAGGCGGTCCGTGCTGTTCACGTAATCCCAGCCGAACTTGCCCTTCACGCAGGTGCTGATGCCGTTCGCGTGCCCGTGCGCGGGCTCGACCTTCAGGATGTGCCGCTCGTCCGTCCAGACGTCGAAGGAGCAGCCCACCCCGCAGTACGTGCAGACCGTCTTCGTCTTCTTGATGTAGCGGTCGCGGGCGGCCGATTCGATCTCGGACACGTTCATGATCGGCTTCAGGCCCGCGCTGGCCTCCACGCCCTTCACCACGTCAATGGCGGCGTTCCACACCGGCAGCGGAATCCCCGTGAACAGCCCCGCCTCGCCCAGCATGGATTTCTCCTGCAGCGCGTTGCAGGGGCATACGGTGACGCAGTGCCCGCAGCTGACGCAGCTGCTCTCACCGATGGGCTTGCCGCCGTCCCACAGCACGCGCGGCTGCTCCATCTCCCAGCCGATCGTCAGCGTCTCGTTCACCTGCACGTTCTGGCAGGCCTCCACGCAGCGGCCGCACAGGATGCACTGATCCGGGTCGTAGCGGTAGAAGGGATTGCTCATGTCCTTCTCATACCCTTTCGGCTGGAACGGTCGGGTCTGATGGTCGATGCCCAGCACGCCCAGCGTGTTGTGGACCGTGCAGTTCCCGTTGTTGTTGTCGCACACCGTGCAGTACAGGTCGTGATTCGCCACCAGCCGGTCGTACGCGTCCCGCTGCGCCGCACGCGCCGCGTTCGTCTGCGTGCGCACCACCATGCCCGCGCGCACCGGCGTTCCACACGCGCGGCCCACCACGCCGTCGATCTCCACCGCGCAGGTATCGCACGTCTGGATCGGGCCCAACTGCTCGTGGTAACACACCTGCGCCAGCGGCACCTGCGCGCGGTTGATGACGTCCACCAGCGGCTCACCCAGCCACGCGTCCCGCGCCACGCCGTCCACCGTCACCTGCACCTGCGCCCCCCGCCCCGCGCGGGTCGGACCCACCGTGGACCGGATCACGTCGCTGCTGAAGTCGTTCTGCCCCATATGGCCTCCCTCGGATTCACCCGCGAGTATAGGCCCGCCCCCCGCGCCCACACGTCATCCGGCCTGCATGAAGAATTCATGCGGAACTCAAGAACCGGGGTGTCCCTACAGGACCAGCACGCCGTGATGCTTGGCCTTCTCCTGCGGCTCGACGTGAATGTTGATCGAGCAGTCCGGGGTCGTCTCGCGGATGGCGTCCTCCAACCGGTCGCAGATCGCATGCGCCTCCGTGACCGTCATGTCACCCGGCACCACCATGTGAAACTCGATGAACGTCAGGCTGCCCGCGTGCCGGGTGCGCAGGTCGTGCATCTCCAGCGCGCCCGCTCCCGCCTCGCTCATGGCCGCGCGGATACGGCGTTCGGACTCCGGATCGACCGCGGCGTCCATCAGGCCGCCCACGCTGTCACGCACGAGCAGCCACCCGCTCCAGAGGATGTTCAGCGCCACCAGCACCGCCAGCAGCGGGTCCAGCCAGTACAGTCCGGTCAGGCGCGCGGCCAGCACCCCGACCAGCACGCCCACGCTGGTCACCACGTCGCTCATGACGTGCCGCCCGTCGGCCAGCAGCGCCGGGGAGCGCAGCGCCCGCCCGTGCCGCAGCAGCACCGACGCCCACAGGGCGTTCAGGGCGCTGGCCCCCAGGTTCACGCCCAGGCCGACCAGCCCGGTGCCGCCCTCGGGAGCCACCGGATTCATCAGGACCGGCAGCGCCTCGCGCACGATCGCGGCGGCGGCCAGCACGATCAGCACGCCCTCGGCGACTGCGCTGAAGTACTCCGCTTTCGTGTGCCCGTACGGGTGGTTGGCGTCCGCCGGGCGGGCCGCAACCCGCAGCGCCGCAAACGCCGCGACGGCCGCCGCGACGTTGATGATGCTCTCGAGCGCGTCCGAATACAGCGCCACGCTGTCCGTGAGCAGGTACGCCAGGAACTTCAGGCCCAGGACCACCACGGCCACGAGAATGCTGCCCAGCGCCAGTCTGGACGCACGCTGGGAGGACTGCTGGGAGGCGGAGGGGACCGTCACCGCCGGAGCGTAGCAGGGTTAGGTGCGCCGAACACCGTGCCCCGCGCAGGGACAGCAGTCCACCCCGCCATTCTGTCCAGTGCAGAACGGCGCCTGATACAATCGTTCGGTGACCGCGCCCGACCTCCTCGCCCAGCTCAACCCCACCCAGGCCCAGGCCGCCGACCACTACACCGGCCCGGCCCTGGTCATCGCGGGCGCCGGCAGCGGCAAGACCCGCACCCTCATCTACCGCATCGCCCACCTGATTGGGCACTACGGCGTGAACCCCGGCGAGATCCTCGCCGTGACCTTCACCAACAAGGCCGCCGCCGAGATGCGCGAACGCGCCAGTCACCTCATCGACGGCGCGGACAAACTCTGGATGAGCACCTTCCACTCCGCCGGGGTGCGCATCCTGCGCGCCTACGGAGAACACATAGGACTCAGGCGCGGCTTCGTCATCTACGACGACGACGACCAGCTCGACATCCTCAAGGAAGTCATGGGCAGTGTGCCCGGCATCGGCCCCGACACCAACCCCCGCGTGCTGCGCGGCATCCTCGACCGAGCCAAGAGCAACCTCCTGACCCCCGAAGACCTCTCCCGCAGCGGCGAACCGTACATCAGCGGCGTCCCCCGCGAGGCCGCCGCCGAGGTGTACCGCCGCTACGAGGGGCGCAAGAAAGGCCAGAACGCCATCGACTTCGGCGACCTCATCACCGAGACCGTCCGCCTCTTCCAGGAGGTGCCTGCCGTCCTGAACGCCGTGCAGAACCGCGCAAAATTCATCCACGTCGACGAATACCAGGACACCAACAAGGCCCAGTACGAACTGACCCGCCTGCTCGCCAGCCGCGACCGCAACCTCCTCGTCGTCGGGGATCCAGACCAGTCGATCTATAAATTTAGAGGCGCGGACATCCAGAACATCCTCGACTTCCAGAAGGACTACCGTGACGCGAAGGTGTACCTGCTGGAACACAACTACCGCTCCAGCGCCCGCGTGCTGACCATCGCCAATAAGCTGATCGAGAACAACGCGGAACGGCTCGACAAGACCCTGAAAGCCGTCAAGGAGGACGGGCATCCGGTCGTGTTCCACCGCGCGACCGACCACCGCGCGGAGGGGGATTTCGTCGCGGAGTGGATCACGCGCCTGCACAGCCTGGAGGGCCGGAAGTTCAGCGAGATGGCGATCCTGTACCGCACGAACGCCCAGTCGCGCGTGCTGGAGGAATCGCTGCGGCGCGTGCAGATCCCCGCGAAGATCGTGGGCGGCGTGGGCTTCTACGACCGCCGCGAGATCAGGGACATCCTCGCGTACGCCCGGCTGGCCATCAACCCCAGTGACGACGTGGCGCTCCGCCGGATCATCGGGCGGCCCAAGCGCGGCATCGGCGACACGGCGATGATCAAGCTGATGGACTGGGCCCGTGCGAACGGCACGAGCGTCCTGACCGCCTGCGCGAACGCCGAGCAGGCCCGCATCCTCGACCGCGGCGCGGCCCGCCCCGTGGAGTTCGCCGCGCTGATGGAGGCCATGGCGGACGCCGCCGAGAACTACGAACCCGCGCCGTTCCTGCGCTTCGTGATCGAGACGAGCGGGTACCTCGACCTGCTGCGCCAGGAGGGGCAGGAGGGACAGGTGCGCATGGAGAACCTGGACGAACTCATCAACGCCGCGCAGGAATGGGCGCAGGAACACGACGGCACCATCGCCGACTTCCTGGATGACGCGGCGCTGCTGTCCAGCGTGGACGACATGCGCACCAAGACCGAGAACAAGGGTGCCCCGGAGGACGCCGTCACGCTGATGACCATGCACAACGCCAAGGGCCTGGAATTCCCCGTGGTGTTCATCGTCGGCACGGAGGAGGGCCTGCTGCCCAGCAAGGGCGCGCTGGTCGAGGCGGGCGGCATCGAGGAGGAACGCCGCCTGTTCTACGTGGGCATCACCCGCGCCATGGAACGCCTGTTCCTGACCGCCGCGCAGAACCGCATGCAGTTCGGCAAGACGAACGCCGCCGAGGACAGCCGCTTCCTGGAGGAGATCGAGGGGCACTTCGACACCATCGACCCGTACGGGCAGGTCATCGAGTACCGCGCCAAGACCTGGAAACAGTACCGCCCCACCGTGCCTGCCCCCAGCGCCGTGAAGAACACCAGCCCCATGACTGCCGGGATGGCCTTCCGGGGCGGCGAGAAGGTCAGGCATCCCAAGTTCGGCGAGGGACAGGTGCTGGCCGTCGCGGGCGTCGGCGACCGGCAGGAGGTCACCGTGCACTTCCCCTCGGCGGGCACCAAGAAGCTCCTCGTGAAGTTCGCGAACCTCAGCCCCGCCTGAAGAGCCACCGCAACTCCCAAGAATTGCGAAGAGGCGCACACCTCTGCTCACCTGTCACCATAGGCACGTGAATTCACCAGAGTCCTTCCCCCCACCCGGCTCTCCGGCCCCGTGGCGCTCCACCGGGACCATTCAGGAGTTCCTGCGGACCCTGTGGCAGTACGCGGCGTTCCGCCTGATCGTGTTCATTGCCGTCGGGGTGCTGGCCCTGCAGTTCGGCGGGTGGCTGCTGGGCCACCTCGCCAGCGTGGTCGTCACGGCGCTCGGCGCGTACGCCCTGGCATTCCTCGTGAATCCGATCCTGTCCTGGCTGGAACGCCACCGGGTGGGCCGCGCCGTCGGGGTGCTGCTGCTGATCGTCGTGCTGGCCGGGGCGCTGACCCTGCTGGGCTTCCTGGTCAGTTCGCAGCTGCGCGGCCTGATCGACGGCCTGCCGAACCTGTCCCAGAACCTCAAGGGTCTCGTGAACTCCCTGCTGGACCGCCTGGACGCCATTCCGGGCACCGGTGGCCTGAAAGCCAGCATCATGACCTACATCGACAAGCAGACCTCCAACCTCACGGAGAACACCGGTCCGCTGCTGGAACGGCTCGTGAACAGCGGCCCCGACGTGCTCGACACCCTGTCCGGACTGGTCGGCTGGCTGGGGCAACTGGGCCTGCTCCTGACCCTCGCCATGTACTTCATGTTCGAGTACAACACCTTCGGTGCGGGCCTGCTGAAACTCTTCCCGCGCACCTGGCAACCCACCGTCCTGCAACTCGCCGAGGACGTCAGCGACAGCTTCGGCATGTACCTGCGCGGGACCGTGATCACGGCGCTCGCCTGCGCGCTGCTCGCCACGACCGGCCTGCTGATCCTGAAAGTCCCGAACGCGCTGGCGCTGGGCATCCTGAGTGCCTTCGTGAACCTCATCCCCTACGTGGGCATCGTCGTGGCGTCCATCCCGCCCATGCTGCTCGCGCTGCCGCAGGGCACCACGACCGTGCTGGAGGTCGGCGCGCTGTACTTCATCATCAACCAGCTGCTCGGGAACGTCATCGGCCCGATGGTCATGGGCCGCAGCACCAGCATCGGCCCGGCCAGCATCCTGATCGCCATCCTGGTGGGTCTGACCCTGGCAGGCGCCATGGGCGCGATCCTCGCCATTCCCTGCGCGGTTCTGCTCAAGCGCTGGACCAGCCGCTACTGGCTACGCAGCCCCCTGTACCGCGGCGTGCGGGGCGCCGCCGCTCCCGCCCGAGAGGACCTGCCCACCGAACGGTAAAGAACAGGAAGGAGGCGCACCCAGGTTCAGGGGTGCGCCTCCTTCCTTGGCTGCTCAGCGGCTGGCGATTTTCAGGCGGCGTTCCAGCTGATCGGTGAAGAACGTCATCACAGTCGTCAGCGCCAGGTACACGCCCGCCACGGTCGTCAGGACCGGGATGGGCAGGAAGCTCTCGGACGACACGCGCTGTCCGGCCAGCGTCAGTTCCAGCAGCGCGATGCTCGATGCCAGCGAGGAATCCTTGAGCAGCGCCACGAGGTTGTTCACCAGGGGTGGCACCACGATCCGCAGCGCCTGCGGCAGGATCACGGTGGTCATGGTCTGCGCGCCGCTCAGGCCCAGGCTGCGGGCCGCCTCGGTCTGCCCGCGCGGCACGGCCAGAATCCCGGCGCGGATGACTTCCGCGTTGTACGCCCCGACGTTCAGGGCCAGCGCGATCACGGCCGACCAGAACTCGTTCAGCTGCACGTCGATCCCGATGCCCTTCAGGATGGGCGGCAGGGCGTTGTACACGAACAGGATCTGCACGAGCAGCGGCGTGCCGCGCACCAGCCAGATGAACAGGCTGGCGGGCGCCCGCACGATCCACAGCGCACTGGTCTTCTGGATGCCCGCCACGGTCCCCACGATCAGGCCGATCACGCCCGCCACGACCGTCAGTTGCAGGGTCATGCGGGCGCCGTCCACGAACAGGTCCGCGCGCGGCCCGATCGGGTCGGGCATCTGACGCAGGATCAGCGTGATGACCCAGAACAGGGCCAGGAAGGCGACCGCCGCCCCGCCCAGCCACAGCAGCAGCGCGCCCAGGCCCAGCGGCTGACTGGCGCGGGGCGCAGGAGTTTTGGCGGTCATGCCTGTCTCCGGGACAGACGGACAGGCGCGGAAAGAGAACCGTGTTGCATTTGCAGGATTGTGCCACACTCCGCGCGGCGCGACCCGACCCTGACTGGGGTGACCCTTATCATCCGGCCCAGCGGGACGCGCCCCGCACCGGTCAGGGTGACGGGGCGCGCTTCACGAGGAGGTTACTTGCAGCGGACGTCGGTGCCGAAGTACTTGCTGCTCAGCTTGGCGTAGGTGCCGTCGCTCAGGGCCCGGGCCAGCGCGGCGTTCAGTTCCTTCAGCAGACCGCTGTTGCCCTTCTTCACGGCCATGCCGATGCTCTCCTTGAACAGCAGGTCGCCCTGCACGACCTTGCCCTTCTGCGCCTTCACGAGGTCCAGACCCGTGAACTTGTCGCCCACCCAGGCGTCCACCCGGCCCGCCATCAGGGCGGCCTGCGCGTCGGTGTCCTTGGGGAAGGTCTTGACGTCCTTGATGCCGGGCACCTTGCGGGCGTTCTCCAGGTACGTCGTGCCGACCTGCACGGCGACCGTCTTGCCTTTCAGCGCAGCGGCGGTCATGGGGCCGCCGGGTTTCGTGACGATGGCGCCGCCGGTGCAGTAGTGCGGGTTCGTGAAGTCCACGGCCTTCTGCCGTTCGGGCGTGATGCCGTGGCTGGCGATCACGAAGTCGTAGCGGTTCTGCCCCAGGCCGATCAGCAGGTTGTCGAAAGGCTGCGTGACCCACTGCACCTTCAGGCCCAGCTGCTTGGCCAGGGCGTTGGCGAGTTCGACCTCGAAGCCGGTCAGTTCCTTGCCCTTCAGGATGTTGAAGGGCGGGAAGGCGCCCTCGGTGGCGATCTTGATGGTGCCGGACTGTTTGATCTCGGCCCAGGTGCGGGCCTGCGCGGTCGTGAGCAGGGTCAGGGCGGCGAGGGTCAGAGCAACTTTCTTCATGCGGACTCCTTGAAAGAGGCGGAACCAGGAACCGACCGGCGGCAGACGCAGGAGAAGATGACCGGCTGGAGACTGGTCCTGTGATGGGTGCTGCGATTCTACCGCACGGGCGCGCCCTCATACGGATTCCGTTTGTTTCGCTGACAATCCGGAACTTCACCGGATTGCCAGCTCCACGTCCGGAACCCGTTTCTCTCCTGCTCGCTCTGCTGCGCAGCTCTGCGAGTCCGCTCGTGTTGAAAGTTTTTGCAAACCTCTCAACCGGAGTCCGTATCACATGAAGATGCGCTGAACGTCGCAGGGGCCGCGCTCCCGGAATGGGAGGGCGCGGCCCCTGTGGCGGCAGAGGTCAGTTCAGGTCAGTACGTGCTGGCGGGCGCGGCGTACTCGTAGCCCAGGCCGGGGGTGTCGGCCTGACCGCGCGTCCCGGAGGGCGTGCCACGGTCCACGGCGGCCTCGCTGCTGGGGTCGAAGGCGTGCAGGCGGGTCTGATCCACGAGCAGTTCGACGCTGTCGCCGGGCAGGACGTTCGCCTGACCTTCGACCTTCGCGGTGATGTGCTGACCGGCCACGTCGATGATCAGGTCCGTCTGGGCGCCCAGGGGTTCCACCACGACGACCTGACCGCGCAGGACGTTCGAGCCGCGCGGGATGTCGGTCATGCCGACCATGCCCAGGTGCTCGGGGCGGATGCCCATCAGGACGTCCTTGCCCTCGAAGGCCTTGAGGCTCTGCGCGAGGCGGCCCATGGGGGACACGCGGTTGTCGCCGATCATGAACTCGCCGTTCTGCACGCGGCCCGTCAGGAAGTTCATGCTGGGGCTGCCGATGAAGCCCGCCACGAACTTGTTCTGCGGGAAGTCGTACAGGTTCATGGGGGTGTCGACCTGCATGATCACGCCGTCCCGCATGACCACGATGCGGTTGCCGAGCGTCATGGCCTCGACCTGGTCGTGCGTCACGTACACGATGGTGGCGCCCAGGCGGCGGTGCAGCTGGCTGATCTGCGAGCGCATCTCGACGCGCAGCTTGGCGTCCAGGTTCGAGAGCGGCTCGTCCATCAGGAACACTTTCGGTTCGCGGACGATCGCGCGGCCCATCGCGACGCGTTGACGCTGACCGCCGGACAGTTCCTTGGGTTTGCGGCCCAGCAGGTGCTCGATCTGGAGGATCTTCGCGGCTTCACGCACGCGCTTGTCGATCTCTTCCTTGGGCGTCTTGCGGAGCTTCAGGCCGAAGGCCATGTTCTCGTACACGTTCATGTGCGGGTACAGCGCGTAGTTCTGGAAGACCATCGCGATGTCGCGGTCCTTGGGCGGCACGTCGTTCACGACGCGGTCGCCGATCTTCAGGATGCCGTCGCTGATGTCCTCCAGGCCTGCGATCATGCGCAGCGTGGTGGACTTCCCGCAGCCGGACGGCCCGACGAACACCATGAACTCGCGGTCCTGGATGTGCAGGTTGAAGTCCTTCACCGCGTGGTGCTTCGTGCCGTAACGCTTGTTGATGTGCTCCAGAATCACTTCTGCCATGACGTGCCTACCTTTATCGCCCCTGCTCTTACCCGTGAATGGCTCCGCACCGCTGAGGTGAGGAATGATCGGGTAACCGGGGTACGTGAATGAATCCCAGGTGTCCGTTGACGCCGCGCTGACGTGCTCAGCATACCACGCGTGCCCGGCGCGGGGAATGCCACCCACACGCTGAAATCCAGACATGCGCTGCACTGCCCAGACATGCGCTGCGCAAAGGAGAGGCGGCCCGCGTGAGTCGCCTCTCCGCGCGCCGCCTCTCCATTGCCAACGACGTTACGCCGTGCCGACGTCGTGCCCGTCGTCGCGCTGCTCCAGGCGGAAGCCGTGCGGCAGGAAGTCCCGCACGTACCCGCTGATGATGTCCCCGTGCTGGTTCACGCACACGACGCGGGCGTCCGGCGCGAACTCGAACAGCACCTGACGGCACGCGCCGCACGGACTGGCGGGCGGGGTCGCCTCGGAGTACACGACGAAACCACAACCATCGCAGCGCGGGCGGGGTCGCCTCGGAGTACACGACGATATCGGTGAATTCGCGTTCACCGGCGGTCGCCATGGCCTGCACGGCGCTCTGCTCGGCGCAGCGGCCCAGGCCGTAGCTGGCGTTCTCGACGTTCGCGCCGAAGTACACGCGGCCGTCACGGGTGCGCAGCGCCGAACCGACGTGGAACTTGCTGTACGGCGCGTACGCCTGCCTGAAGGCGGCCTTGGCCCCTTCGAGCAGTTGCGGGTCAGGGGTGAGGTTCAGGGGGTTGGTGTTACTCATGGGTGTCCTCGGGCTCCAGTGGATTCGCGTCGGGCGCCCGTTCCACCCGCACGCGGGTCACGCGGCGCTGGTCGGCGTCCTCCACGGTGAACGCCCAGCCGTTATGGGTGAAGCTCTGTCCCGGCTCCGGGATGTCCCCGAAGTGGCTGGTCATGAAGCCGCTCAGGGTATCAAATTCACCCTCGCCGTCCTCGATGTTCGCGCCCAGACGCTCCTCGACCTCGCCGACGGTCAGGCTGGCGTCCATCAGGTACACGCCCTCGCTGATCACCTCGATCATCGGGACTTCCTCCTCGTCGGTCTCGTCGTAGATTTCACCGACGATCTCCTCCAGGGCATCCTCCAGCGTGACCAGGCCCGAGATCCCGCCGAACTCGTCCACGACGATGCTCAGGTGGCTCTTCTTGTCGCGCATCTTCGCGAGGAGGTCCTTGATCTTCATGCCTTCCGGCACGAAGAACACGGGGCGCATAATGTCCGCGATCAGCGTGTGGTCCAGGCTGTCGAGGTGCAGCAGCACGTCCCCGGTGTGCACGATGCCCACGATGTTGTCCGGCGTGTCCTGAAAGACCGGCACGCGCGAGTACCCGTGTTCACCCTTGAGGTCCAGCAGGCGGCGCAGCGGCGCCGAGCCGTCCACGACGACCATGTCCACGCGCGGCGTCATGACCTCGCGGACCGTCGTGTCGGAAAGGTCGAACACGTTGTACACGAGTTCCTTCTCGTCGTCTTCCAGCACGCCCTCCTGACTGGACGCGCTGACGATCATGCGGATCTCCTCCTCGGAGTACGCCGTGTGGTGCCCGGACACGCCGCGCAGGCCGAACATCCGCACCACGAGGTTCCCCAGGGCGTTCAGCGCGCGGATCACGTACTTGAACAGCCACGTGAACGCCAGCAGCGGGCGCGTGACGAGCAGGCTGACCTGCTCACTGCGTTGCAGCGCCCACGTCTTCGGCGCGAGTTCCCCGAATACGATGTGCAGCACCGTACTGATCGCGAACGCCACCCCGAACGAGATCGCGGTGATCTGCGATTCCGTGAACTGCCCCTCGGGGAACAGCGGGTGAATCAGGTGCTCGATGGCGGGCTCGGCCACGAAACCGATCGCGAGACTGGCCATGGTGATGCCCAGCTGCGTCGCCGCGATGTACATGTCGAGGTTCTGCAGCGCCTTCTGCGTGGCCTTGGCGGTGGCGTTCCCCTCGTCGGCCAGCTGGTCGATGCGGGTGCGGCGCACGCTGACCAGCGCGAATTCCGCCGCGACGAAGAAACCGTTCATGAGCACCAGGAAGAACAGGGCGAGGATACCAAGCAGGTCATTCATGTAGGGACGCGCTCCAGGGTCGCGTCAGGGTCATCCGCAAGGCGCAAGCTGCCCGTCCCGCCCGGCAGGTGCGCGGGCGGGTACGTCGGTGACCGTCGGTGGGGTGCCACGGCAAAAACGCCGCCCTCGGGCGGTGTTCTCCGGGCGCGGTAGGTGAGCCGGAACTGGGAGGCTCCATAGCAGACGGAAGGATAACACACCCCACCCCCCACCGGGACGCCTGTCCCGCCCACGCCCGGTCACCGGCAGGGGAACGCGGCCCAGGGGGTACGCTGGGCGCACCACACCCACAGGAGGCACCCCCGCATGACCCACCCCGACACGTACCGCGCGCTGCGCGTCCTCAAAGGCGAACAGGGCACCCGCGCCGAACTCCAGACCCTGCCCGTCACGGACCTCCCCGTCGGGGACGTCCTGATCCGTGTGACGCACTCCAGCCTGAACTACAAGGACGGTCTGGCCGTCAGCGGCCGCCCCGGCGTGCTGCGCACCCACCCCATGACGCCCGGCATCGACCTCGCCGGGACGGTCATCGAGGACGCCTCGGGCCGCTGGCAGCCCGGCGCACACGTCATCCTGACCGGCTGGGGCATCGGCGAGCGGCAGGACGGCGGGTACGCCACACTCGCCCGCGCCCGCCCGGAGTGGCTGGTCGCGCAGCCCGGCGGGACGGACGCCCACTGGGCCATGAGCGTCGGCACCGCCGGATTCACCGCCATGCTGGCCGTCATGGCGCTGGAGGACCACGGCCTGACCCCCGGCAGCGGCGAGGTGCTGGTCACCGGCGCGGCGGGCGGCGTGGGCAGCACCGCCGTTGCCCTCCTCGCCCAGGCGGGCCACACGGTCGTCGCCAGCACCGGACGCCCCCAGGAGGAAACGTACCTGCGCGACCTGGGCGCCGCGCGGATCATCGGCCGCGACGAACTGCCCGCCCTGACCCGCCCGCTGGAGAAGGAACGCTGGGCAGGTGTCGTGGACACCGTCGGCGGCGCCACCCTGGCCGGCGCGTACGCCTCGACCCGCACGCACGGCAGCCTCGCCGTGTGCGGCCTCGCCGGGGGGCACGACCTGAACGCCACCGTGTTCCCGCTGATCCTGCGCGGCGTGAACCTCCTGGGCATCGACTCCGTCACCTGCCCCCCGGCCCGCCGCGAGGCCGCCTGGACCCGCCTCGCCCGCGACCTGCCCGCCAGCCGCCTCAGCGCCGTCACGCAGACCCACCCGCTGAGCGATGTCCCCACCCTGGCCGCCGAGATCCTCGCCGGACGCATCCGCGGCCGCACCGTCATCGAAATCGACTGACGCAGGGGGGTGAGGCAGGGGCGTGGACGAGTTGAGGACTCCCTCGACCTCCCGCTCCTGCGCCGCTCTGCGCGTTCCACCGCGTGCCAGCCGAACGCGGCGACGGTGGAGGCGTTTCTGGTCGGACCGGTTCCGTTTCATACGGGATTCAAGTGATTCCACATCTTTCGGAGTCGCCCGGTGGCCCCCTCACCCTTCCGTCGCTTCGCTCCTCAGCTGCGCAGCTCTGCGAGTCCCTCCCTCTCCCACAGGGGGAGAGGGGACAACGGAAGGCAATCACGGTGCAAGCAAGTCAATTTAATCCCGTATCAGTCGCGGGCGTGCCGGTCCACGAACGCCTGCCGGGACATGACGGCCAGTTTCGGCGTGTGCTGTTTCTGCGGGTCGGACACGCCGTACGCGCGGCGGATCACGCGGGACCACCACGTCAGGCGGCGCCGGTGCGCGGGCGGCAGGTCCACGACCGTGAAGCCGTACAGGCCCAGCACGTCCGAGAAGATGCTGATGCTGAACACCGCGCCCGTGGCGTTCAGGTCCGGGTCGTCCCGCAGCGCCCGCGCGAGGTCCCGCACGGACGCCGTGACGATCCGCCGCCCGGCGACGGGCCGTTCGGCCAGTTCGGTCAGGCGGGCGCTGTCGAGGTGAAATTCCACCAGCGTCTCGCCGCGCCGCACGACGCCGCCCTCGCGCAGTGCCTGATCCGCCAGCGGGTACGGGGCGAGTCCCGCGCGGAACAGGCTGCTGGCGCCCTTCCCGACGCGGCGGATGCGGCCCACGCGGTCGTACCAGACGTCCAGTTCCTGCAAGGCGGTGGCCGGCAGGTCGCGGGGCCGTTCGGGGCGCAGGCCGCGCAGGTCCCGCAGGGGCAGCACCTCGAATTCCCGCGCGTGCAGGTCCACCAGGAGGTCTGGGAGGCGAGCGGCCAGCGTGGCGTCCGTGCCGGGCAGGTGCAGCAGTGCTCCCGGTCGCACGCCGGACAGGGTCCCGTCCGCCCCTGCGGCGCCCTGCCCGGCGAGGACCGGCAGCCCCGTCAGGAACGCCGTGATCCAGCGGGTCAGGGTGGGGCGCGGGCCGACGCTCAGGCCCACCGGGTCTGCCCCCAGGTGGCCCCGCAGGATCTGGGCGGCCCGCCTGGGCGACGCCGTGCGGCCTGGGCCGGCGGCCACGTCGTGCCCGGCGTCCCGGACGTCCCGCACGAGGTCCGGGTGCCGCGCCGCACTGAGCGGGTCGAACGCGAAGGTCGCCTGCACGCCCGCCCCGCTCAGGGCGCCCAGCAGGGCCGGGGTCACCTGCGGGTGCGGCCCCCCGTCGAAGATCAGCGCGAGTCCCGGCTGGGCCGACCGGGCGCGGCGCAGCGATCCCAGACCGGACCAGCGCCACGCGGCCAGGGTGACGAGCAGGGCAGCGGGCAGCAGCGTGGAGCGTCGGTTCACCCGCCCACTGTAACGTTCAGGGCATCGCGGGCAGCAGGCCAGCCCAGCGCCCCAGCCGCGTGGTTTCCCCGGCGGACGTGACGGTCAGGCCGTCCGGGTGTAGCCGGGTGAGGTTCGGCGCGTGGGCCGCCCAGGGCGTCCAGTCCGGTCCGGGGTGCCCGCCATGAACGAAGTGCGCCCAGCTGCCCTGCATAGCGTCCGCCAGTCGCGCGCGGCCCGCGCGGCCCTGGCCCCGGAGTACGCCGCTGGACAGGCCCATCGGGCGCGGCCACAGGAACAGCAGTTCCAGGCCGTGCGCGGCGCCCAGGTCGAAAAACCGCGTGCCCCAGTCGAAACGGTAGCGGAAGGCGGGGGCGGGGTGAGCGGCCAGCAGCGCGTCGTTCGGTGCGTGGAAGAACAGGTCCGTGCCCAGTGCCACCAGTCCGTCCGGGTCGTCCGGGTAGACGGCCAGGATCGCCTGCGCGCGCGGGCTGCCCGCCGCGCCGGTCAGGACGCGGGTCAGCAGCGCGCGGTCGGTGCGGGGAAACACCCGGTCCGGGAGTTTCACGAACAGCGCGTACTCGTCGCGGTTCGCGCCAGCCAGCAGCGGCACCGGCGCGGCAGGCCGGGCCAGCCACTCCGGGAGGCTGCCCGGCAGCACAGTCCCGTCCAGGGTGGGCCGCGAGTTCAGGCGGCGGGACCGCACGCGTTCCAGGGTGTGCAGGCTCCGCACGAACGCCGACGCGGGCAGCGTCCACAGGCGGTCGCGGCCAGCGGCCGTCACGCCCAGCGCCCGCGCGTACCCGGCGGCCAGGTCCACGCTGTTCTCCCGGTCCGACAGCTGGTTCACGCCGCCGCTCTGCACGATCGCCCCGGCCAGCAGGTCGCGCGTGGCGGGGTCCCGCAGCAGCAGGTTCACGGTGACCGCCCCGGCCGATTCCCCCGCGACCGTGATCCGCGCCGGGTCACCCCCGAACGCCGCCACGTTCCGGCGCACCCAGTGCAGGGCCGCGCGCTGATCCTGGTACCCGGCGTTCACGGCGAACCGGTCGTCCCCGAACAGCCCGGCGAAATCCGCGTAGCCCAGCGGTCCCAGGCGCGAGTTCACGGTCACGACGACCACGCCGCGCCGCGCGGCGTACTCGCGCCCGTCGTACAGGCGCCCGCTGCCCGCGCGGTACGCGCCCCCGTGGAACCACACGAGGACCGGGTGCGTTCCCGGTGCGGCGGGTGCCCAGACGTTCAGCACCAGGCTCCCCTCGGCGGAGGGCCGCAGCGTCACGGATGGGTCCAGGGGTTGCAGCACGTCCGGCGCGAAGCGCGTGGCGTCCCGCACGCCAGCCCAGCCCGCGTGAGGCCGGGGCGGCGCGAACCGCAGCGTGCCCGCCGCTTCAGCCGCGTAGGGAACCCCCAGCCACGCCAGGGCCATGTGCTGGTCCACCCGCACGGCGCGTCCCCGCAGCGCGCCGGACTCGGTGGCGCGCACGAGCAGGTCAGACACTGAGCTGCACGATCAGGCGTTCCAGCGCCACCCCGGCGTCCAGCCCGCGCTTCATGGCGAGGTCCGCGTCCAGGATGCGGCCCAGGTGCGTGCGGATCTTCGCCTCGTTCAGACGCCGCGCGACCTCCAGCGCCTTCTTCGCCGGGTACGGCTTGACGCCCAGCCGCTGCGCCGCGACCTGCTCGGTCACGCGCCCACCCTCCTGCTGCAGCGCCACGCAGCGCGCCACGAGCGAGTACTGCCACACGACCGCGCCCATCAGCTTGAACGGGTCTTCGCCGCTGGCGAGCAGGCGCCGCAGCTGCGTGACCGCCTCGCCGGGGCGGCCCGTGGTGGCCGCGCCCAGCATCGCGAAGCTGTCGCCCGGCGGCTCCCGGCCCACCACGCGCTGCACGGCCTCCCGCGTGAACGGGCCGTCCAGCAGCGCCAGCTTGTTCAGCTCCCCGGCGATACCCGCCAGATCCGCCCCGAAGACCTCCGCGAGGTACAGGCTGGCGTCCCGGTCCAGCGGCAGCTTCGCCTTCTTCGCGCGGGTGGTCACCCAGCCCGCCACGTCCCCGGTCTTGGCGGGGGCGGGCGACGGGACGACCTCGCCGCGGCCCTCGTACACCTTCAGGCGCGTGGCGGGCGGCGACTCGTCGAGCACCGCGACCGTCACCGCCGCGCCCGCGAGCAGCTCCAGCAGCGCCTTGTCGGGCTTCACGCCCTCCAGGTCCACGATCACGCCGCCGTCCCCGAACAGCCCCGGGCTGAGGTGGGGGCCCAGCGCGTCCGCCGTGACGTCCTCGCCCGCCACGCGCGGCAGGGCGCGGGCGTCCAGCCCCCGGGCGCGCAGCGTGTCACGCAGCGTCTCGTCCGCCAGGAAGCGGTTCCCGGTGAACGCGATCAGAGGCATTCGCCCGTCCAGTCCCGCAGGTCCGGCAGCGCCGCCAGTCCCAGCGCCTCCCGCGCTGCGCTCAGGTCGGCGTACAGCGCCGCTGCCGCCGTGGGGCGCTGCGACCGGTCGCGGGTCAGGCAGCGGTCCAGCAGCGTCCGCAGGGGCGCCGGGCCGGGCAGCGGCGCCCGCCGCTCGTTCAGGCCCGCGAGCCACCCGAACGCGTCCTCGAACGGCGGCTCGCCCGCCAGGCAGTCGAACAGCAGCACGCCCAGCGAGTACAGGTCGCTGCGCGGGTCGCCCCGCACGCCCAGGAACTGCTCGGGCGCCATGAAGTGCGGCGTGCCCATGCGCGTCCCGCTGTGTATGTCCAGCGGCAGCTTCACCGAGTGGCTCATGCCGAAGTCGATCACGCGGGTCGCCTCGAACGCCGCGCGGCCCCCCTGCAGCATCACGTTCTCGGGTTTGAGGTCGTGATGCACCACCCCGCACGCGTGCAGCGCCGCCACGGCCGCCAGCACGCCGCCCGCGACCAGCGTCGCCTCGTCCGCGCCGAGCGGCCCGGCGTCCAGCCGCTCACGCAGGGTCACACCCTCGATCAGCGGGAACACCAGCGCGTCCCGCGTCACGGCGATCGGCGACACCACCAGCGGGTGCCGGACGCTCCCGGCGACGCTGCCCTCATGCTCGAAGCGGGCGCGGGTATCCGGATCGTCGAACACCAGCGTCTTGGCGAACACGGCGCGGCCTGCCCAGCACGCGGACTCGCAGCGCACCCCCGCCCGCTCGCTGAGGGTCACGCGATCCGTCAATGCCACCTGGGCGTTCCTGGCCTGCACGTCACTCACTGATGCAGAGTCTTTCACATTCCCCCCGGCGCAATGGGAAGACCTGAACACTCCGCGCCCGACGCCCTCACCGCCGGACCTCCAGGTTCCGGTAGAACGCCGCGACCTGCCGCGCCACCTCCGGCGTGAAGCGGTTCCCGCCCAGGTGCCCGCCACTCAGGCGTTCCAGTCCGCCCACCCCCGGCTCGCCCACGGCCTCCCACAGCACTTCGCCGTTGCGCTCGAACGGCACGGTCCGGTCGTCCGGACTGCCGAACACCAGCAGCGGCCGCCGCCCCCACCCAGCCGCCAGCCACAGCGGGTTCAGGTCCTCGGGCGGGTCACTCATGCCGTACGCCGCCGCGATCTCCTCACGGCGCGACAGGGCCGACCCCCACGCGACACGCAGGTCCACCCAGCCGTCGATCAGGGCCACACCCTCGACCGGGTACGGCGCGCCGGGCAGCGCCGAGCGCAGCGCCATCAGGCCCCCCATGCTCAGGCCCAGCGCGTACGTGCGCCCCGACCACGGGAAGAGGTCGGTGGCCCGCGCGTGCACCTGCCCCAGCGCCGCCAGTCCCGCCGGGCTGCCCCAGCTGGTCGGCCCGCCGTCCCCGGAGAGCAGCACCGCGAAGCCCGCGTGAATGAGCGCCGAGGTCAGCACCGACGCGCTGGCACTGTCACGCAGGTGCGCCGCCGACTGCCCGCGCGGGTGCGACACGACCACCAGCGCGCACGCCTGCGCACAGGCACGCGGCACGCGCAGCAGCGACAGCGCCTCGCCACTCCCGACCGGCACCCACACGCCGGACGGCACCGAACCGCGGGCCGCCCGGTCCGGCGCGGCGCCGGTCGTCACGGCCGGGACGAGCACCATCGCCTGCGCGCCGGACCACGTCAGGGCCAGCGCCGCCGCCAGCGCCCGCACCCTGCGCGCCACCCCCGGCGCCTGTCGCCCCTGTTCCCGCCGCCTCCGAGCCTTCAGTTCCCTCACCGGGCGGCACTGTAGCGTCCCCGGCCCCCGCGCGGCTGAGAACGCCCTCACCGCCCGAACAGCCAGGTGCTCAGGCGCGTATTCAGCAGCGCGCGGCCCAGCAGCGCCGGAATGCCCAGCGCCAGGAAGAAGTATCCCAGCATCGTCAGCGCCACCTGCCACGGCGCGCCGTCCGGGGCGTCCCAGCGTTCCAGCGCCTGCAGCAGCGCCGGGTGGATCAGGTACACCTGCAGGCTGACCGTGCCCAGCAGCGCCACCGTCAGGCGCACCGTGGACGCGCTGCGCTGCACCCGGAACGCCAGTCCCAGCAGCGCCAGCGCCGTCAGGCTGGTGTACACCCACGACAGGCCCGAGTACACGATCGGCGTGACCCGCTCGCCACGCGCGTACGCCAGTGCCTCGGGCAGGTACAGGCTGAACGCCAGCGTCAGGACCGGCAGCAGCACCCAGCGCCTGCGCCGCCACCACGCCGGGAACTCGTCCAGACGCGCGCCGACCGCGACGCCCAGCGTAATGGGCAGCATGTACCACAGCACCGTGCTCGCCGGGAACGGCAGGCGCAGCACCTCCCGGTTCAGCAGGTACAGGCCCAGCTGCAACGCCGCGCCGAACAGCAGCGCCGCCGTGATGCTGGGCTTGCGGCGTGCCAGGGGCAGCATCAGCGGCAGCACGACGTACACCTCCAGCGCCACCAGCAGGAAGTACAGGTGGTAACTGGCCTTCCCGTACAGCAGCCAGTCGCGCCAGCGGGCCGGGTCCGTCAGGGACTCGGGGACGCGCTGATCCGTCCACACGTACCACAGGGCGTACAGCACGCTCCACAGCAGGTACGGCCACCCGCCGCGCGTCAGGCGACGCCAGAAGTACCGTTTCGGCTCGAAGCGTTTCAGGAGGCTGCGGGTCAGCACGACCGCCGACAGGAACACGAAGGCGGGCACCGCGAAGTGCAGCGTGCGGTTCAGGATCAACGTGTACAGGTGCGCCGTGGAGGCCGGATCGAGGTACCGCAGCATCACCCCGGTCGAGTGGTGCGCGACGACCTCAATGATCGTCAGGCCCCGGAACATGTCGATGGCCGTCAGGTTTCCCTTCGGGACCGGGGCCGGGGGGGCGGGTGAAACAGGGTCAGCGTCCTTCACAATCTCTCAGGCTACCCCAGCGCCATCAAGAACTCGTGAACGTCGTTTAGCCGCGCCCACGCACCTCGAAGCCCTCGCCCTGGAGGATCGTCGCCGCACTCGCCACGTCCTCTGGGGTTTCCAGACCCAGGCGGATCGCGCCGCCATCCTCGCGGATCGCCAGCACCTCAATGTCCTTGATGTTCACGCCCGCCGCGCCCAGCGCCTGCGTGACCGCCCCGATCTGGTTCGGTCTGTCCGGCACCGCAACGACCAGATCATGCCGCTGCGGCAGCAGGCTCCGGCGCACGATCGGCAGGCTGTCGCGCGTCCGCTTGCCCTCGCGCGCGGCCTCCAGAAGTTCCTCCGGTTCGTCCAGGTCGGCTTCCAGGCGTTCCAGCTGCCGCCGGAAGCGGCCCAGCGCCTCGCGCAGGGCGCCCTTGTTCTCCACGACCATGTCGCGGCTCATGCGGGGGTCGCCGCTCGCCACGCGCGTCAGGTCGCGGAAACCACCCGCCGCGAGCAGGCTCAGCCGCTCGTCCCGCGCGACCATGTGCGTCAGGGCCAGACTGGCGAGGTACGGCAGGTGGCTGATCGTGGCGACCAGCGCGTCGTGCGCGTCCGGCGGCATCACGACCGGCGCGGCCCCCAGTTCCTCCACCAGCGTCCGGGCCTTGCTCAGGGCCGTCAGCGGCGTGTGGTCCGTCGGGGTCAGCACCCACACGGCGTTCTCCAGCAGTGCCGCGCGCGCGTGCGTCACGCCGCCCCGCTCGCTGCCCGCCATCGGGTGCCCCGCCACGAAATGCCGCACGCCCAGCCGCTCCATCTCGGCCGCGATGCCGCCCTTCACGCTGCCCACGTCCGTCACCAGCGCCGCCGGGTTCAGGAACGGCGCCAGCTCGCGCGCCAGCGGCGCCAGCGCCCGCATCGGCGCGGCCAGCACGACCAGATCCGCCCCGCGCAGCCACTCGCCGGGCGCGGCTCGGACCTCGTCCACGACGCCCAGCGCCTCGGCCTCGCGCAGCACCTCGGGACTGGCGTCCAGGCCGATCACACGCCGCGCCAGCAAGCGCTGCCGCAACCCCAGCGCGACACTCCCGCCGATCAACCCCACGCCCGCCACCACGGCGGTCTCGAACAGCGGGCCAGGGGCGGACGGTGAAGCGGCACTCATGACGCGGAGGCTAGCACGCGCCTGGCAGCCCGCCGACCCGCCTGCATAACGTCCCCGGCACACGGACGCCGCGCCGCCCATGTTCGCTACGCTGTGCCGGTGCCCGGTCCCGAAGTCCTGCTGTACGGCCTCCCCCTCGCGTTCCTCGCGGGGTTCATCGATGCGGTCGCCGGGGGCGGCGGCACCATCACCCTCCCGACCCTGTTCTTCATGGGCCTGAGCCCCGCGCAGGTCGTCGCCACGAACAAACTCCTGGCGATCTTCGGGTCCGGCAGCGCCACCGTGCAGTACTGGCGCAAAGGACACGTCGACCGTCCCCTCGTCCTGCGGCTGATCCCCCTGGCCCTGCTCGGCAGCGCGGTCGGCGCCTCCCTCGTGCACTTCGTGAACCCCGACGCGTTCCGTACCCTCGTCGGCGTGGTCATCCTCGGCGTCGGTGCCCTCGTCCTGGCGAACAAATCCTTCGGGCTGGAGGACCGCTACCCCGGCCTCACCGCCCGCACGCTGGCCCTCACGCTGCCCGGCACGTTCATCATCGGGATGTACGACGGCTTCCTCGGCCCCGGCACCGGCACGTTCGCCATGTTCCTGTTCGCCCTCGCCGGATTCAACCTCGTCCGCGCCAGCGGCAACGCCCGCACGCTGAATTTCGCCACGAACCTCGGCGCGTTCCTGTTCTTCCTGATCGGCGGGCAGATGGTCTGGTGGATCGGCCTGCCCATGGGCCTCGCCAACGCCCTCGGCGCGGCGCTCGGCGCCCGCATGGCCATGTTGCGCGGCAGCGCCTTCGTGAAGTGGATGTACGGCCTGATCGTCCTGCTCGTCAGCGCCCGACTGTTCCTGAGCTGACCCGGTCCTCCAGCGCGGCCGCCTCGGCCCCCCGCGCCCGGTGCCCGTCGATCTCGCGCTGAAGGAAGAAGTTCAGCAGCGTCCGCAGCGCCGCGATCGCCGCCAGCTTCCCGATGTCGTCCCACGACGGCGCGATCGCCGTGCGTAGGATGTCCGCCGCGAGCGTGAACTCCAGCGCCACGGCCAGCCAGCGGCCCAACTCCAGCCGCAGCGACTCCTTCTGCGCGTCCGGCTGCGCCGAGGGCCTCACGAACGCCACCAGCGCCCGGATCAGCGCCAGCAGCGCTGCCAGCGCGATGATCAGGGCCGCCGCGACCTCCACCCCGGTCGCCACGATCTCCGTCCAGCCCTTCACCAGCTCCAGCATTCACCCAGCCTGCCACGCCCACCGCAGCCCCGGCGGGGGAGATCAAGAATCGGTGGAGGCCCACCCCAGCGACCGCACCGCCCGCATATACGCCGCCCGCTCGAACACGAACGGCCCGAAGCCCGCATACGACCAGAATGGCGCCGGTGGGCGATTCGGTCGCACTGAAGGAACTTCCTGTTTCATTCGGTGGATTTGCTGGAAGTCGAGCCAGCGCACCTCGCGCTCGCCCACTTCAATGCGAGCGACGAGGGGCCAGCACAGCAACTCTCCGCAGCCACATTCCAGCAGGGCGACCCGTTCTCCCACGAAATTGCTCAGGAGGTTGCCCCGCTCCGGCTCACCCAGCCACGCCGTCTGAATCTCCGCTGCGAATTGCCGGGGCAGTCCGGCGTAACTGCCCGCCAGGGACCGCTCCCCGGTCGCCTGCGCGGCGACGTCCTCCCAGCGGCGTACGAGTTCCACGAGGGGCGTGCCGTTCACGAGGATCAGCACCGTGTCCTCCTCGCCGTCCCAGAATTCCCAGCGCAGGTCCAGCGTGTCGAAGGTCATCCGGTCAGAGGGTCAGGGCCAGCTCGACCGCTTCCCGCAGGCCGCCCTCGTCCACGTGCGCGACGCGGTAGCGGCTGGCGGCGACGGCGGGTGCGTCGGCGTTCCCCATGGCGACCGGGTGCCCCACGACACGCAGGGCGGTGACGTCGTTCTCGCCGTCCCCGACCATCATCACGCGGTCCATGGTCAGGCCGTACTGCGCCGCCACGCGCTGCACTGCGGTGCCCTTGCTGACCCCGGCGCGCGTGACGCTGATGAACATCGCGTCCGGCATGACCGGGCTGCCCGCCGGGTGCAGGTCCATGCCGGGGTGGGCTTCGGCGACGACGGTGCCTTCCTCGGCGCGGGGCACGACCCACTGCGCGCGGACGACCGTGCCGTCCAGACTGCCGGGCGTGCGCGCGTCGTACGGGACGCCCAGCAGTGCCGCGTGCCGCTCGGCCAGGTCGCCGGGTTTCGTGATGGCGAACTCCAGGTCGGTGTAGACCTCCAGCAGGCGGTCTGTCTGCGCGGCGCGGTCGATCAGCATGTACAGGCCGTCCTCGGGAATCGCCTCGGACAGGCTGTTCCCATTGCCGACGTTCACGATGCTCGCGCCGTTCTGGAAGACGTGCCAGCCGTCCGGGTCGAGCCGCTCGGCATACGCGCGGGCGTTGCCGATGGCGGGGCGACCGCTGCACAGCGCGATCCGCACGCCGCGCGCGCGGGCGTCGGCCAGCGCGGCCCACACGTCGTCCCGCACGAGGTTCCCGGTGCCCACCAGGGTGCCGTCCACATCCACACAGATCAGTCCAAGCATCCGGGAATGATAGACCCCGCCTGTCAGGAGGGTACCGGGTCGTGCAGGTTGCCCTTAGCGGGTGGCGGGCGTGGGGGGCGACCAGACACCCTCGCGTTCCACGGTGGCGCAGCCGCCCACATGCACCTTCGTGACGCGTTGTCCGTCGAGTTCCAGTTCGACCTCGACCTCGCCGGGAGTACCCAGCGCGTGCCCCTGGTACACGAGGCCGCACGCGCGTTCACCGCGTACTGGCAGGCGACCCTGACTGGCCAGCAGCGCCATCAGGGCGCCGCCCGCGCTGCCCGTCACGGGGTCCTCCGGGATGCCCAGGGCAGGCGCGAAGTCCCGCGCGGCGAAGCGGTTCACACCCATCGGTGCGTACGCGTAGATGCTGCCCACGCCCAGCGCGTCGCTCAGGGCGTGGATGCGCGTCAGGTCCGGTTCCAGTCCGTCGAGGATCACGGCGTCCAGCAGCGGCACGAACACGCTCCAGAGGCCGGTGCTGGCGGCGGCCAGCGGCAGCCCGCGGTGGATCATGCGGTGGTCGATGCCCAGCGCCTCGGCGAGGTTGGCGCGCAGCGTGGCGGGCACGTCGCGGTAGGTGGGGGAGGGCTGCCGCATCCACACGCGGCGCGGCACGCCGGCCTCGGTGTGCAGGCGCAGCGGGACGCGCCCGACCAGCGTGTCGAGGTGGAGGTCCTGCCCGTCGGGCCACTGCCCGGCCTGCGCCAGCGTGAAGCCCAGGGCGATGGTGGCGTGCCCGCAGAAGTCGACCTCCTGGGTGGGCGTGAAGTACCGGACGCGCGCGATGGTGCCCTCGCGGCGGGTGATGAACACGGTCTCGGGGGCGCCCAGCATCTCGGCGAGCGCCTGCATGTCCTGCCGGGAGAGATGCGCGGCGTCCAGCACCACGCCCGCCCGGTTGCCGTGTCCGGGCGTCTCGGTGAAGGCACTGACCTCGCTGTAGGCGATCATTCCGGCATTTTACCGCAGAAGTCTGCCGCCGAAGGGACAAAAATTTCACGCGCTAGATAAATCGTGAAACTATTCACTTATTGACATTATCCGTCGTGTTGATCGAGACCAGGAGCATCACAGGCGGGCACGGAGTTCACCGCGCGCCACCTTCCCCAGCGGCGTCCTCGGCAGCGGACCCAGCACCCACCGCACGGGCCTCAGGCGACGCGGCCACCGCGCCAGCGCGAAGGCGTGCAGCGTCGCCTCGGCCACGTCACCCTCCACGAACGCCACAGGCCGCTGCCCGTACTCTGCGCACGGGACCGGCAGGACCGCGCACGCCACCACCCCCGGCACGGCCAGCAGCGCCGCTTCCAGCTGAGCGGGCCAGACGTTCTCCCCGCCGATCACCATCAGGTCGTCCGCGCGGCCCCGCAGGGTCAGCCGCCCCGAGGCGTCCAGGACGCCCAGGTCACCGGTCGGGTGCCAGCCCCGGCGCAGCAGCCCACGCGCCAGCACCCGTCCGTCCGGCGCGACCCGCACGGTCACGCCCGGCAGGGGCCGACCCACCGACCCCGGCGCGGCGCTCTGGTCAGCCGGGGTCGCCAGGGTCAGTACGCCCAGTTCCGTGCTGCCGAACGCATTGAACAGCACGTCACCCAGCCGCGCGCGGGTCGCAGCCGCCAGTTCCGGTGACAGCGGCGCCGACCCGCTCAGTACCACCCGCAGCCGGTGCGCGTTCCCCGGCACGGCCAGCAGCCGGTGCAGGACCGTGGGAACGACCGCCACCACCTCGGCCCCCACGGCGTCCAGCGTGGCCCAGATCGCCTCCGGTGAGGCCCCGGCCCGCAGGTGCAGCGGCGCCCCCACCCCCAGCGCCAGAGCCAGGGTCGCCAGTCCATGCCCGTGCCACAGCGGCAGCGGCAACACGACCGGAGCGTCCCGGTGCGGCCGCAGCGCGTCCAGCAGTGCCCCCGCGACCCGCAGCGCTGCCACGGGCCGCACGGCAGACCGGACCAGTCGGGGCGCCCCGGAACTCCCGGAGGTCATGAGCACCGGGCGTCCCGCACGCGGCGGCAGCCAGCCTCCCCGTCCGGCCACCCGTGGGGAAGAGGGTGGTGGGGGAGACACCAGCCCCATCCCTTCCTGACCCGGCGCGAGGGGCACGACCCGCCAGCCCAGCCGCAGGCCAGCCAGCAGGTCCACCACGAACGCCACCTGCCCGCCGCCACCCTCCAGGCCGACGAGCGTGCCCGGCGGGTGCGCGCCCCGCCACGCCTGCGCCCGCTGCTGCACCCGCGCGTGCAACTCGCCGTAGGTCAGGTCTTTCGTCCCGTCCGACAGGGCCAACCGCTCCGGGGAGCGCCACGCCTGCCACGCCACCACGCCCGCCAGCGTCGGGCCCTCGCGTCCCAGGCAGCGCAGCAGGGACAGCACCGCCCGCGCGGGTCGCTCGCCCAGCGCACCCGTCGCCCGGACCGCCGCCCAGGCCTGCCTCACCGACGCCGCTCCAGGCGGGCCTCGACCCGCTCGGCCCACGCCAGTCCGCGCGTCAGGAGGCCCGGGCATACGATGCCCGCGACCTCCATGCCCGGCAGCCACCACGGCGCGACCCGCACCACCCGCCGCACGAACGGCAGCGTGACCACCT
This sequence comes from Deinococcus sp. JMULE3, assembly GCF_013337115.1. Lineage (NCBI taxonomy): Bacteria > Thermotogati > Deinococcota > Deinococci > Deinococcales > Deinococcaceae > Deinococcus > Deinococcus sp. JMULE3. Next base: position 34,701 of record NZ_SGWE01000004.1, read on the forward strand.
CGGCCGCCTCGGCGGCACTCAGCGCGGGCAGGAAGCGGTAGGCGCGGGTCGGGGCGATCATCGGCGTGCGTACCAGCGGCAGGTACACCGACGCGCCCCGCACCCCCGGCCACTCCGCGACCGCCGCCTGAAACCACAGGTCGAACGCCGCCTTGCTGCCCTGGTACGCCCCCCAGCGCGGCGCGCCCACGTGCCGCGCCGCCACGCTCGACACATTCACCACCACACTCCGCGCCTCCAGCGCCGGGCGCAGCGCCAGCAGCAGCCGCGCCGGACCCGTCACGTTGACCGCCAGCAGCCGCTCCAGATCCGCCCTCGGCGCGCCGTCCAGCGCCCGCCGCCGCACCGACCGTCCCGCGTTGCTCACCACGCCCGCCAGGACCGGCGCGACCGACCGCACCACCTCCGCCGCCGCGTCCACCGACGCCGGGTCGCTCAGGTCCGCCGGGATCACCACCGCCCGACCCCCCGTCGCCTCGACCCGCGCGGCCACCTCGCGCAGCCGCTCCTCGCGCCGCGCCAGCAGCAGCACGGTCGCCCCGGCCGCGCCCAGCCGCAGCGCCGTCGCCTCGCCCACCCCGGACGACGCACCGGTCACCAGCACCGCCCGGCCCCCCACTGCCCCACGCAGGGCACTCAGGTCACGGCAGGCAGGCGGGGACAGCAGGGCGCGGCGCACGGGCGCATCGTCCCACACACCGCCCCGGTGCGGCGCGCAATGTGACCGGTCCCTGTGGTCAGTTCACGGTGCCCTGTGCACTCGGGTACGAGCCGATGATCTTCGCGTAACTGGCCTTGCGCAGCACCCCGGCGAGCGCCTGGGCGACCTTCGGGTCGCGGGCGTCGCCCTCGATGTCCACGTACATCAGGTAACTCCAGGCGCGGTCGCGGCGGGGGCGGCTCTCGATGCGCGACAGGTTCAGGCCGCGCAGTTCGTTCAGCGTCTCGACGAGGAACCCCGGCGTGTGGCGCACGGCGAACACGAGGCTGGTCTTGTGCGGTGCGTCCGACGGGGCGGGCTCGTGCCGGGCGAGGATCATGAAGCGGGTGTAGTTGAACGGTTCGTCCTCGATGTTCCGCTGGAGGATGTTCAGGCCGTACAGCTGCGCGGCGCGTTCGCTGGCGATGGCGGCGAGGTCCCGTTCGCCGCTCTGCGCGAGGTTCTTCGCGCTGCCAGCCGTGTCGTGCGCGGCGACCGGCTGCCAGCCGTGCTGGCGGATCAGGTCCGTACACTGGTCCAGCGCAGGTTGCTGGCTGGCGACCCGGCGGATGTCGCTGATCTCCACGCCGGGCAGCGCCATCAGGCAGTGCGAGACCCGCACGACGACCTCGCCGACCACATGCAGGTCCGTCTCGCTCAGGAGGTCGATGCTCTGGTGGATCGCGCCCATCAGGCTGTTCTCGACCGGCAGCACCCCGTACTCGGCCTCGCCGGTCTCGACGGCTCGGGCGACCTCGTGGAAGGTCGGGTACCCGCGCGTCTCGGCGTACCCGGCCATGGCGTTCAGCGCCGCGATCTCCCCGTACGAGCCGGGATTCCCCTGAAACGCCACCACGCCGGAGGTGAGGGCGGGCACGGCAGCGGTCGCGGGGGCAGGATCACTCATGGCCGCCACGCTACCGCACCGCGTCCCAGTCCACGCCGCCCGGACTTAGACGTGATTACAGTGGAGGACGTGACCCTGCAACCCGACCCGATCCTGGACCTCGACGCCGTGGCCCTGGCCGCCGCCACCCGCCGCGGCGACCTGACGTGCAGCGAGGTGACCCGCACGTACCTAAGTCGCGTGACCGCCCTGAATAGCCGCCTGCACGCCGTGATCACCGTGAACCCCGAGGCCCAGGCCGACGCGGACCGACTGGACGCCGTCAGCGCCGAGCGGCGCGGCCCGCTGCACGGCGTGCCCATGCTCATCAAGGACAACATCGACGTGGCGGGCCTGCCCACCACCGCCGGAAGTGCCCTGCTTGCGGGTCACGTTCCCGAAGCGGACGCCCCACTGGTCACGCGGCTGCGCAACGCCGGGGCCGTGATCCTGGGCAAGGCGAATATGACCGAATGGGCGAACTTCATGACACTCGCCATGCCCAACGGCTACTCCAGCGCGGGCGGTCAGACCGTGAACCCCTGGGGGGACGGCCTGGACACCGGCGGCAGCAGCAGCGGCAGCGGCGTGGCGGTCGCCGCGCGCCTGTGCGCCGCCGCGATCGGCACGGAAACCAGCGGCAGCATCGTCAGCCCGGCGCACCAGAACGGCGTGATCGGCGTGAAACCCACCCTGGGCCTCGTCCCCCGCACCGGGATCGTGCCCATCAGCCACAGTCAGGACACCGCCGGGCCCATCACCCGCAGCGTCCGCGACGCCGCGCTGATCCTGAGCGTCATCGGCGGGCCGGACGACCGGGACGACATCACCCGCCGCCTCCCCGTCCCGGACCTGACCGTCTGGCCGGACGTGCTGCGCGGCGCGCACCTGGGCGTCATCCGCGACGAGAACGGCGTCACGCCCGCCGAGTCCGCCGCCCTGGACCACCTGACCGGCACCCTGCTGGACGCCGGGGCGACCCTGCACGACGTCGCGTTCCCCAGCCGCGCCGACCTGAACGCCCACGGCTGGAGCCTCGAAGTCCTGGAGCACGAGTTCAAGGGCGACCTGAACGCCTACCTGCGCGGCGTCACGCACGGCCCCCGCAGCCTCCAGGCCGTGATCGACGCGAACGACACCGACCCGGAACGCCTGCTGCGCTACGGGCAGACCCTGCTGCACGCTGCGCAGGGCACCCGCGGGGACGCGACCGAACCCGCCTACCTCCAGGCCCGCGAGCGCGACCTGCGCCTGACCCGCACCCGCGGCTTCGACCCGCTGTTCGCGCAGGGCCTCGACCTGATCATCTTCCCCGGCATCCACGGCTACGGACTGGCCGCGAAGGCCGGGTACCCCAGCCTCGCCCTGCCCGTCACGCCCGCCGGTGCCGCGACCCCGTGCGGCGCCCTGCTCGTCGCTCCTGCCGGGGGCGAGGGCCGCCTGCTCTCGCTGGCCGCCGAACTCAACCGCCTGCTCGGCGGTGTGCGCTTCCCCGAGCAGTAACCGCACCGCGGAAGAGGGGCGGCCGGATGCACCCTGGCCGCCCCTCACTGTTCGCCTATTTCTGCACGTCGATGTGAATCACGCCGCCCTGCAGCCGCGCGATTTCCGCCACGGGCTGCCCCTCGCGGTGGCGCATGTTGCTCAGACTGCTGCCCTCCGGCGCGCGCGCCACCGCGTCCCCGATGCGGATCTGCGTGCTCGCGATGGGCCGCGCCCACACGATCGCGTCCGCGTGCCCGCCCAGCCCCGCGTGCGCCACGCCGCGCAGCGCGCCCACCACGATCACGTCCCCGCCCGCCAGGATCTCCGCGCCGGGGTTCACGTCCCCCAGCACGATCACGCTGCCGGGGAACTCGCGGTGGTACCCGGCGCGCAGGGTGTGCGTGACGATCTCCGTGCGCGCCGGGAGGAGCGCGGGTGCCTCGGGAACCGTGGGGGTGGGCGCGGGTGCCGGGACGCTCACGCGCGGCGCCCGCACCCGCCCCGGCGTGCCCCCCGCGGCGCGGATGGCGCGCAGCGCCGCCTCGACCGCCTCCGGGTCGGCGTCGCCCTGCAACTCGATGGTCACGGCGCTTGCCAGCAGGTCCGCGCGGACGCTCAGGGCGTCCTGCACGCTGCTGCCGGTGTCGCCGGGTTCGATCAGGAGGTTCAGGCCGCCCAGGGTGCCGCGCAACTTCATGAGTTGCACTCTAGCGTGACGCTCATGCTCGGACGTGCGCGTCCCCCACGCCGGGCGGCGATGGTGTAAGATGCGTCTCATGCTTTGCAAGGAGACTTCCTTTGGTGCAGCTTGATTCCGGCGCGGTCGTGGAGGGCCGCGTGACGCGCGTGACCGACTTCGGCGCGTTCATCCAGTTCGAGAACGGCGAGACGGGCCTCGTGCACATCTCGCAGATCGCGCACTCCTTCGTGCGGAACATTCATGACCACGTCCGCGAGGGCGAGAACGTGGAAGTGAAGGTTCTGGGCCGGGACGAACGCGGTCGCCTCGACCTCTCCATCAAGGAACTCCTCGAGGAACCCGAGGAAGTCCCCCGCCCCCGCGCGATTGGCCGTCAGAGCCCGCAGTTCGAGGCAAAACTCCGCTCGTTCATGCGCGACGCCAAGGAACGCACCCACGGTGGTGGGGGCGGCGGTGGCGGCGGCGCCGCGAAGAAACCCGCTGGCGGCAAGCGTAAGCGCTGACCCGCACCCACACCAGAAGGCACCCGCACTCAACGAGCGGGTGCCTTTTCTGCTGCGCCACGTGCAGCGCAACGGAGGCGCCGGGCATGGTCAATCAGGCCCGGCGCCTCCGTTCACCCAGAGCTCTGATCAGTTCAGCCCGTCGAAACCCAGCCCGTCGAACAGGCCACTCAGCGGGTAGTTCGTCAGGGCGGTGCGGGTCCCGCCGATGCTGAAGCCCTCGCTGCCCAACATGCGGCGCTCCATGGCCTCGCGCTCCTCGGGCGTCATACGGCCCAGAATGCTCTGCTCGCCCATCTGCGTGCCGTGTGCCATCAGCGCCGCCTTCTTGTTCGCCGCGTAGGCGCTCACGTCCATCTGCACGGCCAGCGTGTTCGGGTCCACGCCGTACACGAGCGGGTCCAGGTCCTGCCCCATGCGCGCCAGTCCCTGCGCGGCCTCGGTGGTCAGCGCTGTGTAGTACAGCCGCTGCGGCCCGCCGTACGGGAGGTGACCGGTGCTGAAGAACGCCGCGACGGTCGCGCGGTGCATCTGGAGGTGGTCGATGTGCCCGTACCCGCCGTGCGGGTCGAAGGTGACGATCACCTGCGGCTGCACGTCCTCGATCAGCGCGCGCAACTTCACCTCGACGTCCAGCGGGTTGACGTTCATCATGGCCTTCGGGTCGTCGTGGCGGGTGCGCTCGTAGCGGCCCGAGTCGTGGTAGTCCAGGAACACGGGGGGACCGATTTCCAGCGCCTCGCATGCATCGCGCAGTTCCTGCTCACGCTGCGCACCCAGGTCGTCCACGGTCATGCCGGGCACCGTGATCTTCCCGGCCTCGCCGCGCGTGGCGCACGCCAGGACGACCCTCACGCCCTGCCGGGCGTAGTGGGTGAGGGTGCCGCCCACGCTGAACGCTTCATCGTCAGGGTGGGCAAAGACGGCCAGGAGGGTCGGGGTGCTCATGACCGCCCACTCTACGCCCCGCGCGCCCGCGCACCGTGGTGGGCCTTCCGAAGCTGGGCCGGGTCAGCCCTCGCCCTCAGCAGCCCGCAGGCGCAGGCCGCGCTGGTAGAAGTCCCAGCAGGCGTCCGGCCAGGTGTCCAGGATCAGCGTGCGGTTCATGGCGTCCGCAGCGTGCAGTGCGTCGCCCAGCGCGCGGTAGAAGCGGCTGCCCTGCTCCTGCATGGCCCGCGCGGTCCAGTACACCTCGCTGGTGCGGAGTTCCTGTCTCTGCTCTGGCGTGATCATCGCCCTTCATCGTAGTCAGGGTCGGGCTGACGCGCGGCGGGGGCCGCGTCTGCTACGCTCCCAGGCATATGGCACGCGTGGCGGCGATCACTTCGGAGAAGGGCGGCGTGGGCAAGAGCACCCTGGCCGTGCACCTGGCGGGCGCGGCGCACGCGCAGGGCCACAGCGTCCTGCTGGTGGACGAGGACGGCCGGGTGGGCAGCAGCCTCCGCTGGGCGGGGCGGGCCGGGGCGCTGCCGTTCCCGGTCGTCGCGGCGGACGACGTGAAACCGAAGAAACTCGCGGCGTTCGACCTCGTCCTGATCGACACCGAGGGCCGCCCGCGCCGCAAGGACCTGCGGCAGCTGGCCGAGCGGGCCGACCTGATCCTGGTGCCCAGCGGCGTGAGTCCGCTGGAGGTGGACGCCACGCGTGAACTGCTGGACTTCCTGACGGAGGAAGGTGCGGCGCGGCAGTCCCGCGTGATCCTGACACGGGTGCCGCCCGTCGGTCACGCGGCCGAGGACCTGCGCGAGGACCTGCGCGAGGGGGGCGTGACGGTGTGCAACACGCTGGTGCGGTCGTACCTGGCGTACCAGCGCGCGGCGGAACTGGGCGTCCTGGCGCGGGACGTGCGCGACCCGCGCGCCTCGGCCGCCTGGGCTGACATCGAGACCCTGTCGCGCGAGTTGTGGTGACCGTGGGCCGCTTCGATTACCTGGGGAAGAACGGCAAGGGTGGCAAGAAGGGCGGGGCGCGCAAGAGTGCCCCCGCCCCGGACGAGTCACGCACGGACGGCACGGAGCGGCTGGAGGCGGTGTACCTCCGCAGGGAAACGGTGCGCGCCGTGTGGCGGCAGGTGCGGGACGATGGCGGCGAGAGCGTCAGCGAGCTGGTCGAGGACCTGCTGCTGGCGTGGCTCAGGGAGCGGCAGCGTCCTTGACGATCACCCTGCCGACGTGGTGGCCGCGCGTGCTGGGCCTGCTGCTGACCCTGTGGGTGACGCTGCCGGGCGTGGTGCGGCCCACCGAGCCGGGCTTCCTGGGGAACGTGAATCTGATCTTCCACGAGGCCGGGCACGTCCTGCTCATGTGGGCGGGCGAGGTCGTGATGCTGCTCGGTGGCAGCCTGTTCCAGGTGCTCGTGCCTGCCGCGTGCATCGGGGTCTTCCTGGTGCGCGGCGAGCGATTCGCGGCGGGACTGGTGACGCTGTGGCTGGCGCACTCCCTTAGCGGCGTGTCGGCGTACGTCGCGGACGCGCCGCTCCGTGAACTGCCGCTGATCACGGGTGACCCGGACACGCACGACTGGTGGCAGTTGCTGACCATCTGGAACGCCCTGGATGCCGCGCCGGGCCTGGGCCGCTTCCTGCACGCGCTGGCGCTGGGCGCGGCCGTCGTGGGCGTGTTCGTGGCCCTGTGGGACGACCTGCGGGAGAAGGAGTGACCATTGGCGTGGTGGGCCGCTTCGCGCCCAGTCCCACCGGGGCGATGCACCTGGGCAATGCCCGCACGGCGCTCCTGGCGTGGCTGCACACCCGATCGCACGGTGGGCGGCACATCCTGCGCTTCGAGGATCTGGACTCCGGGCGTGTGCGCGACTGGGCGTACGACGTGACCCGCGCCGATCTGGCGTGGCTGGGCCTCGACTGGGACGAGGAGGTCATCCAGTCGCGTCGACTGGACCTGTACCGCGCGGCCGCCGCGCATCTGGACACCTACCCCTGCACCTGTACCCGCAGGGAGGTGCAGGCGGCCATTCAGGACAGCGCGGGCGCCCCGCACGGTGCGGAACCGGTGTACCCCGGCACCTGCCGCGCGGGGAATCTGCACCCGGAGCGTCCGGCGGCGCTGCGCTGGCGCGTGCCCGACGAGGTGGTGTGCGCCCACGACGGGTGGCTCGGCGACACGCTGTGTCAGCACCTCCCGTCCGAGGTGGGTGACGTGGTGCTGCGGCGAAATGACGGGGTGTTCGCGTATCACCTCGCGGTGGTGGTGGACGACGCGGCGGCGGGCGTCACCGACGTCCTGCGTGGCGAGGATCTGTGGACTGCCACGCCCCGGCAGGTGGCACTGCAACGCGCATTGGGACTGCCCACCCCCCGTTACTGGCACGTGCCGCTGATGCTGGATTTCCGGGGGAACGATTGGCGAAACGTGGGGGTGCGCCGCCCGTGCAGGCGCTCCGTGAGGCCGGGGACACGCCGGGTCGGGTCCTTGCGGAACTGGCCCGCAGCCTGGGCTGGACCGTCCTGGACGAGGTGAATGCCACCGAGCTGCTCCCGTTGTGGCGGGCGGAACTTGGGTCGCGTGATCACAAACTTAGATGACTTGTCTAAGTTTGCCTAACGCCCGTTCGACACGCCGGTCCTACCCTGTCAGCATGTCCCTCCAACTCCCCACCTACCCCCAGCCGGACGAACGGGGCCGCTTCGGCCGCTTCGGCGGACGGTACGTGCCCGAAACACTCATCCCCGCCCTGGACGAACTCCAGGCCGCCTACACGGAAGCCCGGAACGACCCCGCCTTCCTGAACGAACTCGACCGTCTCCTGAAGGACTTCGTGGGTCGCCCCAGCGGCCTTTACCTCGCCCAGCGCCTCACCGAACACGCGGGCGGCGCGAAGATCTACCTCAAGCGCGAGGACCAGAACTACACTGGCGCGCACAAGATCAACAACTGCCTCGCGCAGGCCCTGCTCGCCAAGCGCATGGGCAAGCAGCGCGTCATCGCCGAGACCGGCGCTGGGCAGCACGGCGTCGCCAGCGCCACCGCCGCCGCCCTGCTGGGCCTCGAGTGCATCGTGTACATGGGCGCCGAGGACATCCGCCGTCAGGCGCTGAACGTGTTCCGCATGAAACTCCTGGGCGCCGAGGTCCGCGAGGTCACCTCCGGCACGAGCACCCTGAAGGACGCCACGAACGAGGCCATCCGCGACTGGGTCACGAACGTCCGCGACACCTTCTACATCCTCGGGAGCGTCGTCGGGCCGCACCCGTACCCCGCGATGGTTCGCGACTTCCAGTCCATCATCGGCGAGGAGGTCAAGGTGCAGCACCAGGCGCTGGAGGGCCGGGCCGTGCCCGACGCGATCGTCGCGTGCGTCGGCGGCGGCAGCAACGCCATCGGCATCTTCGCGCCCTTCGCGTACCTCCCCGAGGACCAGCGGCCCCTCCTGATCGGCACCGAGGCCGCCGGTGAGGGCGTCGAGTCCGGCCGGCACGCCGCGAGTGTCGCCGGGGGCCGCGTCGGCGTGCTGCACGGCGCGATGATGTACCTCCTGAACGACGACGAGGGCCAGATCGTCCCCCCGCACTCCATCAGCGCGGGCCTCGACTACCCCGGCATCGGCCCCGAGCACTGCCTGTACTCCGAGACGGGTGTGGCGCAGTACTTGCCCGTCACCGACGCGCAGGCGCTGGACGCCCTGCAGCTCCTGACCCGTCTGGAGGGCATCATCCCCGCGCTGGAGACCGCGCACGCCATCCACGCCGCCGTGAACCTCGCCCGCACCATGCGCCCCGACCAGACGGTCGTCGTGAACCTGTCCGGGCGCGGCGACAAGGACGTGGCCGAGGTGATGCGCCTCCTCGACCTGGGCCGCGAGCAGGACGCCGCGCCCGCGCCCCGCACCCCGGAGGTGCACGCATGACCGCCACCCTGACCCCCACCACCCCCGGCGCCGCCCGCATCCACGCCGCCTTCGCCCGCGCCAAGCAGGAGGGCCGCGCCGCGTTCATCCCCTTCATGACCGCCGGGTACCCCACCGCGCAGGCGTTCCCTGCCGTCGCGGACGCCCTGCTCGGGCAGGCGGACATCCTCGAGGTCGGCATTCCCTACAGCGACCCCCTGGGGGACGGGCCCACCATCCAGCGCGCCAGTGAGCAGGCCCTCGCGGGTGGCACGAGCACCCGCCACACCCTCGCGCTCGTCAAGGAACTCCGCTCGCGGCACGATACGCCCATCGTGATCATGACGTACGTGAACCCCATCTACGCCGTCGGCCCGCGTGAATTCATGCGGCTGGCGCAGGAGGCCGGTGTTGACGGCCTGATCCTGCCGGACCTGCCGCCCGACCAGGACCTGGAGATCGCGGATCTGGCTGCCGAGCACGGCATGGCCGTCACGTTCCTGATCGCGCCCACCAGTACCCCGGCGCGCGTGAAACTCGTCGCAGAGGCCTGCACCGGCTTCCTGTATGCCGTCAGTGTGACCGGCGTGACCGGCACCCGCGAGGGCAGCGCCCTGAACGAGGTGCCCGCCATGCTGGCCCTCGCCCGTCAGCACGCGAAGGTGCCCGTCGCCGTGGGCTTCGGCGTGAAGGACGCCGGGACCGCCGCGCAGGTCGCGCAGGTTGCCGATGGGGTCGTGGTGGGCAGCGCGTTCATCAATGCCGTGAAGGCCGGGCAGGACGTCGGTGCCCTCGCCGCGAGCATCCGCGCGGGTTGCACCCAGAACTGACGGACGCGACAGGGAGAGGGCCGGTACGGATCACACGTACCGGCCCTCCTCTCTGATTGCCCTCTCTGACGCCGTCCAAGTGGGTCAGGTCTGGCCGGGTCCGCCGGAGACGGGCGGGCGGGTGTCATCTTCACCGCCGGGACTGCCGCGCAACTGCGGCCAGCGGCGCGCCATCAGGATGTACAGGCCCGCCACCCAGGTGACGCTCGCCGTGAATCCGGCCAGGACGTCCGACGGGTAGTGCACCCCCAGATAATTGCGGCTGATCCCGATCGCCAGCGCCCATAGCGCCCCGAACACCGCGACCGGCCACCCGGCCCGCGACCGCCAGAACGCCAGCGTGAGCGCGAACCCGAACGCAGCGTTCGCCATGGCGTGCCCGCTGGGGAAACTGAACCCCGGTTCCGTCAGGACGGCCACCAGCTCGTCCGGGCGAGGACGCTGGAACACGACCTTCGCCGCGACGTTCAGCAGGGTCGCGCCTGCCACGCTGCTGACCAGGAACCATCCGTGCGCCCGGCCGCTGGCGCGGCCCATCAACCACGCGATGGTGAGGGTCACGAACGGCAGGACCGTCACGCCGCCCAGCACGGCCAGCAGTTCCGCGAATCGCGTCAGTTCCGGCGTGCGGCGCTGCGCGTACCAGTTCAGAATCCCCTGATCCCACGCGAAGCCCCCCTCGCGGAAGATTTCGTAGGTCAGGTGTGTGAACAGCACGAACGGAATCATCACGCCCAGTAGCAGCATCAGCAGGGACCGCCAGTGCGACTGTACGAACGGGACGAATTCACGCCGGGAACGGGGGAACATCCTGTCATTACAGCCTGCCGGGACGTGTGGGCGCACCGGGGGATGCTTGCGCCTTGCTTAACGCTCCTGCGCCCTTTGGCGTACGCGGCCATGCGCCACCCGGTGCATGTGCTGCACCCGCCTCCGGGCGCACCATGTGTTCAGAAGGACCGCGCCCCCACGGGCCGCCACGGGGCGGCGGCGCGACCTCAGGAGCAGAGAATGCAACACGAATTCGGTCAGCTTCACGCGCAGGACCTCCTGCTCGAAGCGCAGCATGCCCGCCTCGTCCGGCAGGCCCAGGCCGCCCAGCGTGCCGTCCGCAAGCCCAGTCCCGCCCAGCCCGGCGCCCTGCGCGCCCTCCTGCACCGCCTGCGGCTCGCGTGATCCGCCGCCTGACACCCAGAGCGCCGCTCCCTTCCCGGTGAAGAGGAGCGGCGCTCTTTTCGTTCAGGTGCTCAGCCGATGGGGGACGCGCGTGCCTCGCGTTCAGTCAGGAAGGTCTTCACGCTCTGCGCGGCGCGCATGGTCATGCCGGGGACCGCCGCGATCTGCTCGACCGGGGCGCTCGCGAGATCCTCCAGGCTCGTGAAGTGCTCCAGCAGCGCGTCGCGCCGTTTCTGCCCGATGCCCGGCAGGTCGTCGAACACGCTGCGCAGCATGGATTCCCCGCGCAATTTGCGGTGGTACGTCACGGCGTAGTTGTGCACCTCGTCGCGCACACCGATCAGCATCCGCAGCGCCGGGTGCGTGTGCGGCAGCAGCAGTTCGCGGTCCACGCCGACCTCCGTGCCGGTCTCCAGCCACCACTGCGCGCCGTACCGGCCGGGGAGGATCAGGCGTTCCTCCCGCTTGGCGAGGCCCACGACCGGGATGTGCACGTTCGCCTCCTTCAGCGCGTCCAGCGCGGCGTTCACCTGCCCGCGCCCCCCGTCGATCAGCAGCAGGTCCGGCAGGGGCAGCTTGTCGCTCAGGCTGCCCGTGAAGCGCCGCGTGATCGTCTGCCGCATGCTGGTGTAATCATCCGGGTGATCCAGGCCGCGCACCTTGAATCGCCGGTGCTCTCCGCGCCGCGAGCGGCCCCCCTCGAACACCACCATCCCGGACACGATGTTCGTGCCGAAGAGGTTGCTGTTGTCGTACCCCTCGATCCTCCAGGGCCGGTCCGGGAGGGCCAGCACCTCGCGCAGCGCGTCCAGGCCCGGATGGTCGCCCCGGCGTTCCAGCAGCGCCATCTCGGAATCCAGGCCGTTCTGCGCGTTGCGCTGCGCCATGTCGATCAGGTCCACCTTGTCCCCGCGTTTGGGCGTGCGCATCTCGACCTTCCGCCCGGCCTTCTCCGACAGGAAGACACTCCAGGTGGGCGCGTCCTCGAAATCGGCGGGCAGCAGGATCAGCGGCGGGACGTGAGTCGCCTGCGTGTAGTAGTCCTGCACGAACGCCTCGACGATCTCGCCCAGCGGGGCGTCCTCCGTGCCGCTCAGGAAGCGTTTGTCGCGGCCCACGACGCGCCCGCCGCGCATGCGGAACAGCTGCACCATCGCGTACTCCCCGGCCTGCGCCGCTCCCAGGAAGTCCAGGTCGGTCTCTTCACTGACGAAGGCGTGCTGCTCGGTGCCGAACAGCTTCTCGACCGCCTGCACCCGGTCGCGGACGCGCGCGGCCTGCTCGAAATCCTGTCCCTTCGCGGCGACCTTCATGTCCTCCCGCAGCCGGGCGATGACGGGCGCGGCGCGGCCCTCCAGCAGACTGGTGACGTCGTCCACCACCCGCGCGTACTCGCCGGGGTTGGCGCGGTCCACGCAGGGACCCAGGCAGCGGCCCATGTGGAAGTTCAGGCACGGGCGCGGCTTGTGCTGCATGGGCAACCCACTGTTCTTCCGCAGCGGGAACATCGTGTCGATCAGGTTCTTCACGCGCCGCACCGCCGACGAGTCCGGGTATGGGCCGTAGTAGCGCCCGCCGTCTTTCAGGACGCGCCGCGTGACGACCAGCATGGGGAAGGCCTCGTTCGTCAGTTTCAGGAACGGGTAGTGCTTGTCGTCCTTCAGTGTGACGTTGTAGTGCGGCCGGTGCTGCTTGATGAGGTTCGCTTCAAGCACCAGCGCCTCGACCTCATTCCGGGCAGTGATGAACTCCAGCGTGTCGGCCAGCGCAGTGAACTTCCCGCTCTTGCCGCCCGCCTTGAAGTGCTGGTTCACGCGCGAACGGAGGTTCTTGGCCTTGCCGATATAGATGGGTGTCCCGCCCTTGCGGAAGATGTACACGCCGGGCGTGGTGGGCAGCACGGGCAGGTCGTCGGAATGCACGCCCCGCAGCATAGTGGAGGGACCGGGGCGTTTCCGTGATGGGAAGTCCCAATGGGTCCTGCTCAAATCAAGGGAAGAGCCAATTCACATTCTGGCATAATCGTGAATCTATTCACTAGTTAGTGGAGCCTCATCTACTCTCGTTGCCGTTCCAGCGGCATCGTCCTTTCATAAGGTTCCGGACAGGCCAGCGCTACCGCCGAGCGTCTATCCTGCGGGGCGTGTCCACGGAGTCCTTCACGCATGACGGCGCGCACCTGGGCGTGCGGCGGACCGGAACTGGCCCGCCCGTAGTGCTGGTGCATGGTCTGAGCGGCTCGACCCGCTGGTGGCGCTTCAACGTGCCCGCATTGAAGCAGGCGCACGCGGTGTACAGCCTGGACCTCAGCGGGTACGGCCGGTCCTGGGGGCGACCCTCGCGCAGCGTTCGGGACGCGGCCGATCTGATCTGCGCGTGGCTGGACGCGCAGGACCTGCGTGACGTGACACTGGTCGGGCATTCCATGGGCGGGCAGATCAGCCTGCATGTCGCGGCGCAGCGTCCTGACCGGATTCGGAATCTCGTGCTCGTGTGCGCCAGTGGCCTGCTGCGGGCGAACGCGGCGCGCACGGCGCTGCACCTGCCGCGCGCCGCGTGGCTGGGCGAGAAGCGGTTCATCGGGCGGATCGTGTTCGACGGGCTGCGCGCCGGACCGCTGAACCTGTGGCGGAACGCGACGGACCTGCTGCGCGACAGCGTGCAGGACGTGTTGCCGTTCATTCACGCTCGGACGTTGATCGTGTGGGGCGAGCGGGACGTTCTGGTGCCCCTGCGTGTCGGGCAGCTCCTGCACGAGGCCCTGCCCGGCTCGCGATTCGAGGTGATTCCCCGCGCGGGACACGTGGCGATGGTGGACGATCCTGCCGCCTTCAACGCGATCCTGCTGGACTTCCTGGGTGGGGACGGGTCGGGGGCTTCCTCTTGAGTGGACAGCCGACGTACCTGACGGTGAATGGCCTGCGTACCCACGCCTGGAAGCGGGGGAGGGGCGCGCCGCTGGTGATCGTGCCGGGCCTGGGGTGCGCGTCGTGGATGTACGCGCGGCTCGCGCGGGAGCTGGGGCGCGAACGCACGGTGTTCGTGTACGACCCGCCCGGCCACGGGGACAGTGAGGGCCGCGTGGACTTCCCGGTGTGTATCGAGCACCTGACGGATCACCTCGCGGCGTGGCTGCGCGTGGCGGGACTGGAGGGCACGCCGGTATTCGGTCATTCGCTCGGGGGAGAGGTGATGTTCGACCTGGCCGCGCGGTATGCGCAGCTGGCCCCGGCGTTGATCGCCTGTGCGCCGACGGGTATTCCGGAAAACCCGAGCGTGCGCCTGCAGTTGCTTCGGCTGTTGCGGGACCTGCCGCGTGAACGACTGGGTCTGCTGCTGCCGGGATTGCGGGCGTACCGGCAGTGCGGGGCGCGGCGCATGCTGCTGCTCGCGCGGGACCAGGAAGCGCACATGACTGGTCCGCTGCTGCCCCGCGTGAAGGTCCCGACCCTCCTGATCGACGGGCAGAGTGATCCCGTCATCCGGACGTGGACGGTCGAGCGGATCTGCGCGGACATTCCGCAGGCGGTCGTGCAGCAGATTCCGGGGGCGCCGCATGGTCTGACGGACACGCACCCGCGTGCAGTGGCGCAGGTGACCATGGATTTCCTCCGACGGATTAATCACTGAAAGTGACATTGAGCGAGGAGAGAACCGGATTTTCACGATATGGCTTAATCGTGAATACTTTCACTTAATGACAGCAAGGAAAAGGGGAGGGTGACCTCCCCAATCCATTCAGTTCTCGGAACCCGCCACGCTCAGCCCGACGTCGGCCAGCTGACCCGGCTCGACGGGGGAGGGCGCGAGGGCCATGAGGTCCACACCGCGGTTGTTCTTCGGGAAGGCGATGACCTCGCGGATGCTGGTCGCGCCGCTCATGACCATGATCAGGCGGTCGAAGCCCCAGGCGATGCCACCGTGGGGGGGCGTGCCGTACTCCAGGGCGTCCATGAAGAACCCGAACTTGTCGCGGGCCTGTTCGGCGCTGAAGCCGATCGCCTGGAACATCTTGGCCTGCACGGCGGGATCGTGGATGCGGATGCTG
The DNA here is from genome assembly GCF_013337115.1 of Deinococcus sp. JMULE3. Lineage (NCBI taxonomy): Bacteria > Thermotogati > Deinococcota > Deinococci > Deinococcales > Deinococcaceae > Deinococcus > Deinococcus sp. JMULE3. Next base: position 49,871 of record NZ_SGWE01000004.1, read on the forward strand.
CCGCCCCCGACCTCGAACCCGTTCAGGACGAGGTCGTATGCCTGGGCGCGGATTTCGCCCTGGCGGTCGGTGCCGAACAGGTCCAGGTCGTCGGGGTGGGGGGCGGTGAAGGGGTGGTGCATGTACGTCCAGGTGCCGCTGTCGTCGTCGAATTCCAGCTGGGGGAACTCGGTGACCCAGGAGACATGGAACTGCGGCCCGCTGGCGGCGAGGTCGAACAGGTCGCGCAGGGCGAGGCGGACCGCGCCGAGTGCACCGACGGCTTTCTTCCACTCCCCGGCGGTGAAGAGGAGCGTGCCGCCCTGTTCGATGCCGGTGCGGGCGATCAGTTCGGCGGCCTGCGCGGTGACGAACTTGCTGATGCCGCCGGTGAAGCCGTCGCCGTCGCGTTTGAGCCACGCGAGCCCGCCGGCGCCGTTCTGCTTGGCGATGCGTTCGAGTTCGTCGATCTGCTTGCGGGTCAGTTCGGGCGCGGCGATGACCTTGACGGCCTGCGCGGCGGCGAAGGCCTTGAACTCGCCACCCTGGAACAGGTCGGTGACGTCCGTGAACTTCAGGTCGAAGCGCAGGTCCGGCTTGTCCGAGCCGTACAGGTTCATGGCGTCCATGTACGCCATGCGCGGGAACGGCACGGGCAGCTCGACGCCCATCGTCTCGCGGAACACGTGCGCCATCAGGCCCTCCTGGGTGCTCAGCACGTCGTCCAGTTCGACGAAGCTCATCTCCATGTCGAGCTGCGTGAAGTCCGGCTGGCGGTCGGCGCGCAGGTCCTCGTCGCGGAAACAGCGGGCCAGCTGGTAGTAGCGGTCGTACCCGGCGATCATCAGCATCTGCTTGAACAGCTGCGGGCTCTGCGGCAGCGCGTAGAACTCGCCGGGGTTCTGGCGGCTGGGCACCAGGAAGTCACGGGCACCCTCGGGCGTGGACTTCGTGAGCATGGGCGTCTCGACCTGCACGAAGCCCTCGCGGTCGAGGTACTCCGTGACGGCAGCGACGGCCTTGCTGCGCAGGACGAGGTTGCGCTGCATCTCCGGGCGGCGCAGGTCCAGGTACCGGAACTTCAGGCGGATGTCCTCGGCGACGCTGTCCCCCTTCTCCAGTTCGAACGGCGTGGTCTTCGCGGTGTTCAGGACCTTCACGCGCGTGGCGATGACCTCGAAGTCCGCGAGGCCCCCTTTGCGCTGGCTCTCGGGGCGGGCCTGGTAGGTGCCCTCGATCTCCGCGACGTACTCGGCACGCAGGCGGTCCGCGTCGGCGAACGCGGCGGAGTCCGGTTCGACCTGCACCTGCACCAGCCCGCTGCGGTCGCGGAGTTCCAGGAAGATCAGGCCGCCCAGGTCGCGGCGGCGGTTCACCCAGCCCTGCAGGGTGACGGTCTGCCCGGCGTGCGCGGGCGTGAGGTGGCCGATCATGGCGGTGCGTTTCATGCGTGCTCCTGAAGGAAGGTGGCGAGGTCGGCGGCGGCGAGGCTGCGCTGCTCACCGGTCCGGATGTTCTTGAGGCTGAGGGTGCCCTGCGTGACCTCGTCGGTCCCGAGGAGGGCCACCCAGTGCGCGCCGCGCCGTTCGGCGTCGCGGAAGGCGGCGGCGGGTTTCATCGCGCGGTACGCGAACTCCGCGCGGGCGTGCGCGCGGGAGATCATGGCGGTCCGCGCGGCGTGCGGGACGTTCACCTCGTCCAGCGCGGCGACGTACAGCAGCGGCCCGGCGATCTCCGGGAGGGCCATGCCCTCGGCCTCCAGCGCCAGCAGGAGCCGCTCGACGCCGAACGCCCAGCCGATGCCGGGAATAGTTTCCTTGCTGCCGAGTTCCTGCGCCAGGCCGTCGTAGCGGCCCCCGCCGCCCAGCGCGGATTTCGCGCCGACACCCTCGTGATGCAGTTCCCACGCGGTGCGGCGGTAGTAGTCCAGGCCCCGAACGATGCTCGGGTCGATGTCGTACTCGACGCCCCACTCGGTCAGGTAGGCCTGCACGGCGCGGAAGTGCGCGCCCGCCTCCTCACCCAGGAAGTCCAGCATGGGCTTCACGGCGAGTTCCGCCAGGAGTTCCTGATCGGCGGCGCTCTTGCTGTCCAGGATGCGCATCGGGTTGCGGGTCAGGCGGTCCTTCGAGTCATCCGACAGGCGCTCCAGTTGTGGCGTGAACAGCCCCCGCAGGTACGTGTTGTACCGCTCACGGTCCTCCGGGTCGCCGATGCTGCCCAGCTTCACGCGCACGCCCGTCAGGCCCAGTTCGCGCACCACGCCCACCATCAGCGCAATCGCCTCGGCGTCCACGAGCGCGTCCGTGCTGCCCAGCACCTCGTAATCCACCTGATGGAACTGCCGCAGGCGCCCCCGCTGCTGCCGCTCCGCGCGGAACATCGGCCCGTGCGTCCACAGCTTCAGCGGCGCGGGCAGCTGCTTCAGCCCGTTCTGCAGGTACGCGCGCACGATCGCCGCCGTGCCCTCGGGCCGCAGGATGTACCCGCCGTGATCCCCGAAGTAATACACGGTGAACATCTCCTTACGGACGATGTCCGTGCTGCCCCCCACGCCCCGCTTCACGAGGTCCGCCTCCTCGAACAGAGGCGTGTCGATGCGCTGCGCGCCCGCGCGTTCCAGAACGCGCCTTGCCTTCTCCACCAGCCAGCCGTGCGCCTGCGCCGAAACGTCAAGCGTGAGTTTCGGACTCAGTGCCGGAAGGTGATCCTCAGTGCCCTTGGGGCGGTTGATCGCCATAACCCGAGCAGCATAGCGCCTGCACGGCCAAAACCACCCACAGGCAGGGGAGAGGGCGACCCCCGGAATCCCGGACGGCCGCCCTCTGAGAAGGTGTTACTGCTTGACGCTGAACGGCAGGCCTGTGGAGCGCATAGCACCGACCTCCACGAACAGCCAGCTGCCGCCCACCGGCGCGTCCGCCGGGACGGTCAGCACGATCTGCGCGTCCGTCCACGACTGCACCGCCGACGCCGGGAACATGTACCCACCGTCACCCTGCTCGGTGGCGCCCAGACGCACGCGACCCGTGCTCGGCCCACCAAGGTAACGACCCTGAATGGTAACCGTCCCGCCCCGCGCCGCACCCTCGGACGCCTTGATGAGCACCGGGGTCACCGTGACCATCTGGGACGCCCCCTGCTGCGCAGGCGCGCACGCCACCAGACCGCCAGCCAACACTAAAGAAGCAACCAAGAAACGCAGCATGTCCTTTCCTCCGTGAAGGCAGTCTAATGCATGAAATGACCACCGACGCCCCCACCACCGACCGCCCCCTGCACGGCAAACGTATCCTCGTGGTCTTCAATCCCAAGAGCGGCAGCGGCGACAGCGAACTGCCCGAATTCAACCGCCTCCTGCGCGACGCCGGCGCGGACGTCGTCGAACGGGAACTTCAGCCCGACACGCCCATGACCGACTACGTCCACGACCTCGACGCCTTCACGTACCTCGTCGGCGCCGGCGGGGACGGTACCGTCAGCAGCCTCGCCTACGCCGCCCGCTACAAGAACGTCCCCATGCTGGCCTTCCCGGCAGGCACCGCGAACCTCATCGCGCAGAACCTCGACCTGCCGCAGGACGCCGCGAGTCTCGCCGACATCGTCACGCAGGGTCACGCCCAGCGCGTCGACATGGGCGAACTGACCGTCCACGACGAAAAGAGCGGCTTCTGCATGCTCGCCGGAGCCGGAGCGGACGCCAGCATGATCCGCGACAGCGAGGAACTCAAGGACCGCTTCGGTGCCATGGCCTACGTCATGAGCGCCATGAAGCAGCTGAACCCGAAGAAGACCACCTTCCACCTGAAGATCGACGGGCAACCCCGCGACTTCGAAGGGATCGGCGTGATGGTCGCCAACTTCGGCATGGCGAACTACCGCCTGCCGATCACCAGCGACATCAGCCCCAGCGACGGCCGCTTCACCGTCATCCTCCTGAAAGCCGGGAACATCATGCGGCTCATCCCCAACCTCATCGACTCCGTCCGCGTGAAACTCAATCTGGGCGACCCCATCTTCAGCGGGAACCTCGAAACCATCGAAGCGAAACACATCGAGATCGATGCAGACGATCCCTTCCCCCTGCAGTACGACGGTGAACTGCACGTCGAGACCACGCCGTTCACCGCGAAGATCCTCCCCGGCGCCATCCGCTTCCTGACCGCCGCGAAACGCGACGACCTCGAAACCTGACCCGCACCGCGCAAGACGACCGCCCGCAGCAGATGCACGGGCGGTCATCTCATGTGCGCCGGAGAAAAGCGTCCCACACGGCAAAAAAACAACAAGGCCACAGGAAGGCCAGGAAGGGGCCTCCGGCAAGCGGCGAGGGGTAGAACACCTAACGGAAGGACTCGATGGCGTCCGCCAGATCATCCTCCGGCAGTTCCACGTACCGGCGGGTCGTATCCACCTGCTCATGCCCCAGGAATCCCGCCACGCGCGTGAAGTCCTTCACCGCCGCGTACAGCTGCGTCCCCGCGTACTTCCGACCGGCATGGAACCCCCGGAACTCATGCTCCCGCCCGCACTTCAACGCGACATTCTGAAGCCGCCCGTACGCCGACGAGTAAGCACGCCAGGGCAACACGAACCCATCCCGCGTGGGTGACGCAGCCAGCAGCGCCTCCAGCGCCTCGCGCAGACGCCCGCTGAGCGGCACGATCCGCGCCTTGTCCCCCTTGCCGTGCGCGACCAGCAACCGCCGCCCCGGCAGGTTCACGTGCGCCCACTCGACCGACAGCGCCTCCGCGATCCGCAGGCCCGCATGCGTGAGCAGCAGCAGCAGCGCCGCCTCGTGCGGGTCCGCCTCGTCCAGCATGGCCTGCACGAAGTCCTCCCGGTACGGTGGATTCTTCACCACGCCCTTCGTGCGGTCCTTGGGGCGCTTCACGTCCGCGAACGGGTCCGCGTCCGTCGCCCCAGCCCACCGCAGTGCCCGGTACAGCGCCCCGGCCGCCGCCACGCGGGCCATGACCGTCGCGGGTTTCAGACCGGACGCCGTCAGGGCAGCCACGTACAGCCCAGGCTCACGCCTTCCCGGGTGCAGAAGGTTCCAGGCGTTCGACGACGCATGCTCCAGCATCACCTCGACGCCCTTGCGGTAGGCGCGCAGGGTGTGCGGGCTGAGCTTCACGCCCGCGCTGGTATCGCTGCTGAGGTACGCGAGCGTCAGGGACCACAGGTCCTCAAGGGACTTGTCGCGGGCGGCGGTGATGGCGCGGACGCGCAGGGCCTCGTCGGTGAGCCCCGCCAGCGCGCGGGCCTGGGCGAGGCGGTCGCCGAGGTACGGGGTGATCTCTGACATGTGATCCGATGATAACATGCATTATCAACGGAACAATGAAGGAGGCGATAGTGAAGGAGCGAACCTGCAAATCGTGCGGCACAGCATTCACGCCAACCGGAATCAACAACCGCCACACGGTCTGCCGCCCCTGCCGCAGCGCAGCCGCACACGCGAAGTACCACGGCGATCCCCGAGCACGCGCCCTGCAGATCGCCCGCAGCATGAACGCCAGCCTCCGCCAGCGCGCCCCTGGGCAGACACCGCTGCCCGCCACGCTGATGGCCGACCTCATCCTCACCGGAACGCACTGCACCTACTGCGGTCAACCGAACGCCAGGGGCGGCACCGGATTCCACCTCGATCACCGCGTGCCACTGGCCTCCGGTGGCAGCCACTCGCTGGAGAACCTCGCGCTGTGCTGCGAGATGTGCAACCGCGCCAAATGGCACCACTCCGAGGAAGAGTTCATGGCGTGGCTCAGAGGTACCGCCGAGCGTCTACGTTCCGATTCCTAGAAGTCCCGTTCTCGGCGGGTCATGCCGTACAGGATCATGCCGAGGGCGAGGATCAGCGCGGGCCAGTCGCCGAGGCGGACGTACAGGGTGGTGCCGGTCAGCAGTCGGGGGCGGACGTCTAGGGTCTGCAGCTCCTGGCCGCTCTGGACGGTCTGGATGGGCTGCCCGAGGTCGTTCACCGCTCCGGCGACGCCGTTGTTGACGCTGCGGACAAGCCAGCGGCGGGTTTCGATGGCGCGGACGCGGCCCATGTTGAAGTGCTGCTGCACGCCCCAGCCCTGGTACCAGCCGTCGTTGCTGGGGTTCACGAGCACCTGCGCGCCCTGCGCGGCCAGTGCGCGGGCGACCCTTGGGAAGACGCTGTCGTAGCAGATGTACGCGCCGTACAGCACGCCGTTCAGGTTGAGAGGCGTAGGGTTGGAGTTGGGGCGAAAGTTGGGTATTGCGAATCCAAGTGGGTTGAGGATCATCCGGTAGATCGGGCCGAGAATGGGCTGGAACGGGAATTCCTCGCCGAAGGGCACGAGTTTGGACTTATCGCTACGGCTGGTGACGCGACCGGCTGTGTCGAGGGCGATGGCGGTGTTGTACGGAGGGGGGTCTGCGAGGGGGCTGGTTGGGGTGACGCCGTAGTCGATGCCGCCCGCGCCGGTGATGCCGGGTCCGGGAAAGTCGGGGCGGGTGTCGGGCGTTCCGGGATAGGTGATGGCGGTCTCGCTCCAGACGACGACACTTCCGGCGGGTCGGTTCAGGCTGGCGGCGCGTGTCTGGGCGAACTGGGTCTCGGCTGGGAGATCTCCGCTGGCGCGTTCGAATGGGTCGAAGGTGACGCGCATGACCCGCATGGGTTGTTCGGGTCCGGTGCCGGGGGTGCGGGTCAGGCCATAGCCGAGGGCAGCGGCCCAGGCGAGTGCGGCGAGGAGCGCGGGTGCGAGGGGGCGTCTCCCCCACCGGGCACGTTCCGTCCAGGCGTGGGCGAGGCTGGCGGCGGTGAAGGTGATCAGGACGCTGCCCAGCAGGACGCCACCCAGGTCCGCGATCTGGATGACGGGGGTGGGCAGCAGGGTGTACCCGAGGGTCGGCCAGGGGAAGGCGAGTGGGCCGAGGAAGCGGAGCCATTCGAGGATCACCCACGCGCCGGCGAGGGTCCAGATGCGCCCGGTGCGGGTGCGGGGCAGTAGGGTGGCGAGGTACGCCGTGATGGCGAGGAACGTGCCTTCCAGGGCGAACAGCAGGGCGGCGGCCGCACCGAGGGGTGGGAAGCCCAGGAGGTTCACGAGGAACGCGCCGAGCCACCACAGGTGCAGGCCGAAGTACCCGAAGCCCACCCAGAAGGCGCGTCCGGCGGCGTGGCGGGGCGTGTCGGCGCGGGCGATGAAGGCGAGGATCAGGGTCAGGGGAATGAAGCTCAGGGCGCTCCATGGGAGCGGGAGGCCGCAGGCGGCGAGGAGCAGGCCGAGCAGGAGGCCGGTGGCGGGCGTGGGCATCGAGTGCCACTATAGGCGGCGCTTACCCCGTCGGGTGGGTGGGATGGGTGGGGCGCGTGGTTTTGCTCTAGGATGGGATCACCTTGAGACTGGCGTTTATCAGTGACATTCACGGGAACATTCATGCGCTGACGGCGGTGAAGCGGTTCCTGTCAGAGAACATCGTGAATCAGGTCATCGTGGTTGGTGATCTGGTCGGGTACGGCGCGAGTCCGGGTCCGGTGATCGATTTCGTGAAGCGCGAGGGCTGGGTGGTGGGCCTGGGGTCCAGTGACATGCGTGTCGCGATGGACATGGGTGAGCGCGCGGACCGGAAGGGCGTGGCGGACCAGGTGCTGAACTGGACGAAGAAGATGCTCACGCCGGAGCAGGTGGATTTCCTGCGGCGCCTGCCGCCGGGGGGGCGGATCACGACGCCGGTGGGTCGCGTGCGGTTCTTCCATGGCAGTCCGCATGATCCGGAGCAGCGCCTGGACCTGATGGCGGCCGAGCGGGAACTGGAGTCCCTGGCGGAGTCGCTGGGGTCGCGGGTGGTCGTGGTGGGTGGGACGCACGTGCCGTTCATGCGGGTGATCGGGGATACGACGTTTGTGGATCCGGGCAGTGTGGGCCTGACGCTGAATCACGAGCCGGGGGCGGACGTGGTGATCGTGGATTGCGTGGGTCGCAAGCCGAAGGTGTCGCTGCACAAGGTGACGTACGACTTCGCGTCCTCTGCGTTCGACATCATGGCGTGGAACCTGCCGCCGGTGATCGCGGACGTGATCCGCACGGGCCGCATGGGCTGAAGCGTAGGCATAGGCATCAACGGAGAGGGCCGCCCGGTGAATGGGCGGTCCTTCCCTGTGCTCTGGGGTTTCAGGCGGGGACGGGCTCCAGTGCGTCCTGGAAGCGATCGGCGAGGCCGCGTTCACCCAGGATGTCCTCCAGGGCGTGCAGGAGGGTCAGGTACGGGGCGGGGCGGGCGGTTTCGCCCATCAGGCCCAGTCGCCAGATGAGGCCCGCGGTGGGGCCGAGGCCGCCGGTGACGCTGATGTGCCGGTCGCGCAGGGCCTTGCGGACCCCGGTGTCGTCGAGTCCTTCGGGGAGGCGCAGGGCGAGGACGGTGGGGAGTCGGTCCTCGGGGCGGCGGACGTACGGGGTGAAGCCCAGCGGGGCGAGGGCGGTCTGCAGGGCGGCGCTGACCTGCTGCACGCGGCGCTGGCGGTTCTCCAGGCCTTCCTCCAGCGCGGCGCGCAGGGCGGCGTGCAGGGCGTAGTGCAGGTTGACGGGCACGGTGTGGTGGTAGGAGTGGTCCTCCCAGTAGTCGCGCAGGCCCTCGAAGTCGCAGTACCAGAGGGGCGTGGGGGTGCGGCGGGCGGCGAAGCGGGCGAAGGCGCGTTCGCTGATGGCGACCGGGGCGAGTCCGGGGGGGGCGCTGAGGCATTTCTGCGCGCCGGTGTAGGCGTAGTCGACGCCCCACTGGGCCATGTGGAAGGGTTCCATCCCGGCGGTGGTGACGGCGTCCACGGTCAGCAGCGCGCCGCTCTGGCGGACGAGCCGGGCGATCTCCGGGACGGGGTTCAGGACGCCGGTGCTGGTCTCGCCGTGGACGACGGCGACCATCTTGGCGCCGTCGAGGTGCGCGGCGACGTCGTCGGGGTTGATGGCCTCGCCGAGGGGCGCGGTGACGAGGCGGACGCGGGCGCCGTAGCGGGCGGCCATCTCGGCCATGCGGCGCCCGAAGGACCCGTTGGCGCATACCAGGACGTCGTCGCCAGCCTCGACGAGGTTCGCGAAGCCCGCTTCCATGCCGAGGCTGCCGGTCCCGGCGAGCAGCGCGGTGAAGGTGCTTTCCTCGGTGCCGTACATGACGCGCAGGTCGGCCTGGATTTCGCGGTTCAGGGCGAACACCTCGGGGTCCATGTGGCCGAGCATGGGGCGCGTGAGGGCCTGCATGGCCCTGGGGTGGATGGGGTGGGTCCAGGGGTCAGCAGGGTGTGTTCGGGGGTCGCGTCCGGCATGCGGGTCAGCCTAGCGGATTCCCGAACTGAACGCAATATCATTGCCCATCTAGGCCAATCGGCATGTTTAGATTGCTAATCATTGCGGAAATAACTGCAAATATCAGCTTGTGTTGCGCAATGCCCCCTGCGCTTTGACACGGTTCAGCAGCGAAGCGGTCACTTCCGACAATCCACGCCAGGACCACGGGGGTAGAGTGTCCGGCATGTCCAGCCACCCTCCCCTGCGCGCCGTCCTGTTCGACCGGGACGACACCATCGCCTTCACCGACCCTGGCGTGTACCGCGAGGCGGCCCTGTGGGGCCAGGAGACGTTCGGCATCGACGCCCGCACCTTCGGCGGTGCGCTGCGCGAGCAGTGGGACCGCCGCGCGATGGACTGGTGGGACCTGCGCACACCTGAACAGGAGGACGCCTTCTGGCACGCCTACGGGCAGGAACTCGCGGGCACCCTGGGCCTGACGGACGCGCAGATGGCGCGGCTGATGGACCGCTGGCCGTACGAGGCGTACATGAAACCCGTCCCGAACGCGCGGGCAGTCCTCGGGACGCTGCGCGAGCGGGGGCTGAAGGTGGGCGTGCTGAGCAACACCCTGCCGAGCATCGACCGGACGCTGCGCTTCGTGGGTCTGGACGATCTGGTGGACGCTGCTGTGGCGACCTGCTCGGTCGGCGTACACAAACCCGACCCCGGCGCGTACCGGCACGCCGCCGACGCGCTGGGCGTGCGTCCGGAGGAGGTGCTGTTCGTGGACGACAAGATCGAGAACGTCGTGGCCGCCCGCGCGCTGGGCATGCACGCCCTGCTGATCGACCTGCGCGGCGAGCACCCGGACGCCATTCACGACCTCGCGCAGGTGCTGGAGGCCGTGGAGGGTCTGGACGTCGCGTGCTGATCGACGGGCACCTGCTGATCGATGGGCATCTGGACCTCGCGTTCAACGCCCTGAACGGCAGGGACCTGACCCTCCCGCTGGAGGCGCTGCGCGCGGCGGACCCCGTCGCGGACGAGACGGCCACCGTCACCCTGCCTGAACTGCGCGCGGCGGGCCTGCGCGTGTGCTTCGGGACGCTGTTCGCGCTGCCGCACGGGGCGGGCAGCCCCGGCGGGTACAGCGACCACGCGGGCGCGCGGGCGCAGGCGCTGGCGCAACTGGACGCGTACCACCGCTGGCAGGACGCCGGACTGGTGCGGCTGCTGTCCACCCGGTCGGAGGTCTCTGCGCACCTGCAGGCGCAGGACGGCCCGCTGGGCGTGGTGCTGCTGATGGAGGGCGCCGATCCCATCCGGGACGCCGGGGACCTGCCGTTCTGGGTCGAGCGGGGCGTGCGTGTCATCGGCCCCGCGTGGGGACGCACCCGCTACGCCGGGGGCACGGACGCGCCGGGACCCCTCACCCCGCAGGGGCGGGAGCTGGTGCAGGCCATGCGGGACCTGAACGTCACGCTGGACGCCTCGCACCTGGACGACGCGTCGTTCTGGGAGGCGGCCGAGATCGGACCGCAACTGATCGCCACGCACGCCAACAGCCGCGCCCTGGTGCCCGGCAACCGCCACCTGACCGACGACATGGCCCGCGCGGTCGCGCAGGCGGGCGGGATGATCGGCCTGGTGTTCCTGAACCGGTTCATCCGCCCGCTGCCCGAGGGCAGCCTGGATTCCGTTCCCCTCTCGGAACTGGCCGCGCACGCCCGGCACTACGCGGCCCTGGTCGGCTGGGAGCACGTCGCGCTCGGCACGGATCTGGACGGGGGCTTCGGCGCAGAGAAGACCCCGGCGGGCGTGGACCGCTACGCGGACGTCCCCGCCTTCATGCAGGAACTGCCGGCCGGGGCGCGGGACGGCGTGGCCTGGGGGAACTGGGCGCGCTGGCTCACGCACCGGCTGTAACGGCCTGCCCCCACGCGTGCCGCAGGTCCTCCGACGGGACGGCAGCGTGCGTCACGGCGTCCCCACCCGCCACGTTCAGGAAGCGCCGGACCAGCTCGAATCCCAGCGCGTAGCCTCCCCAGCGGGGCAGGTCCTGCGCGGCGGACCCCATGAACCACGCGGGATAGTCGTACGGACCGTCCAGCTGCGCCTGCGCCCGCCTCCACAGCCCGTCCAGGTCGCTGGTGGGGCGAGCGTACAGGGGCACCTCGCCGCGCTCCCCGGCCTCGAAGTGCAGGGCGAGCCCCTCGAACACCAGCGCGTCCAGCAGAGTACCCAGGCCTGCGTGCCGCCAGCGCCGCGCGTGGTGCAGTTCGTGCGCGAGCGTCGCGGGCAGTTCCCGCCGCCACCCCGCCCGGAACTCCGGACTGCCCGGCGTCACGGCCACGTGGACGCTGTGGCCGTCCGGGGCGTTCCCGACCAGTCCCGTCTCGGGGATCGTCCAGGGGCTGGCGTACAGCACGGCGTCCACGCCGTCCAGGGTCAGCCGGTCCGCGAGGCGCAGGAAGGCGCTCCGCCCGACCTCCTCGATCTGCGGGGCGAGGTCGGGCGGGAGCTGCCCCCCGGCGTTCAGCAGGTGGAATTGGTTGGGGCGGCGGTTCGGGCGCATCTGGCGTCCAGCCTCGCACGGGCCGGGGGGCGCGGCCAGCTGATCTGACCGTGCCCCCCTTGCGCGTGGGTTACTTGATGCCTTTTTCCATGGCCTTCACGGCCGTGTCGAGCAGCGCGGCGTAGTCCTGGGCGGGTTTCTGCACGCTGGCGTTCACGGCGTCGCTCCAGGGGCCCCAGACCTGGCCCATGGCGGGCACGTTGGGCATGGGGGTGCCGCCGCTGATGATCCGGCCGAAGCCCGCCACGACGGGGTTGCCTGCCAGTCGCAGGCGCACGCCGATGTTCACGGGAATGCGCCCGCCCGCCTGGTTGAAGGACAGTTGCGCGACGCTGGTGACCAGCCCCTCGGCGAACTGCGTGGCGGTGGCCTTCTGCGTACCGTAGGCGTTCAGCACGACGCCCTGCACGCCCACGAAGGGGCTCCACCTGCCGGTCGCGCCGGGGGGGGTGGGGACGCTCGTGATGCCGTAGTTGATGCCCGCCTTCTTGATGTCGCCCATGTCCCAGGGGCCGGTGACGATCATGGCGGCCTTACCGCTCAGGAACGCGGCCTTGACCTTGTCGCCGGTCATGCCGGTGGGCACGAGTTTCTCGCGGAAGCGCAGGTCGTTCATGAGCGAGAGGGCCTTGCGGGCGCCGCTGTTGTTCAGGCCGATGTCGCGGACGTCCAGGGTGCCTGCCTGCTCGCCGAACACGTACGAGCCGTACGCGCTGAAGAACCCGTAGTTCATGTAGGCGTTGCTCAGGTCGGTCAGGAAGCCGTAGCGTCCGGCGGCGGCGTTGGTGTTCCTCTTTGCGGCCTTCAGGAAGTCCGCCCAGGTGAGGGGCGCGCTGGGGACGAGTTTCTTGTTGTACACCAGGGCGACGCTCTCGGCGAACATGGGCAGGCCGTACAGTTTCCCGCCGACGGTCAGGGCGCGGACGGTGGTCTGGTCGAATTCGCTGCGGCGGGAGGTGCTGCTCAGGGGTTCGATCACGCCCGCCTGGGCGAGCTGGCCGATGCGGTCCTGCGGGAGGGTGACGATCACGTCGGGGCCCTGGCCCTGCTTGGCGGTTTTCAGGAGCTGGTCGACGATCTTGTCGAGGGGGATGTTGACGACCTTGACGGTGTTGCCGCTGATGCCCTGGTAGGTCTTGATCTGGCTGCTGAGCCACGCGACCTCGGCCTTGTCGTTGAAGTGCGTCCAGACGGTGAGGGTGGCGGCGTGGGCGCTGCCCGTCAGGGCGCTGGTGGTCAGGGCGAGGGCGAGCAGGGTGAGGCGTCGGTTCATGGGTTCTCCTGGGTGACGGGGAGGACGTCCCGGTCCGGGCGGATCGGAATATTTGGAAAGGGTTCCATTCTGGCGACAGGCCGCCAATTGATTTATTGAAACGCCCGTCATTATCCGCCGTTCACGCGCCGTCCACCACTCCACCCCCGCCGGGGGCACCCCTGTATTAGGCTGTGGCGCGTGACCACCCCGCCCCTTCCGGACGCCCGCACCCACGCGCGCGACCCGCACATGAAGATCGCCGAGGACGCCCTGCGCCCCCACCTGCCAGAACCCGGCTGGCGGTTCGTGACCCCGACCCCCGCGCACGCCGGAGAGGCTCGCCTGAGCCTGCGCGCCCACCCCGACCCCGACGCCGCGCAGGTCACCGAGGCGCTGCCCGGCGAACCCCTGCACCTCCTGTGGGAGAACGCCGGCGGCTGGGCGTACGTCCGCACCACGCACGACCGTTACCTGGGCTGGGCCCGCGCAGGCGGCCTGCACACGCGCCCCTGGCAACCCGACCTGACCGTCACCGCCCGCCGCGCCCACGCGTACGCCGGGCCGAAGATCAGCCAGCCCATCCGCGCCGAACTCGCGTTCGGGACGAGGCTCGCCAGGGGCGGCGGCGACATCGTCACCGAGGACCACCGCCGCTGGGTGCCGGTCACCCTGCCCGGCGGCACGGACGCCTGGGTGCAGGAGGTGACCCTCGCCCCGCTGGAGGGCGACCTGCTGACGTTCGCCCTGGGCTTCCTGGACACCCCCTACGTGTGGGGCGGGCGCAGCGCCTGGGGACTGGACTGCTCCGGCCTGACGCAGCTCGTGTACGGCGCGTTCGGCCGCCCCCTGCCGCGCGACGCGGACCAGCAGCAGGAGGCCCTCACGCCCGTCACGGAGGCGCAGCCCGGCGACCTGGCCTTCTTCCCCGGTCATGTCGGCCTGATGCTCGACGACCGGCGGATGCTGCACGCGAACGCCACCCACATGCGCGTGACCATCGAGACGCTCGGCGATGGCGAGTACGGCACGCGCCTCCAGGCGGGCCTGAGCGGCTTCGGACGGTGGACGCAGTGACCGCCGCGACCTCCGCCGTCACCTGGGAGACGCTGGACCTGCACACCACGCAGCCCTTCGGCATCGCCCGCTGGACGCACAGCGTCTACCCCCGCACCCTCGTCACCCTGACCCACGACGGCCTGACCGGACGCGGCGAGGCCGCCCCGAACGCCTTCTACGGCGAGACGCGCGGCACCGTCGAGGCGGTCCTGCCCATCCTGGCCGACGAGGTGCAGGACCCCTGGGACTGGGACGGCCTGCACGCCCGCCTCTCGGCCCGCATGCCGTACGACCACCCCAGCGTGAAGTGCGCGCTGGAGATGGCAGCCGTCGAGTGGTGCGCCGCGCGCGCCGGAGTGCCCGTGTGGCAACTGCTCGGCCTGAGCCCCGCGCCCCTCCCCGAGAGCAGCTATACCGTCAGCATCGCCGATCTGGACGACATGCGCCGTCAGGCGCGCGAGGCTGCCGCGCGCGGGCACGGCGTCCTGAAGGTCAAGCTGGGCACCGACCGCGACGAGGCGATCATCGCCGCGCTGCGCGAGGAAGCCCCGCACGTCCGCCTGCGCGTGGACGCGAACGCCGCCTGGACCCGCACCCAGGCCCGCCGGATGCTGGGCGTGCTGGAGGCCGCCGACGTGGAATTCGTCGAGCAGCCTCTCGCCGCCGGGGACCTGGACGGGCACGCCGCGCTGCGCGCCGTCTCCGGTGTGCCCATCGTCGCGGACGAGAGCCTGCACCATGTCGGCGACGTCATCACCCTGGCCCGCGCGTTCGACGGCGTGAACCTCAAACTCGCCAAGCTCGGCGGACCACTCCAGGCGCTGCGGGCGCTGCGGCTGGCGCGCGCGCACGGGATGTCCGTCATGATGGGCTGCATGATCGAGAGCAGCCTCGGCATCGCCGCCGCCGCGCACCTCGCGGGCGCGTGCGACTGGGCCGACCTGGACGGCGCGCTCCTCCTCGCGGACGACCCGTTCACGGGCCTGGACTGGCAGGCGGGACACCTCGCGCGGCCAGCGGGCAGCGGCTGGGGCGTGGAGCGGCGCACCGCATGACCCTCCGCGTGGCGATCATCGGCGCCGGCAACCGCGGCGGGGACGTGTACGCCCGCCTGCTCGCGCAGCACGGCGCGCAGGTCACGCACGTCGTGGACCCCCGCGCGGCCCGCCTGGAGGAGGTCGCCGCCCGGCACGCCGTCCCACCCGAGTGGCAGTACCGCGATCCGGACGCGTTCTTCGCGCTGGGCCGCGTGGCCGACGCCGTCGTGATCGCCACCCCGGACGATCAGCACGTCACGCCGTGCCTTCAGGCCCTTGCCCTGAACTACGACGTGCTGCTGGAAAAACCAGTCTGCCTGACCGAGGCGGACCTCGACCTTCTCCAGGCGGCCGAGGCGGCCAGCACCGGGCGGGTCACGGTCTGCCACGTCCTGCGCGCCGCGCCCTTCTTCCGGGAGGTGCGGCGCGTGCTGGACAGCGGCGCCCTGGGCACCCTGATCGGAATCCAGCACGCGGAGAACGTCGCCCACTGGCACTACGCGCACTCCTACGTGCGCGGCAACTGGCGCGCGTCCCCGCCCGCCGCGCCGTTCCTGCTCGCCAAGAGCTGCCACGACCTCGACCTGCTCCGCGCGTTCGCTGGCAGCCCGCCCGAACGCGTGACCAGCGAGGGCAGCCTGCACCACTTCCGCCCCGAACACGCCCCGCCCGGCGCGACCGACCGCTGCGTCACCTGCCCCGTCCAGGGCTGCCCGTCCGACGCGCGGCGCATCTACCTCACCCGCGACCCGCACGCGTGGCCGGTCACGGTTCTCACCGCCGGGGGCATCCCCCTGAGCGACGCGCTGGAACACGGCCCGTACGGCGAATGCGTGTATCTAGGGAAGAACGACGTGGTGGACCACCAGGCCGTCACCGTCCGCTTCCGGAGCGGCGTCACGGCGCAACTGACTGTCAGCGCGTTCACGCACAACAACACCCGCACCCTGAAACTCCTCGGGACGCACGGCGAACTGCGCGGCCACATGGACCGCCACGAACTCGAACTCCACGACTTCCGCACCGGCCACAGCCAGCGCTGGACCATCGACGCCAGCGGCACGCACGGCGGCGGCGACGACGGCCTGATCCAGGCGTGGCTCGCCAGTCTGCGCGGCCACACCCCACCACCCACTCCCCTGTCCGAATCGCTCGACTCCCACCGCATGGCGTTCGCGGCGGAACGCGCCCGGCAGCGGGGCACGGTGGAGGAGGTCTGACGGTCCTGGCCTGTTCGGTTGAGGGGATTTAGGGTGAATGATTGAACGTGCTAGTGAAAGTATTCACGATTAAGCCGGATCGTGACAAAGTTGTTTCCTCTTCATTCCAGGAGGGACCATATCCCCCCCTGACGCTCCAGCACGACCCATTCTGTGTTGCCCAGCATGAAGTCCCCACCACGCCAGACCTCGCGGATATCCAGGCCCAGCAGGTCCGCCAGGGCAATCCGGATGATCCCGCCGTGCGACACCAGCGCCGCGTCCCCATCCGGCAGGCTGTTCACGTCCGCCGTGAACCGCGCCGCGATCTCCCGGAACGTCTCGCCACCCCGGAAGCCCAGCTCGCCACCGCCCAGCTCCAGGCGTTCCGGGTGCTGCCGCAGGGCCGAGTACGGCTCGCCCGCCCACTCGCCGCAGTCCACCTCATGAATGCCAGGAAGGACCGTGACCGGCACGCCCAGCCGCTCCGCCAGGGGCCGCGCCGTCTGCTGCGCGCGGCGATATCGGCTGGCATACACCGCCTGCGGGCGCGGCTCTCCCCCACTGATCCGCCCGGCCATCGCCCGCGCCTGCTCGTGACCGGTATCGGTGATCTCGTCGTTCGCGCTGCTCGCGCCACGCAGGATGCCCGCCTGATTTCCTTTCGTCTCGCCGTGCCGGATGATCCAGAGTCGCATGCGCCCAACTGTACCGGGCGCACGCGACTCTGGACTGCGGGGGGGTGGACTGCGGGGGATCAGGCGTTCAGGGCGTCCGTCACGGCCTGCGTGATGGGCGTGGTGGGGCGGCCGATCAGGCGGCTCATGTCGCGGCTCCCGCTGGCGAGTTCGCCGCGCGTGATGCCAGTGTCGCTGTCAGCCAGGACGTGCGCGAAGCCCTCGGGCACGCCGAATCCGGCGAGGGTCCGGGCGTACTCATCGGCGCTGAGGTCGTGGTACGCGACGGGCTGGCCGCTCTGGCGGGCCACCTCCGCGGCGAGGTCGGCCAGGGTGACCCCCTCGTCCCCAGCGAGTTCGTAGGTCTGCCCGGCGTGCCCGTCGGTACTCAGGACGGCCGCGGCAGCCTCCGCGTAGTCCTGACGGGGGGCGGGGTTCAGCGCGTGGGTCCCGGCGGCCCCCAGGATCGCGCCGTTCTTCACGGCACCCTTGAGGTCATAGTTCTCGGTGTACCAGCCGTTGCGCAGCAGCGTGAAGGGCACGCCGGACTCGCGCAGGAGGGCCTCGGTGGCCTGGTGGTCCCCAGCGAGGATCATGCCGCTGCGATCAGCGTTCAGGATGCTGGTGTACGCGATCAGGTCCACCCCGGCGTCGCGGGCGGCGTCGATGACGTGGCGGTGCTGGCCGACGCGGTCGTCGAAGTCGTTGCTGGACACGAGCAGCAGGCGGTTGACGCCCTGCAGGGCGGCGCGGAGGGTCTCGGGTTGTTTGTAGTCGGCCTGGCGGACCTGGATGCCCTGAGCGGCGAGGTCGGCGGCCTTCGCGGGGTCGCGGACGAGGGCGACGAGCTTCCCGGCGGGCACGCCGCGCTTCAGGAGGGCCTGCAGGGTGAGGTGGCCGAGGTGGCCGGTGGCTCCGGTGACGGCGATGGTGGTGCTGGCTGGGGTGGTCATGGTGGGGCTCCTGTGGGGTGAGAGGCGGACAGACTCGTAACCGTTTTCCTTACATGTTGGGCAGAGGAACGTCAGCCCGCGCGGGCCGCCAGATCCCCCAGCACGTCCGCGAGGGTCGTGCGGGCCAGTTCAGCTTCCAGCGCGGCCTGCGCGCGCCCGAAGCGGTCTTCCAGGGTCGCCTGGATGTTCGCGCCGACCGGGCACGCCGGGTGCGGATGCTCGTGCAGGCGGAACACGCTGGCCTCGCCGTTCACGGCGCGGTACACGTCCAGCAGGGTGATGTCGCGCGGGTCACGGGTCAGGCGCGCGCCGCTGACGCCCTGCTGGGTGGCCAGCAGATCCGCGCGGCGCAGCAGGCCCGTGACGGTCCGGATCACGACCGGGTTGGTCCCGACGCTGGCGGCGATATCGGCGGAACTGGCGTGCTCGGGGAACTGGCTGATGATGCTGAGCACATGCACCGCCACGGCATACTGACTGTTCACGCACTCACCTCCACCAACATGTCGCCAATCTACTTACATGTCGCGCTGAAGTCAAGGGTGGAGTCTCCCCCACCCTCAGCCCGGTCAGCGACCGATCCGCACCGTCACCACCGTACTATCCGCGAAGGGCTGCACACTCACCGCCTTGCCGACATCCACCAGGAACGCGTTCCAGCCGCGCTTCAGCGGCGCGCGGAAGCCCTTGTTCGCCGTGACCGTCACGTCCGTATTCGCCCACACCACGAACAGGTTTGCACCCCGCGCGTCCGACATGGCCTCCCGCAGCGGTTCGTTGTCGTCCCGGCGCCCGTTGTTGTTCTGATCCCGGTACGTGAACAGCTTCAACTCCGCCACCTGCGCCTGCCCACTGACCTGCACCGGATCGATCACGCCCGGCCAGTTCACGTTCTGCGGCGTGAGACTCACCATCGCCCGGGGCAGCGGCGACGTGTCAGGAATCTCCATGGTGAAGCTTCCCCCCTCGACCGGCACGCTGCTGAGTTCCTGCACGAACTGCCCCGAAGGGGTGATGACCACGCCCGCCACGCGCAGGTCAGGCGTGACGTTCGCGCCACTCACCGTCCCCTTCACCGTGAGAGCACTGGCCGCGCCAACACTCATCAGAGCGAGCGTCATGGACAGGGAAAAGATCTTCATACCGTCAGTCTACGCGCGAGCCTGACGGCCATGTGACGCACACCGGGATCAGAAATTCATGTCCCGCTCACGCTTTCGGTGGAGTTCAGCACGTGCCCCCGCCGCGTCATCAGAACAGACCGGAACAGCAGGCGGAGCAACAGGCACACACAAAAAAACAGGGAGCCCGAAGGCTCCCCGCTGCACGCGCGCTTACTTGTTCAGCGCCTGCTTCACGAGATCGATGATCTCGGGCATGGTGTCGGCCACGGGCACGTTCGCCGCCGCGAAGGCCGCGAGCTTGCTCTCGGGGGTGCCGACGTCGCCCATGATGATCGCGCCGGCATGACCCATGCGCTTGCCCTTGGGGGCCGAGCGGCCGCTGATGAAGGCCACGACGGGCTTCTTCATGTTCTGCGCGATGTACTCGGCGGCGGCTTCCTCGTCAGCGCCGCCGATCTCGCCAATCACGACGACCGCGTCGGTGTCAGGGTCGGCTTCGAACAGGGGCAGCACGTCCGCGAAGGTCGTGCCGATCACGGGGTCACCGCCGATGCCGACGGTGGTGCTCGTGCCCATGCCCGCGTCGTTCAGCAGCTTGGCGGCCTCGTACGTCAGGGTGCCGGAGCGGCTGATCAGGCCGATACGGCCGGGGTTGGCGTAGATCTTGTTCGGCATGATGCCGATCTTGGCTTCCCCGTTCGTGACCAGACCGGGGCAGTTCCCGCCGATCAGACGCACGCCCTCGCCACCCTGGGCGCGGCTCTGCGCGTCGAGCGCCTTGACTTCCTGCACGGCGCGCATCATGTCCACGGTCGGCACGCCTTCCGTGATCAGGACGATCAGGGGCATCCCGGCGTGCGCGGCTTCCAGCACGGCGTCCGCAGCGCCCGCGGGGGGCACGAAGATGATGCTGACGTTCGCGCCGGTCGCGGCCTTGGCCTCCGCGACGCTGTTGAACACGGGCCAGCCTTCGAAGTCGGTGCCGCCCTTGCCGGGCGTGACGCCCGCGACGACCTGAGTGCCGAATTCCTTCATGGCGCGGCTGTGGCTCGCACCTTCACGGCCGGTCATGCCCTGCACGATGACCTTGCTGTCTTTCCCTACGAGGATACCCATTACTTGTTCGCCTCCTTGGCGGCCTCGTCGGCGGCCTCAAACATGGTGGGGTACATCTGGATCAGGGGGCTGTTCACGTCCGCCAGGAGGGCCTTGGCCTCGTCCTCGGCGGTGCCCGCGATGCGCATGCGCACGGGCTTGGTGAGGATGCCCTCGTTCAGCGCCTGGATGACGCCCTTGGCGACCTCGTCGGCGCGGGTGATGCCACCGAAGATGTTGATGAAGATCGCCTTGACGTCACTGTCCTTGCTGACGAGCTTCACGGCGTTGTACACGACCTCGGCCTTGGCGCCGCCGCCGATGTCGAGGAAGTTCGCGGGCTTGGCGCCGGCGCGGTTCACGACGTCGAGGCTGGTCATCACGATGCCCGCGCCGTTCCCCAGCACGCCCACGTTGCCTTCGAGCTTCACGTACGCGAAGCCGTACTTGCTGGCCTCGATCTCGAGGGGGTGCTCGGCTTCCAGTTCGCGCCAGTCGGCCAGGTCCTTGTGGCGGTACATGGCGTTGTCGTCGATCTCGAACTTGGTGTCCAGGGCCAGGGGGGTGCCGTCAGGGCCCACGAACAGGGGGTTGATCTCGACGAGGACGGCGTCACGCTTCAGCGCGGCCTCGCTCATCTTGACCATCATGTCCGCGATCTTGTTCAGGTTGCCCTTGAAGCCGGCCTTGATGGCCACCTCGCGCGCCTCGTAGGGACGCAGGCCCGTGACGGGGTCCACGCGGTGCTTGATGATCTTCTCGGGGGTGGCGGCGGCCACTTCCTCGATCTCCATGCCGCCCTCGGCGCTGGCCATCAGGGTGTAGCTCTGGACGTTGCGGTCGACGATCATGCCGACGTAGTACTCGACGCCCGCGTCGATGTCCACGGCCTTGGTGACCAGGACCTTGTTCACGGTCAGGCCCTTGATGTCCATGCCCAGGATCTTCTCGCCGTTCTCGAAGGCCTTGTCCTCGGTGGGGCTGAACTTCACGCCGCCCGCCTTGCCGCGGCCGCCGACGTGCACCTGCGCCTTCACGACGACCGGCTGGCCGAATTCGCGGGCGATCTGGCGCACCTCGTCGGGGGTGCGTGCAACCTTGCCTTCCTGAACGTTCACGCCGAACTGGCGCAGAATTTCCTTACCCTGGTATTCGTGAAGTTTCACGACTGTTCCCTCCTTGGGGTGAGTGACCGGCATTGGCCGCTTTCGTTTGTCCCGATCAACGAGTATAAGCGCACTTTTGAAAAACCCCGCGCGGCTGTCTCCGGTGGGGGAACAGGCCCGGTCCAGCGCGGCAGCGGGTTCGGGGGCGCCCCTCCCCCGCGGGTGGGCGCGTGCGGGGGGGCGCCGTGTTAGCTTGCCTGTCATGACTCAACTTCAGGAGTTGCGCCACGCGATGAGCCGCGCTGGCCTGGACGCCGTGTGGATCAGCGATCCCGCCAACGTGCGCGCCGTCAGCGGTTTCAGCAGTGGTAAGGACGGCAAGGTGCTCGTCACGCAGGGCGACGCGACGCTGTACACCGACGCGCGGTACACGGTGCAGGCTGCCGAGGAATCCCCCCTGACCGCGTTCATCGCGCGGCCGCCCGCCACGCTGGAGCACGCCGCGCCCGCGCTGGCGGGACTGCGGGTGGGCTTCGAGGCCGATCACCTGACCGTGGCGGCGCTGGAGGACCTGCGCGACCACTGGCCGCAGGTGACGCTCATGGGCGTGCAGGGGCTCGTGCAGAGCCTGCGGGCCGTGAAGACCCCGCAGGAGATCCAGGCGGTGCGGGACGCGCAGGACCTCGCGGACCGCGTGTTCGCGGAGGTGCGCCCTCTGATCGAGGCGGGCGCGCGGGAACTCGACATCGCCAGCGAGATCGAGCTGCGCCTGCGCCGCGCCGGGGCGCAGAGTGCCTTCGACCTGATCGTCGCCAGCGGTCCGCGCGGCGCGATGCCGCACGGCGTCGCCAGCGACCGCGTCATTCAGGACGGGGACCTCGTGACGGTGGACATGGGCGCGCAGCTGCGCGGGTACCACAGCGACATGACCCGCACGGTCGCGGTGGGCACGCCCGGCGCCGAGATGGCCCGCGTGTACCGCGCCGTGCTGGAGGCCGAGGAGGCTGCCGTGCGCGCCGTGAAGCCCGGCGTGCGCGCGGCCGACCTGGACCGGCTGGCGCGCGACATCCTGACCGGGCACGGCCTGGGCGAGGCGTTCGCACACTCGCTAGGGCACGGCGTGGGCCTGGAGGTTCACGAGGCGCCCAGCCTGCGCGGCACGAGTGACGACGTGCTGCAGCCCGGCATGATCATCACCATCGAACCCGGCGCGTACCTGCCGGGCGTGGGCGGCGTGCGGATCGAGGATCTGGTCCTCGTGACCGAAGACGGGTACGAGGTCCTGAGCGGGTCCCCGAAGGAGCAGCTATGACCCGGCGCGCTGCCGTGCTGGCCGCCGCGCTGCTGGCCGGGCTGCTGGGGGCTGCGCAGGGCGGCACGTACCGCGTGAAGGCCGGGGATACCCTGTGGGAGATCGCGCGGGCGCATGGCACCAGCGTGGGCGCGCTGCTGCAACTGAACGGGCGCAGCAGCCAGACAATCCGCGTCGGGGAGGTGCTGCAGGTGCCGGACCGTGGCGCACCGACCATCCGCGCGACCTCACTGGCACCCGCCGCCGCGCCGCAGGTGTTCCAGCAGGGGCAGGCGGTGTACTACGGAGGCCGCGCGAACCCGCAGACGACCATGACGGCCGCGCACCTGAGCCTGCCGTTCGGGACGTGGGTGCGGGTCACGCACGCCCGCACGGGCCGCAGCGTGGATGTGATGATCAACGACCGCGGGCCGTTCGGGGTGCAGTCGCGCGTGATCGACCTGTCCACGGACGCGGCGCGGGCGCTGGGCATCCTCTCCGAGGGCGTCGCGCCGGTCACGCTGAGCATCCTGAGTCGCCCCTGACGCGCGCCGGCACGTCCGGGCGGTGTAGAATCGTTCGGGTTTCAACCACACACGCAAAGTTGATGTGCTTCACCCACCGAGGAGGATGGTTTCAATGACGATGGAAACGGCACTGCTGACCCTGGACACCCTGGCCAAGTACCTGAAGGAAAAGGAAGTCCAGCTGGATATGGAAGAGAATGGCGGCCAGCGCTTCATCCGCATGGGCTGGCGTTTCGAGATGGGCGACGCGGCCGTGCTGGTCAGCGTGAACGACGGCCCGAACAACACCAGCCGCCTGGAAGTCACCTGCGTGACCCAGAAGCAGTACGGTGACCGCCGCGTGGAGGTCGTGAACATGCTGAACGACCGCAACCGCGAGCGTGCCTTCGCCCGCAGCATCGACGCGGACGGCAACGTGTGGCTGGAGTACGTGGGCTTCTACCCCACCCTGGCCGAGATGCCCCAGGAGACCTTCGACACGCTGTTCGGCGGCGTGCTGATGCACTTCCAGGACGACTACGCCGCGCTGGAAGGCTTCGTGCCCCAGATGCAGCAGCAGCCCCAGGCGTAAGCCGACGGGTGAGATGGGCGGGGTTCAGGCCCCGCCTTTTCCTGGTCACATCAAGTGAATACTTTCACGATCCTGCCAGGACGTGAAATATTTGCTCTCTCTACCGTCGGCCAAAAGAAGAAGGGGCAGGGTTGCGGAACACCCAGCCCCCTGCTCTCCTGGTCTCTGCTCAGCGGCGCGCGGCCAGCAGTTCCTCCAGGCGCGCCACGTAGCCTTCCAGCGTGCGGAACGTCGCCTCGACCGGCGCGGGACTGAGCATGTCCACACCCGCCTCGCGCAGGGCGTCGATGGGGTCCAGGCTGCCGCCCGAGCGCAGGAAGCGCAGGTACGACTCGCGCGCGGCGTCCGGGTCGGCGCTGAACTGCTCGAGAATCTGGTGCGCGGCGCTGATGCCCGTGGAGTACTGGTAGGCGTAGAAGTTCGCGTACAGGTGCGTGCTGAACTGCGCCCACATGATCCCGCTGCGCTCGCGGTCCATCGTGACGCCGTCCCCGTAGCCCTCGGAGAGCAGGTCGGCGGTCAGGTCGATCAGGTCCGGTGCGCTGAGGGTGCCGCCCGCCTCGATGCGGCGATAGGCTTCCAGTTCGAAGGCGGCCAGGGTCGGCATGATGAAGAAGTACCGGTGGAAGTTCGACAGCGCCTCCTCGATGATCTGCACCTCGAACTCGGTGTCCCCGGCGGCGCGGGCCTGCGCCAGGAGATGCTGGCGGACCATCGCCTGGTTGAAGTTGCTGGCGACCTCCGCGTGGAAGAGGGTGTAGCGGGGCACGCCGTACCCGTGCTCGCGCTGCGAGAGCAGGGAGTGCATGGAGTGCCCGATCTCGTGCGCCAGGGTGGAGTAGGAGTTCATGGTGCCGTTCCAGGTCATGAAGATGTACGGCTTCACGCGGCCGCCACCGTTGCTGTACGCGCCCTGGCGTTTGCCGTCGTTCTCGGCGTAGTCCACCCAGCGTTCCGTGGTCAGGCCGGGCACCATGTCGCGCACGTAGGCCTCGCCCAGCGGCGCCATGCCGCCTTCGAGCCACTGCACGGCCTGCTCGTAGGACACGGCGCGGGGGGGCACCAGGGCGGCCTTCACGTCGTACTCGCGCAGTTCGGGCAGGTTCAGCCACTCGCGGCGCACGCGCCAGTAACGGTGCCAGACGGGCGTGTTCGCGCGGTACGTGTCGAGCAACGTGGTCACGACGGCAGTGGGAATGTTGTCCGGGGACAGGGAGGCGCTGATGGTGTCCGGGTAGTTCCGTGCGCGGGCCAGGAACACGTTCTGGCGGACGTTCGTGGCGTACATCGCCGCCTGGGAGTGACGCGCGGCGAGGTGCGCGTCCGCGTAGCCCTCCCAGGCCTCGCGGCGAACCTCGCGGTCCGGGTGGGCGGTCAGGCGGTCCACGTTGCCCTGCGTGACGGTCTCGCCGCCCGCCGTGCCGAAGCGCAGGTCCATGTTCGCCAGCGCCGGGTGAATGCCGCGCTCGGAGGCGAAGGGAGCCTGCACGGCGCCCAGGAGTGCCTCGACCTCGGCGCTGCGCACGTGGGGTTTGCCGCGCAGGATGCGTTCCAGGCGCACGCGGTGCTCGGCGAAGTCGGGCGTGTCCAGCCAGCCGCGCACCAGAGCGTCGTCCAGCGCGAGGAGTTCCGGACGGAAGAACGCGGTCGTACTGCCGAACTGGGCGCCCAGCGTGGCGGCGCGGTCGCGGCGGGCGGCGGCCACGGCGTCGCGGCCGTCCACGCTGGCGGTCATGCTGGCATAGGACATGAAGCGGCCCAGGCGCAGTTCGAGGTCGTTCGCTGCGCTCAGGTAGGCCAGCAGGCCCCCCGGCGTACCGAGCTGTCCCGCGTGGGCAGACAGCGACCCGAGGTCACGGGCCAGGGCGTCCCCCTCCGCCGACCAGGCGTCGGGCGTGTCGTAGAGGGCCTCGATGTCCCAGGTCTGCTCACGCGGGGCCTCGCTGCGGGGCGGCAGCGCCTTGATCGTTTCAGTTGGCATGCCGGAGGCTAACACTCCGCGCGCCGGTGCGGGTTTACAGTGACCCCCATGTTCGGACGGACCTCATGACCACCACCGCCCCACCCACCCAAGGCAGCGGCCTGGGGGCCATGCTGCGCCTCCCTTACGCCCTGCCCCTGGCCCTGAGCTGCTTCGCGCTGGGCTTCGGCCTGTCGCTGGCGATTCCGTTCATGGCCCTGTACGCCGTGAAGCAGGCGGGCCTGAGCCCGCTGCAGCTGGGCATCTTCCTGACCGTAAACGCCATCAGCGCCGTGGCGGTCGCCACACTGCTGGCCCGCTGGTCCGACCGGCTGCCCAACCGCAAACCCATCGTGCTGGCCACCATGGCCGCCGGGGCCGCCGCGTACGCCCTGATCGGCGTCACGCCGCACTTCGCGGGCCTGCTGGTCGTCGGGGCGCTGCTGCTGTCCCTGGGAGCCGCCGCGTTCCCGCAGATGTTCTCCTTCGCCCGGGCCAGCCTGCAGGACGTCCCGGCCGATCTGGCCGACCGCGCCATGACGCTGCTGCGCGCCGTGTTCAGCCTGTCGTGGGTGGTCGGCCCCGGCCTGGGCGCCGTGATCCTCGGCGCCGGGGGCTATACGGCGGTGTTCCTCAGTGCCGCCGCGTGCTTCGCGCTCTCGGCCCTGCCGCTGCTGCGCGTGCCGGGCCGCCGCCCGCAGCCCACGCCCGGCATCACCCCGGACCTGCCCGACACGCCCCGTCCCGCCGCGCGCCGCGCCATCGCGCTGGGCGCCCTGGCGTTCGTGCTGTACGGCATGAGCATGCAGATGGGCATGGCGATGTTCCCGCTGTTCGTCACCGAGACGCTGCGCGGCACGAGCGGCGAGGTCGGCTTCCTGGTCGGCCTGTGCGCCCTGCTGGAAATTCCGATCATGGTCGCGCTGGTCACCTGGAAGCGCCTGCCGGGCGTGCCGACGCTGGTCGCGGCGGGCATGGCGCTGTTCGTGGCGCACTTCGCGCTGATCTACGTCGCGGACAGCCTGCCGCTGCTGGTCGCCGCGCAGGTCATCCGCGCGGTGGTCCTGGCGATCCTGGCGGGCCTGGGCATGACGTACTTCCAGACGCTGATGCCGGGCCGGTTCAGCGCCGCCACCACGATGTTCGCGAACACCGGCAGCATCGGCGGGATGCTCAGCGGGATCACGTCCGGCGCGGTCGCGCAGACGCTCGGGTACCGCAGCGTGTTCCTCGTGTGCGCCGCGCTGACGCTGCTGGGCTTCCTGGTGATGACCTGG
This sequence comes from Deinococcus sp. JMULE3, assembly GCF_013337115.1. Taxonomy (NCBI): domain Bacteria; kingdom Thermotogati; phylum Deinococcota; class Deinococci; order Deinococcales; family Deinococcaceae; genus Deinococcus; species Deinococcus sp. JMULE3. Next base: position 76,813 of record NZ_SGWE01000004.1, read on the forward strand.
ACGCACCGCCGCCGGGCCGAGTGACCTGAACGGGAAGAGGGGGACCGGCTGTGTGATCCGGTCCCCCTCTCCCCTGCTTTGCCGCGGTTCAGGCGGTCGCGGGGGCACCCAGGCCGAAGGCGCGGTGGACGGCCAGGGTGGCGGCGTCCACGTGCGCGGCCTCCACGGCGACGGACACGTTCAGTTCGCTGCTGCCCTGCGAGATCATCAGCACGTTCACGTCCTGCTCGGCCAGCGCGGTGAACATCCGCGCGGAGACACCCTTCTGGCCGCGCATGCCGCTGCCCACGATGGCGAGGACCGCCACGTCCGACTGCACCTCGACCTTCAGTTCCAGGCTGACCCCGGCGCGCAGGGCGGCCAGGGTGCGTTCGGCGTCCACGGTCTGCACGGCCAGCGACACGTTGCTCATGCTGGACGACTGCGACACCATCAGCAGCGTGACGTTCTCACGGGCGATCGCGTCGAACACGCTGGCGATCACCTCGGGGATGCCCAGCACCCCGGCGCCGCTGACGTTGATGATGCTGACGTTGCGGATCGCGGTGACGGCCTTGACCGGGTGGCCCGCCTCGTCGCGGGCGTCGGCCTGCACGAGCGTGCCGGGGAAGTCCGGGTCGGCGGCACTCTTGACGCGCAGGGGGATGCCGCTTTCCTGCAGGGGCGTGACGGCCAGCGGGTGCAGGACCTTCGCGCCGAAGTACGCGAGTTCCATGACCTCGCCGTAGGACAGGACCTCGATGTTCTGCGCATCCTTGACCACACGCGGGTCGGCGCTCATGACGCCGTCCACGTCCTTCCAGGCCCAGACCTCGTCCGCGCCGAGGGCCTTGCCGACGATGGTGGCGCTGAAATCGGTGCCGCCGCGCCCCAGGGTGGTGATCGCACCCTTCTCGGTTTCACCCATGAAGCCCGCCACGACCGGCGTCACCCCGGCCGCGAGCAGGCCGCTGAGGCGGTCCTTGACGCGCTCGTAGGTGTTCGGCATGGGCTTGGCGTTCCCGAAGTGGCTGTCGGTCAGGATGCCGGCCTCGCCACCGGAGAGGTGATGGGAGCGCAGGCCGTCCTGTTCCAGCGCGAGGCTCATCAGCGGGGCACTGAGGCGCTCGCCGAACGCGACGATCAGGTCGCGGCTGCGGGGCGTGAGTTCACGCAGGAGGTACACGCCGTACACGGCCTGACGGAGCGTCTCGTGCATCTCGCGGATCTCGCGGACGGTGCCGCTGTCGGGCGCCGCGCCGAGTTCCTGCGCGGCCGTGAAGTGCCGGGTGCGCATCAGGGCGATCTCGTCGTTCGCGCTGGCGATGTCGCCGGACTGGGCGGCGTCGGCGAGTTTCAGCAGCTGGTTCGTGACGCCCGCCATGGCCGAAACGACCACGACGACCTTCACGCCGTCGCGGATGGAGCGGGCGGCCAGGGAGGCGCTGTGACGGATGGCGCGCGAGTCCTGCATGTTCGTGCCGCCGAATTTCATGACGAGGAGGTCGTAACTCATGGCGAGCAGTATGACCCGAAGCGTCCCCCGGATCGCGCGGGGCGTCTGGGCAGCCGACCTCACCCCCGCCCGACCTCACACCAGGGACTCATGAAATGCCCATGTGATCGGCGCGGAGTGCCCGCGTTACAGGTGGCGGCCCGCCGCGGCCACGCACGCCCCCGGCGCGGAACGACGTGTGGGTCCACCTCCACCCCCCCCACCGTTCGGGGGTGTAACGCCGCGTCAACGCTCCGGTAACGGCAGCCCGGCACTCAAATTGACCGTCCCAGACATGAGAATTATAGTTTTCCTCAGTCCGGTCACGAGTGTTCAGCGTTCACAGAAGGGCAGCCTCTGGGGAGAGGCTGGCGGTCCGTCGCGCCGCGCGCCACCCGCCACGAACCGGACAGGAGGAAGGTCATGAAGAGAACCGCGCTGCTGCTCGCCGCCCTGAACCCCGGCATCGTCCAGGCCCAACAGGGAGCGTCCGTCACGCTCCACCCGGCCGTGGAGGTCTCGAACGTGTGCGCCATGGGCGACGAGAACCTCAACGGCATGAACGTCGACGGTCCCGCCGCGTACCCCGCCTTCGCGTACAACGCCCTGGACGGCGACGGGGGCGGCGCCGAGACGCCGGTCCTGAAGATCCACTGCACGGCCGGGACCGCCATCACGCTGGGCATCGCGGCGTCCGGCGGCGGCTCGGACAGCCTCGCCCCGACTGCCCTGCCGAACAACGTCAACAGCACCTTCGACGGCCTGATCTACCTGCAGGGCAGCGGCGCGGTGCCGCTGAAGGCCAAGTGGAAGGTGCGGATCAACACCAACCCGTCGAGCAGCGCCGTGACCCCCGACCGCTACGCCGGGTGGCTGAAACTGACCGCCCCGGACGGCCAGTGGGGCGTGCCCGCCGGGACGTACACCGGCACGATGGCGATCACGGTGTCCTACAACTGACGCTCCTCCCACTCGCACGTCGCCAGTTCACACAGGGCCGGACGGTGAGCACGCCGGCAGGCCAGTCGTGAAGGCACGCCGCTGATCAATCCGAGGACATCCGCCGCGCCGGGTGTCCTCGGCCCATACCCAGCCCGCCCAGTCCAACCCGTCTGGAGGCCCCATGAACCGGAAACCACCTCGACCGATCGCCGCCCGACCGTCCGGCCGGGGGCAGGGACGCGGCGCGGCGCGGGCCGGACTGGGCCTGCACGCGGGCCTGCTGGCGTGCCTGCCCGTGAGTGCCAGCCTGGACCTGGACGGGTACGACGCGCTGCGCGGCGTCCGGGCGACCCTCAGCGTCCGGGTCAGCTGCGACCGGCCGGACGACCGGTTTCGCCTCGACCTGGGTCCGATCGGGCAGGGCGGCGACACGCTCCGGCTGCAGGGACCGGGCGGGACCCTCGTGGCGGGCGTGACGCAGGCAGGCCAGCCGTGGCGGAGCGGCACGCAGGTCGTGCACTTCCCGCTGAACATTCTCGCCGGGCAGTGGGTGGCGGGCGGCACGTACCGCGCCGCGCTGGAGGTCACCGTGGTGAACGAACGACAGGAGACGCCGTGAGACGGACTCCGGTTGAATGGCTGACAGGGCCATTCAAGCCGAGCGAAAAGAGCAGAAGAGAACCGGGTTCCGGACGTGGAATTGACCGGTCGGTGGTGTACCGATCGGTCAACGAAACCGACGGAATCCGCACGAGACGCGCGGGCCGCGCGCTGCTGGCCCTGACCCTGACGGCGCTGGCTGGAGCGCAGGGGTTCGGGTTCACGCCCACCGCGCTGAACCTCGACCCGACGCGGTCCCTGAGCACCCAGACGACCATGCTGAACACCACGCGGGTCGCGGCGAAGTTCACGGTGACGGCCCGCGCGTGGCGGGTCGAGGACGGCCGCATGGTCCTGGCCGACACCCGCGACCTGCTCGTCAACCCGGCGGAGTTCATCCTGCCGGGCGGCGCGTCGCAGGTCGTGCGGGTCGGGCTGCGCAAGAAGCCCGGCGCGGCCGAGGTCGCGTACCGGCTGTTCGTGCAGCAGGTGCCGTACGGGTCGAGCGTGCCGCAGACGACCGTCGCGGCGGACGGGATCGACGTGCGCCTGGACCTCCCGACGACGTTCTCGCTGCCGGTGTACGTCGCGCCGCCCGGCGCCGCGGCCCGCATGACGTACGACGCCCAGCGGCAGGGCAACGACCTGATCCTGCGCGTGGCGAACAGCGGCACGCGCCACGAGACCTTCAACGCCCTGCGCGCCTCACGCGGCGGCGCGCGGGTGGACCTGAGCAGCATGGCCGTGCTGGGCGGCGCGGCGGTCACGCTGACCCTGCCGGGCCTGGGCGCCGCGAGCGGCGAGCTGACCCTGGAGTTCCTGAACGCGGACGCCCGCCCGGCCCGCGTGACCGTCCGGGTGCCCTGAGATGGGCGCGGCGCGGCGCGGGTTCGGGCGGCAGAGGTTCCGGGGTCGGGCGGCGGCCCTGTCGGGGGCGCTGCTTGCGGGGGGGCTGCTGTCCGGCGCCCTGGCGCAGACCCTGCCGGACCCGCCGGAGTGCGGCGCCACGGAGGCCCTGCTGGAGGTCGTGGTGGGCGGCGCGCCGCGCGGCGCGGTCGCGGTGCGGCTCAGTCCGGACGTGACGGCGTCGCTCGTGCCGCCCGACGTGCTGCGCGGCGCCGAGGGCGGGTACGTCGCGGGGACGGTCACCTGCGACGGGTTGCCGTTCGTGCGGCTGTCCAGTCAGGTGACCGTCTCGTACGATCAGCCCCGGCAGCGCCTGCTGATCCGGCCCCGCCTGGACCGCCTGCAGGGGGACACGCTGAACCTCGCGGGCGTGGCGACGACCACGGCCCCTCGCGGGCAGCCGGTGTGGGGCGTCGAGTACGGCGTGGACGCGCAGGCGACGTACGCGCTGCGCGGCGACGCCCCGGCGACGCTGGCCGCGAGCGTGAACGCGGACCTCGCGGGCGCGGCCGGCGCGTGGAGCGGATCGGTCGGGGCGCTGCTCGAACGGACGGACGGGTCGTGGCAGGCGCAGCCGCGCGCGCAGGTGGCGCTCAGCGTGACGGACCGGGTCAGTGTCGGCGCGGCGTGGAACGCGCAGCCGCTGGAAGGCAGCCCCGGCCTGAGCGGCAGCGACTTCCGCGGGGTGGGCGTCGCGGCGCAGGGGGGGTTCACGCTGCTCGACCCCGAACGGCGCGTGGAATTGCCGCTGGAAGCGGACGTGCGGGTGTTCCTGGACGGGGTGGAGGTCGCCGCGCGCCGCGCCGGGCCGGGCGTGCTGCGCCTGACGGACATTCCGCACCCGGCGGGCAGCGCCGCGACGCTGCAGGTCGAGGTGACCGACGAGACGGGCGTGCGCGTGCAGGAGTGGGTGCTGGACGCCGACCCGGACCCGCTGCCGCGCGGCGCGTACCTCGCGGCGGCGCGGGCCGGGGTCACGCGGGGCGCGTGGGGCGCGGACCTGCGCGGCGAGTACGGCCTGGGGCGCGGGTGGCGGGTGGGTGCCTCGGGCGGCGCGGGGCTGGACGGGACACTGAGCGCCGGGGTGCGCGTGTCCCGCTCTGACGCGCGTGGGGGCGTGCAGGCCAGCGTGCAGGTCAGTTCGCAGGTGCAGGGCGGCGCGCGGACGACCGTGACGACGCTGGGCCTGCGCGGCGAGACGCAACTGGGCGCGGCGCGGGTGTCGGCGTTCACGGTCCTGCCTTTCGGCGCGTGGCAGGACACGCAGCTGGGCGCGGCGCTGAACGCGAACCTGGACCCGTGGACGCTGAGCGTCTCGGCCCGCACGGCCCTGCGGCGGGACGCATGGACGGTGGAGGGCAGCGCGACCCGCGCTTTCGGGACAGTCGGGAACGTGACGTTCAGTGCGGCGGCGCAACCCGGCGGGTGGCGCCTGGGGCTGTCCGGCGGGTACCGCCCGACCGCCCGCTGGGACCTGACCGCCGGGGTCCGCGCGGCGCAGGCCCCGGCAGCGCCGGACGGCACGACCAGCCCGGTCGCGTGGCAGGGCGGGGCGGGCGCGGCGTTTCAGGTGGACCCCGCGAACCGCGTGACGGCGAACGTCACGCGGGACGACCTGACGGTGGGGGGCAGTCACGTGGGGCGCGTCACGGCGTCCGGGCAGGTCGGTCTGCGTGGCGCCCAGGCGCGGGTGCAGGGCGCCGTGGTGGTTCTCCCCGGCGGCCTGAGCGCCCAGGCGACCCTCGGGCAGCGGGCCGTGCTGCTGCAGACGGGCGTGCCGGGCCTGAGCATCATCCTGGGTGGGGCGTTCGTGGGCCGCACGGACGCCTCGGGCAGCATCCTCCTGAGCGGTTTCACGCCCGGCGAGACGACCGAGGTCCGCGTGGACCTGCGGGACGCGCCGTTCGGCGTGCAGGTCGGCACGGACCGCCGCGTGATCGTGCCGCCCCAGGCGGGCCTGCTGGAACTCGACTGGCGGTCGAACTTCCGGGTGCTGCGCTGGGTGCAGGTGCGCGGCGCGGACGGTCAGCCCGTCGCGGAGGGCAGCGTCACGGTGGACAGCGGAACGGTTGGCAGTGGGACGCCGGGCAGCGGGACGGTCCTGCTCGACGACGAGGGCTACGGCCTGTTCCCCGCGCAGACCGGGCCGGTCCGGGCCGAGGTGCGCGCCGCGACGGGAGAGGTGCTGTGCACGCTGGATATCGCACCGGGCGCTGCGGAGGTCCACTGCCCGGCCGGGGTCACGCCCTGACCGGGAGAGGTCGGGGCGCGGGTTCTCACGGGAATGTCGACGAGGGGGCTCGCTCGGCTCGGCGTTGAACCGCTGCCCCGTGGCGGACCAGGCCGGGCGCCTATCTCATCAATGGTGCGGACAGGTTCATCACTTCAGGGCAGACCAACCATGAACACGCAGCGTTTACCCCTCCCCCTTGAGGGAGGAGGCTGGGAGGGGGTGAACAGGAATGGCGTTACAGAAGACGTTTTCCATGCTTGTCCCCCCTGGCGCCCGAACAGTGTCCGCATCATTGCTCATACGGGTTCCGTTACCTTTCCCACTCGCTCTGCTGTGCAGCTCCACGAGTCTGCTCGGATTGAACAGCTTTGCAAGCTATTCAATCGGAGTCCGTCTCATACGGGATTCAAGTGATTCCAAATCATCCGGAGTCGCCCGGTGGCCCCCTCACCCTTCCGTCGCTTCGCTCCACTGCTGCGCAGCTCTGCGAGTCCCTCCCTCTCCCACAGGGGGAGAGGGGACAACGGAAGGCAATCACGTTGGAAGCAAGTCAATTTAATCCCGTATCAGTAGTAGATGAGTTCGGCGCTGTCGGCGGCGCTGCCGGTGCCTGCGGTGGGCACGCGGGTGTAGACGTTCAGGGTGCCGCCGCTTGGGTCTTCGCTGGTGGCGTTCAGGCGCCACTCGCCGCCGGGGAGGCGGCCGGACAGTTCGGGCAGGGTGCGGGGGTCGGTGGGGCTGAAGTCCTTCGTGCAGCGCAGGGCGAGGGTCTGCTCGTCCACGCGGCTGACTTCGCATGCGGCGCGGACGGTGACGCGGATGGGGATGCTGACCTGGGCGGCGGTGGCGGTGGTCAGGAGTGCGGCGAGCAGGGTCAGGGTGGTGCGGGTTCGGGTCATGTGAGGGTCCTCCTGGCGGCGCACCTGTAGTGGGCCGGTGTAGGGGCAGCGTACGGAGGGGGGTCGTGCGCGTTCCTTGCGGGAGGACGACATGAAGTGCGGTTTCTGACACTCGGGTCAGCTGGTGTCACGCAGGGGAAGGGCGCTGCCGAGCGACTGGGCGCGGGGCGGGGGCCGTTCGTGGTGCAGTGGAGGGCCGGTCGAAATGGTCGTTTCACCAGGTATTCACCCTCGTGCCGCACCATCAGGGCATGAAAGGACATCTGGTGGTGGGACTGGCAGGCGCGGCGCTGTTGACTGGGGCTCCGGCGGTGGCGGCGGCGTACGCGGCGAGGGACGGCTCAGCGACGTTCACGCACACGGTGCGCTTCATCCCGGTGCGGGGCACCATTGCGGGGGTGACGGCCAGCGTGAGCCTGGACCCGACGAATCTCGCGGCGACGACCGGCAGCGTGACGGTCCCCGTGGTGAACCTCAAGACCGGGATCGGCCTGCGCGACACGCACGCCAAGGGCGCTGAGGCGCTGAACACCGCGAAGTTCCCGAACGCGACGTTCAAACTGGAGAAACTGACCGGCGGGAAGCTCGTGGAGGGTCAGACGCTGTCCACCACAGCGTCCGGCACCCTGACGGTGAAGGGCACGTCGAAGACTGTCAGTGTGCCGGTCAAGGCGACGTTGCAGGGCGGGAAGGTGAACGTGAGCACGCAGTTCAAGTTCAATCCCTTCGATTTCGACGTGCGTTACCCGGGGAGTAGCGATTCGGTGACGGTGGACGTGGCGTTCGTGCTGAATGCGGGTTGAGGTCTGCTGCAGACCGTTGACGACGGGGTGGCTCCGGCCCCCCCTTTTTTTGGACCGGGTACACGAAGCGCTTGGTGTACAGGTGACACGAACAGAGGATCGTGAGACCCGCGTTACACTGCGACATGCGAGGTCACCCGCCCCAGCACTGGGGGCGGCCCTCACGACTGGAGGCACAGCATGAAAGTAGGGATTAACGGCTTCGGCCGCATCGGCCGTCTGGTGTTCCGTGTTCTGGAAGCTCGCGGCGTTGAAGTGGTCGCCATCAACGACCTGACCGACAACAAGACGCTCGCCACCCTTCTGAAGTACGACAGCACCGCCGGTAAGTTCGACGGCACCGTCGAGTACGACGACGCGTCCCTGACCGTGAACGGCAAGAAGATCCACGCGCTCGCCGAACGCGACCCCGCCGCCATCAAGTGGGGCGAGATGGGCGTGGACATCGTCATCGAATCCACCGGCATCTTCACCACCCGCGAGGGCGCCGGCAAGCACATCGAGGGCGGCGCGAAGAAGGTCATCATCACCGCGCCCGCCAAGAACGAGGACATCAGCATCGTCCTGGGCGTCAACGAGCAGGACTACGACCCCGCCAAGCACCACATCATCAGCAACGCCAGCTGCACCACCAACAGCCTCGGCGCGCCCATGAAACTCCTCGATGAAGCCTTCGGCATCGAGAAGGCCATCATGACCACCGTGCACAGCTACACGAACGACCAGCGCGTCCTGGACCTGCCGCACAGCGACCTGCGCCGCGCCCGCGCCGCCGCCGTGAACATCATTCCCACCAGCACCGGCGCCGCCAAGGCCGTGTCCCAGGTGTACCCCGCGCTGAAGGGCAAGTTCGACGGCACCAGCCTGCGCGTGCCCACCCCGGTCGGCAGCATCAGCGACGTGGTCGTCATCCTGGGCCGCGACGTGACCGCCGAGGAAGTCAACGACGTGTTCCGCAAGGCCGCCGAGGGCAGCCACAAGGGCATCATCAGCTACACGGAAGACCCCATCGTGCTGCAGGACATCGTCGGCGACCCGCACAGCGCGATCATCGACGGCGGCCTGACCATGGCCATGGGCAGCCTCGTGAAGTTCTTCAGCTGGTACGACAACGAGTGGGGCTACAGCAACCGCATCGCCGACCTGACCCAGCTGGTCCAGCAGAAAGGCTGATCGCCCACCCCTGATGGTTGACAGAGCGGTGGCCCGTCCATCCTCTGTCAACCATCACCTTTTTCCCCGGAGAGACGACATGCAGAACCTCAGTCAGCTGGATGTGCAGGGCAAGCGCGTGCTGGTGCGCGTGGATTACAACGTTCCCGTCAAGGACGGCGTGGTGCAGGACGACACGCGCGTCACCGCCAGCCTCCCCACCATCAGCGCGCTGCTGGAGGCCGGCGCGCGCAACGTGATCCTGATGAGCCACTTCGGCCGCCCGAAGAACGGCCCCGAGGAGAAGTACAGCCTGAAGCCGGTCGCGCCCGTGCTGGAGAAGGTGCTGGGCCGCCCTGTGACGTTCATCGCGGGAACCGCCGACAGTGACGAGACCCTGGCCGCCGTGCAGGCCCTGCCCGAGGGCGCGGTGGCGCTGCTGGAGAACGTGCGCTTCAGCGCGGGCGAGGAGAAGAACGAAGAGGGCCTGAACGGCAGGCTGGCCCGCCTGGGCGACGCGTTCGTGCTGGACGCCTTCGGCAGCGCCCACCGCGCGCACTCGTCAGTCAGTGGCGTGGCGGCGCAGCTGCCCCACGCGGCGGGCACGCTGCTGCAGACCGAGGTGGACGCGCTGGGCAAGCTGCTCGACGGCGCCGAACGGCCGTACGTGGTGATCATCGGCGGCGCGAAGGTCAGCGACAAGATCAAGGTCATCGAGAACCTGCTGCCCCGCGTGGACAAGCTGCTGATCGGCGGCGGCATGGCGTACACGTTCATCAAGTCGCAGGGCGGGAAGATCGGCGACAGCATCCACGAGGACGACCAGCTCGACCTCGCGGCGCGACTGCTGCGCGAGTACGGCGACAAGATCATGCTGCCCGTGGACGTGATCGCCGCTGACGCGTTCAGCGCCGACGCGAACACCCAGGTGGTCGCCAGCAACGCCATTCCTGACGGCTGGCAGGGCCTGGACGCGGGCCCCGAGACGGTCACGCTGTACAGCGAGGCGCTGAAGGGCGCGAAGACCGTGTTCTGGAACGGTCCGCTGGGCGTGTTCGAGTTCGCGAAGTTCGCGGGCGGCACGAACGCCGTCGCGGCCGCCGTGGGCAGCCTGAAGAACCAGGCGTACACCGTCGTGGGCGGCGGGGACTCCGTCAGCGCGATCAACAGGAGCGGCAAGGCCGACCAGATCGACCACATCAGCACCGGCGGCGGCGCCAGCCTGGAACTGCTGGAAGGCAAGGCCCTGCCCGGCGTCGAGGCGATGAAGTAAATCCGCACCGGGGCGGCCGCCGCGCCTCCCTGCTCACCTGCGGCGTGTCGCCGCGGCCGCCCGTGACATGCTGGGAGCCGACATGACCACCACCGACGTCCAGCACCGCGATCACACCGCCCTGACCGAGGAGTTCGCGCGGGCGCTCGTGGCGCACCTGAACCGCCTGCGGGCCGAGTCCCACCCGGACGACCCACCCACGGACCCGGCGAACGTGTGGGGGCAGATGCAGCACCTGCCGCCCATCCTGGAACTGGATTTCTGGACGGTCGAGGACGGCGGGACGATCGTCGCGCACGCGCGCACGCAGGCGTTCACGGTCGGGGAGAACGGGCATCTGGCCGAACTGGAGCTCATGGTCTCCCCTGCCATGCGGGGTCGCGGGCTGGGCCGGACGCTGATGGGCCACGCGGCGCGCTCAATGCAGGCTCGCGGGCGGACGCTGCTGCTCTCGCAGACGAACGACCGCGTGCCCGCCGGGGAGGCCTTCGCTCGTCGCGCCGGGTTCCAGCCGGGCCTGAGCAACCACGTGAACCGCCTGCTGCTGACGGACATCCCGGACGGCCTGCTGGACGCGTGGACGACCCGCCCGGACGACGGGTACACGCTGGACGTCTGGACGGACGGCGTGCCGGAAGCGGACCTGGACGCGTACGCGGAGCTGCTGAACGTCATGAACAGCGCCCCGCGCGACGACCTGGACGTCGAGGACCACCGCACCACCCCCGAGGAGGTCCGCTCGATGGAGACCCTGACCCGCGCCGGGGGCCGGGTGGCGGTCGTGGCGGTCGTCCGCGCGCCCGACGGGACGCTGGCGGGCCTGACGGACGTATCGTGGCGGCCCGCGCAACCCGGCATCGTCAGTCAGGGGAACACCGGGGTGCTGCCCGCGCACCGTGGACACCAGCTGGGCCGCTGGCTGAAGGCCGCGAACGTCCGCGAGGTCCAGCGGCTCAACCCGCACGCGACCGAGATCCGCACGCAGAACGCGGACAGCAACGGCCCCATGCTGAAGATCAACACCGACCTGGGCTTCCGCCCGTTCATGGCGTCCACCGTGTGGCAGGGCGCCGTGACGGACGTGCTGTCCGGACTTGAAAGGAACTGAAATGAAGAACCTGCTGGCACTGAACTGGAAGATGAACAAGACCCCCACCGAGGCCCGCGCCTGGGCGCAGGAACTCGGTGAGAAACTCGAGGCCGGGCAGGCGGAACTGGCCGTCATGGCCCCCGCGATCACCCTGAGCGCGCTGGCCGCTAACCTCCCCACCGGCGTGGGCTTCGGCGGGCAGGACGTGTCCGCGCACGAGTCCGGCGCGTACACCGGCGAGATCAGCGCCGCGATGCTCAAGGACGTCGGCGCGACCTACGCCGTCGTGGGTCACAGCGAGCGCCGCGACTACCACGGCGAGACGGACGCGGTCGTGGCGGCCAAGGCGCGTCAGGCGCAGGCGAACGGCCTGACGCCCATCGTGTGCGTCGGCGAGAAGCTCGATGTGCGCGAGGCAGGTGAGCACGTGCCGTTCACGCTGGCGCAGCTGGCGGGCAGCCTGGAGGGCGTGGGCACCGACGTGGTCGTCGCGTACGAACCCGTCTGGGCGATCGGCACCGGGAAGACCGCCACCGCCGACGACGCCGAGGAACTCGCCGCCGCGATCCGCGGGGCGCTGCAGGAACGGTACGGTGACGCGGCCGCGGGCATCCGCGTGCTGTACGGCGGGAGCGTGAAGCCGGACAACATCGCCAGCATCTGCGCGAAACCGAACGTGAACGGCGCCCTGGTGGGCGGCGCAAGTCTGAAGGTCGCGGACGTGCTGGGCATGAACGACGCGCTGAAGTGACGCTGATGGCCTGCCCTCCGGGGTGGGCCACTCCCTATTCCTACTAAGTGAATAGTTTCACGATTAATCCATTGCGTGAAAGAATTGTTCTATGTAGCTCCCATTCTCTCACTGCTCGTTCCGAATGAATGCGCGAGGAGCACCTTGACTCTGCCCCCCATCGACTGGCCCGCCCGAATTCCCCGAGCAACCATCGGGACCCTGCTTCATCGTCTCGCAGGCACTTCCGGCCTCTCGCTCTGCCCGTTTTATGCGGGATTGGAGTGACCTGCCTGCAACGTGACTTCGTTGCGTTGTCCCCTCTCCCCCTCTGGGACTCGTAGAGCTGCGGAGCGAAGCGGAAGATCACGTCCCTTGAGCAAGCCCCTCCGCGTCACTGCACTCCGTTTTCGGCTTCAGGACCGTCTGCCGCTCAATCGGTTGGACGTTCGTCCACTTCGGGCGTCGCCACCTGATCCCAGCGCCACGCTCCGGCGCGGGCCATGGCGTGCAGGCGGGCACGCAGGGCGGCGTGGCTGTGCAGATATTCGCGGAAGACCTCCGGGGCGTTCAGGGGCAGCCCGGCCTCCCGCAGCGGCGTCAGGTCCGGCTGCGGGGGCACCCCGGCGCCTTTCAGGAGGGGGTGGCGGGCCTGGGTGCGCTCGAAGGTGCGGCTCAGGCTGTCCACGCTCGCCAGGGCACGTTTCAGGCCGCGTGGGCACTCCCCTGCCAGCGCACCCTGGATGATCAGCAGCGCCTCGCCGAGCGCAGGCAGGTGCAGGTCCAGCGCGTCCTGCCGGTCATGGTCGTGGAAGCGGTGCAGGTACGGGGAGTTCAGGTGCGCGGAGTCCAGACGGTTCAGGAGGGGTTGCAGGTCCCCCGTGAGGCTGGACAGGCCCCGGTCGTGGTCCTGCACGGCGTTCACGATCAGCGCCTGCGCGCCGGGGCCTGCGCGGTGCAGCAGCAGCGCCAGCTCGCGCCGCTCGGACCGGGCCTGCGCGACCGGCACGACGAACGTGATCGCGAAGGTCAGGAGGAAGAACCCGTTGATGGCGGCCACGTCGGTCATGACGCGCCAGAAGGGCAGCGGGGCGATGATCTCGCCGAGGCCCAGCGTGCTGATGGTGTAGCCCACGAAGTAGAAGCACGCGATGAACGTGGCGGGCTGCCCGCTGTCCGCGCCGACCAGCGCACCGGGCTGCGACCAGAAGATCAGGGTCCAGCCGATCCAGGTGAGCAGCGTCCACGCGGTGAGGGTGCCGGTGATGATCAGCGGCGTCGCCCAGGACAGCAGCGCGCGCCGTCCGGAGTGCTGCGCGGCGCGGCGCAGCAGGCCGTACAGCGGGCGGTGGATGGCGCGGCTCAGGCGGCCCTCGCCGGTCTGGATGCACGTGATGATCAGGTCGAGCAGCACCGCCACGACCATCAGCGCGCCGGGCAGCCAGAGAATGGACCTGAGCATGAGGGGCATTCTCGCGGGCCGCGCCGCGCGGCGGGATGCCGTGAACGTGGATGACCCTTCACGGTTCCCGGGCTGGTACAGTGACCCGGAGTTCAGTTCGGTCACGTCCCATCGTCCACGGTGTCTGGGGAACGCGCGCCGCCGCGCCCCGGCGAGTCTGCCCGGGTCGGCGTCCGTCCGGGGCCCCCTCATGATCACCGACTGCTGCCGTGTGAGGTCCGTATGCCTGTCTCCCCTGCCGTGCTTCCCGTCGTTCTCGCGCTGGCCCTGTCCGGCCTGGGTCAGGCCCGCGCGGCCGCCGCGCCCCCCGACCCGGAACTGATCCAGGCGGCGGCCGTGCTGTACGGCGCGGCTCAGGTGGGCGGCACCATCCGCGACTGGTGCCTGAGCCGCGCGCCAGGGGACCGCGCGGTGATCGAGCAGGGGTTCGCGGCGTGGCAGGTGGCGTCGGGCGTGCCGCAGCTGGAGGCGTACCTGAAGGCCGCCGCGCCGGAGGTCCTGCCCCGGCTGCGGGCCCTGGCCGGGGAGCGCCGCGCGCAGACCGAGGCGGCGCTGGACACGGGCAGCGCCTCGCCGCGTGACGACTGCCGCGCCATCCGGGCGCAGCTCGGCACATACGCGAACCTCGCGCAGCTGTACCCGGCGGAGTATGCGCGCACCGCTGCTCTGCGCCAGGGCACCCCGGTGACCACAGCACCCGCGCAGCCCGCCGCGCCCCATGCCCAGGTGGGGGACGGCGGGCCGTTCATCACCGGCACGAACTTCTCGCCGTTCAACCGCGCGTTCGTCCTGAAGGTGCTGGGGGCGGCCGGGGGTCAGGCGCCGTTCACGGCGGGCGGCCCGCTGGGTCCCGGCGCGTTCCGCTGCGTGCGGGAGGACACCGACGAGGACAGCGTGACAGTCGCGGAGTACCGGTACACCCTGAACCTGTACGGGGACGGCGGTGTGCGGGTGGCGCAGGGCAGCGTCCGTCCGCGCAGCGGGGCCGCGTACGACCTGAAGGTGCAGACCGGCACGTACACGTACGACCGGGCGTCGGGCACCCTGAGGGTCAGGGGGGACCGGGACAGTGACCTGCTGGACGACCTGATCGTGCAGTCCGGGTCGTACGACAGCCTGATCCGGAAGGTCACGCTGTTCAACTTCTTCCGGGCGGTCACGGACCGCAGTGGGCGGCGACTGCTGTACGGGCAGCAGGCGTACGGGGCGCAGGCCGACACCACCCAGACGGTCTGCACCCCGGCGGGCGCGCCGGTCGGCGTGTCCCCGGTCGAGCAGGAGCGGCGCGCGCGGGCGGAGGAGGCGCGGATCTTCAACCTCTACCGCGCGGCGCCGGGGCAGGGTCTGAAGGCCGCGCAGATCGAGGGGATCGTCCACGGGTACGCCACCCGCTCCGACGGGATCAACGTGCTGGGCGAGGAGTCGGTGGTCCTGCTGCTGAAGGACGGCCGGGCATACTTCAACCTGCGCTGGACCCCCACCGACCTGAACGTGGCCGCGTCGGTGAAGGGCGAACCGACGATGTGGGGACAGTGGCGGCGCCGGGGCGCGGCGCTGGAGGTGAAACGCGGCGCAACCTGGGCGGCGCTGCCCGGCACCCTGGCCGTCCCTGGCGCCTCGCCCGAGCGGCTGAGCGGCGACTTCGAGTTCTTCTCGGCGTACACCTCGGGCACGCTGATGTCCGGCGCGACCGCCACCACCCGCGTGACGTACTCGTTCCGGCCGGACGGCACGTACACCCTGCGCGGCGGAAGCGCCGTGTACGGGAACCTGAATACCGGCGCCACGCAGACGACCGGCGCGGCGGTCGCCAGTGACCCCACGCGCAGCGGCACGTACCGTTTCGACGGGTACACGCTGGAACTGCGGGACCGGGCGGGGACCGTGACCCGCACCGTGGCGTTCTTCTGGGACCGGTCGAAGACACACCTGTACCTGGGCGACCGGTCGTACACCCGGCAGTGACGGGCAGCAGGGGACGGGGCAGAGGGGGCGCCCGCTGCAACCGTCGGGCGCCCCTCTGCCGCCAGGGTTCAGGTCAGTTCGCCAAAGACCGCGCGGCTGATCACGAGTTGCTGGATCTCGCTGGTGCCCTCGTAGATCTCGGTGACCTTCGCGTCGCGGTACAGACGCTCGACGGGGTACTCGCGGCTGTAGCCGTTCCCCCCGAAGATCTGGATGGCGTCACGCGTGACGTCCACGGCGGCCTCGCTGGCGAGCAGCTTGGCGATGCTGGCCTCCTTGCCGTACGGGCGCCCCTGGTCCTTCAGCCAGGCGGCCTTCAGCGCGACCAGACGGGCGCTCTCGATGCGGGCGGCCATGCGGGCGATCTTGAAGGACACGCCCTCGAATTCCCGCAGGGGCTTGCCGAACTGCTCGCGTTCGGCCGCATAGCGGGTGGCGTGTTCCATCGCGGCCCGCGCGATCCCGAGGGCCTGCATGGCGATCCCGATGCGGCCCGCGTCCAGGCTGGACAGCGCGATGATCAGGCCCTGGCCTTCCTCGCCGACCATGTTCGCCTGCGGAACGCGCACCCCGTCGAAGGTGACGGTGGTCGTGTGGCTGGCGTGCAGGCCGAGTTTCTCCTCGGGCTTCCCGAAGCTCAGGCCCGGCGTTCCGTTTTCGACGATGAAGCAGGACACGCCGCGCGCGCCTTGAGAGCCGGTGCGGGCCATGACGAGGTACGTGTCCGCCTGACCGCCGCTGGTGATCCAGGCTTTCGTGCCGTTCAGCACCCAGTCGTCCCCGTCGCGGGTGGCCTGCAGGCGCAGGCTGGCGGCGTCGCTGCCCGCGCCGCTCTCGGTCAGGCAGAACGCGCCGATGTGCTGCCCGGCAGCCAGGGGGCGCAGGTAGCGGTCCCGCTGCGCGTCGCTGCCGTAGCGGAGGATCATCTGCTCGGGCAGGCCGTTCTGCACGCTGACGATCACGGCGACACTGGCGTCGGCGGCGGCGACTTCCTCCAGGCACAGGGCGTACGTGACGGAGTCCAGGCCCGCGCCGCCCCACGCTTCGGGGACGGTGGCGCCCATCAGGCCCAGGTCGGCGAGGCCGCGCAGCTGCTCGCGGGGGTAGTCGCCGCTGCGGTCGAACTGCGCGGCCAGCGGGGCGATCTCGGCTCGGGCGTAGTCGCGGACGTGCTCGACGATCAGGCGCTGGTCGCTGCTCAGCGCGAAGGACATGCCGTGGTCGGCTTCGGTGACGGTCATATCCCCAGGCTACCAAACGACCGTTAGGCGGCGTCCAGGCCGATCGGGCCACAGGGATCAGGCCAGGGAGATCAGGCCGAGCTGATCAGGTCAGCGCGGCCGCCAGGGCCTCCTCGATGCCGCGCCCACGCCAGCCGGTCTCCACAGTTGCCGCCTCGCCCCCCTGCCAGCGCAGGTGCGCGCCGATCACCGCGCCACCCGCGATCGCCAGCGCCGCGCCACTCAGTGCGTCCAGCGGCGCGTCCGGGCACAGCCGCGCCGCCGCCGTCTTCAGGGCGGGCGCCAGGGGCAGCGGGGGGCGGGTGACGCGGACACGGGCGGGCAGATTCACGCCGCGCAGTGTACCCCGCACAACCGCCGCGTCACAGGCGACCCAGGAACCCCGTGACGGCGTTCAGAATGTCACCCTCCGCCTGCGCGCGGCTCACGCTGGGTTCCCCGTCGCCCTTCTGCGGACCGTACCGCCCGAAGAACGCGTGCACCGCGCCCGGAATGACCGTCAGGGTCGCGCCGTCCGGCAGACGCTCCAGGCCACCACGCACCGCAGCCGGATCCGCCACGGCGTCCCGCTCGGCCAGCAGGGACAGCGCCGGCAGCGACTGACCCTTCAGACTGACGTTCCCGGCGGGGTACGCGGCCATCAGGATCAGGCCCTGCACCCGACCCGCGTGACGCGCGGCGTACTGCGCGGCCATCGCGCCGCCCAGCGAATGCCCCGCGATCACCACGCGCTTCCCGGCCCCGTACGTGGCGATCAGGGCGTCCGCGCGGTTCGCAGCCGTGACCGCCAGGTCCAGCGGGAACACCGGGATGACCGTCTCGACCCCACGGGCGGCCAGGGCGCGGCCCAGCCACTCGTACGCCTGCGGACGCACCAGCCCCCCCGGATAGAAGACCAGCAGGGTCCCCGCCTCCCCCGTCACGGGCCGGACACGAATCACGGACCCACCCGCCTGCTCCAGCGTGACGCGCGCCTCGCGGCTCTGCGGACCACTGACCGCGTCCTGCCCGAGCACCAGCGGCGGCCGGACCACCACCTGCCGGGCCGTGGCAATCACGTACCCGCCGACCAGGGACAGACCCGCCACCAGCCACACCCGCACCCGGGGCGACAGGCGGGAACGGCGGGTCACGGCACCCGGTGCAGGAACGGTGTCAGGGCTCATCAGGCCAGAATTGTGAGGCAAGCCCCGCCGGAAACGTGTGGGCAGAGGCGCAATCGCCCGCCGCCACCCCTCATACAGATACACGGTGACTTCCTTCCAGCGTGGTCCTTCCAGCGTGGTCGCGTTCCGCTGTCCCCACTCCACCGGTGGGACTCGGAGAGCTGCGCAGCAGAGTGGTCGGGAGGGTGAGGGCGCCACCGGGCCACTCGGAATGACGTGGAATCGCACGGATTCCGTTTGATGCGTTGACATGCCGGAAGGGCGCCAGGCTGCCAACTCCACGTCCGGAACCTGCTTCCTTCCTTCTCGCACCCGCTCGGATTGAATGGCCTAAATTTTGTCTAAGAGTATGTATTGCAATCCTGTCAATCTGGATTTTTTACACTCCAGAACAAACGACTCCGGCGCAAAAAATATTGTCGCAGTGTAATTTTTTACAAATTGCAGGTTATTGAAATCACTCTCAGGGATCTCTTTTATTGCCTCCCTTGAATCATTCCAGGCGACTGGCTTGATTAGATACCACTTACGTTCATCCGAATCAATGCATTCTATCATTGTCAGATTAGCAGAGTATTTATCGACAATTTTTGACATTTTTTGACTAACTGCCATGTACTTACTACTAATCTGCATAGAGTCAAATACTGATCCAGCGCAAACTTCAAATTTAGGCAATTCTAGTTTGGTCAAATCGCCAAACATAATCTCATCATCTATCCAGTCTATAAATTTTGAAGCCTTTCTAGTCATGGGTTTCGTACCTTGAGGAAGTATCGGCGCTCTAGATCTCGAGTTTGCCAAAATTGCATATATCTTCATGAAATCCCCCTATTTACGACTCAAAAGAATCGTGCCTTAATTAAAGAGGAGAAAATTCAATTATCCAATTCCGCACTTCCGCTAGCCGGGTTTCATTTTCCTGGATGCAACTAATTGCCGACATACTCCCAAGGCTTCCCATGGAAAACTTACGCACACTCTCATAAATATACGGTGTCGGTCAAGCTGCAACGGCTTTTAGGTTTTACAAATAATGCGTTAACGCTCTATGATCTAATGCACTCAGATTTATCCTGAATTTACTCATTTTATTTCTCCACTATAGGCAGATTTTCCTCGCAACGCGAGCATTTACGCCAGCTTTATATTCAGCAGCAAAGGCTAGAAAGTTGTAATGAGATTCTCCGCTCTGCTCAATACAGTACGGAAATCCACTATTCCCCTCCTCTTTCAAAGATTGCCTCCAAATTCCTATATGGCGCACCGTTTTACCACTCGAAGCAGAAGGATTTATTTGCTGGGCGGCTATAATAACATCAAGCTCCAGACAAATCCAATCACTGTCGAATGGCCTTTGCAGTCCATGCAGTCGGAGGTACGTATCGCTCTAATCCCGGATAAAGAACCAATGGGTCGCCGTTCAGTTCCACTTCCAATCGTTTTGATCTCCGGCTTCTCGCGCTCCTCTTGGAGGCGTTGCCCGTTCAGACCAGCGCGCCGCGCGCGGTCAGTTCAGTGCGGAGGTCGTCCGGGTTGACGGCCCGGACCTCGCCCACGTGGCGCTGGGCGGCCCAGGCGGCGGCGATCCCGGCGGCCTCGCCCATGGAGTGGCAGTTCTGCTGCACGCGGATGCTGGACTGCGCCTCGAAGGTGCTGCTCGCCGCGCGGCCCGGTACGAGCAGGTTCGTGACGTTCAGCGGGATGATGGCGCGCAGCGGGATGTCGTGGAACGCGCCGGGCGCGAAGTACGGCGCGGTGCCCTCGCGTTCATGCAGCAGTTTCGCGCCGCCCCTGACGGAGTGAATGTCCACGGGGTAGTGGTTGCGGCAGATGCCGTCCGGGAAGCGGGCGCAGTCGAGGATGTCCGTGACGGTCAGCGTGTACTCCCCGTGAATGCGCCGGGTTTCGCGCACGCCGACCATCGGGGCGACCACGCCGATGAAAGCGTGCTCGCAGCCGGGCAGGTACGCGCGGCAGAACGCCGTGAGGCGCGTGATGGCCTGCCGCCCGTCCAGTTGCGTCTCGCTGAGCTGCCAGGGGTCGGTGCCGTCGTGCAGGTCGGCGCGGATGCGTGGGCAGTTGAAGCTGAGTTCGCCGGGGCGACCGGGGACACTGAATGCCTGGAAGTAGTCCCCGTCGCGTTCCAGCAGGACGCCATCCTCGACTGCCTGCCGGAAGAGGGGTTCCAGACTGCTGCGGCGACCCCAGACCATCCAGAAGTGCAGGAAGTCCGGATGGTCCTGCCGCTGCCCGTTCCCGTTCAGGAAATCGCGCAGCCGGGTGACGTCCACCCCGGCCAGCGTGAAGCGCAGGCTCATGGCCTGATGCACGCCGTCCTCGTCCCCGCCGCTCATGGGGACGCCCGCCAGCGCGGCCACGTCGGCGTCTCCGGTCGCGTCGATGAACGTCCGGGCACGCAGGGCCTGCAATCCTCCCTTGTTGTGCACGACCAGCGACTCGATCCGCCCGGCAGCCATGACGGGCTGCACGACCTGAGTGTGGAACAGCACCTCCGCGCCGGATTCGCGCAGGAGGTCGTCCAGCACGAACTTCAGGCCCTCCGGGTTGAACCAATTGTCGTTCCCGGACGGGTCCGTCGCGCCGTCGCCGCGCGCCCGCAGGCGGGCCTTGAGTTCCTCGGTCAGGCCCCGGTTGAGGTTCTGACCGTCCGCGACGTTGCGCATCAGCGGTGTCACCCAGGCGTTCGTGCCGGTGCCGCCCAGGCTCCCCTGCGCCTCGACCACCAGCGTGCGCGCCCCACTGCGGGCGGCGGCGATGCCCGCGATGGCCCCGGCGGTGCCGCCCCCGGCGACGATCACGTCCCAGTCGCGGTCCAGCGTGCGGTAGGTCAGGGTCATGCGTCCGCCCAGGCGTGAGTGAACAGGTGGCGCAGTGCGGCGAGGGTCAGCCAGTTGAAGTCCTCGGGCCGGGTCTGAATCTGGGTGCGCAGGTCGCGCAGCGGGACCCAGCGGGGCGCCTCGGCGTGGTCGCCGCGGGTCAGGGGATCGCCGCTGACCTGCACGCGGAAGAAGAAGCCGACGCTGTCCACCGGGCCGCGTGTGGTCTGGTACACGAAGGCGGGGGTCAGGCACTCCACGTCCCCGCCGGGCGCGCTGGAGGTGGTGGCGCGCGGGTCGTCCAGGAAGGCCGTGACGGTCAGGCCGGTTTCCTCCATGACCTCGCGGCGCAGGGCGGCCGGGATGGACTCGAAGGGATCGAGCTGCCCGCCGGGGAGTTCCAGCGTGCGCGGCTGGCCGGGTTTGGCGCGCACCTGCAGGAGCACCTCGCGCCCGTGTTCGCCGTCCCGTTCGATGACCGC
Organism: Deinococcus sp. JMULE3; assembly: GCF_013337115.1. Taxonomy (NCBI): domain Bacteria; kingdom Thermotogati; phylum Deinococcota; class Deinococci; order Deinococcales; family Deinococcaceae; genus Deinococcus; species Deinococcus sp. JMULE3. The sequence continues at coordinate 98,071 of NZ_SGWE01000004.1, forward strand.
CCGGGCGTTCACGTAGAAGTCCTTCTTCCGGCGGAACATCAGCCCTTGACCGCGCCTTCCAGGCCTTTCATGAAGTACTTCTGGCCCATCAGGAACACGATCAGGATCGGGATGATCGTGATGACGGCGCCCGCCATGACGGCGCGGGAGTTGGTGCTGAACGTGCCGGACAGTTCCAGCAGGCCCGCGGAGAGCGGGAGCATGTTCTTGTCGGGCAGCATGACGCGCGCCCACAGGAACGAGTTCCAGTACGCCACGAATTCCAGGATGGCGAACGCGGCGATGGTCGGGGTGGCCAGCGGGAGCATGATGCGCCGCCAGATGGTCAGTTCGCGCGCGCCGTCGATGCGGGCCGCCTCGATGAGTTCCTGCGGGATGCCCAGGTACGCCTGCCGCAGCAGGAACAGGCCCACGATGCTGGCCGCGCCGGGCAGCACGACCGCGAGGTACTGCCGCGCGGCGTCCGCCAGGGGACTGGTCTGCGCCAGCAGCCCCAGTTTGATGGTGGTGATGTAGTTGACGATCAGGCCGGCCTCGTTCGGGAGGACCATCAGGATCAGGATGGAGTAGAAGACGAGGTCCCGGCCGGGGAAGCGCATGCGGGCCAGCGGGTACGCGGCGAGCGTGGCGAGGGTCGTGGTGAACGTCACGCCCAGGATGCAGATGATCACGGAATTCAGGAACAGTCGCCAGAAAGGAACGGTGGTGCCGCTGAATACTTCCAGGTAATTGCGCAGGCTCAGGGCTTTCGGGAGGATCTTGGCCTCGTAGATGTTCCCGGTGGGTTCCAGGGACGTGACGAGCGTCCAGTAGAACGGGTAGAGCATGATCAGCGCGATCAGGATCAGCACGGCGTACGCGGCGGCGTTGCGCAGCCGTTCGCGGCGCTGACGCTGCACCTTGAGTTGCGCGGCCAGTTGCGCGTGCGGGTCACTGACCAGGGTGGTCTGGGGCAGGGTGGTGTCAGGCATCGCTGCGGCCTCCTTTCGTCAGGCGGAAGTTGATCAGGCCGAACAGGATGCTGACCACCGCGACGACCATGCTGGCGGCGGCGGCCAGCCCGAAGTTGAAGTCGCCCCCGAACGCCTTGGAGAACGAGTACATCAGCGCGGAGTACGTGCTGCCCGCCGGGTAGCCGTTGGGCGTCATGACGTACAGTTCCTCGAACACCTTGATGGCGCTGATGGTGGACAGCAGGCTGCACACCAGGATGGTGGGGCGCAGGCCCGGCAGGGTGATGTTCCAGAACACCTGCGAGCGGGTCGCGCCGTCGATGGTGGCGGCTTCCTCCAGTTCGCGGCTGATGCCCTGCAGGCCCGCGAGGTACAGCACCATGTAGTATCCGATGCCCTTCCAGAGGGTCACGAACATCACCGCGAACAGCGCCGTGGCGGGGTTGTCGAGCAGGCTGTGGTCGCCGCGCATCAGGCCCAGACCCATGAGGATGCTGTTCACGGCGCCGCCCTGCTTGTACAGCCACGACCAGATCAGGCCAACCACCGCGAAGCTCGTCACGACCGGCACGTAGTACGCGGTGCGGAAGAACCCGATGCCGCGCAGCGGACGGTTCACGAGGAGTGCCACCAGGATCGAGATGACCTGAATCACCGGCACGACCAATACGTACTTCAGGCTGTTGCGCAGACCCGACCAGAACTGCTCGTCGGCGAACAGTTCGCGGAAGTTGTCGAGGCCCACCCACTGCGGCGGGTTGATGATGTTGTACTTCGTGAACGCCAGGTACGACCCGAAGATCACGGGCCAGGTGTGGTACACGACGAGCAGGATCAGGAACGGCAGCATGAACGCGTAGGCGATCAGGGTGTTGCGCACCGTGACAGACGCGCCGGTGCCGCCGATGCGGTGTTGTTCGCGGCGAGAAACGCGCCGCCCCTTTGTGGTCATGGGGCGCAGTGTAGCGGGCCGTGCGGGGAGCGGCGTGAAAAAACCAGCCACTCCGCGCGGGAGGGGCTGGTCAGGGCAGGTCGAGGCTGACGGTTTAGTGACCGTCGCCGTCGTGCGCTTCGCGTTTGCCTTCGTTGTACTCGGCGTTGGCTTCGGCGTTGTGAACTTCGGCCTTGGCGCGGTCCTCAAGGGCTTCGGCCTTGTGGTGGGCGTCACCCGTCACGGCGTGGGCGGCGTTGTGGCCAGCCTCGCGCAGGCGGTCGGCCCCTTCGTTCACTTTGGCCTTGGCGGCGTCCAGCATGTTTTCAGCGGTGCTCTTGTCACTCATCGGTTGAGTCCTCCTGCGAAGTGGATTCCCTAGTGGGTGCCCCCAGACTGCCGCGCGCCGCCGCCGACGGGGTGAGGGCAGGCTTCAGCGGGACCCCACGCGACGCTGGGGGAATCTTCACCTTCCAGGGCCGCCGGGCACCCGTGATCGCTTCTGGACTGCGTGTAAACCCTTCGGGTAACAGGTACACCAACTCGGGTTCGGGCCCGGTGGGGTACAGTGTCCGGGTCATGGATAAGCACATCAAGGTGCCCGCGCAGGGCGAGAAGATCACGATGCAAGACGGCAAGCTCAGCGTGCCGAACCGCCCCATCATTCCCTTCGTGGAAGGCGACGGCACCGGCCCCGACATCTGGCGCGCCAGCGTCCGCGTGCTCGACGCCGCCGTCGAGATCGCCTACGGCGGCGAGCGCAAGGTCGAGTGGATGGAGGTCTACGCCGGTGAAAAGAGCCTCGAGGTGTACGGCGAGAACGAGTGGCTGCCCCAGAGCACCGTGAATGCCTTCAACGAGTACCTGTTCGGCATCAAGGGCCCGCTGACCACCCCGGTCGGCACCGGCATCCGCAGCATCAACGTGGCGCTGCGTCAGGAACTCGACCTGTACGCCTGCGTGCGTCCCGTGCAGTACTTCGACGGCGTGCCCAGCCCCGTCAAGCGCCCCCAGGACGTGGACATGGTGATCTTCCGCGAGAACACCGAGGACATCTACGCCGGGATCGAGTACAAGGCCGGGACCGACGAGGCCGACAAGGTCCGCGGCTTCCTGATGCGCGAGATGGGCGTCAAGAAGATCCGCTTCCCGGACAGCTCCTCGTTCGGGATCAAGCCCGTGTCGAAGGAAGGCACCGAGCGTCTGGTGCGCGCCGCGATCCAGTACGCGATCGACAACGGCCGCAAGAGCGTCGCCATCGTCCACAAGGGCAACATCATGAAGTTCACGGAAGGCGGCTTCCGCGACTGGGGTTACGAGCTCGCCAAGCGTGAATTCGGCGCCGTGGAGATCGACGGCGGCCCCTGGTGCCAGCTGCCCAACGGCATCGTCATCAAGGACGTCATCGCCGACAACTTCCTCCAGCAGATCCTGCTGCGCCCCACCGACTACGACGTGATCGCCACCCTGAACCTGAACGGCGACTACGTCAGCGACGCACTGGCCGCGCAGGTCGGCGGGATCGGCATCGCGCCCGGCGCGAACATCAACTACGTGACCGGCCACGCCATCTTCGAGGCGACGCACGGCACCGCGCCCAAGTACGCCGGGAAGGACGTCATCAACCCCAGCTCCGTGATCCTCAGCGGCGAGATGATGCTGCGCTACATGGGCTGGACCGAGGCCGCCGACCTGATCCTGAAGGGCCTGGATGACACCATCCAGCAGAAGGTCGTGACGTACGACTTCGCCCGCAACATGGAAGGCGCGACCGAAGTGAAGACCAGCGAATTCGGCGACAAGATCATCGAGAACATGAAGGCCCGCAAGGCCTGAGCCAACGGGTGAACTGAGGCGGCGAGGGAATCACCCCTCGCCGCCTCTCGTTTCCGGACTGCTTTACGCGCGCAGGCGGTCGCTGTAGTACTGCCGCATCTTCGCCACCTTCGGCGCGATGACGGCCATGCAGTACGGCTGGCGCGGGTTGTTCTCGTAGTAGTTCTGGTGGTAGTCCTCGGCGACGAAGAACTCGGTGGCGGGTTCGATGGTCGTCACGATGGGCTTGCCGAACACGTCCTGGGCGGTCAGGTCGGCGATCACCTCGCGCGTCTGCGCGTCCTGTTCGGGGGTCAGGGGGAACACGGCGCTGCGGTACTGCGTGCCGGTGTCCGCACCCTGGCGGTTGAGGCTGGTGGGGTCGTGCGTGGCGAAGAACAGGCCCAGCAGGTCCCGGTAGGACACCTGCGCCGGGTCGAAGGTGACGCGGACCGCCTCGGCGTGCCCGGTGGTGCCACTGCACACGCTGCGGTAGTCGGGGCTGGGGGTGTGCCCGCCAATGTAGCCGCTCTCGATCTTCTGCACGCCGCGCACGTCCTTCAGGACGGCCTCGGTGCACCAGAAGCAGCCTCCGGCCAGAATCGCCTGCTGCTGTCCCGCGCTGTTGGAAGTCATGGCGGCATTCTGTCGTGTTCCCGCGCGGGCAACGGCGACGGTGGGCACGATCCCCGCCGCGTACCTCAGGTGGCGGGGGTGCTGACGGTGTCGCCCTCGCTGACCAGGGCGTCGAGGAGTTTCAGGGCTTCTTCCAGGCGGTGAGACTGCACGCGCGCGGCGGTGCGGGCCTGCCTCCATTCCAGGCGGACGCGGGCCAGACTGACCGGGTCGCCGCCCAGCGACTGCAGTTGCGCGGCGCGGCGTTCCAGGGCTTCCACCTGGGTTTTCAGGTCGCGCAGCGCTCCCTGGTGCGCGCGGGCGGCCTGCAGGGTGCTGTCCAGTTGCGTGCGGGCTTCCTCCTGCGCGAGGTGCAGCGCGTGGTGGGCCTGCATGACGGCGGGGCTGCCGTCGGCGTCCCCGGCGTGCCACTGGGCGTAGTTCAGCGCCTGCCGGGCGCGCAGGACGTTCGGGTGCAGCGGGACGCCCAGCGAGAAGCGGGCGTTCGAGAGGTCCACGTCGAGCATGGTCAGGGGCGTGTCCGCGTCGGTCAGTTCGATCAGCGGCGTGAACGCGTCGAGGAACGCGTGGGTCTGCGAGGCCATCAGGCGGGTGTGCGCCAGGCGCGGGCCGACGGCCTGACCGGTCCGCAGGGCGTCTTCGAGTTCCTGCACGTTCAGGTCGAGCAGTTGCGCCTGCGCGGCGGCGGCCGCGACCTGGTCGGCCACCTCGATGCGGGCGTGGTCGGCGCGCAGGCGGCTGAGCATCTCCTCGGTCTCCCAGCGGCGCACCTCGGCCTGGGTGGCCTGCACGTCCCATTCGGCGGCGCGTTCCAGGGCGCGCAGGTCGGGGTTGGTGCGGATCGCGGCGAGGCTGCGCCCGGCGATCTCGGCGTGCGAGCGGGCCAGCAGCAGCGGCAGGTCGTGCGCGCGGCGGCCCCAGCGGACCGGGCCGGGCGCGGGGGCGATGGGGCCCTCGGTGGGCTGGGCGGGCACGGGGACGCTCTCGGCGAAGCGGGCGAGGTCGAGGGTGGTGCCTTCCAGCCAGCGGTCGGCGCGGCCGTCCCCGAACTCGTCGCGCATGCGGGCGTACACGTCCTGCAGGACCGCCACGACGTCGCGGGGACCGAGGGTGCGCAGGGCGGTCCAGCCGCGGCGCTGCACGGCGCCCTGGATGGCCTGTTCGGCCTCGTGGGAGCCCAGTTCGGCGCTCAGGCGGGCGCGCAGCCAGTCGCGGTACGGGTCGCTGGAGGCGCGGATCATGCGATCTCCCCGGCGCGGCGCTGGCGGGCGCATTCGAACAGCATCAGGGCGGCGGCGGTGGCGACGTTCAGCGAGTCCGCGCCGCGACTGGCGTCCATGGGAATGCTGACGCTGTGGTCGGTGCGGCGCCAGTGTTCCGGCAGGCCCTCGTGTTCGGTGCCCAGCAGCAGGGCCACGCGGCCGGTCAGCGGGGCGTCCCAGTAGGCGCGCTCGGCGTCCGGGGTGCACGCGAAGGTCGTGAAGTGCCGCTGCGCCAGCCACGCCTGCGCCTCGTCCTCGCTCATGACGGCGACCGGCAGGGTGAACACGCTGCCCTGCGAGGACCGGATCACGTTCGGGCCGTAGGGGTCGGCGCCGCGCCCCAGGACGATCACGCTGTCCGCCCCGGCGGCGTCGGCGCTGCGCAGGATCGCGCCGACGTTGCCGGGTTTTTCCAGGCCGTGCAGCACGACCGTCACGGCCTGCGCGCCGGGTTCCGGCAGGGGCCGCGCGGGGGTGGGGGCCAGGGCCAGCAGGCCGTCCGGGTTCTCGCGGCCGCTGACCTTCTCGAAGGCCGCGCGGGACAGCAGGTGCGTGGGGGCGTGCAGGGTGGGGGCCAGCGCCTCGCCCTCGGGGCTGTGCAGGTCGGGGGTGCTGTACACGGCGCTCAGCTTGACGCCGCTGGTGACGGCGCGGGCGATCTCGCGGGCACCCTCGATCAGGATGACGCCGTCCTGTTCGCGTTCGCGGCGGCCGCGCAGGCGCACGAGCCGCTTGACGTGCGCGTTCTGCAGGGAGGTGATGACTTCGGTGGCACTCATTGCGGTCATTATGGCCCGCCAGTCATCAGGGCGGGGCAGCGCGGACCCTGCGCGCGGCGCGCCAGGCAGGCAAATGCTCTAGCCTGCGGGCATGCCGCTCGCGTATCCACAATTCAAGTCCTGCCCGTGCGGTTCCGGGCGGAGTTACGGGCACTGCTGCGGCCCGCTGCACGCCGGTCAGGCCGCCGCCACGCCCGAGGCGCTGATGCGCTCGCGGTACGCGGCGTACGCCCTGGGCGACAGCGCGTACGTGCAGCGCACCTGGCATCCGGACACCCGCCCGGCCACGCTGGACCTGCGCGACGGCACCCGGTACCTGGGCCTGCGGGTGCACGGGGCGCAGGGGGACGAGGTGACCTTCACGGCGCAGCTGCGCCTGCCGGACGGCGAGCGGTACTCGCTGCGGGAACGCAGCCGCTTCACGCAGCTGGGCGGGCACTGGGTGTACGTGGACGGCGACACCCCCGACGCCTGATCCGGCGCATGGGAACCCCGTGAGAGTCCGGGCCGTACCGGTGACATGACCGATCAGAAGACCCGCCAGACGCCAGCCCTGAACGTCCGCCCGAACCGCCGCGCGGGCCTGATCCTGGGCGGGCTGCTCATCGCGGGGGTACTGGTCGCGCAGAGCGTGAAGGTCGTCCCCGCCGGGTACGTGGGCGTGGCGTTCAGCGCCCTGACCGGCGTGAAGGGCCAGCCGCTGCAGGAAGGCGTGCATTTCCTCGTGCCGTTCGTGGATCACGTGACGCTGTACGACGCGAAGTTGCAGGAGGTCACGCTGGCGCACAACATCCAGGACGGGGACGAGGGCGCCATCCGCGCGCGCAGCAAGGAGGGCCTGGAGATCACGGCGGACGTGACCGTGCAGTTCCGCGTGGACCGCGCCAAGGCCGCGCAGCTGCACAAGGAACTGGGCCGCGACTACGTCCGGACCGTGATCCGCCCGCAGGTGCGCAGCAAGGTCCGCGACGCGATCGGGCAGTTCAGCGCCGCTGACATCATCAGCACGCAGCGGCAGCAGGTCGAGGCGAGCATCACGAACGCGCTGCGTCAGGTGTTCCAGCAGAACAACCTCACGCTGGACAGCGTCCTGCTGCGTGAACTGCGCATCCCGGACAGCGTCGCCAAGGCCATCGAGCAGAAGCAGACCGCCGAGCAGCAGGTCGCGGTGGAACGCAACAAGCTGCAGCAGGCGAACATCGCCGCGCAGCGCGCCGTCGTGGAGGCCGAGGGCGCCGCGAAGGCGTCGGTCGCCAAGGCGCGCGGCGAGGCCGAGGCGCTCTCGCTGCGCGGCCGCGCCCTGCGCGAGAACCCGCAGCTGATCCAGCTGACCGTCGCGGAGAAACTCTCGCCCGGCATCCAGACGGTCATGCTGCCCAGCGACGGGAACTTCCTGCTGGACGTCGGCAACCTGACCGGCCGGACCGCCGCGCCCAAACCATGACGCCCCTGCTGATCCTGGCGCTGGCGGCCGTGCTGATCGTGCTGGCAACCCGCCGCGCGCCCGCCCCGGACGTCACGCCCGCCGAGACGCCCGCGCCGACGCGCACCCTGCCGGACGACCTGCTGAAGCTGCCGGAACCGGCCCGGACGCGCGCCTGGGCACTGCTGTGCACCGTGCACGACGCGCTGCGCAGCGAACCGGCCGACGCCCGCGCGGCCTTCCTGCTGCGCCAGACGCTCAGCGACTACCTGCCGGACACCGTCCGCGCCTTCCTGAACCTGACCCCGGCGGCCCGCGCGCAGCTGGACGCGCAGGGGCAACCGCCCGAGACGCTGCTGCTGGAACAGCTGACCCTGATCGAGAACGGCGTGCAGGAGGCGCTGAGGCACGATCACGCCGCTGCCGACCGCCTGCTCACGCAGGGCCGCTTCCTGCGCGAACGCTTCGGCGCGGCGGGTGACCTGCGCGTCCGTGAGCGGTGAACGCCAACCCGGATGGAGTGTAGGGGAACCATTGCGCTGACATGCGGCCCGTATAGTTGGCACTCATGATTTCGTCAGCTTTCGCGCCGTGCATGAGGATCGGGGGTCGCCTGTGAAGGTGGCGGTGCTGTGCCACGCCAGTGCCGGGGGGTCGGGGGTGGTCGCGACCGAACTGGGGTTGCAGGTGGCCCGCGCGGGGCACGAGGTGCATTTCGTGGGCGCGGCGCAGCCGTTCCGCCTGACCGGGCAGCGCTGCATGACCGGGCCGTACTTTCATCAGGTGGGCGGGTATGCGTACGCGCTGTTCGACCAGCCGTACCCGGAACTGGCGGCGGCGAACACGCTGACGGAGGTCATCGAGGAGTATGGCGTGGACCTGTCGCACGCGCATTACGCGATTCCGCACGCGACGGCGGCGATTCACGCGCGGGCGATCACGGGCCGCTCGCGGGTGATCACGACGCTGCACGGCACGGACGTGACGCTGGTGGGCCTGGAGCCCGCGTTCCGGTCCACGACCCGGCACGCGATCGAACGCAGCGACCGGGTGACGGCGGTGTCGGAGTACCTCGCGCAGCACACGCGGGAGGTGTTCGGCGTGGACCGCGAGATCGACGTGATCCACAACTTCGTGGACAGTGACCGCTTCGTGCGCGTGACGGACCCGGCGGTGCGGGCGCGGTTCGCGCATCCGGACGAGGCGCTGCTGGTGCACGTCAGCAACTTCCGGCCCGTGAAGCGCGCGTGCGACGTAGTGGAGGTCTTCGCGCGGGTGGCGTCGGAGATCCCGGCGCGGCTGCTGATGATCGGGGACGGCCCGGAGCGGCCCAAGGCGATGGAGCTGGCGCAGACGCGCGGCGTGATCGGCCGCACGCACTTCCTGGGGTCGTTCCCGGACGTGGAGACGGTGCTGGGCATCAGCGATCTGTTCGTGCTGCCCAGCCAGCAGGAGAGTTTCGGGCTGGCGGCGCTGGAGGCCATGAGCTGCGAGGTGCCGGTCGTCGCCTCGCGCGCCGGGGGCATCCCGGAGGTCGTGCAGGACGGCGTGAACGGCTTCCTGGCGGATGTGGGGGACGTGGACACCATGGCGGACCGGGCGCTGCAGATCCTGCGCAACCGCGACCTGTACCTGAGCCTGGGGCAGGCGGGGCGCCGCGCGGCGGTCGAGCAGTTCCACCCGTCGGTGATCGTGCCGCAGTACCTCGCGGCGTACGAGCGGACGCTGGCGTAGGGCCGGGGCGGGGGCGCCTCCGCCGGGGGGTGGGGGTCTTGACCGTGTTGCCCCGTCTGTTTCAGACTGTGGCCTAAAGTTCAAAGGCAACGCTTGCCCACCGCGGGCACGACCTCTCACCGCAGCTCCTGCGCGCAGAGGCCGTGCCCGCTGCGCTGTCGTTTTTCCGGCCCGGAGGCCCACCATGAGTATCTTCCCCCTGCTGTCCACCCAACATGACCACACGCCGGCGTACACCGAGCGGCTGGGCGCGCCGATGGGCGCCACCGTGCGCGTGCGCGTCCGCACGACGCTGCCCGTGACGGGCGTGAGCCTGAAGTTCGTGCGGGTCGGCGAGATCGAGTCCGTGCCCGCGCGCGAGATCGACCCGATCGGCGCGGAACCGGGCCGCTGGTTCGAGGCGGACCTGCCCGTCCACGAGGGCCGCGTGCGCTACGCGTGGCAGCTGAACTTCCTGAACGACCACCTGAACCTGACCGGACTGGGCCTGCACCGCACGCGCCGGGGCTTCCGCTCGTGGTTCACGTACCTGACCGGGCACACGGCGCCCGAGTGGGCCTGGGAGAGCGTGTTCTACCAGATCTTCCCCGACCGCTTCCGCAACGGCGACACCAGCAACGACGTCCAGACTGGCGAGTACGTGTACGGCGACCGGGTGGTGGAGCACATCGCGTGGAACACCCCGATCGATTCGTGGGGGGACATTCACGGGCATTACGGCGGGGACCTGAACGGCGTCACGCAGGCGCTCCCGTACCTGCAGGACCTGGGGGTGACGGGGCTGTGGCTCACGCCGATCTTCGTGTCGCCCAGCAACCACCGCTACGACATCACGGATTACCGCCACGTGGACCCGCACCTGGGCGGCGACGAGGCCTGGGACGAACTGGTCCGCGAATCCGCGAAGGCGGGCATCCGGATCGTGCTGGACGGCGTGTTCAACCACGTCGGGAACGAGAACGCGCTGTTCCGCGCGGCCATGGACGACGAACTGTCCCCCGAACGGGCGATGTTCACGTGGCGGGACGAGCCGGGCAAACTGCCGTACCATGCGTTCTTCGACGTGCCCACCCTGCCGAAGATCGACTACCGCAACGAGACGGCCGTGCAGGAGTTCTTCAGCGGCGAGGAGAGCGTCGTGCGGCACTGGCTGCGCCGGGGCGCGGCGGGCTGGCGGCTGGACGTGGCGCACATGATCGGCACGGGCGGCACCGACGAGGACAACCTCCCGCTGCACCGCACCCTGAAACGCGCCGCGCGCGAGGAGACGGGGGACGCGTACGTGTTCGGCGAGCGCTTCTACGACCCGGAGCACGCGCTGGACGGTCAGGGTGAGGACGGCAGCATGAACTACCACGGGTTCGGGCTGCCGGTCATGCAGTGGCTGGCGCAGGCGAACATGATGTTCGAGCCCAGCCTCCTGAACGGCGAGGAACTCGTGGAGATCCTCTGGGACGCGTACCACGCGCTGCCGCCGCAGGTGGCGCTGAGCATGTTCAACGTGCTCGAATCGCACGACATCGCCCGGGCGCTGTACCGCGTCGGCAACGACCGCACGCAGTTCCTGGCGGGCGTGACCCTGCTGATGGGCTACGCCGGGGTGCCCTGCACGTACTACGGCAGCGAGGTCGGCGTGACGCAGTCCCGCGACGGGTCGATGCCCTGGTGCCGCGAGGCGATGCCCTGGGACGAATCGCAGTGGGACGTGGACCTGCGCGGCCGCATGAAGGCCCTGATCGGCGTGCGCCGCGCCACGCGCGCCCTGCAACGCGGCGGGCTGCGCTTCGTGCACGCCGAGGAGGACGCCGTGGCGTTCCTGCGCGAGTACACCCAGGCGGGTGGACTGGTCGAGCGGGCCGCCGTGATCGCCAGCCGCCGCGCCGGGCGGCACGACGTGAGCCTCTCCCTGCCGGACGGCGAGTGGCACGACGCCGTGAGCGGCGAGGTGTTCCAGGGTGGGCACGTCACGCTGGACGCGGCCGGTGGGCGCATCCTGCTGAACTGACGCGGTCCGCGGCGCCGTGGAGTATGCTCGTGTCACATGTCACATGCACACGACTCGGCGTTGTACGCGCAGTGGGTGGAACTTCTCGGCTGGCTCCAGACCGAGGCACAGTCCCGTGGCCTGGGCTTCGAGAAGGTCGCGGACTTCCCGGACTACATCTACCGCATGGAGCGCCCCTACGACCTGCCCACCACCGTCATGAGCGTCAGCCTGAGCGACCAGGGGCAGCCGCTGCTGGTCGCGGGGGTCAGTTCCCGGCACGTGGACCTCAAGGGCGTGTCGCTGCGATTGATGGGCGGCAGCAAGCACTGGCACCTGCACGCCGGGGAGGGTGCCCTGCTGGAAGGCAGGCGGCCCTTCACGCGTGAGCGGCTCGCGGCGCTGCTGGACGGCGCGCTGCGGGGCGTCCGCCAGAGCGCCTGACCCCAGACCAGATGGCGCTGACCTGAACGTGCGGGCCTCCCCTGACTGATCCTGGGGAGGCCCGCACTGTTGAATCCGCGTGTTCAGTGCTCGCGGATCAGGCCGCCGGACAGGAAGTCCTGCACCATGGGCTCCAGGTCGTGCAGGGCCACGTCGGTCCGCATGGCGTACTCGGCGGGCGACAGGTCCTCACCCAGGGCGCGCATGAACGTCAGGCCCGGCGGGCCATGTTTCGCGCGGAACGTCTGGTGAATGTCCGTGATGGCGTTCAGGGCGTCCCTGCCGCGCAGCGTCAGGCCGTAGTGGTGGTGCGCCCAGCCCGCCAGGCTGCGCGGCAGGATCAGCGTCTGCGGCCGCAGCGGCGCCGGGAAGGCCCCCTCGTACGGGAGGGTGGCGGGCATCGTGGCGGTGATCTCGCCCTTCACGTAGAAGATCGCCCCGCCGGGCCGGGCGTGCAGCCCGGTGAAGTCCTCGGTCAGGTTGAATTTCCACGCGCGGGACCCGATACCGCTCAGGACGTGCGCGACCTGCGCCGGGAGCGGGTGGGCGTTCAGGGACGCGCCCTGCTCGTACTGGCTCAGGAGTTCCCCGAGTGCCTGCTCACCCGTCACGTTGCCCGCGGCGGCCGTCACGGCGCGTCCCTCGAACAGCAGCACGAACGCGCACTGCTCCCCGAGTGCGGTGTGCAGGTAGCCGGACCAGCCCTGGTCGTGCAGGACCTTCAGGAACGCGTGCAGGTCGCAGAACTGGTGATTCAGGCCCGCGTGGGTGGGGTCGGACTGCGGCAGGAACCGCGCGAGGAACGGCGCGGCGTTCGGGAACATGGGCCGCAGGTCCTGCACCATGTCGGCCAGTTCCGGCTGTCCGGGCGTGACCGGCAGCCCGCCGGGGTCGAGGGGAGCGCCGCTGTCAGTCACGGTTCGCTCCGGTGGTGCCGTTCAGGAGGCGCACTCGTTACCGGACTGCAGGACCGGCCCCTGCGGGAGTTCCTGCAGTCCGGCGTTGAACCGCCGGGCGTTCTGCACGTACCGCTGGGCGTTGCCGCCGCCGGGCGCGGTGCGGACCACGCGGGCGGGCACGCCGACGGCCAGCATGCCGTCCGGGACGTGCGCGCCTTCGGGCAGGACCGCTCCGGCGCCCAGGACCGCCCCGGCGCCCAGGCTGCTGCCGCTGAGCATCACGGCGCCCATGCCGACCAGACTGCCGGGGCCGCACGTGGCGCCATGCACGATGGCGCGGTGCCCGACGGTGACGTGGTCCTGCAGGACGCAGGGCCACCCGGCGTCGGTGTGCAGGACCGCGCCGTCCTGGACGTTGCAGCCGGGCCCGACGGTGATGGGTTCCAGGTCGCCGCGCAGGACCGCGCCGAACCAGACGCTGGCGGAAGCGCCCACACGGACCTGGCCGATCAGGTCGGCGCTGGGGGCGATGAAGGCGGTGGGGTGGATGTCCGGGTGGTGCCCGTCCAGGGCGTAGAGCGGCATGCGGCCTCCGGGGCGTCACGGGCAGCCGGGCAGCCGCTTTGGGCGGCGTGAGGTCGTCCCGTGGTGTGAAGTTGCGTCAGGGTAGCACGCCGCCGCGCGCCCCGGCAGGGCAGTCTGGCGGGGCCGTACGACTGGGGGAATGGCGCTCATGTGCGCCACATGACGCGGGGGGGCCATGCGATACTTCATGAGTCTCACCGTGGTACAGCCGTTCAGGATTCAGCCTTAGAGGGCTGCGTCTGGCTGAACTTGCGCCTGGGATGCAAGGAGAGTTATGGCTCAAGGTCGTGTGAAGTGGTTCAACGTGGAAAAAGGCTACGGCTTCATCGAGCATCCGGGGAACCCCGACGTGTTCGTGCACTACAGCGCCATCCAGAGCGGCGGCTTCCGCAAGCTGAACGAGGGTGACGAGGTCGAGTTCGAGGTCGAGGCCGGTCAGGGCAGCAAGGGCCCGCAGGCGAAGAACGTCAGCGTGACGAACGCCGCGCCGGCCCCCGTGGCCGCCCGCGCCGGCAGCCGCTGGTAATACGGACTCCGGTTGAAAGTTTTTGCAAACCTTTCAACCCGAGCAGAGCGAGCAGGAAAGAAACGGGTTCCGGGCGTGGAGTGAACAGATCGGCGGTGTACCGATCTGCTCACGAAACAAACGGAATCCGTATCGCTTCACCTGCCCTGGCGGTGACGGGCGGCACATGCCGCTTCCGGCCAGACGCGTCCCCCGTACGATGAGGGTCATGGATGCCCCGCTGCCCGACCCGTCCCTCTCCGAGCTGCGCCCACTGGGGCGGCACGGGGACACCCCTCCGGCGCCTGACCCGACGGGTCCGGTGGATTCCCCGCCTGCCGTGACGCGCCACGACCTGACCTTCACGGGAACGGCCGCCGAGTACTTCCGGCTGTGGATCGTGAATGTGGCCCTGACCCTGGTCACGCTGGGTGTGTACCTGCCGTGGGCGCGGGTGCGGACCCGGCAGTACTTCTACGGGCACACGTGGCTGGACGGGCAGAACTTCGAGTACCGCGCGAACCCGGTCGCGCTGCTGCGCGGGTACCTGCTGGTGGGGGCGCTGTTCGGGCTGTACAGCTACGCGTCCGGGCGTGAACTGTACTGGCTGGCGCTGCCGCTGATCCTGCTGTACGTGGCGCTGTACCCGTGGCTGGTGTGGCGGTCGCTGCGGTTCCAGGCGGCGAATACCGTCCACCGGGGGCTGAATTTCTCGTTCCACGGCACGGCGGGTGAATCGTACGTGGCGTACGGGGCTGCAAACGTGGCCGCGAGTATCGCGGGGATCTTCGCGCTGCCGTGGGCGTGGTTCATGCAGCGGCAGTATCAGGTCAGGGGGCTGGGGTACGGTCAGGCGCGTGGGCACTTCCGGGGGGACGTGGCGCCGTTCTACATCATCGGCCTGACGTCGCTGGGCCTGAGTCTGGCGGGTGGCGTCGTGGCGCTGCTGCTGGGCGGGCTGGTGGCGGGCGCGTGGTCGGCCCTGAGCGGTGAGCTGCGCGCCGGGGCGGACTTCGAGGACCTGATCGACGGCCCGACCGTCTGGATCTTCCTGGGCGTGGCGTACGTGTCGTTCCTGCTGCTGTACACGGTCGCGTGGCAGTACGTGCGCGGCGCGACCATGAAATACGTGCTGAACAACGCCGAGCTGGGCGGCGTGGTCCGCTCGGGCGCGACGTTCAGTCCGTGGGGACTGGTGTGGCTGAGCGTCACGAACAGCCTCGCGCAGGTGGTGACGCTGGGCCTGGCGACGCCGTGGGCCGCGATCCGCCGGACGCGTTTCATCCTGGCAGGCGTGCACGTCCGGACGATCACGGACCTGGATCACTTCCGGGGGCAGGCACAGGTGCCGGGCACCGCGCTGGGCGAGGCGGCCAGCGAACTGCTGGACATCCAGGTGGGCTTCTGATGACCCGCACCGCGCCGGTCACGGTGACGCTGGGCGGCGTGTACTTCGACGGGCACAGCAGCCGGGACCGCGCGGCGCGGCTCACGCTGGGGCCGGTCGTGACGCTGACCCTGGACGGCGAGGCCCACACGTTCACCCCTGCCGACCTGAGCGTGGACCCGCCGGTGCCCGGCGTGCGGCGCGTGGTGCGCCTGCCGGGCGGGGCGAGGTTCGAGACGACCGACTTCGCGCCGCTGCTGGCGTGGGAACGCGCGGGTGGCCGCAACCGGACGCTGCGGGGTGTAGCGTGGCTGGAATCCCAGTGGGGCAGCGCGCTGGCGGCGGTGGCGGTGGCGTTCGCGCTGCTCGGCGCGTTCATCGTGTGGGGCATCCCCGCCCTGGCGACGCAGGCGGCCCGGGCCACGCCGCGCGGCGTGCTGGCGTCCTTCGACGAGCAGACGCTGCGGGTACTGGAGGAACAGGACCTGATCGGCCCGAGTGGACTGCCCCGCGAGCGGCAGGAGGCGCTGCAACGCGAATTCCGGCAGGTTCAGGCCTGGGCTGGCGGCGGGTACCCGTACCGGCTGCTGCTGCGCGACGGGGAGCCCGCCGGGGACACCGGGGTGGGCGCGAACGCGTTCGCGCTGCCGAACGGCACGATCGTCATGACCGACCAGCTGGTCGCGCTGGCCCGCTCGGACCGGGAACTGCTGGGCGTCCTGGCGCACGAGACCGGGCACGTCACGCGGCGGCACGGGCTGGCGACGGTGTACCAGGGGCTGGGGCTGGGGCTGGTCGGGACGCTCATCACGGGTGATCTGGTCAGTTCCACGTCGTTCGCGGCGGCGGTCCCGGCGGCGATCCTGCGCGGCGGGTACTCCCGCGCGGCGGAGACCGAGGCGGACCGCGTGGCGGCCGACTTCATGCTGGGCCGCTACGGCTCGACGCGGCCCCTGCAGGACATCCTGACGCGCCTGGATGCGGCGGAGGACACTGAGGACACCGCCGGGGTGGACCGTGAAGGATCGTGGCTGGACGTCTTCCGGTCGCATCCGGTCACGCGCGACCGGGTGGCGGCCCTGAAGGCGCTGGAGGGACGGTAGGGCGTGGCGTAGGGGAAATGAGTGATGCCGGCGGGCGGGTGCGCGGCGCACAATGTGCCGGTGGGCACCGCCCACAATGTGCCGTGGGGCACTGCCCACAATGTGCCGGGGAGCACCGCCCACCCCACGCGGGTGCGGCATCATGAGGGCCTCCCGATGACCCCACGCCCCTTCCCCCTGACCCCACCTGTGGGGTGAGGACTGCGCACCGCGCGCACTGGAGACGATTTGACACAGCCTCAACAGGACAGCGGCCTCCCCACTCCCGGCGCGTTCAGCGCGACCGTGACCCTGGAGAACCAGCGCGAGGCGTACGCGCTGCTCGGGGCAGGAGACGCGAACCTGCGCCGCATGCGCGAACTCACGAAGGCGAAACTCGTGGCGCGCGGCGAGACCATCACCATCACCGGCGATGAGGAGCAGGTCCGCTCGGCCGAACGCATGGTGAAAGACGCCCTGGACGTCGTCCGCAGCGGCGCGGAACTCACGCCGGACAGCCTCCTGCGTTCCGCGCGCCTGAGCGGCGAGGGCCGCAGCCTGGCCGCGGAGACGCAGGTGACCGGCCTGAGCCTCCCGCGCGGCCTGAAACCCAAGACGCCCGGCCAGAAACAGTACCTGGACAGCATCAATAAGAGCGACATCACCTTCGGGATCGGCCCGGCGGGGACCGGCAAGACGTACATGGCGGTCGCCATGGCCGTGCAGGCCCTGAAGGCCAAGAAGGTCAAGCGCATCATCCTGACCCGCCCGGCCGTGGAGGCCGGGGAGCGGCTGGGGTTCCTGCCGGGGGACCTGCAGGCGAAGATCGACCCGTACCTGCGCCCGCTGTACGACGCGCTGCAGGACATGCTGGACCAGGAGAAGTTCGAGTCGTACCTGACGAGCGGCGTGATCGAGATCGCCCCGCTGGCGTTCATGCGCGGCCGGACGCTGAACGACGCGTTCATCATTCTGGACGAGGCACAGAACACCACGGGCGAGCAGATGAAGATGTTCCTGACCCGCATGGGGTTCTCCAGCAAGGTCGTCGTGACCGGCGACGTCACGCAGATCGACCTGCCCCGCCACGTCACGAGCGGACTGGCGGTCGCCAAGCGCGTGCTGGGCAGCATCGATGGCATCGCGTGGCACGAGTTCACGGACGCGGACGTAGTCCGCCACCCGCTGGTGGGCCGCATCATCAAGGCCTACGAGACCGCCGAGAACGCCGAGCAGGACAAGCGCGCCGCGCGCCGGGGCGAGTTCGCCAGCATCCCCGAAGGCGAAGGGGACGCAGCGGCGGAGCGTGAACAGTAGACAGTAGTTGGTTGATGGAAAGGCCCGGCACCTGAGCGCGCCGGGCCTTTTCCATTCACCATCACCCATCCTCTATCCTCTGAGAAGTGATTGATCTGATTGTCCGCAAGACGCCGCCCGCCGGTCTACGTCCCGCGCTGCGTGGGAGCCTGGAGGCGGTGATGGCGCACTTCGGCGTCGAGGAGCGCGAGGTGACGGTCGTGCTCGTCGGGGACCGCACCATCCGCGCCCTGAAACGCGAGCACTGGGGCGAGGACGCCGTGACGGACGTCCTGAGCTTCCCCACCTGGGAACCCGGCGACCCGTTCGTCCCGCCTCACCTGGGGGACATCGTGATCAGCCTGGATACCGCCGCGCGGCAGGCCGAGGCGCGCGGGCACAGCCTGACGCGCGAGGTGGCGCTGCTCGCCAGTCACGGCCTGACGCACCTCGTGGGGCACGACCACCCGCACGCCGAGGGCCTGGGCTTCGAGGAAGGCGCGACCGGGCCCGAATGGGCGGTGTTCCACGGCGCGTGGGACGCCGCGCGCGCCGCCCTGCCCGACGGGGCCTGACCGGCACATGCGCCGGAACGGGTCGATGTGGAGCGGGCGACGCTGGTGGCGCTCGTTCGGTTTCGCGTGGGAGGGCCTGCGTCACACGTACCGCTCGCAGGCGAACTTCCGCATCGAATGCTGGGCGGCCCTGCTGGCGCTCGGGGCGACCCTGCTGCTGCGCGCCCCGCTGGCGCCGGTCGCGCTGGCCTGCGCGCTGGTGCTGAGCCTGGAACTTGTGAACACCGCGCTGGAAGCGGTCGTGGACCTCGTGAGTCCCGCGCGGCACCCGCTGGCGAAGGTCGCAAAGGACGCGGCCGCCGCCGCCGTGCTGGTCGCCTCGGCGGGCGCGCTGCTCGTCGCGGCGGGCACGCTGCTGCCCGCGCTGCTGCGGGTCCTGCGCGGATGACGGCACGGCGCGGATGAAAACGCGACGCGGCTGAATACACGGCGCGGCTGCGGGCGCGCACGCTGTTCCGCGGCCCGGAGTGTGGCAGGATGCGCGCGTGTCATCCCCTGCCGACCTCTCCCCTGCCGCCGTGTCCCTGCGGGGGCGCCGCCCGCGTGACGTGCCGACCCTGACGCGCTGGTTGACCGACCCGGACGCCGCGTGGCGCGAGTGGGACGCGCCGTACCTGCCCGCGTGGGACACGACGGCGAACCTGCAGCGGTACGCGCAGGCGCTGGCGTCCGCCCCGCCGAACCCGAACGAACGCGTGATCGACGTGGGCGGGGTGGTGGTCGGCATGGTGAACCGCGCCGAGGAGGACCCGGCGGGCGGTGGGTGGTGGGACCTGGGCATCCTGATCTACGACCCGGCGCACTGGGGGCGTGGGCTGGGGTCGCGGGCGCTGGCGCTGTGGGTGCAGGCGACGCTGGACGAGACGGACGCGCACGTCCTGACGTTCAGCACCTGGGGCGGGAACGAACGGATGCTCCGCGCCGCGCTGCGCCTGGGGTTCCGCGAGGCCGGGCGGGTGCGGGAGGCGCGCGTGGTGCGCGGCGAGCGCTTCGACGCGGTGCGGCTGGACCTGCTGCGGCCCGAGTGGCCGGGCCTGGACGGGCGGGCGTAACGTGGCGCAGCGGGACACGCCGGTCAATCCGGCCGGGTTCCTGGCGACGCAGGACCTGAAGGACCGCGGCTGGACACCGGCGTTGATCCGGCGGTTCCTCGGCGAGCACGACCGGACCCGCCCGAATGGCCTGCGGATGGGCCGCCGCCGCCTGCCCCCGGTGAAGCTGTACGAGGAGGCACGCGTGCTGGACGTCGAACGGGACGATACGTTCCTGGCGGCGCAGGCTCGCGCGGCGGACGCGCGGGAGCGGGCCGAGCAGACCCGCGCGGCGCGCGCCCTGGCCCGGCAGGAGTTGCTCACGCGCGCGGCGGCGGAGTACGTGCCGGTCATTCACCCGGAGCCGCTGCGCCGGGGCGCGGTCCGCAAGGCGCGCGAGCCCTACCAGGGGGCGCTGGAGGCGCGGCTGGAGGCTCTGCGCCAGGAGATTCCGAAACTCACGGGCCGGGAGGAGTCACTGCTGGCCGATCTGCTGCGGGCGCAGCTGGACCGGGCGCTGCACGCGGCGTATCCGTGGTACCCGTCCCCGCATGACGGGCCAGTGTCAGCGGTACGGGGGGAGGCGAAACCCAGTGACTGGCGTGCGTGGGACTGGGACTGACCGGGGCAGGATGACCCGGCCAGCAGCGTTCATCATGAGCGTCAGGTTCAGATGTGCTGAACATGTAAGGTCGGCACGTTATTCTGGTGGGCGTGCCGCGCCGCCTGAATCTCGCTGCCCTCACGGATGACGAACTGCAGCGTCTGGTCGGACCGGACCGCGCGGTGAGCCTGCTGCCGGACCTGAGCCTCGCGCGGCTGGACGGTCGGGTGGTGCCCGGACCGACCGTCACGGAGACACTCAGTCCGCAGCCGCTGGAGGACCGCGCCTGGGGCGCCACGCCCGAGCAGTCCCGCGCGATCGGCACGCTGCATCAGGATCTGCTGGGTCTGGGGGCCACGCCGCGCGGCACGGTGTACCTGCCGGGCATCTCGGAGGTGCGGCACGTGCGGGCGTACCTGCTGGAACCGGACGTGACGGCCGCGCTGCGCTGGAGCGAGACGCCGGAGGACGCCGGGAGCGGATGGCCGTTCGTGCAGCTGCTGACGTGGCTGCGTGACCGTGCCAGCGGCTTCGCGTGCGTGCTGACCAGCAGCGCCCGGCAGCCGTACGCCCCGGCGCTGAGCGCCGAGATCGACGTGCACCTGCACCCGGACTGCCCGGCAGCGGACCTGCTGGCCGCCCACCGGGGGCACGTGCTGCGGCACGGGCGCGGGCAGAAACTGCAGGCAGAGGGGGACTGGGTGCGGCCCTGGCAGGCCATGAACGACCTGAATCTCGCGGCGTGGGACCGCCGGGGTCTGCTGCTGCCCGAGTAGATCCCGGTCTGACTGCACAGCGCCCTGAAGATCACCGGGGGAGTGCGGCACAATCGGGCGGATGACGAGTGAGCAGAAGCGGCACGTGGCTTTCGACTGGGGCGGCGTGTTCACGGTAGGAACCTTCGACGGGCGCAGCACGCAGAACGTCGCGGAGCGCAGCGGCGTTCCCGTGGAGCGCGTGCGGGACTCGTACTTCCGGCACGTGCGGCAGCTGGAGGTCGGCGCCTGGACATTGCCGCAGTTCTGGACGGTCCTGCAGGAGGAGGCGGGGATTCCCATGCCCTACGACGACTTCGAGGAGCTGTACCTGGGCAGCATCGCGGACAACGCGCCCATGTACGCCACGCTGGCCGCGCTGCCGCAGGGCGTGCGGGTGGGGCTGCTGAGCAACAACTACCCGGTGGTCAGTGACCACCTGCGCCGCGACCCGCGCTTCGCGCGGTTCCACCAGCCGGTGTTCAGCAACGAGCTGGGGCACAAGAAGCCCTCGCCGGAGTCGTTCGCGGCGCTGGAGGCCGCCATGGGCGTCCCGGCGGCGCAGGTGGCGTTCGTGGACGACGTGCAGGAGAACATCGACGCGGCGAATGCCGCCGGGTTCCACGGCATCCTGTACCACCACGATCACCACGCGGCGTTCGAGGCGACGCTGGCGGAGTGGCTGAACGGCTGAGGTTCGTCGTGTCAATCGAACTCCGAGTGAATGGCTTGCAAAGCCGTTCACTCGGAGCAAAGCGAGTGGGAGAAAAACGGGTTCCGGACGTGGAGTTCACAGATCGGTGGTATTCCGATCCGTGAACGAAACAGACGGAATCCGCATCAGGGGGCGTCCGGTGGTGGCCGGACGCCCCTTTGTCATGCACTGAATCCATGGTGGTGTACCTGACCTGGTGGTGTACTTCCACCTGTCATGGGTACACCACCGCTTTCCGGCCGGGCCGCCCGGCACAATGCCCTCACCGAAAGGGACCGCCCACACCGGGCACGTAAGACACCCACTCCCCAGACCCACCACGCTCAGACCGGGCGCGGCGGATCGCCCCTCACACCCCACGGAGGCACCCCCATGACCACCAACCCCCGCACGCCCGCTGAGATCCTCGAAAAAACCTGGCAGACCGAGGAACGCTGGCAGGGCATCAAGCGCAACTACAGCGCCGACGAGGTCGTCAAGCTGCGCGGCAGCCTCCCCATCGAGCACACCCTCGCCAAGCACGGCTCGCAGAAACTGTGGCGTCAGATGAAGGAGATGCCCTTCGTGAACGCCCTGGGCGCCCTGACCGGCAACCAGGCCATGCAGCAGGTCAAGGCCGGCCTGAAAGCCATCTACCTGAGCGGCTGGCAGGTCGCCGGTGACGCCAACAACGCCGGGCAGATGTACCCCGACCAGAGCCTCTACCCCGCGTCCAGCGTGCCCGACGTCGTCAAGCGCATCAACAACACCCTGCGCCGCGCCGACCAGATCCAGCACAGCGAGGGCAAGAGCGACATCGACTACTTCGTGCCCATCGTCGCCGACGCGGAAGCCGGTTTCGGCGGCCCCCTGAACGCCTTCGAACTGATGAAGGCCATGATCGAGGCGGGCGCCGCCGGGGTGCACTTCGAGGACCAGCTGGCCAGCGAGAAGAAATGCGGTCACCTGGGCGGCAAGGTGCTCGTGCCCACCAGTCAGTTCATCCGCACCCTGAACGCCGCGCGCCTCGCCGCCGACGTCAGCGGTGTCCCCACCGTCCTGATCGCCCGCACCGACGCCGACGCCGCGAACCTCCTGACGAGCGACATCGACGAGAACGACCGTCCCTTCTGCACCGGCGAGCGCACCCCCGAAGGCTTCTACTACGTGACTCCCGGCATCGACCAGGCGATCAGCCGCGCCCTGGCCTACGCCCCCTACGCCGACGTCATCTGGTGCGAGACCAGCGTGCCCAACCTGGAAGACGCCCGCAAGTTCGCCGAGGCCGTCCACGCGCAGTTCCCCGGCAAGCTCCTGGCGTACAACTGCAGCCCCAGCTTCAACTGGAAGAAGAACCTCGACGACGAGACCATCGCCAAGTACCAGGTCGAACTGGGCAAGATGGGCTACAAGTTCCAGTTCATCACCCTGGCCGGGTTCCACAGCCTGAACATGAGCATGTTCGACCTCGCCTACGGCTACGCCCGCAACCAGATGACCGCCTTCGTGGAACTCCAGGAACGCGAATTCGCCGCCCAGGAACGAGGCTTCACCGCCGTCAAGCACCAGCGCGAAGTCGGCACCGGGTACTTCGACCTCGTCGCCCAGGCCGCCGGTGGCGGGCAGAGTAGCACCACCGCCCTGGCAGGCAGCACCGAGGCCGAGCAGTTCGGCAGCCACAAGGAACTCGCCGCCGCCCACGACTGACCATCCACTCCAGTCCTGAACCGGACTGCGCCATGACCGCCGACACCGGGAGAGCCCAGACAGGGTTCTCCCGGTCGGCGTTCACTCATCCGTCACACGGCGCGGGTGCTGAAGACCATGACCTCGCTGTGCGCGTCGAGCGGGCCGCCCTGGAACGAGCCGGTCACGCGGGGGCTCTCGAAGCCCGCGAAGCGCAGCAGCCACTCGACTTCGTAGCGGGTGTAGTAGCGCTGCGTGAGGGTGTAGTGGCGGCGTTTCAGGGTGCCGTCGGGCGCGGTGGTGTCCACGTGGTACTCGGTGGTGATGTGCTGGCGGGGTTTGTCGTGCCGCTGCACGAGGAACACGTCGGTGCGGCTGCCGTCGGGCGCGTGGAAGGTCTCGCCCTCGTGGCGCAGGGTGTGCGGCTTGCCGAATCGGGGGACGAACAGGTCGAACGTGAAGTGTCCGCCCGGCTGCAGGTGCGCGTGGATGTTCTGCATGGCCTGCAGCTGCTCGTTGGGCGTGTAGAGGTGCATCAGGGCGTTGAACGGCGCGATGACCGTGTCGAAGCGCTGGTCGAGTCTGAAGGTGCGGGCGTCGCCCTGTACGTACTTGACGGTCAGCCCCTCGCGCTGGGCGCGGTCCTGGGCGCGTTCGATCATGCGCGCGCTGGGTTCCAGGCCCGTGATGTCCACGCCGCGCCGCGCGAGGAACGTCGTGACGCGGCCGGTGCCGGAGCCGATCTCCAGCACCGGTCCGCGCGCCTGTTCGCCCACTCGGGCGTAGTGGTGCAGGTCGTCGCGGTACACGTCGTACTGGTGGTCGTACAGGTCGGCAAACTCGTCGTAGTTCACGCGCCCCAGGGTACGGGATTCACCGCCCGTGAAGGGTTCGCCACACGTCCCGCAGCGTGCCGGGCCGCGCGCCGCGCAGGTCGCGGAGGGGGACGACCTCGAAACCGCGTGAGTGCAGGTCAGCCAGGATGCCCGGCAGCGCCGCGGGGGTCGTCCGCGCACCCGGCCCGGCGTCGTGCAGGACGATGATCCCGCCGGGCGTCACCTGCCGCCGGACTGCGGCGCGGACGGTGTCGGGGGTGGCGTCCGGTGCCCAGTCACGGGCCTCGACCGTCCAGTGAACGCCGGTGACCGCGGCGACCCGCTGACCCAGCACCGTGGCGAGGCTGTACGCACCGTGCGGGGGGCGCTGGAAGCGGGGGCGAGTGCCGGTCAGTGCCTCCACCTCACGCGTGGCCTGTCCCGGATCGCGAAAGGCGACCCAGGGCAGCAGGGTCCAGGCATGCCGGTGCCGGTGCGCGTGCGGCAGGACCTCGTGCCCTTCGTCGAGCAGGCGGCGCAGGAGCTCCGGGTGCTGCCGCCCCAGCGCAGGCAGGATGAAGAACGTCGCGTGGACGCCCGCCGCGCGCAGCGTGTCCAGCACGAGGGGGGTGCTGCGCGGGTCCGGGCCGTCGTCGAAGGTCAGCGCGACCTGCCGCCCAGCCGGGTCACCCCGCGTAATGACACCCAGTCCGCCGCGCTGCACGAGGAGGTACGGCAGGCCAATGTACAGGGCTGCCCCAGCGGCCAGACCCGCCAGCCACCGCCAGGGAGGGGTCACGCGCGGCCCAGGCGGCGCAGCAGTACCTGCGCGACCTGCTCGGCCGCGTCCGGGCGACTGACCCGCCGGGCGGCGCAGGACATCCGGGCACGTTCGTCGGCGTCCAGGGCGCGCAGCACTGCCGGGCGCACGTCGGCCAGGGACCGCGCCCACAGGGCCGCGCCGTGGCGTTCCAGGTAGTCGGTGTTGAACTCCTCCTGTCCGGGAATAGGGGCGTGCACGACAAGAGGCACGCCGAGCGTCGTGGCTTCCGCGACGGTCAGGCCGCCTGCCTTGCCGACCACGAGGTCGGACGCGGCGAGCAGTTCCGGGAAGTTGGTGGTGAAGCCCAGGCGGTGCAGGGTCGCGCCGCCCACCTGCACGACGCCGTGCCCGTCCGCGCCGGCCAGGACGAGCACCTGCACGCGCTGACCCAGGTTGCCCAGTTCGCGCAGCACCTGCGGCAGTGCGCGGTAACTGCCGGTCCCGCCGCCGGAGATCAGGATCAGGGGTAACTCCGGGTCCAGGCCGTGCTTGACGCGCAGCGCGGCCCGGTCAGCGCCGATCAGGTCGCGGTACACCCGCGCGATGGGAATGCCCGTGACCTCCACCCGCTCCGGAGGGATGCGCCAGCGGGACAGCTGCTCGCGGGCCTCCTCGTTCGGGACCATCAGCAGGTCGGCCTCGGCGCGCGCCCAGTGCTGGTGCACGCGGTAGTCGGTGATGACCAGTCCGTTCAGGAACTCGGTGCCGGTGCGGCGGCGGACGTTGTGCGCCAGCGCGACCGGCGTGGGGTAGGAACTGACGACCACCTCGGGGCGGACGTCCAGCACGTCGCGGCGCATGGCGGGGTAGCCCAGCCACCCGAAGGCCTGCGCGGTGGGCGCGCGGTCGGTGTCGGTCAGGTGGTAGAAGGCCTTGTACAGGCCCGGCGCGTGCCGCAGCCACAGGTCGTACGTTCCGGCGGTGATCACGCGTTCCGGGGTGCTCATGTACTTCAGCAGGTCCGCGTGCCGGGCGTCCAGCGGCACGCCCAGGTCACGCAGCGCGGCGTCCAGGGCGCCGTTCGCCTGATGGTGTCCGCTGCCGAACGACGCGGACACGATCAGGGCGCGCAGCGGGTCGTGACGGTCTGGCGGGGTCACGCGCGCCTCAGCAGGGTCAGTCCGAGGGCCGCGAACAGCACGTTCGCCAGCCACACCCCGGCCTCCGGCAGGGCGGGCAGCAGAGGGGCGAGGGTCAGACCCAGGAAGAACAGCAGGTAGTACGCGACCGCCAGCAGCAGGGCCAGCCCCAGCGCGACGCCCAGCGTCCGCCCGTAGCGCAGCGCGAACGGCAGGGCGGCCAGCGCCAGCACCAGATTCGCGAAGGGCAGCGCCAGCTTGCGGTTCAGGGTGACGCGCGCCGCGTCCCGCTCGGCGGGCTCCACGCCGGGGGCTGTGAGGCTGGCGATCAGCTCCGGCCAGCCCTGCGCGTCGGCCCCCACCGCATCGGCGTACTTCGCGAGGGTCTCCTCACGGCTCAGGCCGGTGTCCACCCGCAGCGTGGCCCCGGACCGGATGGCGGGGAAGGTCTGCGCGACGGTGCCAGGCAGCGTCAGCGGGTCCCGCGCGGCGCCGGGCAGGCGGGCGGCCGCGCCGAAGTCCACGCGGAACACCCGGTAGTCCCGTAGGGTCAGCACGCGGTTCTCGAAGGTGGCGCGGTCCGCGAAGGTCAGCGTGCCCAGCCGGGCGTTGCCGGGCTCCCAGCGGTCCAGGCGCACGCCCTGCAGTTCCCGCGTGGTGGCGTCGTAGCCGCGCATGAACAGCGTGACCCCGTCGCCGAGGTCCACGGTCTTGCCGCTCAGTTGCGACAGGCCCGCGCCGGTCAGGACGTCCCAGTACAGGCCGCGCGTCTCGACGTTCAACCTCGGGGCGACCCACAGGCTCAGCCACACCGACAGGGCTGTAACGAGCAGTGCCACCACACCGGCCGGGCGCGCCACTCGGCCCAGGCTGATCCCGCCGGACTGCACCGCCACGAGTTCCCGCTCGGTGCTCATGCGGCCGAACGCCACCACGGTCATCAGCACGACCGCCATGGGCAGCACCTTCACCAGCGTGTCCGGCACCTGATACGCGATCCACTGCCCGACCAGAGCCACCGGGACGCCCTGCAGCCACTGGCTGGAGATGAAGAAGTACCCGAAGCTGAGGATCGCCGTGAACAGCAGCGTGCCCGCCAGCAGCGGCGGCAGAAGCTCCAGCGTCACGTAGCGGGTCAGTCGGGTCAACGGCACTCCTGCGTGGACATCCTGAGCAGCGTACCCGCTGCGTCCTGGCAGCCAGGGCCGGTCAGGCCTTCATTCACCCTTTGGCGACCGCGAACAGGATGGTGGCTTCCGCGGCGACCTCGCCGTCCACCAGCGCGCGGCAGGTGGTCTTGCCCAGCCCGCGGCGCAGGAACTCCAGTTTCGCGTGCAGGTGCAGCTGATCGCCGGGGATGACCTTGCGCTTGAAGCGTGCGCCCTCGACCCCCGCGAGGTACCCGATCGTGCCGGGTTCCAGCTGCCCGTGCAGGCAGAACATGCTGGCCTGCGCCAGCGCCTCGACGATCAGCACGCCGGGCATGACGGGTTCCTGCGGGAAGTGGCCGGGGAAGAACGGTTCGTTCACCGTGACGTTCTTCAGGGCGTGAACCTCGCCGTCCTGGATGGACAGCACGCGGTCCACCATCACGAACGGGAAGCGGTGGGGCAGGGTCTTGAGGACGTCTTGAATCAGGATCGGGTCCATGTCAGGCCTCCGGGGGCGCGGGGGAAGAAACGGGAACGGGAGGGGGCTGCGAGGGCCTCCTCCCATCCGAGCCGGGCGCATGCGCCGGGCGGGCGGCTCAGCGGCGCAGGTAGTTGTCGCTGCTGACCAGCGAGTCGCCCAGCACCGGGATCATCTCCAGGGCCATGCCGGTGCCCACCGCGACCGCCTCAATGGCGTTCTCGGCGACGGCGACGGGAATGCCGGTCGTCTGGCGAAGCAGTTCGTCGAAGTTGCGCAGCAGGCTGCCGCCGCCGGTCATGACGATGCCGCGGTCGATGATGTCGCTGACCAGTTCCGGCGGGGTGATCTCCAGGACGCGTTTGACGCCCTCGACGATCTTCGTGACGGGTTCGGACAGCGCCTCGACGACGTCGGTGGAGTCAAGGCTGATGGTCTTGGGCAGACCGTTGATCAGGTCGCGGCCGCGGACCTCGGCGGTGAGGTTCTCGGCGTCGTCGAGCAGCATCGCCGCGCCGACCTTCACCTTGATCTCCTCGGCGGTACGCTCGCCGATCAGGACGTTGTGCTTGCGGCGCACGTAACGGATGATGCTCTCGTCGAACTCGTTCCCGGCGACGCGCAGGGATTCGCTGACGACGATGCCGCCCAGCGAGATCACGGCGACGTCGGTGCTGCCCCCGCCGATGTCGACGACCATGCTGCCGACCGGTTCGGCGATCTTCAGGCCCGCGCCGATCGCGGCGGCGAGCGGTTCCTCGATCAGGAAGGCGCGGCGGGCGTTGCTGTGGATCGCGGCGCGCAGCACGGCGCGTTTCTCGACGTCGCTGACGTTGCTGGGCACGCCGACCATCAGCTGCGGCTTGAAGCCCAGCAGGCGTCCGGGGCCGCCCTGCACCTTCTGCAGGAACATGCTGATCATCTTCTCGGTGAGGCCCTCGTCGGCGATCACGCCGTCCTTGATGGGGCGCACGGCGACGATCCCGCCGGGCGTGCGGCCGATCATGCGGTAGGCCTCCTCGCCGACGGCTTTCACCTGCTTGCTGTCGCGGGCCATGGCGATCACGCTGGGTTCCTGCAGCACCAGGCCGCGGCTCTTGCTGTAAATCAGGAACGTCGCCGTTCCAAGGTCAATTCCGATGTCTTCTGACAGCCTCACACTCGCCTCCGGTACAAAACTCCCCAATCCTAGCATGCGACGTGAGGGTCACATAAACCGCTCCTCATGCGCTGGGGGCGCTCAGGCGCGGGGTTTCAGGTACGCGGCCAGGGCTGCCGTCAGGCTGGTCAGGCCCACCAGCGTGAAGGCCTGCGCCACGCCGGACAGCCCGCCCAGTCCCAGGGCCTGCGTGGTACTCGCGGCGATCACGCCGAGGGACTGCAGCCACAGGGGGCCGTTGGCGGCGAGGGACGAGAACAGGCCCAGGGTCAGCAGGGCCAGCGCGGCGGCGCCGAGGAACAGCAGGACGCTCAGGAGCAGCAGCAGGACGCGCTGCCACGAGGGCGCGCGGGTGAGGTGGGAGGCAGGCGGCACGGACATCCGATGAATTGTACGGGCGCCCGTCGGGAAGGCGGTGAGGAACTTCACAGCTTCAGCAGAAGTTCAGGGGGTTCCGCGCTCACCAGACGGCGATGTGGCCGTCGGTGCGGGTCTCGGTGCCGCCCTCCAGCACACCGGTCACGGGGTCGCGGCGGATCATCTGCCCACGCCCGAATGCGCCGGGGTCGAGCTGCACGTTGACCAAATGGCCCATGCGCGAGAGTTCGCGGGCCAGGGTGCCGCCCAGCGCGTGTTCCACCTCGACGCGGGTGCCGTCCAGCCACTGCCAGCGCGGGGCGTCCAGCGCCTGCTGCGGGTTCATGCCGTAGTACGCGGTGTTCAGCACGACCTGCAGGTGCCCCTGCGGCTGCATGAAGCCGCCCATCACGCCGAACGGGCCGACCGGGGTGCCGTCCGCGCGGCCCAGGAAGCCGGGAATGATGGTGTGGTACGGGCGCTTGCCGGGCGCCAGTGCGTTGGGGTGGGCGGGGTCGGTGTGGAAGTTGTGCCCACGGTTGTGCAGGGCGATGCCGGTGCCCGGCACGACGACGCCGCTGCCGAAGCCCATGTAGTTGCTCTGGATCAGGCTGACCATCTGCCCCTCCTCGTCGGCCGTGGCGAGGTACACGGTGCCGCCGGTGCTGGGCGCGCGGGTGCGCGGGTCGTGCGCCACGTCTCCCAGGTGGGCGCGGTGCGCGTCGGCATTCGCGCCGGACAGCAGGTGCGCGACGTCCACCGGGGTGTGACGGGGGTCGGCCACGAAGGTGTGCGCGTCGTGGAAACCGCGTTTCATCGCCTCGATCTGCAGGTGCAGCCCGCGCGGGTCGTCGCGGCGCTCGGGCAGCGGCACGCCCCGCAGGACGTTCAGGGCGATCAGCGCGGCGATGCCCTGCCCGTTCGGCGGGATCTCGTACACGCGGTGCCCGTGCAGGTCGGTGTGGATGGGCGTGACCCATTCGCTGGCGTGCCCGGCGAGGTCCGCGCCGGTCAGCAGGCCACCCTGCGCGCGGGCGTGCGCGTCGATCTGCCCGGCCAGCTGACCGGAGTAGAACGCCTCGCCGTGCGTCGCGGCGATCTGTTCCAGGGTGAGGGCGTGGCCCTCGCTGCGCCACAGCGCGCCGGGCACGGGCGTGAACCCGTCCGGAGCGAAGGTACGGAACCATTCGGCCATCTCGGGCAGGTTCAGGCGGCGGTAGATGCCGGTCGCCCGCGCCCAGTTCGCGGCGAGCACCGGGGACAGCGGGTAACCGTCCCGCGCGTACGCGATGGCGGGCGCGAGGACCTGCGCGAAGTCCAGCCGACCGAAGCGGGCGTGCAGGTCGGCCCAGCCGCGCACCGCGCCGGGCACCGTGACGGGCGTCCAGCCGTGGCGGGGCATCTCGCCCGCGTGGCGTTCCTGCAAGGCGTCCAGGCTCAGGGCGGCGGGCGCCGCACCGCTGGCGTTCAGGCCGTGCAGTTCCCCGCCCGCCCACACCAGCGCGAACAGGTCCCCGCCGATGCCGTTGCTGGTGGGTTCCACGACCGTCAGTGCGGCGGCCGTGGCGATCGCGGCGTCCACGGCGTTCCCGCCCTGCTGCAGGACGCTCAGGCCCGCCTGCGCGGCGAGGGGCTGGCTGGTGGCGACCATGCCGCGCCGGGCGTACACGGGGCGGCGGACACTCGGGTATTCAGGCTGGAAGGTCACGGACGCAGCCTATCGCGTGCCCGGCGCCGGGGCCGGGGGCTGGCCGGGTCAGCTGAACAGCGGGCCCAGGTCGGTCAGGCGTCCGGTGGGCTGCGCGGGCCCGAAGGTGTAGCTCCCGAACACGCTGAGGAAGTCCGCGTGCGTGAGGTCGCGGGTCTGGCCGCTGGGGCCGGTGGCCTGCACGGTCTCGCCGCGCGCGGTGAGCGAGTACTCGCCCAGTTCACGCACGGCGGCCTTGCGGCCCCGCCCGGTGTGCAGCAGGGCCTGCACGCGGTATTCGCGGCCGCCGCGTTCGTTCAGGAAGGTGAGGAGGTCTGCGGGCGACAGCATGAGCGGGTCAGCATAGCGCACCCAGTCCTGCCCCACCTGCTGTGCGCGTCAGGAGACGACGGTTCCCTGGCCGCCCAGGGCCGCGCTGACCGGCTGGCCGTGGCGGGCGTCCCCGAAGATGACGCGCTTCACGCCGCCCTGCACCGCCTCGGCGGCACCCAGGACCTTCTTCTTCATGCGGTCCTGCGCGAATTCCAGGTAGTTCTCGACGTCCGCGGCGGGAATCTCGCGTATCAGGCTGGCCTCGTCGGGGTAGGCGCGCAGCAGGCCAGGCACGTTGGACAGCAGCAGCAGCGCGTCGGCCTTCAGGGCGACGGCCAGCGCGGCGGCGGCGCGGTCGCCGTCCACGTTGATCGCCACGCCGTCGTAGGAGCTGGCGGGCGGCGTGAGGACCGGCAGGTACCCTCCGGCGAGCAGCAGGTCGATCAGGTGGGTGTTCACGCGTTCGACGGTGCCCGTGTGGTCGCCGCGCAGGACCTTGACCTTCCCGTTCTCGACGGCGCGCACGGAGTCCTTGTGCTTGCCCTCGAAGATGCGTCCGTCGAGGCCGCTGAGACCGACGGCGTTCACGCCGAGCCGCTGGAGGCGTTCGACGATGCCCTTGTTCATCTTGCCGCAGTACACCATCTCGAAAATTTCCAGGGTCTGGCGGTCCGTGAAGCGGGAGGTGTAACCGCTGGGGCTGGTGACGAATTTCGGGGGGTGCCCGAGGGCCTCGGCAACGCGGTTGGTCTCGCCGCTGCCGCCGTGGACGAGGATCAGGCGTTCCCCGTTCTTCCAGCGGGCGGCGAGGTCGGCGCAGACGGCGTCGTAGTCGATTCCGGCGCTTCCGCCGACTTTCACAACAATCATGCCCGGCATCCTAGCGCATGACAGGAAGAAGGGTCAAACTCTTATCAATTGAAAATTAGCGGGAGCAGGATCAGCCCCGCCACGATCACCACGTCCGCCAGCGCCCACACCAGTGCGATCCGGCGGAATACCCGCTGGTACGCGACCTTGCGGGTCTTGTGCCGGAACACCCGCTGACCCAGCCAAGAGCCCAGCCAGCCACCCCACGCCTCCAGAGCATGCAGCTGCCGCTCAGGGATGCGGGTGCGGCCTGCCTCGGACGCCAGCCCCTTGTCGCGCCACATCGCCACGAAGGCCACCAGGCCCCACACGACCTGCCACGCCAGCAGCAGGCGCAGCAGCAACGCCGCCACTCCCAGAACGTCGCCCGGCACCTACTGCATGGTGCGCGGCAGCGCCTGGGTGGGGAGGATCTTCCTCGGCTCGCGGAACTCGATGTTCTCCCACTCACCCTCCTCGACGACCTCCAGGGCCGGGTTCAGCGCGCGGAAGTGCGCCACGACCTCCTGCACCAGATCGTCCGGGGTGCTCGCCGCACTCGTGATCCCCACAGAGCGCACGCCCGTGAAGTCCACGCCCGCGAGGTCCGCCGCCGTCTCCAGCCGCACCGAGCGGCCGCACTCGGCCTCCGCGAGTTCCAGCAGGCGCATGCCGTTGCTGCTGTGCGTGCTCGTCAGGACCAGGAACAGGTCCACGTGAGGCGCGATCGCCTTCACGGCGTCCTGGCGGTTCTTCGTGGCGTAGCACAGGTCCTCGCTGGGCGGCACCACCAGCGCCGGGAAGCGCCCCTTGAGGATCTCGATGGTCCTTCGGGTGTCGTCCACGCTGAGGGTGGTCTGCGTGAGCACCACCAGCCGCTCCGGGTCCGGCACCTGCACCGTGTGCGGGTCAGCCAGTCCCTCGCCACTCTTACCGAGCACGCCGACCACGATGGTCGCGTCCGGCGCCTCGCCGCGCGTGCCGATGACCTCCTGATGCCGGGCGCTATCCCCGATCAGCAGGATCGTGTACCCCTCGCGGGCGTACTTCTTCGCCTCGGTATGCACCTTCGTCACCAGCGGGCAGGTCGCGTCGATGGTCGCCAGACCCAGCGCCCGCGCCCGCTCACGCACGGTGGGGCTGATGCCGTGCGCGCTGAACACCACGGTCTCCCCACCCTGCGGCAGGGCATCCACCGTGTCCAGATCCTCCACGAAATGCACGCCGTACCCCTGCGACAGCCGGTCCACCACCGTATGGTTGTGCACGATGGAGTGATACACCGTCACCGGTTTCTCCTCGGTCCGCGCGGCCTTCTCGACCGCCTGAATGGCCATCACGACCCCGGCGCAGAAGCCGCGAGGTTTGGCCAGATGAATCCGCTCGATCATGCCGCCCAGTGTAAAGCGGCGCCCCGCCACAGACCGTGCGCCCACGTCCAGGGCACAACCCCCCCGGAAAGAATCAGGGGACGGTCAACATGTCAAGCCCATCTGCACCGCTCCGGGGGCACACCCCCCCTCACGCGTGAAAAACCTTATCGGCACACTCATGAAAGCACTCCTACACTGAGTACCAACCCATGACAGTCGCTGCCTTCGCGCATCCCTACAACATCACCCAGTCAGTCCTCGTCTGTCGCGCCGCCCACCTCTCCGCCACCCTGCAGACCAAGATTGCCCGACTCGCCGCCCGCGACGGGTACCAGATCGTCCTGGTCGGCCCTTACCCACCGGAACTCCAGCAGGGGCTCGGCACGCCCACCCCCGGCTTCACGCCGGAGGCACCCGCCGCGAGCCTCGTGACGGTCCCCAGCACCCAGCACGCCCTGGCCCACCTGCGCGCCAGCACCCGCAACGTGCTCGTCATCAACCCCTCCCCCGACGCGATCAGCGCCTGCGCCGCCACACTGACCCGCACCGCCGACTTCGCCCACCGCACGCAACCCGTCACACCAGCCGCCTGACACGAACTCCAATGAAAGGAGGCGTCAATCCGAGCGGATGCGAGAAGGAGAGAAACGGGTTCCGGACGTGGAGTTGGCAACCCGGTGCTGTCCCGGGTTGTGAACGAAACAAACGGAGTCCGTATCAGACGGCACTTGACCCTGCCTCCAGCGCGGGCCGCCCGCCCAGGGTCTGTCTGGCTGAATCTGCAAGGATGGGCAGATGGAACCGACGGATCTCACCGAACAGCAGTGGGCGACCCTCTCCTCACTGCTGCCTACCAACCCCAGACGTGGACACGCCTCTACAGATCATCGGACCGTCCTGAACGGCATCCTGTAACACCCGGAGACCGCTTCGATCGCTGGGCACATGTCGGCACCTGGATGGCGATGCTCGCCGCTCTCCAGGTCAAAGCCGACACTGAGAGAAAAATTGACTGGGCGGCGCGGCTGTTCGAGGCCGCTCGTTCAGGCGTATTGAAAGTCCCCCTCGATACGCCTGAATTCTGCGGTCAGAAGGTAAAGCCCTTGGGGACCACGACGACGCCGTTGTCGGTCACGGTGAAGCCGCGCGCGCGGTCCTCTTCGGGGTCGACGCCGATCTTCATGCCGGGCGGAATGACGACGTTCTTGTCCACGATGCAGTTGCGGATGTGTGCGTGGCGGCCTACCTCGACGTCGTCGAACAGCACGCAGCTCTCGACCAGCGAGTACGAGTGGGTGCGCACGCCGCGCCCCAGCAGGCTGTCGCGGACGGTGCCGCCGCTGATGATCGCGCCCCCGGCCATGATCGTGTTGAATGCCTGCCCCTTGCGGCCGTCGCTCTCGTGGACGAACTTCGCGGGTGGGGAGAACTCGCTGCTGGTCCGCAGCGGCCACTGCGGGTTGTAGATGTCGAATTCCGGGTTGACGCTCACGAGGTCCATGCTGGCGTCGAAGTACGCGTCCAGCGTGCCGACGTCCCGCCAGTATGTGTTCGGTCCGGCCTGACCGGGGATGGGGTTGCGGTGGAAGTCGTACGCCATGACGTTGTACCCGTCACTCAGGGCGCGGGGGATGACGTCCCCGCCGAAGTCGAAGCCGGCCTCGCCGCCGCCCATGTTCGTCTCGAGGAGTTCCTCCAGCGCGCGGCGCGAGAAGATGTAGTTGCCCATGCTGGTCAGGCTCACGCCGTCCTGTCCGGGGATGCTGGGCGGGTTCTTGGGTTTCTCCAGGAAGTCCGTGACGCGCCAGTTGTGGTCGACGTGCATCACGCCGAACTGGTGCGCCTGCGCCTGCGGCATCGGGTACGCGGCGATGGTGACGTCCGCGCGGGTCTCGATGTGCTTCTGCAGCATGTGCTCGACGTTCATCTTGTAGATGTGGTCGCCGCTGAAGATCGCGACGTAGTCGGCCTCGTAGTTGTCGATGAGGTGCATGTTCTGGTACACCGCGTCGGCGGTCCCGCGGTACCACACGGGTCCGAGTTCCTCGATGCGGTACATCTGCGCGGGGACCAGCGTGATGAAGTAGTCGCTGAGGAACGTCCCGAAGCGCCAGCCGCGCTGGATGTGCTCCGTGAGGCTCTGCGCCTTGTACTGCGTGAGCACGTAGATGGAGAACACGCCACTGTTGATGAAGTTGTTGATCGCGAAGTCGATGATGCGGTACTTGCTGCCGAACGGCACGGCCGGTTTGCTGCGCTTCTGCGTCAGCGGGGCCAGGCGACTGCCCTGCCCGCCCGCGAGGATCATTCCCAGTACGCGTGGTTTCATGTGTGTTCCCTCCAGTGAAGCCGGTGGACGCGGGCCGATTGCTACGTGTGCTGACGTTCACAATACCGTTCCCGCTGCAGGTGGACTGCCGGGCTGAACTGCACAGCCTGCACCCGGCGGCGGTCCCGTGTCCGGCTGGTGGCCGCGTCACCCTAGCGGGTCAGGAGTTCCGTCAGGGCCGCCGGGACTTCATGGGCGCTTAAGACAGGGACGCGCAGTTGCGTCCGGGTGAACGTCAGCTGACGTTTCGCGTACTGCCGCGTGGCGAGCGTCACCTGCGCCGCCGCGTCATGCACGCTCAGGGCGCCGCGCGCCACGGCGAGCGCCTCGCGGTACCCGAGGGCCTGCCACACCGTCGGCCTGGGCAGCGCGTCCGGGTCCACCTGCGCGGCCAGCCACGCGGCCTCGTCCGCCCAGCCACGCGTGAACATTTCCAGCACGCGCGCGTGCATGCGCGCTTCCAGGTCCTCCGGGGAGCGCGTGAACGCCAGCGGCGCGTACCGGAAGGCGGGCTCACTGCGCCCGAACGACCCCGGGTACCGCCCGGTCCGGCGGTGGACCTCCACGGCCCGCACCACGCGGCGCGGGTTGCGTTCCATGCGGGCCGCCTCGGCCGGGTCGGTCGCGGCGATGTCGGCCAGCAGGGCGTCCAGGCCCCGTGCCTCCAGGTCCGCCTCGACCTCCTCGCGGACCTGCGGGTCGCTGGGTGGGGTCAGCGGCAGCCCCTGCATCAGGCCCTGCAGGTAGAAGCCGGTGCCGCCCACCACCAGCGGCGTCCGCCCGCGCGCCAGCACGTCCCGGATGGCCGCCTCGGCCAGCGTCACGAAACGCGCCACGTCGAACGTCCCGGTCACGTCCGCCACGTCGATCAGATGATGCGGCACACACGCCAGGTCCTGCGCGCCGGGCTTCGCCGTGCCGATATCCAGCCCGCGGTACACCGTGAACGCGTCCGCACTGACGATCTCCGCGCCGCACGCCAGCGCCGCCTCCAGCGCCAGGGCGGACTTCCCGGCGGCAGTGGGGGCGGTCAGGATCGGAACGGTCTGCGGGCCTTGCACGCGCCCGATGATAGCCGCGCGGGCGGGAATGCACAGTGTGGCCGCGCCGGGCGGTGCTAGCCTGGGCCGCATGAACGAACCCGTGCTGGCGCGCCTGCACCACCTCATGACGCTGCGCGAGGAGGTCGAGTCCCTCGCAGGCGTCGGCCCCTGGACCCCCGCTGCCGACTGGTGCGACGGCGACACCCACCTGGAACTGCACCTGGACGTCCCCGGCGTGCAGCCCGACTCGCTGGAACTGCTGGAGGAAGGCGACACCGTCACCGTCGCCGGACAGCGGCCCGAAGTGACCCGACTGCTGCACGCCGAGCGGCCCAGCGGCACCTTCCGCCGCACCTTCACCTTCCCGGAACCCGTCGTGCCCCAGTCCGGGCAGGCGGCCCTGAGCGGCGGCGTCCTGACCGTGAAGTTCGAGAAACGCCACCCGACCATCAACGTGACCGCCCACCGCGACGACACTCCCGGCGAGGACTGACCACCGCGGCCGGGTGGTCAGCGGTCAGGCCGGGGTCCGCCTCCGCCCGTGTCCGGCTCGTCCGTGGCGGCCTCGTCCTTGCGGGCGGTCAGCGCCTCCTGCACGGCACGGTCCACGGCCTGCGTGCGGACGGTGCGGGCGGCGCGGACCGTGAACAGCATGACCACCCCGGCGAACAGCATCGTGAAGTACAGGTACGTGCTGGGCACACCGACCTCGAAGGCCTCTGCGACGAGGTTTGTCCCGACGAGCAGCAGGAACGCCGCGGCGAGCAGTTTCAGCGGCGGGTGGGTGTCCAGGTAGCGGCTGATCGGGCCGCTGGCGGCCACCATGATGACCATGGCGATCACGACCGCCGTGATCATGACCGGCACGTCACCGCTGACCCCGATGGCCGTGATGACGCTGTCCAGACTGAACACGATGTCGATCAGCGGTATCTGCAGGATCACGCCCAGCAGCGACACCTGCCCCACCTGCGCCTCGCCGGTCCCGAGCGGATCGGCCGCCATGCGGGACAGTTCCCGGACGCTCTTGACCATCAGGAACAGCCCGCCGCCGATCAGGATCAGGTCGCGGACGCTGAAGTCGTGCCCGAGCAGGCTGAACAGGGGCGCCTGCAGGCGCGTCAGCCACGCGATGCCCGCCAGCAGCGCCACGCGCGTCACGACGGCCAGTCCCAGGCCCAGCGTGCGCGCCAGCGCCTGCTGATGCCGGGGCAACCGCGAGGCCAGCAGCGTGATGAACACGATGTTGTCGATGCCCAGCACCAGTTCCAGCAGCGTCAGGCTCAGGATCGCCACCCAGCCCTGCGGGGTGCTCATGACGTGCAGGAACTCGTTCACCCGTTCACGCTACGGGGCGCCGCGTGGGGGCACGCCGGACGGTGAAGGGAACCTCAAGCGTCCGCTCCTGCCACGCGCGGGGGCCGACTCCTACACTGCATTTCTCATGCCGCACTCAGCCTCCCGCCGGGGCCGCCCGTGACCACCCCGGACCCCCGCCCACCCACCAGCATCTTCGTCCTGAACCTCCTGCCGGTCGCGTTCGCAGTCATCCTGATCCTGCTGGGCCTGTCGTTCTTCAGCAAGGTCGCCCCCAGCCTGCTGGCGATCACCCTGGCGATCATCGTCGCGACC
Organism: Deinococcus sp. JMULE3; assembly: GCF_013337115.1. Taxonomy (NCBI): domain Bacteria; kingdom Thermotogati; phylum Deinococcota; class Deinococci; order Deinococcales; family Deinococcaceae; genus Deinococcus; species Deinococcus sp. JMULE3. Next base: position 136,239 of record NZ_SGWE01000004.1, read on the forward strand.
GCCCTGAATCCGGTCGCACGCCGACTCGAACGGCACATGCCGCGCGCGGCCGCCGGGGCGCTGACCGTCCTGCTGGTCGTCGCGGTGATCTCGGCCGCGCTGGTCGTCGCGGTGCCGCCCATCGCCGCGCAGCTGGGCAGCATCGGCGGCAGCACCTTCGACCTCAGCCGCATCGAACCGAAACTGAACGCCTGGCTGCGCGCCCACCCGCAGATGGACGCCATGCTGCCCGACGACATCATCGACAAGGCCCAGACCCAGCTGAGCAAACTGAGCAGCCGCGCCGCCGAACAGCTCCCTAGCCTCCTGAGCCTGATTCTGGGCGGCGTGTTCACCGGCCTGGTGACCCTCGTCATGGTCGTGTACGTCCTCGGGAACCCCGTGCCGCTCGTGAACGGCGTGCTGGGCGCCGTGCCGCCCAAGCACCGGCTGGCCGCCACGTACGCCCTGGCGCAGATCCTCAAGCAGACCGGCGCGTGGGGCCGCGCCACGCTGCTCGTCATGCTCGTCACGGGCAGCTGCACCGCGCTGGGCTTCTACCTGCTGGGCGTACAGAACTGGCTGGTGTTCGGCCTGCTGGCCGCGCTGGGCGAACTGGTCCCCACCATCGGCCCCATCGTCGCGACCATCCCGCCGATCCTGTTCACCCTCGCGGACGACCCGCAGAAGGCCGTGTGGGTCGCCGTGTTCGTGCTGGTATTCCAGCAGGTCAGCGGCTTCGCCCTCAGCCCCCTGCTGGTCGGCGGGGCCGGGAACCTGCACCCCCTGAGCGTCATCGTGGGCGTCATCCTGTTCGGCGGGGTGTTCGGCCTGGTCGGCGCGTTCCTGACCGTCCCGTTCCTGATCGTCATCAAGGCCATCTACCAGCACTTCTACCTGCGCGAAGCGCCGGACATCCCCGACGCGGTCGCCATGGCCCTCATCAGCGGCGTCGTCGAGGAGCAACTCGACCGGGAAGAGGAGGCCCGCGAGGCCGTCCGCAAGGCCCGCGCCGAGGTGCAGGACGCCGAACTGGAACGCCAGCTGGAACAGGGCGAACTGGACCTGGAGGCCGCGCTGGCGACCGAGGTCACCCCCGATCCCGGCGACCCCGGCGAGTCACCCGACACGCCCACCACCCCGCGCGCCCCCTGATCTGCTAGAATCTGCGTTTGGGTGTCCCGCCCACGCGACGTGCGGCGGGCTTTTTCATGCCTACGAGAGCAGAAGGCCGCCGGCGCGCACAGTGGCGCAGAGGGCCAACCGCTCCGACAACAAGGGAGCTGAACTACATGGAATACCGCAATATCGCCATCATCGCCCACGTCGACCACGGCAAGACCACGCTCGTCGACGGCCTGCTCAAGCAGACCCTGAAACTCGGCCACGGTGAGGAAATCGCCGAACGCGCCATGGACAGCAACGACCTCGAACGCGAACGTGGCATCACCATCCTCGCGAAGAACACCGCCGTCGAGTACAACGGCGTGAAGATCAACATCGTCGACACCCCCGGCCACGCCGACTTCGGCGGGGAAGTCGAACGCGTCCTCGGCATGGTCGACGGCTGCCTGGTGCTCGTGGACGCCGCCGAAGGCCCCATGCCCCAGACCCGCTTCGTGCTGCGCAAGGCCATCGAACTGGGCCTCAAGCCCATCGTGGTCATCAACAAGATCGACCGCAACGACGCCCGCCCCGAAGAGGTCGTGAACCTCACCTTCGACCTGATGGCCGAACTCGGCGCGAACGACGACCAGCTGGACTTCCCGATCCTGTACGCCATCGCCCGCGAAGGCAAAGCGTTCAAGGACCTGAACGCCCCCACCGAGGACATGCACGAACTGTTCGACATGGTCCTCGAGCACATCCCCGCGCCCAAGGTCGACCTGGAAGCCCCCTTCCAGATGCTCGTCACGAACCTCGACTACAACGAGTACCTGGGCCGCATCGTGCTGGGCCGCGTCAACCGCGGCGTCGTCAAGAAGGGCGAATTCGTCCAGCTGATGCACAAAGACGGCACCATGACCAAGACGAGGGTCGTGCAGCCCTTCACCCACATGGGCCTGCGCCGCATCGAGATCGACCAGGTCGGCGCCGGTGACATCGTCGCCCTGGCCGGCATCGAGGACGCGCAGATCGGCGAGACCGTCGCCGACCTCGCCGACCCCGAGGCGCTGCCCATCATCACCGTGGACGAACCCACCGTGAGCATGATCTTCCAGCCGAACACCAGCCCCTTCGCGGGCAAGGAAGGCAAGTACGTCACCAGCCGCCACATCAACGACCGCCTCAAGCGCGAAGTGATGACCAACGTGTCCTTGAAAGTCGAGGAAATCCGCCCCGACGAGTTCAAGGTCAGCGGCCGCGGCGAGCTGCACCTCTCGATCCTGCTGGAAACCATGCGCCGCGAAGGCTACGAAGTGCAGGTCGGCGCGCCCCAGGTCATCATCCGCGAGATCGACGGCGAGAAACACGAACCCATCGAGCACCTCGTGATCGACGTGCCCGAGAACCACTCCAGCACCGTCATCGGCGTCCTTGGCGCCCGCAAGGGCCAGATGGTCAACATGGAACCCCAGGGCACCCGCACCCGCGTGGAATTCAAGATCCCCAGCCGCGCCCTGTTCGGCTTCCGCACCCAGTTCCTGAGCATGACGCAGGGCGAAGGCATCATGAGCCACATCTTCGACGGGTACGCCCCGTGGGCCGGTGAACTCAAGACCCGCCAGAACGGCTCGCTGGTCAGCATGGAAGACGGCGTCGCGTTCGCGTACTCCATCTGGAAACTCCAGGACCGCGGCAGCTTCTTCATCGACGCCGGCCAGGACGTGTACGTCGGCATGATCGTCGGCGAGAACGCCCGCGAGCAGGACATGAACGTGAACGTCTGCAAGAACAAGAAGCTCACGAACGTCCGCTCCAGCGGCGCCGACGAGGCCCTCACCCTGATCCCCCCCAAGCGCATGAGCCTGGAAGACGCCCTGGAGTACATCAGCGAGGACGAACTCGTCGAACTGACCCCCCAGAGCATCCGCCTGCGCAAGAAGATCCTGAACCCCAGCTTCCGCAAGTAACAACGGAACGCACCGCGCCCCCTTCCTCACCGGAGGGGGCGCGGTTTCTGTTCCCTTCCGTCCGGTTCCACAGCCGCATTCACCACGACGGCACGCACCGGAGCGCCCCGTCCTACTGGGCTGGCCCCAAAGTTTGGACAGTTTCGAGTAGAGACTCGGCTCAAGAGCAGGGTACAACATGGGCTCTTTCTGCTTACCCAGGGGACGGTCTGACGTCCACATTTGCGGTGCCCTGTCCGCAAAGGGGGGCGGCAGGCCGCCCCCTGGCCTGCTGAGCAAAATCGTCAGGGGTTCGGTAGCCCAGCGAGGAATGCGGTCTTCTGGCGTTGTAAAAGTTGCGATAGCTGTCCAGGACGACACCGGCGTGCCGCGCCGAGTAGAACACCTCCAGATTCAGACATTCCTCCCGCAACCGAGAGTGGAAACTCTCAGCGAAGCCGTTCTGCCACGGTTTCCCTGGCTGAATGAACCGAGTGCCAACGTCCTGAACCGCCAGCCAGATCCCCAGGTCGCGGGCGATGAACTCCGGGCCGTTGTCGCTGCGGATGAATCCTGGCGCGCCACGCTTGGCAATGACCTCGTGCAGGACGTCCTTCACGTCCATGGACGTGAAGGACTCCGCCACCCGCAACGCCAGGGACTGACGGGTGAACTCATCAGTCAGCGTCAGGATCTTCAATGTCGTCCCCTCCAGGGTCTGATCGAAGAGGAAGTCATACGTCCACACGTGGTCGGGGTACGCAGCCTGCATGGGAACACCCGCTCCCGTGCGGATCTTCTTCCGGCATCTGGTATTGACCGTCAGGTGCTCTTCCCGCCAGATGCGCCGGACCTTCTTCCGGTTGATGCGATGTCCCTCCTGGACGAGCAGCGCGTGAATGAACCGGTACCCGCGTCGAGGATGCACAAGGGCCAGTTCGCGAATGTGCTGCCGGAGATCCCCATCGTGACGCGGCTTCGGACGGTAGTACCAGGTGGATCTGGGAATGCCCACCAGGAGGCAAGCCCGTTCGGGCTTGACCTGGGCGGCGACGAGTTGCCTCGCTGCCGCCCGTCTCTCGGCGGGCGTCACCGCTTTTTCTGGATCACGTCCTTCATGGCATCGATTTCCAGGCGCTGCTGCCCAACAATTTTCAGGAGGCGGGCGTTCTCCTTCTCCAGACGACGAAGCCGTTTGGCTTCGTCGGGCGCCGTATCGCCGTATTTCTTCTTCCAGGCGTAAAAGGACGCCGGACTGCAGCCGAAGTCACGGCACAGGTCCTCGACTGACTTCTCGCCCTTTTTGGCGTCCTGGAGCAGTTTGATGATCTGATCTTCGCTGAACTGCCGGTTTTTCATGGGGGCCTCGCTTCCCAGCCTACGGCTGGCGGGGGGGCAAGCCTGACTCTCTACTTCATCCCGTCCAGTTTTCGGGGGGCAGACCACTACCCCGGAACGAGGACCGCCTGGAAGGTCATGCAGGACGCCCAGTCCGAGTGCGGGTGCCACGTTCCGGTCGCAGTGTCGAACATCCCGCCCGGCTCGGCCCGCGCCAGGCGCAGCCCCGTGCCCGCCAGCAGTCGGTGCAGGTCGTCGGGGGAGTAGCAGCGGAGCGACTGCGTGTGCCGCTGCCCGCCGGAGTCCACGTACGTGTCGGTCATGCGGCAGCCTGCACGGTCATACCCGTACACCTGCGTGTACGTGTCGGCGCGTCGGGTGTACCCGGCATGATCGGCCCAGTACCACGGGGTGTAGATGTCCAGCAGCGCGTGCCCCTGGGGTGCCAGCCAGCCGGCGGTGCGGGTCAGCAGTCGGCGCTGGTCGTCGTCGCTGCCGACCCCGAAGCCGTCCCAGTACACGATCAGATCGAATGGACCGCCCGGATCGGCCGCGTAGAAGTCTCCCGTAATGGCACGCAGGGTCACGCCGTGCTCGCGCGCCAACCGCAGCGTATGGCGCGTGCCCGCCTCACGGAGTTCCAGCGCCGTAACCGTGAACCCCTCAGCAGCGGCACTCACGGCGAACTGACCGCCCCCGGCGCCGAGTTCCAGCAGTCGGGTCGCGTGCGGGTACTGCTCGCGCAGGCGCCGGGCCGCCTCGGTCTGCGTCGCATGCACTGACGCGGAGTAACAACCAATCAGGTGCTCCTGAAAATCATAGAAGGGAACGACCCAACCGGCAGTGGACGGTGGTGGAATGGACATGGCAGGCCTCCGGATGCGAGCTGCATTCTACCTACCTGGCGCCGGGCCGGTGAGGCGCCGCCGAGCGGCAGTGGCCGCAGTTTCACACGCCCAGAAACCTCAGCGCCGCCCTCACGGTCGAGGCCGCCGAGCTCCTCGAGGTTTTCCAGTGGCTCACACCACAACGGTCCGAGCAGATCATGACGGACCCCACCCAGGCACAGACCATCCGGGACGAGATCGCGGACATCGCCATCTACCTCCTGCAGCTCACTTTCAAGAACGCCGCGAAGTCCCCCATCCCGCGCATCAGATGGGATTCAAGTGATTCCAAAACATTCGGAGTCGCCCGGTGGCCCCCTCACCCTTCCGTCGCTTCGCTCCTCAGCTGCGCAGCTCTGCGATTCCCTCCCTCTCTGCTGCGCAGCTCTCCGAGTCCCACAGGGGGAGAGGGGACAATGGAACGCGATCACGGTGCAAGCAAGTCAATTTAATCCCGTCTCATTCCTCCCTCTTCGCCCTGTGAAATGGATGCGCCCCCCGGCTGGAACCGGGGGGCGCCTTGCTGTGGGTCAGGCGAGAGCGGCGGGTGGTTCTGCCGGGGGTTCGGCGCGGCTGCCGACTTTCTGCCAGAAGTACACGGCGGCGATCAGCGCAAGGGCGCCGAGGTTCCACACGATCTCGGTAGGGATGATCAGGATGAGCGAGGCGACGAGCAGCAGGATGGCCTGCAGGGGGTTGGTGCGGCGGTGCAGGAAGCGCAGCGTGGCGGCGCTGAACGCGACGAGACCGATGAACGCGAAGAGGATCATGGGGATCGCCTCGGCCCACGTGACGCCGCCCAGGCGGCCGTTCGCGATGAGCAGCAGCTGCGGGTTGAAGAACATCATGTAGGCCAGCAGCGCGGTGCGCAGTTCGTACTGGAAGGCCTGCACGCCGGTCGCGACGGGGTTCCCGCCGCTGATGGCGGCCGCGGCGAACGCGGCGAGCGCGACGGGTGGGGTGCTGTCGGCCATGATCCCGAAGTAGAAGACGAACATGTGTACGGGGAGCATCTGTGCGGGGTTGGTGGGGTCCAGTCCGGCGATCTTGGCGATGATGGGGACGATCAGGGCGCTCATCAGGATGTAGTTCGCGGTGGTGGGGAGGCCCATGCCGAGGATCAGCGCGATGAGCTGCGCCATGAGCAGGACCACCACGATGGCGGCGAAGGTGGCGACCTGCGGACCGGCAAACGCGAAGGCGTTGCGGATGCCGTCGCTGGCGAGCTGCACGATGTCCGCCAGGCCGAAACCCAGCCCGGTGATGGTCACGATGCCGACGATGATCCCGGCGGCGGCGGTGGCGATGGCGATGCCGATCATGGACCGGGCGCCGCCCTCGAACGCCTCGATGATCTTCTTCCCGCCGTCGAGGAGGCCCTGCGCGGCGCCGCGTCCGTCACGCTGCGCGAACACGGCCTCCTGGATGAACATCATGATCAGCATGACGAAGATGGTGTTCAGCGCGACGCGTTCCGGGGTGGCCTCGGGGTTGATGGTCAGGGTGCCGATCAGGTAGCCCAGCGGCAGCATGTAGTACCAGCCGCTCAGCAGCGTGCGGCGCACCGGGGGCAGTTCGCTTTTGGGCAGGCCCTTCAGGCCGAGCTTGAGCGCCTCGATGTGTGCCACGACGAGCAGCGCGCCGTAACACAGGAACGCGGGAATGGCGGCGGCGAGGATCAGGCTGCGGTACTCGATGTTCAGGTTCTGCGCCATGATGAACGCGGCGGCGCCCATGACGGGCGGCATGAGCTGGCCGTTGCTGGAACTGGCGACCTCGATGGCGCCGGCCTTCTCGCGGCTGTACCCGGTGCGGATCATGGTGCCGATGGTGATGTTCCCGCCGGTGACGACGTTGCTGACGGCCGAGCCGGAGATCACGCCGTTCAGGGCGCTGGACAGGATGCTGGCCTTGGCCGCGCCGCCCCGGAAGCCGCCCAGGACGCCCTGCGCGACGCGCATGAACCATTCGCCCGCGCCGAGCTTGTCGAAGATCGCGCCGAACAGCACGAACAGGAACACGATCTGCGCCGAGACGCCGATGGCAGTTCCGAAGATGCCTTCCGTGTTGGCGAACAGCTGACCCACGACCTGCGGCCAGGTCTGCCCGGCGTGCAGCTGGAGCTGTGGGCCCAGGTCGCCGCGGATCAGGCCCTTGGGGCCGGTCAGGGCGTACAGCATGAACACGCCCGCGACGATGGGCATGGCGATGCCGATGGTGCGCCACGCGGCGAGCAGCAGCAGGATGATCATGCCGCTGCCGACCCACACGTCGGTGTTCGTCAGCAGGCCGCCCTGCTGATTGGCGATGCTGGGGTACTGCGCGATGAGGTACGCGGCGGTGCCGGTCGCGCCGATGCCCAGGATCCAGTCGTACCAGGGCACGCGGGTCTGCGGCTGGCCCGGCGTCTTGCGGTGTGGGAACACCAGGTACGCGAGGAAGAACGCGAAGCCCAGGTGCGTGGCGCGCAGGGTGAGGGTGTCGATGTTGCCGACCTGCGCGGCGTACATCTGGTACAGGCACCAGGCGACGGCGACCAGGGTGACGAGGCCGCGCTGCCAGCCGCCGAGTTTGCGTCCGCCGGTCTCGGCGGCCTCGACCATCTCGATGGCGCGGCGTTCGCCGTCGGTCATCTCCTGGCCGGGTGGGGTGAGTGTGGGGTCGCTGCTGATGGGGCGGGTGGGGTCGCTCATGGGTTCCTTCTCCGGACTCCGGTGGACCGGCTTGTCAGAGCCGGTCCATCCGAGCGGATGCGAGTAGGAGCGGCGCGGAGTCCGGGCGTGGAGTCGGCAACCCGGCGTGGTTCCGGGTGGCTGACGGAACAGACGGGGTCCGCGTCATGGGGTGAATGGGATTGGGGGCCAGCCCGAGCGTGTCCCCGGCTGGCCCCCAGGTGCGGGCCGTTACTTGACGTTCAGGCCTTTTTCCCTGAAGAACTTGACGGCCCCGGCGTGCAGCGGCGCGGGGATGCCCTTGACGGCCTTGGCGTAGCTGAAGTTGCTGGCGAGGCTGGGGTGGATGGCCTTCAGTGCGGCCTCGTCGTCGAACATGGCTTTCATGGCCTTGTACACGGCGTCGTCGCTGACGGCGGTGCTGGTGACCAGGGTGGCCTGCACGGCGACGCTGGGGACGGTGGCGCCCACGCCCTTGTAGCTCTTGGCGGGGATGTTGTAGCGGACGTAGAAGGGGTACTTCTTGATCAGGCTGCTGGCCTGGTTGCCGCCCACGGGGACCATGGCGACGTCCACGGTCTGCGCGATCTGGCTGATGGCGCTGGCGCCCACGCCGACCGTGTAGAACAGCGCGTCGGCGCGCTTGTCCTGCATCAGGGTGATGCCCTGCGCGGGCGACACGCGCAGCGCCTGACCCAGGTCGTCGAAGCCCAGCCCGTACGATTCGAGGACCTGCTTGGCGGTCAGTTCGGTGCCGGAGCCCAGGTCGCCGATCACGACGCGCTTGCCCTTGAGGTCGGCGATCGAGCGGATGCCGCTGTCCTTGCGGGCCACGACGTGCAGCACTTCGGGGTACAGGACGGCCATGGTGCGCAGCTTGGCGTTCGCCTTGCCCTGGAACGCCTGCAGGCCGGTGCCCTTGTAGGCGTAGTACACGACGTCGTTCTGCGCGATGGCCGCGTCGAGTTCGCCGGTGGCGATGGCGTTCACGTTGAAGACGCTGCCGCCGGTGGAGCGGGCGTTGGCGCGCACGCCAGCCCCGGCGTCGTTGACCATCTTGGCCATGCCGGTGGCGACGGGGAAGTACACGCCGGTGGTGCTGCCCGACCCGATGGTCAGGAAGGTGGTGCCCTGGGCGAGGGCGATGGCGGCGGTGCCGAGGACGAGCAGGGCACCGAGTTGTTTCGTGGTCTTCTTCATGATTCCTCCTTGGGATGGTCGGGCAGATGAGAAGTCTCTGCCCGGGGTGTGAAGAGTAGGCGGATCGTAGCACGGCACCTTTTGACTCAATTGAAAGGTGAACCGGGTCAAGCGCACCGCATTCCGGCGTGGCGGTACCATGCTGGGCATGACGCAGTCCTCTCCCACCGCCACGGGCAGCCAGATCCGCCGGGACGCCCCCCCGATCATCGACGTGCGCGACGTGCACAAGCATTTCGGCAGCTTCCACGCGCTGCGCGGCGTGAACCTGCGCGTCCAGCCCGGCGAGGTCGTGGTCGTGATCGGCCCGTCGGGCAGCGGCAAGAGCACCTTCATCCGCACCATCAACGCCCTGGACCCGCACGATGGCGGGCAGATCACCGTGGACAGCATTCCGCTGGACGGCAAGGGCAACCTGGACGCCATCCGGCGCGAGGTCGGCATGGTGTTCCAGTCGTTCAACCTCTTCCCGCACCTGACCGTGCTGGAGAACATCACGCTGGCGCCCACACGCGTGCGCAAGGCCAGCAAGGCCGACGCGGACAGGCGCGGCCTGGAGCTGCTGCGCCGCGTGGGCATCGAGGAGCAGGCGCACAAGTACCCGGCGCAGCTGTCGGGCGGGCAACAGCAGCGCGTCGCGATCGCTCGCGCCCTGGCGATGGAACCCAAGGTGATGCTGTTCGACGAGCCCACCAGCGCCCTGGACCCCGAGATGATCAAGGAGGTGCTGGACGTCATGAAGGAACTGGCCCGCACCGGCATGACCATGCTGGTCGTCACGCACGAGATGGGCTTCGCGCGCGAGGTCGCCGACCGCATCCTGTTCTTCGATCAGGGCAACATCGTCGAGGACACCACCCCGGAAGCCTTCTACCAGAACCCGCAGCACGAGCGCGCCAGGGCGTTCCTCAGCAAGATCCTCGGCCACTGATCAGCCGACCCTGGAGGGTGCCCCCGGTGAACGCTGGTGGGCGCCCTTCTGCTGTTCAGGCGTCGCGGCGGAGCTGCCCACACCACACCCAGGCGACGGCGCACAGCACGCCGCTGAGGACGAATACCGGGCCGTACCCGGCCTGGTCGGCGAGCAGCCCGCCGAGGACCGGGGTGAACAGCGCCGCGCCGACTAGGGTGTTCAGCGTGCCGATGTAGCGACTGCGGGCGTGTTCGGGCGCGATGTTCAGCAGGTGGTTGGTGTGGCCCAGGTTGAAGCCCTGCGCGGCGGTGCTCGTCAGGATGAACGCGATGAGGTACGTCCAGGCGGGCAGGTGCAGCAGCCCGACGGTCAGGGCCCACAGGGGCGCCAGTCCGTAGAACACGGTGGCGTAGCGGATGATGCGCCTTGAGCCCTTGCGTTCGGCGACGCGCTGCCAGACGATGTTGCTCAGCGGGGCGGCCCCGGTCAGGGCCATGACGAACGTCCCCAGCGTGGCGGCGGGGTAGTTCAGTTCGCGCAGGGCGTACACGGCCAGGAAGGGGTCGCTCATGCTGGCGGCGGCCAGCAGCAGGCGCACGGTCAGGAACGCCCGGAAGTGCGGGTCGCGCAGGGTCTCGGGAATCGCGCGGATCTCGGCGCGGGTGCCCTGGGCCTCCTGGGGCGTGTCGGCGGGTTCCTGCACCAGCCCGAACACCCAGTACCCGAACGTGAACGCGACGGTGCCCAGCGCGAGGATCAGCGCGTAGTTCAGGGGGAAGGGCAGGTCGCTGCCCAGGATGGCCCGCACCAGCAGCCCCGCGCCGAAGGCGAGCAGGCCGCCGTACAGGTTGCGGGTGCCGAAGAACCGGGCGCGGCGCTCGCTGGGAACGGTCTTGCTGACGACCTCCAGGAAGGGCAGGCCGCTGACGCCGGACGCCAGGGCGTTGACGGTCATGGCGAGGATGAACAGCGTGAGGCACAGCGCGGGCCGGTCGGCGAGCAGCGCGGCGGCCAGCACCATCAGGATGTACGCGCCGGTCCGGACGACGGCGGCAGAGCGGTACACCGGCAGTTTATGGGTCAGGGGCCGCACGCGGGCCGCGACGAGCAGCTGCGGGAGCATCCAGCCGCCCCCGGCGATGGCGGGCAGCAGGCCGATCACCCAGTTGGGCGCGCCGAGGCGGGCGGCAAAGCCGGTCAGGACGACGGCGACGCTCATGAAGCCGTCCCCGAGGAAGATGGCCCAGCCGTTGAGGATGCCCAGGCGTTCGTTGCGGTTCCACGGCGCGCGGGTCGTCATGGGGGGCATTATTCACCTTGAACGATTCAGTCGATCGGCAAGCCGGGACACGCCGGGGGGCGGGGAGCGTTCAGGGCAGCACGTCCAGACCGTCGAGGACCACGCTGGCATGCGCCTCGACGGTCAGGGCGTGGTCACGGTTGTACCCGCCGGCCATCATGGTGACCACGGGAATGCCCGCGCCGCGTGCCCAGGACAGCACGGCGCGGTTGCGTTCGCGCACGCCGTCCAGGGTCAGGGCGAAGCGTCCGAAGCGGTCCCCGGCCAGGACGTCCACGCCCGCGAGGTACAGCAGAAGGTCGGGCCGGAAGGCGTCCAGTGCTGGGAGTGCCTGCTCGCGCAGCACCCGCAGGTACTCCTGATCGGTCACGCCGTCCCCCAGCCCGAGGTCGAGGCTGCTGCGTTCCTTGCGAAAGGGATAGTTCCGCTCGCCGTGAATGCTGAGGGTAAACGCCTGCGCCTCGTGTTCCAGCAGGGCGGCCGTGCCGTTGCCCTGGTGCACGTCCAGGTCGAGGATCGCCACGCGGCGAGCCAGTCCGTCACCCAGGGCCACGCGGGTCAGGATCGCGGCGTCGTTCACGAGGCAGAAGCCCTCGGCGCGGTCCCGAAAGGCGTGGTGCGTGCCGCCCGCCAGATTGATGCCCCACCCGACCCGCAGCGCGTCGTGCAGTGCGGCCAGGGAACCCCCGGCGGCGCGGCGGGCGCGTTCCACCACCTCGGCGCTCCAGGGCAGGCCGAAGGCGCGTTCCTCGTGCCGGTCGATCTCGCCTCTGCGCCAGCGGCGCAGCCACAGGGGGTCGTGGGCGCGCGCGGCGTCCGCCCAGCTGAGGTTCGGGGTGTCCAGCACGGGCAGCAGGCCGCTCAGGCGGTCGCGGACGCCCGCGTACTTGTACGCCGGGAAGCGGTGCCCGTCCGGGAGGGGGAAGGTGTAGGCGGCGGGGGTCCAGGCGCGGTACGGCCCGGTGTGGTCGGGGTCGGTCACGCCCGGCAGTCTGGCGTGTCCGGCGGGTCGCCTGCGCGTGCGAGGTCACGAACATCAGGTGCGGGTGAGACGGACTTCGATTGAATGGGAGGCAGAGGCCGCTCTATCCGAGCGAGGCGAGCGGGAGAACGACGGGTTCCGGGCGTCGTGCTGGCAGATCGGTGGCGTCCCGATCTGCGGGCGGAACAACCGGACTCCGCATGTGATCTTCCACACGCGCCGCGGCCCTGTTTGACGGAGTGTTCACACTGTAGGCCGCGCACGATTCGGGGTTGTACAAGGTTTGTACACTCTTGATCAATCGAAGGACAGGCGGCCCCCACACGCACGCCCCACCCCGCTGCGGCACCAGCGCCACAGGCGGATGCACCCCCCAGGAGTACCCGGTCATGACCTACATCTCCCCCACCACCACCCACCCCTACACCGACCCCAACCGCACCGTCCGCCGCGGCCAGACCCTGTACTACGCCGGGGACGCCGCCCCCAGCCTCTACCGCCTGGAAAGCGGCCTGATGCGCGCTGTGCGCCTCACCCCGCAGGGCCGCAACCTGACCGTGCGCCACATCCGCCCCGGCGACATCTTCGGCGAGGAATGCCTGCACGGCACCACCCGCGGTCACCAGGTCGTCGCGCTGACCGACGCCGTCCTGACCCCCATCCACCCGCAGCACCTGTCGCAGGGCGAACTGTGGGACCTGACCCGCAGCCTCAGCCAGCAGCTGCAACGCATGATGACCGACGGCGTCCACATCCAGGACGGCGACCTGCGCGAACGCATCGCCCGCTACCTGCTGAACCTCGCGGACAGCAGCCTGGGCGGCCAGCACCCGGACGGCACGCGCTTCGTGCGCGCCACGCACGAACTGATCGCCGAGGGCACCGGCGCCACCCGCGAGAGCGTCAGCAAACTCATCGGCGAGATGCGCGACGACGGCCTGCTGAACCCCGCCTACCGCTGCCTGACCCTGACCGACGAGGCGGGCCTGCGCCTGCTCAGCGGCTACCACGGCTGAACCAGACCTGCCCCCTGCACGCCGTCCCTTCACCGGGGCGGCGTTTTCGTGCGCCGCGCACCTCACTGCACACTTTTTCTGTCCGGCACGTAGAATGGCCCGCATGCGTATCCGCCTCGACCCCTGGCCCGTGGACATAGAAGGCGGCCAGCTGAGCCTCCAGCCCTTCGGCGGAGAACTGATCGACATTGAAACGCCCCGCTGGGCGGCCATTCCCGCCCGTCCCATCCCGGACCGCCTGACGCAGGTGCTGGTCGTGGACGGCAAACGCCGGATGGAATCCCGCGTGTTCCTCGAAGACGATGAGGGCGGCGCCGGGATGGGCGGCTTCGGTGCGTACGTGGTGGGCGCCGTGAACCTCTGCCCGCACGGAACGCGGCAGGCGGAACTGCTGGACGTCCGCGCACAGCGGGTGCTGGCGCACGCGCCGGGCCTGCGGGTCAATCCCACCGAACTGTCCCCCCGCGATCCGCACACCGGGCAACTGCTGTACGTCCCGGTCCCCACCGAGAGTGCCGACCCGCTGGCCCCACTGCACCGCCTGCAGAGCCTGATGCTGGACGCCGAACAGGAGCTGTCCCACGCCTACGCCTCGGCCGTCCCGGCGGACGAAACCGACGACGAGGAACCCCTGACGGCCCTGACCCTGCAGGACGGGACGCTGCGGCGCGGCGGGGCCAACCTGGGCGGCGCTGTCGTCGGGTACGTGAAGACCATGCAGACGCAGTACCTCAGCACCGACCGCGTGGGCCTGCTGTCCAGCCTGAAACCGGGCGAACGCACCCCGATCCTGCACATGAAGTCCGAGACGGGCCGCAGCACGCGGTTCACGTGGTACGTGCGGCTGTGCGAGGCGGCGTTCTACCAGCACCCCATGAGCGGTGTCATGCGCCTGGAGATGTACGCCCCGCCGGAACCGGACTTCCTGCCCCGCTCGGTGCGTCAGGTGGCGAACCTGTCGGGCACGCTGCTGACGCGGCTGGGCAGCCGCGCGCACAAGGACCCGCGCGCGCCGCAGAACCTGATTCCGACGGCGGCGCTGGAGCAGGCGATGAACCGCTCGATGGGCAGCGCGGATCTGGTCACGCGGCGCATCCGGGCGCACATCGCGGCGACGTTCGGGCAGGGGGCCGTGGCATGACAGCCGTTGCGAGGGGCGCAGTGGTGGGCATGGTGCTGGGCACGCAGGACGTGACCCCCGTGAGTTTCTGGTTCGCGGTGCAGCCCGGCGCGAGCATCCAGCTGGACGATCTGGTGGTCGTGGGCACCCGCAAGCCCGACGGGGCGGAGGTGCGTTTCTACGGGATCGTGGATCACGTCCGCACCCGGCACGAGGGGGTGACGTTCGACAGTGACGTGCAGGACGTCGCGGCGGGCCTGCTGCCCGCGAGTGTCAGTTACGCGGCGCGGGTGCTGGTCACGCGGGTCCACCCGGAGAATTTCATTCCGCCGCAGCCGGGGGACGTGGTGCGGCACGCGCGGGACGCGGACCTGCGCATGGCGCTCAGCGCGGACAAGATGGGCGACCGCGCCTTCCCCGGTGGGCTGCTGGCAGACGGGCAGGTGCTGCCGCTGAACTACCGCTTCGTGAACGGCGAGAACGGCGGGCACATCAACATCAGCGGGATCTCGGGCGTGGCGACGAAGACCAGTTACGCGCTGTTCCTGCTGCACTCGATCTTCCGCAGTGGCGTGATGGGCGCGTCCGCGTCGGCGGGGCGGGCGCTGATCTTCAACGTGAAGGGCGAGGACCTCCTGTTTCTCGATCAGGCGAACAGGGACGTGACGACGCGCGAGGCGGACGCGCAGGCGCAGAAGGGCCTGCCACGCACCCGCTACGACCTGATGAATCTCCCGGCGGAAGCGTTCCGGGACGTGCAGTTCCTCGCGCCGCCCCGGCCCGGCAGCGCGGCGGGCGCGATCGTACCGCACGTCGAGCAGCGCGCCAGTGGCGTGACGCCGTTCCTGTACTCGCTGCGGGAGTTCTGCCTGCGGCGCATGCTGCCGTACGTGTTCGTGGACCGGGACGCCAGCGTGAACCTGGGCTTCGTCATCGGCAGTATCGAGGACCGCCTGTACCGCCTCGCGCAGGGGGCGGACACGCCATACCTGACCGTGGAGGACTGGCAGCCGGACACCGAGCAGCTGATCGACGAGGACGTCCGCTTCGACGAACTGGGCGGCGTGCGGATCAGCACCTTCCCGCAGCTGGTCGCGTACCTGGAGTACAAACTGCTCGACGCGAACGACGGCGAGGGCGACCGCAAGTGGGTGGGCAAGCAGTCCCCCGCCACGCTGCAGGCGTTCATCCGGCGGCTGCGGGGCGTGCAGAAGCACCTGACGCCGCTGGTGCGCGGGGACCTGAGTGCCGCGCAGGCCGCGCAGTACCGCCCGGACCCCCTGAAGCCCGGTGTGCAGACGACCGTGGTGGACATCCACACGCTGTCGGCCACCGCGCAGATGTTCGTGGTGGGCGTGCTGCTGCGCGACCTGTTCGAGCACAAGGAACGCGTGGGGCGGCAGGACACGGTGTTCGTCGTGCTGGACGAGCTGAACAAGTACGCGCCGCGCGACGGGGACAGCCCGATCAAGGACGTGCTGCTGGACATCGCCGAACGCGGCCGCAGCCTGGGCATCATCCTGATCGGCGCGCAGCAGACCGCCAGCGAGGTCGAGCGGCGCATCGTGTCGAACGCCGCCATCCGCGTGGTGGGCCGCCTGGACCTCGCGGAGGCCGAACGGCCCGAGTACCGCTTCCTGCCGCAGAGTTTCCGGGCGCGGGCGGGCATCCTCCAGCCGGGCACCATGCTCGTCAGCCAGCCGGACGTGCCCAACCCGGTGCTCGTGAACTACCCGTTCCCCGCGTGGGCGACCCGCAAGGACGAGGTGGACGACCTGCGCGGCAAGAAGGTCGAGGACGTCGGGGACGACTGGCTGCGCTGAGGGGCCGCCTGCACGGACACCGGGGGAGAGGCGCGGTGACCTCTCCCCCCGGTGTCCGTGTCGGTCAGCGGTCGTTGCCGGTCGTGCCGGGCAGCGGCTGGCCGTTCTCGTCGATGACGGTGACGCTGCTGTACGCGCCGGGCACGCTGACGATCGCCCAGGGGCTGGTGATGACCTGCGCGAGGATCGCGCCGGGCGCGGGGGCGGTCAGGCGGACGCGCAGGGTCAGCTGCCCGCCGCTGCCGGTCGCGCTGAGGACCTGAATGCCGTAGCCGCCGGTGGGGCGCTGACCGAGGAACACGCCGATCAGGGTGCGGCCCGTCACGCTGGGCGGGGTGGGGACGCTGCTCTGGCGGCCGTACGCGCGGGCGTACAGGCTGCTGGCGGCGCTGGCGGTCGTGGCGACCTGCACGCCGGGCTGGCTGGTGTTGGCGTTGGTGCCGGTGGCGATCTGGCTGAGGGTCACGTTGCCTCCGGGGGTGGGGTGACAGGCGCAGGGGTGACGGGCGTGGGGCGGGGAGGCTGGATCTGCGCGGTGGGCACGCTGCTCAGGATGTACAGGTCGCTGCGCAGGTGCTCGGTGGGTGCGGGCTCCACCGCCAGGGCCGGGGCGGGCTGGTTGGCGAGGACCGCGACGGCCAGCGGACCCTGGGGGCGCAGGGTGTCGCTCAGGACGCGGGCCTCGTCGTCCGTGAGCTGCCCGGCGCCCTGCAGGCCGTCCACGCGGGTGCCGCCGACCGTGCCGCTGGTGCCGTTCAGGCGGGTCCAGCTCTGCCCGTCGGTGTAGTACACGGCGCTGATCTGCGCGCCGCTGGCGGGCGTGACGTTGAACGCGCTGCCCTGACGGGTGACGGTGACCTGCGCGGCGATGGGGGTGGTGGCCTCGCGGTAGGTGGCCTTGCCGTTCACGCTGAGGCTGCCGGGCGTTGCGATGGGGTCCTGCACCTGGGCGCGCAGGTCGGCGGTCTGACTGCCGAGTTTCACGCTGCTTCCGCTGCCCTGCAGGGTCCCGTACACCCAGACGACGCGTTCCTGCGCGCCGCCGTACAGGACGGCCTCATGGACTTTCAGGTTGCCGGGGCCGGTCATGGAGCATGCGCTGAGCAGTCCAGCGCCGAGGAGGGCGGCGGCGAGCAGGGTTCGTTTCATGCGTCCCAGCTTATGAGCGCAGTCTGACCGTGGACTGAACACCGCCTTTCAGAAACCCTGACGCTTGGCGGCGCGGCCAGACGGCA
Source organism: Deinococcus sp. JMULE3 (assembly GCF_013337115.1). Lineage (NCBI taxonomy): Bacteria > Thermotogati > Deinococcota > Deinococci > Deinococcales > Deinococcaceae > Deinococcus > Deinococcus sp. JMULE3. Next base: position 153,757 of record NZ_SGWE01000004.1, read on the forward strand.
TCTCCGGTCAGGCGGTTCCGGCGAGGAGTTCGCGGGCGTGGCTCAGGGCGGCTTCGCTGGTGTTGCCGCTGAGCATCCGCGCGATCTCCTCCAGGCGTTCGTCGGGCGTCAGGAGGCGCACGCGGCTGACGGTGCGGCCTTCCTCGACGCTCTTCTCGACCTTGTAGTGGTGGTCGGCGCGCGCGGCGATCTGCGCGAGGTGCGTGACGACCAGCACCTGCCGCGTGGCGGCCAGGGCGCGCAGCTGGTCGGCGACGGCGTGCGCGGCGCTCCCGCCGATCCCGGCGTCCACCTCGTCGAAGACCACGGCGGGCGTGTCGGCACCCAGGACGGTGCTGATGGCGAGCATCACGCGGCTGAGTTCTCCGCCGGAGGCGACGTCGGCCAGCGGGGCGAGGTCCTCGCCGGGGTTGGCGTTGAAGTGCAGGGTCACGTCGCTCAGGCCGTGCGGGCCGGGTTCGTTCAGGGCGCCCAGGTGGAAGGCCAGTCGGGCGTGCGGCATCCCCAGCTGCCGGATGACGGCCAGCAGGTCGCCCGCCAGGGGCGCGGCGCTCTCGCGGCGGGCGGCGTCCAGCCTCTCCCCTGCCTCCTGCACGCGGGCGCGCAGGGCGTCCACCTCGGTGTCCAGGGTGCCTGCGTCCTGTTCGTCGCGGGTCAGGTCGGCCAGTTCGGTCTCGACCTGCGCGTGGAAGTTCAGGACGTCCTCCAGGGTCGGGCCGTACTTCGCGCGGAGTTTCCCCAGCGCGCCCAGGCGGGATTCCACCCGCGCGAGTTCCTCCGGGTCGGGGGCCTGATCCTCGGCGACGCCACGCAGTTCCCCCACGACCGCCTGGATGCTGGCGAGGGCCTCGCGCAGTTCGCTCTGCAGCTGGGCGGTGGTGTCGTCGAAGCGCGCCCCGGCGTTCAGGGCGCGGGCGGCCTCGTTCAGGAAGCCCAGGGCGTTCTCGTCCGCGTCGCTCAGGAGGTGCAGCGCCCCGGCGGCGCTCTGCGCGATGGTGTCGAGGTTCGCCAGCCGGGTCAGGTCGGCCTGGAGGGGCTCTTCCTCGCCCAGCTGGGGACTGACCTCGGCGATCTCGCGCGCCTGGAACTGCAGCAGGTCGAGCTGCCGGGCGCGTTCGCGTTCGGTGGCGCGCAGGCGCTCCAGCCGCGCGCGGGCCTCCTGCCACTCGCGGTACGCGGCGGCGTACGCGGCGTGCGGCGCGTCCACCTGACGGTCGAGCAGGGCGCGCTGGTTCGCGGGCGTCAGGAGGCTGACCGCCGAGTGCTGCCAGTGGATGGTCAGGCGGCGCTGCGCCCACTCCTGCAGTTCGCGCAGGCTGACGACCTCGCCGTCCAGGCGGGCAGTGCTGCGGCCCTGCGTGGTCACGCGGCGGCTGGCGATCTCGTCGCCCCAGTGGCCGGTGACGAGCAGGTCGTCCTCGCCGCTGCGGATCAGGTCGGTGTTGCTGCGGCTGCCCAGCAGCAGGCCCAGGGCGTCCACGATGATGCTCTTGCCCGCGCCGGTCTCGCCGGTGAAGACGCTCAGGCCGCCGCTGAAGTGCAGGTTCAGGGTGCGGATGGTCGCCAGATTCCGGACTTCCAGGGTGTGCAGGGGCGGCAGGGCGGGTGAAGCGTCGGGTCGCGGGGCCTTGCGGGTCACGCCCCCGAGTGTAGCGCGCCCCCCCGCAGCGGGAAGGATCAGTGGGTGACGTTCGGGCCTGTGGGGAGGGCGTGCGGGTGGGGCACGCGGGCGCGGAACATGAATGAGGCGTTACGTTCCGCCCACACTGGGCTCGGGAGCGGGTCAGAGAATGGGCCGCATGACCCGGTCGCGCAGCCCTGCACGCTGCACGGGCGCGGCGGGCGATAAGGAGTCACCATGAACAACACGGAATCGACCGGCGGCGTCAGCAAGCGCAGCCTGGTGCTGCTGGGGGCCCTGGCGGGCCTGATGACGAACCGCGACACGCGCCGCGCCCTGGTGGACGGCACCCGCACCGCCTGGAGCGGCACGCAGCACACCCTGAGCGACAACGTGCGGCCCGCGCTGCTGTCGGCGGCCAGTCAGGCGGCGCAGCTGGCGCAGGACACGGCGCGCAGCGGCGCGCACACACTGTCCAGCACCGCCAGCACCCTGAAGGACGAGGCCGCGCCCCGCGCGAGCGCCCTGCTGGAGAGCGTGCTGCACGCGGCGAGTGAACTGGCCGGGCAGGCGCAGGAGGCGGCGGCCCGCGCGGCGGCGGCGGGCAGCGAGCAGGCGCGCACGCTGGGTCACGAGGCGGGTCGAGTGGCGGCGGATGCCGGTCAGACCGTGCAGGTGCAGGCGCAGCGCGGCCTGAAGAACGCGGCGAAGGCGACCCGTCCGGCGCGGCGCGCGGCGGCCCTGACGCTGTCGGACGCGTCGGGGGCGGCGACGGAACTCCTGGCGAACGTCCAGGACACGGTCAGCAGCACCCTGCACGAGGCCGTGGACGGAGCCGAGGCCCGTCGTCGCCGCGTGGAACGCACCCTGCGTCAGGCACGCCGAGACGCCGAGCGTGACCTGCGTAGCGGGAAGCGCAAGCTGAGCAGCGGACAGCTGGAACGCGCGGTGAGTCGCAAGTTGGCCCCGCTGGAGAAGCAACTGGGCCGTGAATTGAAGGTCATCGAGAAGCAGGTGCGCCGCGCCCGCAAGGATGACCGCAGCAGCGGGGGCGGCAGCGCCGTGGCGACCCTGGTGCTGCTGGGGACGGGCGCCGTGGTGCTGGCCCGCGTGCCCGCCGCGCGTCAGGCGATCCTGAGCGCCGTGGAGAAGGTCAGCCCCGAGGCCGCGCAGGGCCTGCACGACGCGGGCCGGAACGCCCGGAACCTGATCGGGTCGATGTGGCTGGACCGCATCGAGGAGCCGCAGGCGACGCCGGCGCCCGGCGCGGCGAAGACCACGCAGGCGGCGACGACCGGTGCGGCGGCCGCGGGCGCGGTGGCTCCGGACGCTCCGGCGGCGGCGAAGACGGCAGCGCAGGACGGCGCGGCGAAACCCGACGGTCAGACCAAGCAGACGAACTGAGTTTTACCGGAGAAACGAGGTGCCTTCCCGTGATGGGAGGGCACTTTTTCGTGGCTGCAGGGTGCCTGGGTGGTCGGGGTGTCCGGCTATTCTGTTCGGCTGTTGAACAATAGTCAGGGGCGTGGACCTTGCACCCGGTAATGGATGGGTACGGGAGTGATGGACACTGAGATGTCGCGTTGCAGCGGGCGCCGTCGCGTGTAAGGTCGTCCGCCTGTAGAGGACATCGGAGGCTGTTGTCCCCGAAAGTGTGACACCACAAAGGTTGGACTGGAATCGCTTCACAGGCGACAATTCCGATGTAACTTCGAACACCAATTCAACCCGGCACACCCGTGCCACCCCTGAACCCGGAGGACCCATGAGCCTGACCGCGACCAACCCGCTGGCCGACCTCGGCATCAAGACCGCCACCATCCACCTCAACCCCGGCGTGGACGCCCTGTACGCCGACGCGATCCGCCTCGGCGAGGGCGTGCAGGCCGCCTGCGGCCCCCTCACGGTCCGCACCAACAAGACCGGCCGCAGCCCCAAGGACCGCTTCATCGTCGAGGACGACCAGACCCGCGACAGCGTCTGGTGGGGCGGGTTCAACACGCCCATCAGCCCGGTCGTGTTCGACCGCCTGCTGGACAAGATGACCCGCTACGCCGAAGGGAAGGAACTGTTCGTGCAGCAGGTGTACGCCGGGACCGACCCCCGCTACCGCATCGGCTGCCGCATGGTCACCGAGATGGCGTACCACTCGCTGTTCATCCGCAACATGTTCGTGCGCCCCACCCCTGAGGAACTCGCGGACTTCCACGAGGACTGGACGGTCCTGAACATCCCGTCCTTCAAGGCGGACCCCGCCGTGGACGGCGTGCGCAGCGACACGTTCATCATCGTGAACTTCACGCGGAAGATGATCATCGCGGGCGGCACCCAGTACGCCGGTGAGAACAAGAAGGGCATCTTCGGCGTGCTGAACTACCTGCTGCCCGAAGCGGGCGTCATGCCGATGCACTGCTCCGCGAACGTCGGCGAGGGCGGCGACGTGGCGCTGTTCTTCGGCCTGAGCGGCACCGGCAAGACCACCCTGAGCGCCGACCCCAGCCGTAAACTGATCGGCGACGACGAGCACGGCTGGACCGACAGCGGCGTGTTCAACTTCGAGGGCGGCTGCTACGCCAAGGTCATCAACCTGAACGCCGAGGCCGAACCCGCCATCCACCGCACCACCCGCACCTACGGCACCGTGCTGGAAAACGTGGTGCTCGACGCGCAGGGCCAGCCCGACCTGAACGACGGTTCGCTGACCGAGAACACCCGCAGCGCCTACCCCATCGACCAGATCGACAACGTGCAGCCCGGCTCCATCGCAGGGCACCCGAAGAACGTGGTGTTCCTGACCGCCGACGCGTACGGCGTGCTGCCCCCCATCAGCCGCCTCAGCGCCGAGCAGACCATGTACCAGTTCATCAGCGGCTTCACCGCGAAGATTCCCGGCACGGAAGACGGCGTGACCGAACCCAGCCCGACCTTCAGCACCTGCTTCGGCGCGCCCTTCATGCCCCGCCACCCGGGCGAGTACGCCCGCCTGCTGGCGCAGAAGGTGCAGCAGAGCGGCGCGCGCGTATGGCTGGTGAACACCGGCTGGAGCGGCGGCATGTACGGCCAGGGCAAACGCATGAGCATCGCCCACACCCGCGCCATGATCAATGCGGCGCTGTCCGGCGCGCTGGACGACGTGCCCTTCGAGAAGGAAGGTTTCTTCGACCTGGAGATCCCCACCAGCGTCCCCGGCGTGCCCGAGGGTGTCCTGAACCCCCGCGACGCCTGGGCGGACAAAGGCGCCTACGACCAGACGGCCCGCAAACTGGCCCGCATGTTCCGCGAGAACTTCAAACGCTTCGAGGACGGTGTGGACGCCGCCGTCACGAACAGCATGCCCAACCCCGACACGAACTAAGCAGGTCACGAGGCGGCCTCCCACGCTGGGGGGCCGCCTCGTGCCGTGCGCTTACTTGAACTTGACGCTGGCGAGCACCTTGTCGAAGGTGCTGCTCGCCGCCGCGAAGCGCGCAGGCGTGTCGGTCAGCTGGAACGAATACAGGTTCTTCGCGCCGACGCCGTACCAGACGCGCATCTTCAGCGAGCCCTTGGGGTGGGTCAGGGTGTAGCTGCGCTCCAGGCCGCTCAGCGCGCCGATCTTCAGGGTGCGGCTGGCGGTCTGCTTCACGGTCGCGCCGGTGCCGGTCATGCCCGCCTCGAACTTCTTGAATTCACCTTCGGGGGTGGGTTTGCCGCCGGCCTTGTCGACGAACAGCAGGCGCATCAGGGTGGCGGGTGGGGCCTTGGCGGACACGATGGACACGCCGATGGTGCCGTCCTTGAAGTCCACGCCCAGCCAGCCCTTGGGGAGGCTGACCGTGAACGGCAGTTTCGGGTCGCTGAAACTCACCAGGGTCTGAGCCTGGGCAGTGCCGAGCGTGGCACCGAGCACCAGGGCAGGCAGGGTGAGGGTGGACAGGATCGCGGGGCGGGAGAACTTCATGAGGGGCACCGTAGCGCCCGAATGTGAGCGTCCACCCTCCGGGACGTGAACGAGTCCTGGGACCCGGTCAGCGGGGGATCAGGCCGGGGCGGGGCCACAGGCGCAGGTCGGCGGGTCCGGCGGCGTCACGCAGGTCCACCGGGCCGTACACGCGGCTGTCGAGGCTCTCGCCGATGCGGCGGTTGTCGCCCATGACCCACACCTTGCCGGGCGGAACGCGCAGGGCGGGCTGGTCGTCCACGAAGCCCTGACTGGCGTAACTTTCGGCCAGGGGCGGCCGTTGACGACGACCCGCCCGTCCCGGATGGCGACCGTGTCGCCGGGCAGGGCGAGAACGCGTTTGACGTTGTACTGGCGGTGCCGCAGGCCGTACAGCGTTTCATAGGCGTAGGGGCTGTCGGCGGGCGCCTTGAAGATCAGCAGGTCGCCCCGGCGCGGGTACGGGCCGCCCAGGCTCCAGGCGCGCAGCCAGCGGGGGTATTTCAGGAGGACCAGCACGTCGCCGCTGTTCAGGGTGGGGTTCATGGAGTCGCCGTCCACGCGGGCCAGCGTGAAGCCGAAGGTGGTCAGCAGGTACGCGGCGGCGGCGCTGATCAGCCAGGGGCGCCAGCTGTTGCCGGAGGAGCCGTCGCGGGAGGGGTGGGGGGCGCGCTCACAGGCCCCGAGGGTAGCGCAGCGGGCAGGCAGAGGATCCTCTCACGCGCCTCATGGCCGGAGAGGGGAGCAATCCGGAAATCCACGCGGCTTCACACGGTCCGGCGGTCCGGGCGTCCGGGTGAACCGCCTTGAGCCGGTGCCCATGAGTGCAGACCGCGCCGCAACTGCCTTCACGGTCACTTCAGATTGGGTAGCGGACAGGTGTCCGGACCCGTTACCCTGACGCGCATGACCGCTGAAGGGAAGACGGAACTGAAGATCGACAAGTACCACGAGGGGACCGGCGCGCAGGCGCAGGCCGGGAAGATGGTCCGCGTGCACTACACCGGCATGCTGGAAAACGGGCAGAAGTTCGACAGCAGCCGCGACCGTGGCGAACCCATCGAGTTCCCGCTGGGCGTCGGGTACGTGATCCAGGGCTGGGATCAGGGCATCGCGCAGCTGCGCGTGGGCGACAAGGCCAAGCTGACCATCCCCGCCCACCTGGGGTACGGCGCGGCGGGCGTTCCCGGCGTGATCCCCGGCGGCGCGACGCTGGTGTTCGACGTGGAACTGATGGACGTCCGCTGAGCGTCAACCTTCACGATCAGCCCCGACCTGCGCGGTCGGGGTTTTTTCATGCCCCGCGCCGGGGTGGTGCAGACGACCGGCCCCGCCTGACCGGGGGTCCCCTTGTGCGCTGTCCATAACTTCCGTAAACTTCGAAAGACATGAAAGCCCTGGGACAGTCGTGATCGAAGGTCGGCGCAGCGAGATCGTGGCGCTGGTCCGCCAGCACGGCGAACTGGGCGTCACGGAACTCTCCGGGCTGCTGGGCGTCTCGGAGGTCACGGTCCGCAGTGACCTGAGCGCCCTGGCCGCCGCCGGGCACGTCCGCCGCACGCGCGGCCGGGTCAGCCTGCCGCTGGACCTGCGCCGCGAGGCCCCGCTGGAAACCAGCATGCGCGAGTTCGCGGCCGCCAAACGCCGCATCGGGCAGGCGGCAGCCGGGCTGGTGCAGAGCGGCGACACGGTGTTCCTGGATGTGGGCAGCACCACCTCCGAGGTGGCGCGGGCGCTGTCCCCCTCCCTGCAGGACGTGACGGTCGTGACGAACGGCCTGAACATTGCGCTGCTGCTGGAGCGCCTGCCGGGCGTGCGGGTCATCGTGACCGGCGGAACGCTCCGGCCCCTGCAGCACTCGCTGGTCAGCCCGTACGCCCTGGACGTGCTGCGCCACATTCACGCCGACCGGCTGTTCCTGGGCTGCAACGGCGTGCATGCCGGGACGGGCGTAACGAACGCGAACCACGAGGAGGCCGAGGTGAAGCGTCTGATGGCCGAGCAGGCACGCGAGGTGGTGGTCGTCGCGGATCACCGCAAGCTGGGCGTGGTCAGCCGGGCGTTCATCACGCCGCTGGACCGCGTGTCGACGCTGATCACGGACCGCGCCGCGACCTCTCCCCCGCCGGACGTGCTGAGCGCCGTGAAGGACGTGCGCGTGGTGTGATCTGCCCCTCAGGCCGCCGCAGAAACCGGTTACTCCCCACTCCCCACTCCCCACTCCCCCCCCCCCCCCCCCCCCCCCCCCCCCCCCCCCCCCCCCCCCACTCCCCACTCCCCACTCCCCACTCCGTGAGGCCCCCCATGACGAACCCCGACCCCACCCCGTCCGAAATCCTGATGCTGGGCACCTGCGATTACCCCGAGCATGTCCCCTCTGACCGCTGGGCGCCGTACGCGCGGATGCAGGCGGAGCTGGGCCTGCGGTTCGTGCGGGTCGCGGAGTTCGCCTGGAGCCGCCTGGAACCCCGCCCCGGCGAGTTCGACTGGGCGTGGCTGGACGACGCGATCGCCGCGTACGCCGCCGAAGGCCTGCGCGTGGTGATGTGCACGCCGACGCCGACGCCGCCCGCATGGCTGATCCGCGCGCACCCGGAGATCCTGGCGTTCGACGACCAGGGCCGCGTGCGGGAGTTCGGGTCGCGCCGCCACTACGATTTCGCGTCACCCGTGTTCCGCGAGCACTCGCGCCGTATCACGCGTGCGGTCGCCGAGCGGTACGGGCAGCACCCGGCGGTGGTGGGCTGGCAGACCGACAACGAGTTCGGGTGTCATAACACCAGCCGCAGTTACGGCGGCGCGAGCGAGGCGGCGTTCCCCGCATGGCTGCAGGCGCGCTACGGCACGCTGGACGCGCTGAACGAGGCGTGGGGGAACGTGTTCTGGAGCATGGAGTACACCGACTGGGCGCAGGTGAAGTCCCCGGCGCTGACCGTGACGGAACCGAACCCGTCGCACGTGCTGGACTACCACCGTTTCGCGTCGGCCCTGATCGCGTCGTTCCAGGCCGAGCAGGTGGAGATCCTGCGTGAACTCGCGCCGGGGCGGTTCGTGACGCACAACTTCATGATCTTCGAGTCGGGTTTCGACCATTACGACGTGGCGCGCGGCCTGGACTTCGCGACGTGGGACAACTACCCGACCGGGATGCTGGAATTCTTCGCGCCCCCAGGCGTGGGCGAGGACCTGAAGAACCACTACGCCCGCACCGGGCACCCGGATCTGGTGGCGTTCAACCATGACGTGTACCGCAGCCTGATGCTCGGGAAGGACGGGCTGGGCCGGGACGGGGCGGGCACGCCGAACGGGTTCTGGGTGATGGAGCAGCAGTGCGGTCAGGTGAACTGGGCGCCATACAACCCGCTGCCCGCCGAAGGCGCGGTGGCGTTGTGGACGGCGCAGGCGTGGGCGCACGGCGCGGACGTCGTGAGTTACTTCCGCTGGCGGGCCGCGACGATGGCGCAGGAGGTCATGCACTCCGGACTGCTGCGCCACGACGAGACGCCCGACCGGGGCTTCGCGGAGGTCGCGGGCCTGGACCTCACGCAGTTCCCTGTTGGCCCGGTCCCGGCGCGCGTGGCGCTGCTGCACGACTACGAGAGCCTGTGGATCTATGACCAGCAGCGGCACGCGGCGGGCCTGAGCTACTGGGCGCAGACGGTCACGTACTACATGGCGCTGCGCTCGCTGGGCGTGGACGTGCAGATCACCCACCCGGACGCGGACCTGAGCGGTTTCGCGGCGGTGGTCGCCCCGGCGATCACGCTGGTTCCCGCTGAGCGGGCGGCGCGCTGGGAGGCGGCGGCGCAGGGTGGCGTGCCGTTCGTGTTCGGGCCGCGCACGGCGTTCCGCACGCCGGGCGGCGCGACGTGGTCGGATGGGCAGTTCGGCCCGCTGTCGGGCCTGACGGGCGCGCGCCTGCTGCAGTACGACAGCCTGCGCCCCGGCGTGACGCAGGGCGTGACCGGCGCGTTCGGGAGCGTGGACGCCAGCCTCTGGGCCGAGAGTTACCGCGTGAACGGCGCGCAGACCCTCGCCACGTACGCGGGCGGGCCGCTGGACGGGCAGAGCGCCGTGATCCGCCACGGGCACGCGACCGTGATCGGCGCGCACAGCCTGGGGCTGATCCGGGCGGTGCTGAGCGAGGTGCTGGGCGGCGCCGGCGTGCCGCTGCTGGACCTGCCGGAGGGGGTGCGCGTGTCGCGCCGCGCGGACCGGACGCTGGTGCAGAACTGGCATCCGCACGCGGTGACGTGGGGCGGCCTGGAGCTGGGTCCGGTGAGTTCGGTGGTGCTGGGCGGCGACTGGACGCCCACGCAAGGGAAAGGAGAGCAGGGTGACGGAGTTAACGGTGAATAAGTGGACAGTCAATGAGGCCCCGCAGGACCTGCGGGTGTTGATCAGTGGATTCCAGTCGTGGAGCGAGGCGGAACTGCGCCCGCTGACGGACGTTCAGGCCGTGCCGGGGCAGCACTGGCGGGTGGAGCAGGGGCACGATCCGGGCTTCCCGCCCAGCGGCGAGGCCGGGGTGTGGCGCAGCCATACCGTGCTGGCGCTGGTCCGCGCCGACGGCAGCGGCTGGGTCGGCAGTGTCGGGGACGCCACGCGCACCTTCGCGCAGTGGGAGGCCCGCGCCGGAACCGCTGACGTGACCGTGACCTGCACCCTGGAAGGCCCCGACGTTCCCGTCACCTGGGAGGAGACCGGGGACGTGATCGCCACCCTGGAGGCCCGCGCGGCAGACCTGGGCGCGGCGATGGGCGCGCGGACGCCCGCGCCAGTGCGGGTGTGGTGCTCGTGGTACTCGTACTACCGCGACGTGACGCTGGACGCCATGCTGGACAACGCCCGTCTGGCCCGCGAGCACGGCCTGGACTTCGACGTGTTCCAGCTGGACGACGGCTTCCAGACGTTCCTGGGCGACTGGGAGGACCCCAGCGCCCACTTCGGCGGGCACGCCCGCGAGCTGCCCGCGCGCCTCGCGGAGCTGGGCTTCACGGCGGGCCTGTGGCTGGCGCCGTTCCTGGTGCAGCCGCAGAGCCGCCTGTTCCGCGACCACCCCGAGTGGCTACTGCGTGGCGAGGACGGTCAGCCGCTGGCGTTCGGGAACAACTGGGGCGGCCCGTACCACGCGCTCGACACCACGCACCCCGGCGCGCTGGCGTGGATCCGCGAGCTGGGGCGCACGGTGCGCGGCTGGGGGTACACGTACCTGAAGATCGACTTCCTGTACGGCGCGACCCAGCCCGGCGTGCGGCATGACCCGACGGTCGGGCGGGCCGAGGCGTACCGCATGGGCCTGCAGGCGTTCCGGGACGGCGTGGGTGACGACGCGTTCATCCTCGCGTGCGGGGCGCCGCTGGCGCAGAGCATCGGGCTGGTGGACGCCATGCGCACCGGTCCGGACGTGGCCCCGCTGTGGGATGAGGACTCCCGCCGCGTGTGGCTGGGCGACGCGACCGGCCCCAGCGCCCGCAACGCGCTGCACACCGCGCTGAGCCGCTGGTATCAGCACGCGTGGTACCAGCCGGACCCGGACGTGGCGATCTGCCGCCGCGAACTGAGCCTGCTCAGCGCCACCGAGCGGGAGGCCATCGCGGGCATGCTGGACGTCATCGGGGGCCTGCGGGCCAGCAGCGACCCGGTCAGCCTGCTGGACGAGGAGGGCTTGGCTCTGCTGCGCCGCTGCCTGACGGTCAGCACCCCGGACCGCCCGGTGACGCTCGCGACGTCCTTCGGGGACGCGGTGACGCACTTCACGCGCGGCACGTTCAACCTCACCGACCGCGCCACAGGCGGCATTCCCGCGCACGGCTACCGGTCGGCGCAGGGCAAGGAGCAGGCATGACCACCGACCGCACCTCACCCCTGTCGGCCAGCGGGTACCACACCGCCGACTTCACGAAACCCGACGGGCGCAGCCTAACCCTGTACGGTCTGGAGCCCATCCGGGTGGACAGCGAGATTCCCAGCCCCAGCCCCGACCCGGTGGACGCCCGTCCCCTGATGCGCTGGCATCCGGTGCGGGGCGAGTGGGTCATGTACGCCGCGCACCGCATGGGCCGCACGTTCCTCCCGCCGCCCGAGTACAACCCGCTGGCCCCCACCCGCGACCCCGAGCACCCCACCGAACTGCCGCGCGGCGAGTACGACATCGCCGTGTTCGACAACCGCTTCCCCAGCCTGACCCTGACGGCCCCCGACCCGGAGCCCGGCCCCGCCGGAACGCGCGCGGGCGTCGGCAAGTGCGAGGTCGTGGTGTTCAGCCAGAGTGCCCAGGGCCGCCTGTGCGACCTGACGGACGAGCAGATCAGCCTGCTGCTGGCCGTGTGGGCGGACCGCACCACGCGCCTCGCGGAGACCGGGCAGATCAACGCGGTGCTGCCCTTCGAGAACCGGGGCGTGGAGGTCGGCGTGACCCTGCACCACCCTCACGGGCAGATCTACGCCTACGATCACGTGCCGCCGGTCGCCGCGCGGGCTGCCGCGCAGATGGACGCGTACGTCGCCGAGCACGGCCGCCCCTGGCTGGAGGACTTCATCCAGGAGGAACGCGCCGCCGAGGACCGCATCATCCGCGATGACGGCGCGGCCCTGAGCGTCGTGCCGCCGTTTGCGCGCTACACCTTCGAGACGTGGGTGCTGCCCACCCGCCCGGTCAGCCTGCTCAGTGACCTGAGCGACGCCGAGCGGCTCAGCATGGCGCGGGTGCTGCGCGACGCGCTGCGCCGCCTGGACGGCCTGTTCGGCGTGCGCATGCCGTACCTGATGACCGTGCATCAGGCGCCGCTGGACACGCCCCGCCCGGCGTTCCCGCTGCACATCGAGATCTACCCGTACCTGCGCGCGCCGGGCCGCCTGAAGTTCCTGGCGGGCACCGAGCAGGGCGCCGGGGAGTTCGCGAACGACAAGTTCCCGGAGGTCGCCGCCGCCGAGCTGCGCGCCGTGCCGGACACCGCAGGAGACGGACTGTGACCCACACCAGTTATGAACAGGCGTTCGGGAGTGCGCCGCAGGCCACCGCGCAGGCCCCGGGTCGCGTGAACCTGCTGGGCGAACACACCGACTACCAGGGGGGCTTCGTGCTGCCCACCGCCATCCCGCAGCAGGCGACCGTCGCGCTGGGCCGCAACGGCAGCGCCGAGCACGTCCTGTACTCCACGAACCTGGACCAGACCATCCGCGTGCCGGTCGGCGAGGTCGGCAGCGGCTTCGCGCCGTACCTGACCGGCTGCTTCGCCCTGAGCGGCGTGCAGGAGGGCCTGAACGCCTTCATCACCAGCGACGTGCCCAGCGGCGGCCTGAGCAGCAGCGCCGCGCTGGAGGTCGCCACGCTCCGCGCCCTGCGGGACCTCGCGGACCTCGACCTCGACGACGTGGCCCTGGCCCTGCGTGGCGTGCAGGTCGAACACGAGTTCGTGGGTGTCAAGTGCGGTGTCATGGACCAGATGGCCAGCTCCCTGGCCGACACCCGCACCATGCTCCTGATCGACACCCGCAGCCTCGACCGCCGCGCCGTGCCGTTCCCCGCCGGGGCGGAGGTGCTCGTCATCGACTCCGGCGTGCCGCGCCGCCTCGCCGAGAGCGGGTACAACGAACGCCGCGCGCAGGTCGAGGAGGCCGCCCGCCTGCTCGGCGTCCCGCAACTGCGCGATGTGACCGACCCTTCGGTCGTCGAGACGCTCCCGCCCGTCCTGCGCGAACGCGCCCGGCACGTCGTCACCGAGAACAACCGCGTGCTGGCCGCGCTGGAACCCGACGTGGACGCCACCCGCTTCGGGCAGCTCATGAACGCCAGCCACGCCAGCCTCAAAGGCGACTACGCCGTCAGTCACGAACGCGTGGACGAACTCGTCGCGCTGCTCCAGGCGCACCCGGACGTGTACGGCGCGCGCATGACCGGCGCGGGCTTCGGCGGGGCAGTCGTCGCCCTCGTCCGCCAGGGAAAGGCCACCGTCGCCGCGCAGGCGGTCCTCGCGGAGTACAGCGAGCAGGGCTCCCAGGTCGTTCCGTAACACACCCGTACGCCAGTGTGCCGATGCCCCACGCGCGGGCGGACGGCACACTGGCGTTCGTGACTCAACCCAGCTATTCCCTCACGACGTCCCTGGACGGCATGACGCCTGAACAGCTCCACGGATTCTTCGTGGACTGGCCCAACCCGCCCACGCCCGACACGTTCCTGCGCCTGCTGCGCGGGTCGTACCGGGTCGTGCTGGCCGTGCATGACGGGCAGGTGATCGGCTTCGTGCAGGCGATCAGCGACGGCGTGCTGACCGCGTACATTCCACTTCTGGAAGTTCTGCCCGAGTGGCAGGGCCGGGGCGTGGGCCGCGCCCTGATGACCCGCCTGCAGGAAGAACTGCGGCACCTGTACGCCATGGACCTCGGCTGCGACGACCACCTCGTCCCGTACTACGAGGGGCTGGGGATGCGGCGCGGCAACCTGATGTGCACCCGCAACTACGAGCGGCAGGATGGGGCGCCCACCGGGTGAAACGGCCGGGGGCCGCGCCGCGTACCCCCCACCGTGGTGACCTTCGATCCGAGGCTGCTCCTGATGTACCTGCTGGCCGGCCTGCTGGCCGTCACCACGCATGAGTTCGCGCATGTGCTGCTGCCGCTGCGGGCCGGGGCGTCCGGGGTGCGCGTGCAGCTCGGCGTGGACGGGGGCTGGTCTGTTGCGCGGTTCCGGTTGGGGCGGGTGACGGTGGACGTGCGCCCGTACCCGTTCTGGATAGGCCGCGCCCACTGGGATCACGCGAGCATGACCCCGGCCACCTGGGCGTGGGCCATCGCCCTCGGGCCGCTCAGCTCCGCCGCGCTGTGTGCCCTGGGCGCGCTGCTGTGGCGCGGCGGAGGCGAACTGTGTGCCCTGGGCGCGCTGCTGTGGCGCGGCGGAGGCGAACTGGCCGGTCCGTTCGGGCAGGCGCTGGCCGTGTTCGCCGGACTTCAGGCCCTCGTGACCGCTATGCCCGTCCGCTACCCCGCCTGGATGGGCATGGGCGCAGGCATGCCCAGCGACGGGCGGCAACTCCTCGACCACTGGCGGGGACGGCAGCGGGCACACGCCTGAGCGTCACCAGTACCGGAACAGCAGGTCGCCGCGTGTCCAGCCCAGGTGCCGCGCGCCCCTTGCCGCGCCGGGTGGCAGGAGGTCCAGTTCGGCGTGGTCCGGGAGTCCGTTCAGCCACGCGGCGTCTGGGACGACCCAGCCGCGCGCCTGCCACCACGCGGTCAGGCCGGGCGGGTTCAGGTAGGGCGCGAAGGTCGCCGCCGGATGCGTGGCGTCCGTGAAGGCCATCACGGGCAGGTCGGTATAGGCCAGGAGCCGGACCTCTCCCCCGCCCGCCCCGATGCGGAGGGTCTGGCTGCGCACCTCGGTCATGGGGTCGGGGTGTAGTCCGCCGACCAGTGTCCAGCCGAGTTCGCGGGCGCAGCGGTGCAGGTCGGCGGTCAGGCGCGCTGGGGCGTGCGCGTCCGCGCGGGTCAGGTCGTCCCGCAGCCAGGGGAGCACGCCTCCCTCCACAATCAGCTCAGCGCGGCGCGGAGGCGCTGGATGTCCTCGCGCCACGCGTCGGCGTCCTCGCTGTCCTCCCAGAGGTCCGGGAGTTCGCTGCCTGGGTCGAGGACGCGTTCCAGGGCTTCCATGGCGTGCCCGCGCAGGTGGGTCAGTTCGGCGGCGTCCGCGTTCTGCACCCAGGCGCGCAGGGCGGCGTCGGTCAGGGCGCTGGTATCGCCCGTGAGGACGGCGGCGAGGGTCTCGGCGGCGGCGACGGCGCGGTGGCCTTCCTCGGCTTCCAGGTAGTCGTTGTCGGGGTCCAGCGCGACGTCGAAGGCTTCCGCCAGGGCGTACGCGCCGTCCTGCACGATCTCGGCGGCGTACTCAGCGGCGGCCTCGTTCTGGAAGGGGCCGACGCCCCAGGCGCTCATGCGGGGGCCTCGCTGCGGCCGTAGCGCTGCTCGACGTATTGTTCCATGAGGTCCTGGAAGTCCTCGGCGATACGGGGGCCGCGCAGGGTGGTCAGGAGTTTGCCGTCCTGGTAGACGGGCGCGCGGGGGTCCTCGCCGGTGCCGGGCAGGGAGATGCCGATGTTGGCGTGTTTGCTCTCGCCAGGGCCGTTCACGATGCAGCCCATGACGGCCACCTGCATGTCCTCCACGCCGGGGTATCTGGCTTTCCAGTCGGGCATGGTGTCGCGGATGTAGTCCTGGATCTTCTGCGCGAGTTCCTGGAAGAAGGTGCTGGTGGTGCGGCCGCAGCCGGGGCAGGAGGTGACCTGCGGGAGGAACTGGCGGATGCCGAGGCTCTGGAGGATCTGCTGGGCGACCTCGACTTCCAGTTTGCGGCTCGCGCCGGGTTCCGGGGTGAGGCTGACGCGGATGGTGTCCCCGATACCCTCGATGAGCAAAGGCGCGAGGGCGGCGCTGCTGGCGACGATACCTTTCATGCCCATGCCGGCCTCGGTCAGGCCGAGGTGCAGGGGGTAGTCGCACAGCGGGGCGAGCTGGCGGTACACCTGCCAGAGTTCCGGGGCGGAGCTGACCTTCACGCTGATCAGGATCCTGTCGTGTGCGAGGCCGAGTTCCTCGGCGTACGCGGCGCTCTCCAGCGCAGAGACGACCATCGCGTCGATCATGACGTCCGTGCCGGTCTTGGGTGAGCCGTTAGCGGTGTTCTCGTCCATGAGGCGGGCGAGGACCTGCTGGTCGAGGCTGCCCCAGTTCACGCCGATGCGGACGGGTTTGTCGAACTCTTTGGCGACCTCGATCATGGTGGCGAAGTTCGCGTCGTGGTGCTGTCCGGCGCCGACGTTGCCGGGGTTGATGCGGTACTTGGCGAGCAGACGGGCGGTTTCGGGAAATTCGCGCAGGAGGATGTGGCCGTTGTAGTGGAAGTCCCCGACGATGGGCACCTCGATCCCGACCTCCTGAAGGCGGGCGATGATGTCGGGGATGGCGGCGGCGGCCTCGCGGGTGTTGACGGTGACGCGCACGATCTCGCTGCCTGCCCGGACGAGCTGCGCGATCTGGATGGCGGTGGCTTCGGCGTTGGCGGTGTCGGTGTTCGTCATGGACTGCACGACGACCGGGTGGGCGCTGCCCACCATGACCCCCCCGACGTTGACGCTGACGGTCTGGCGACGCTTCATGCCGCCCAGTGTACGCGGCGGGCCGGGGGGCGGCTGGAAGCGGGGTTACGCCTTCGCGGCGCGTTCCATGCGGTCCAGAATGGCGCTCAGGCCGATGTCCAGGCCGCCTTGCGGGCCGCTGGCGCCGTACAGGCCGCTGCGCTGGAGGCTGGCCGCGCCGTGCAGGAACGTCCAGTAGGCGACGGCGTGCCCGGTGTCGTCGGGGTTGCCGCTCAGCGCGCCGACGTGGGCCAGCAGGGCGTTCCAGAGGTGCTTGCCGGCAGTGGTCTTGATGCCTGGGGGTTGGTCGGGGCGTGGGGTCATCAGGAGGTCGTAGGTGTGGGGGCGGGTGTGGGCGAAGTGCAGGTACGCGCGGGCGATGGCGTCCAGTGCGGCGCGGGGGGTCTGGGTGCGGGCGGCGGCGGTGACGTCGTCGCGCAGGGCGTCGGCGGCGTGTTCGGCGAGCTGGTTCAGGAGGGCGGCGCGGCTGGCGAAGTGGCGGTACAGGCTGCCGGGGCGCACGCCGAGCGCGTCGGCGAGGGGCCGCATGGCGAGGGCGTCGGGGCCGCCCTGGTCGAGGAGGGTCTGCGCTTCCCGGAGGATGGTATCGGGGGTGAGTTTCGCGGGGTACGGCACGGTGAACAGTGTACGTCTTGACGCCCGAAGACCGAAGATGTACGGTGTTCACCATCAAGGCGAACGGCGTTCACTCACTGCTCTGCCGCCACCCACACACCACCTCTCCCCCACCCCGGAGGTCCCCCATGCCCCGCCCACCCATCCGCCTCGCGCAGTTCGGCCTGATCAACGCGTACCTCGTCCCGGAAGCCGACGGACTGACCCTGATCGACGCGGGCGTGCGCGGCATGGACCGCCGCGTGAACCGCGCCGCCCGGCAGCTGGGCCTCCCGCTGCGCCGCGTCGCCCTGACCCACACCCACAGCGACCACGTCGGCGCGATCGACACCCTGATGAGCCAGTGGCCCGACCTGGAACTCCTCGTCGGGGCGGACGACACCACCAACCTCGCCCCCCTGGGCGTGAAGACCACCCCCACCCGCCTGCTGCGCGGCGGGGACCGCGTGGGCTCCCTGACCGTCCTCGACACGCCCGGCCACTCGCCCGGCCACGTCGCGTACCTCGACGAACGGGACGGCAAGCTGTACAGCGGCGACACCTTCGTGAACGTCCCCCGCCTGCGGGTCGCCAGCGTCCTGAACGCCGCCTTCCCGCTGCCCACCTTCGGTACGCACGACCCCGCGCAGACCACGCGGGCCGCCCGCGCCCTGCTGGACGTGCCCCTGAAGACCCTCGCCACCGGACACGGCCCGGTCATCCCGGGGCCGCTGGATGCTATGCGCCGCGCCGTGCAGGACGCCGAATCCGGCCGCGAACCGGGGGCGGTCACCCGCACCGTCTCCGGCTGGGTCGGCTACCTGACGCGCCTGAGCACCGACGGCGCCGTCGCCGGAAAGAACCTCGCGTACCGCAACAGCCGCCACAGCTGACACGCAACGAAAAAGACGGGACCGACGCCAGCTGGCCATCGGTCCCGTTCGTGGTGGGCGGTGAGGGATTTGAACCCCCGACCTATCGCTTGTAAGGCGAGAGCTCTACCGCTGAGCTAACCGCCCACGCGGCCTGACATGCTAGGCGATCAGGGCACGCCCGCGCAAGAGGCCACACCGCGCACACGGGGTCCGCCCAGCCGGACAGGGCCATCCGGGCACACGGGCACGCGTGTTACCCTCGGGCGCGATGACCTTCGCGCAGGCCGTGACCGACCGCACCCGAGCCCTCCAGACCCGCCTGTGCGTGGGCCTGGACCCCCGCCTGGACGCCTACCGGGACGCCGCGCACCTGCGCGAACACACCCTGGACGTGCTGGAGGCGACCGCGCCGTACGCCGCGTGCGTGAAACCGCAGCTGGCGTTCTACGAGGCGCTGGGCCTGGACGGCCTGCGCATCCTGGAGGAGGTGTGCGCGGCGGCCCGCACGCTGGGCCTCCCGGTGTTGCTGGACGCCAAACGTGGCGATATCGGCAGCACGGCGCAGGCGTACGCGCAGGGCTGGCTGACCGGTCGGCACGCGGGCGCGGCGCTGACCGTGAACCCCTTCCTGGGCTTCGAGACCCTCACGCCGTTCGTGGACACTGCGCGCGCGAACGGCGGCGCGGTGTTCGTCCTCGTGAAGACCAGCAACCCCGGTCAGGCGGACCTGCAGGGCGGCGGCATCAGCGAACGCGTCGCGGACGAGATCACCCGCCTGAACGCCCAGGAAGACGCGGAGTACGCCAGCGTCGGCGCGGTCGTGGGCGCCACGCACCCCGGCGATCTGGCCGCGTTCCGCGCCCGCATGCCCCGCGCACTGCTGCTCCTGCCCGGTCTGGGCGCGCAGGGCGCGACCGCCGCGCAGCTCGCCCCGGCCTTCGACCCCGGCGGGACCGGCGCGCTCGCCAGCGCCAGCCGGGGCGTGCAGTACGCCAGCGGCCTGGATGTCCGCGCCAGCGTGGACGCCGCGCGGGACTTCCGCAACGCCCTGAACAGCGTGCTGAGTTGACAGTCGAAGGTTGATGGTTGGTAGAGGGAAAGCTCCATCAACCTTCAACCATTAACCCAGCGCCGCGAGCATGCGTTCGATATCGTCCAGCGTCGTGTAGTGCGCGATGCTGGCCCGCACGACGCCCTGCGGGTACAGGCCCAGGTCCTTGAGGGGCTGCACGGCATAGAAGTGCCCGGCGGCCACGTCCACCCCGGCGGCGGTGAGGCGCAGCGCGGTCTGCTCGGGGCTCTCTCCAGCCACGCGGAACGCGACTGTCCCCACGCGACCCTGCGTGCCCTGCGGGCCGTACACGGTCACGAGGTCATGCGCGAGGAGCCCCTCGACCAGCCGGGCCATGACCGGCGCTTCCAGCTCGTGAATGCGCCGGGAGGCGGCCTCCAGCGCCGCGCGGGTCAGCTCGGCGTGCCCGCCCAGGTCCCGCAGGTAGTCCAGGGTGCCCAGCCACCCGGCCAGCAGTTCGAACTGCGGGGTGCCGTGCTCGATCCCGGTGATGTCACCCTGCGGCACGAACTCCAGTTTCGGCCAGGGCAGCGTGGCGCGCAGCTCCGGGCGCAGCCACATCGCACCCAGGTGCGGGGCCCAGACCTTGTACGGGCTGAACGTCACGAAGTCCGCGCCCCACGCCTGCATGTCCGGGAAGGCGTGCGGGGCGGCGTGCACGGCGTCCACGATGCTCCACGCGCCCGCCGCGCGCACCTGCGCCGTGATCGCCGGAATGTCCGGCGTGACGCCCAGCGCGTTGCTGGCCGCCGTGAACGCCACCAGCCGCGTCCGGGGGGACAGCAGCGCCGCCAGATCGTCCGGGTGCAGCGTCATGTCCGGCTGACGCGCGTGCCACACCCGCACGGTCACGCCCTGCCGCTCCAGTTCCCGCCAGGGGCTGGCGTTACTCTCGTGCTCCAGCCCACTCAGGATCACCTCGTCCCCCTCACCCCACAGGCGCGCGAACGCCGCCGCAAGCCGGAAGGTCAACGCCGTGGCACTCTGCGCCAGCGCCACGTCCTCCGGCTGCGCGTTCATGAACAGCGCCGTCGCCTCGCGCGCCCGGACCTTCAGGGCCAGGATCTCCGCACCCGGACGGTGCCCCGGCATGGCGTTCGTCGCGCCGTAGCGAGTCAGGTGCTCCGTCACCGCCTGAATGGCGCGGACCGGAATCAGGCCCCCGGCGGCGTTGTCGAGGTACGCGCGACCCGACTGGAGTTGCGGAAACTGGGCACGCAGGTCAGCCTGCGACGGCACGGCAGCAGTGGTCATGCGCCGAGTGTAGGCCCGAACGGGACGCGGGGCACAGGAAGCGGGACGCGGTTCGCTGGGGGGCCGACGTGGGCGGAGCCGGTCCACCCGTCCTCTATCGACCGTCACCCATCTCGCTCCTTTCACGCTCGTTTGATCGTCCTTTGGTGTGATGCGGGCCTCATGGGTGTCGCCTATCCTGCTGTCATGTTGCGGTTTCCGTCTGTTCCGCCGGAGGGCGCATGAGTTTCGTGCGGAAGCCCCGGCCGTACTCGTCGGGTCTGCCGTCCGCGCCGGTGTCCGCTCCGCGTGTGCCGCGCGTCCCGAAGGAGAAGGCAAGTCGTCCACAGCGTCCGCGTGGGCCGCGTTCGTCGTGGGCGGGCGCGGTGACGGCCCTGGCGGGGCTGGGCGCGCTGCTGGTGCTGGTGGTGGGCCTGTCGGGCCTGTGGAATGCCGTGGCGCGGGACTGGCAGTTCCGGTCGGCGGCGGCGGGCGTGCTGGACGTGGTGCGCTGAGTGACACGGCAGTTTAAAAAATCCGTGCTGGGCTGGTGGAACCGCTGGCCGCGTTCGCCGTTCGTGCGGCGGCCCGAACCGTGGACGTTGCGGCGGGCACTGCGGGCGGCGGCGGCGGGCGTGGGTCTGCTGACGCTGGGCCTGCTGGGGCTGGGCGTGGCGGGCGCGCTGAGTACCGGGGCACTGGGGCGGGTGTGGAACCTGCGCTCGGAACTGCTGCCCATCGAGGTACAGGACCGGCGGGGCGCGCCGCTGGGCGTGATCGACCACTGCCGTGAGGGGAACGCGGTGAACGCCGTGCCGTGCCGGGAGTCGCTGAGCGTACCGCTGACGGGGGTCAGTGAGGCGTTCCTGCTGGCGTACGTGGCGAAGGAGGACGTACGCTTCTTCTCGCATTCTGGGGTGGATCTGGGGCGGTTGCCGCGCGCGGTGCTCAGTGGTGCGGGCGGCAGCACGATCACGATGCAGCTGCTGAAGAACAGCGTGCTGGCGGGGCATTTCGATTACGACACGGACCGTCGTGGGCCGCTGCTGACGGTGGCGCGCAAGGCGACGGAGTTCGTGCTGGCGCCGCTGGTGACGTGGCGCTACGGGCGGCGGGAGGTGCTGGCGATGAGCGTGAACAGCCTCCCGTGGATCGGGATCGGGCAGCGCAAGGGCGTGTACGACGCGTCCAGAGCGGTGTTCGGGGTGGAACCGGCGGATCTGTCGCTGGCGCAGAGTGCGTTCCTGGTGGGGCTGCTGCCCGCGCCGGGGCGGTATCTGGTGCAGGAGGACACGCCGCCGGAGACGGCGACGGCACGCTTCCGCTGGATGCGCGCGCAGCAGCTGGTGACGCTGAACATCCTGCGGTCGCACGGGCTGATCTCGGACGGGGCGTACGCGCAGGCGGTCGCCACACCCGTGCAGCCGAGGTTGTGGCGGGTGGAGTATGCGGGGTCGGGCGCGGACCTGCGGGTGGTGGCGGCGGCCCGCAACCCGGATTACGCGCAGGAGCCCGAGCCGGTGTGGGCCATACAGGAACTCGTGCGGCGCGAGCTGCGGCGGGCGGGCGTGGACCCGAAGCGGGTGGGGCGCGTGGTGCTGACCATCGACGCGCAGGCGCAGGCGGCCCTGACGCAGCGGGTGCAGGGTGAGGGCGCGACCGGTCCCCGCGCGGCCGGTGTCGCGGAGGGCGCGGCGGTCGTGGACGTGCGGGGCGGGGGGATCGTGGCGCTGGCGAGCAGCACGGGCGGCAGCCTGAGCAGCGATCCGGGGCGGCAGTGGGCGGCGTCGGCGCTGCGGCCGGTGGCGAGTACCGTGAAGCCTCTGCTGTACGCGCTGGCGTTCGGGGACGGCGTGACGCAACTGAGTGCCTTCCGGGACGAGGCGACGGGGTACGCGGGTCAGGCCATCCGGAACAACTCGGGCGGGTTCCTGAACCGCGCGGTGACGGTGCGCGAGGCGAACGCCCGCAGTCTGAACACCGTGGCGGTGCAGGTGGGTACGCCCCGCGAGAAGGCGCTGCGGCGCACGCTGGACGCGCTGGGGTACCGCGCGGACGCGGGGAACACGTCCAGCGTATCGCTGGGCACGTACCGGGCCGCGCCGCTGGACGTAGCCGCCGCCTACGCGTCGTTCGCGAACGGCGGGACGCGCTGCGAGCCGCACCTGCTGGCCGAGGTGTACGACCGCGCCGGGCGGCCCCTGTCCCTGCCGCGCCCGGACTGCGCGCCGCTGTGGGACGAGGTGGTCGCCTACGAGACGTTCGACCTGCTGACCGGCGCGGTGTCGTCGAACGCGGGGCACGTGAAGTTCCTGCGGCCCACCGCGTGGCAGCGGCTGTCCGGGAAGGCCATGCCGCTGGGCGCGAAGTCCGGTACGACCGACGACGTGAACGACACGTGGTGCGCCGCCGTGACGCCGCAGTACGCGATGGCCGTGTGGATCGGCGACCCGGACGGGCGGCAGAGTGTGCCCGTGAACCTCTACCGCGATCAGGCGGCCTGCCGTGAGGTCGGGCTGCTGCGTGACCTGCCGCACGACCGCGCGAGCGTCCCGGTGCCGCCGGGCATCACGACCGTGGGGGGCGTGGCGGTGCCGCTGCCGGGCCTGAATCCCCGCAATCCCGCGCCGCCCGCCCCCTGAGCCCCCTCTTTCCCCCTTCCAGACTTCCGAGGTGACCATGCCCTTCCCAATGATCGTTCCTGCCGTCCTGTCCACGCTGCTGCCCGCGCCGATGAGCGCTTCGACCCTGCTGGGGCTGTCCACGCCGCCGCTGCACCTGACGGTCGCGGTGGACATGACCGGCAGCAGCAAGAACCCGGCGTTCAGGTACGCGGATCAGGCGCGGCTGCTCTCGCAGAGCGTCCTGCTGAACCAGCTGCGCTCCGGGGACACGGTCACGCTGCTGCGCATCTGCGACGGCGTTCAGACCGTCGCGGACTTCAAGTTCCAGTCGAAGAACGGCGCGCGGCTGGGCAAGGCGGACATCCTGCGCTACACGGCGGCCCTCACGAAGCCCTGCACCGGGCGGGGCAGCGCGATCACGGCGGGCGTGCAGCTGGCCGTCAAACGGGCCGCGCAGACGAAAGCTGTCGGGGACGTGACGGTGCTGTTCACCGACGGCGCGCTGCTGGACGACCCCAAACGCGCGTCGCTGGGCGCGGCGGTGAAGGGCTTCCTGAGCGCGAAGGACACCCGGCTGCTGTTCGTGGCGGGCCTGAGTCCCGAGGCGGGCGCGGGGGGCGTGTCCGTCCGGGATTCGTTCGTGAAGGCGCTGGGCGGCAGTGCCGCCGACAAGCGGGTGCTGCTGGCGGGCGCGTACGACCTGTCGAACGTGTACCCGACATTCGCGGCGCAGGTGAAGGCGGCCCGCCGATGAGCGACCGCACACCGGACCATGCTGGGGACGGCGAGGTACGCCCCCTGTCCCGCGTGACGCTCAGCGGCCCGGACCTGAGCACCGTGAACCTCGAATTCGAGGACGGCGCGCGTGAGCGGCGGGGGGACACGCAGCAGGTGATCGTGCCGCCCTTCCCTGAGGAGCCGCCCGTCGAGGTGGAGGTCGCGCCCGTCATTCCCACCGCCGACGAGCCGTTCGACCCGGCGCGCTATGAGGCGGCCCTGCCCGTCCCCGATCCGCTGGCGGCCGAGGCGTTCATGCCGGTGCTGACGCCTGCACACTTCGGGGAACTGCTGGGCGACCTGAGCGGTGAACTGCAGCTCGTGCGGGACGAGGCGGCGCGGGCGGCGCTGACGTCGCGTTCGCGGCTGCTGCGGCTGAACGTGGAGCAGTACCGCGTGAACTTCGAACTGGCCCGCACGACCCTGAACCGCGTGCTGGCCGAGACGGGCGTGGGCGTGCGGACGTCCTGGGCGCGGCAGCAGGAGCACCTGAACTTCATGAACGCG
Organism: Deinococcus sp. JMULE3; assembly: GCF_013337115.1. Lineage (NCBI taxonomy): Bacteria > Thermotogati > Deinococcota > Deinococci > Deinococcales > Deinococcaceae > Deinococcus > Deinococcus sp. JMULE3. The sequence continues at coordinate 178,132 of NZ_SGWE01000004.1, forward strand.
GCGAGCAGCGGCGTGGAACGCGCCTACGAGCAGGCGACCGAGGCGATCGAGCAGGCCCGCGCGGCGCGCTTCGAGGCGCTGGCACAGGCGGGCGTGCGGCCCGACACGGTCACCGCCGAGGATTTCTATACGCAGCAGGCGCTCTCTCAGCTGGCGGCCGAAGGCCACGCGGTGCGGCCGCCCGAGCAGAAGAGCGGCAGCAAACGGGTTTTCAATGCGTTCGCGGTGTTCAGCAAGTTCTTCGTGGGCCTGATCAGCGGCGTGAGCATCAATCTGCTGTTCAACCCGGAGTCGCGGCTGTACCTGACGCTGATCGCGCTGACGGCGGGCGTGATGTTCAGCGTGCTGCTGCTGTGGCTGGTGGATGAACTGTCGTACCGCGCGAAACTGGCGGCCAGCACGCCCGGCATGAGCCGACCCGCGCACTACGTGTGGGGGATCGTGGCGGTGACGCTGCTGTACCTGGGGGTGGAGGGGTTCCTGAACTGGGACGGCATCCTGCGGACCACGCAGGAGATCGCCGCGAACGCCGCGCAGCAGGGTCAACTGACGGACCTGAGTGCCGCGCCGGACGGGCCGACCACGCCGGAGCACTGGTCGCTGCTGGTGTTCACGCTGGCGCTGGTGGGCATGGCGGCGGGCGCCGCACTCATCCAGGGCCGCGAGCGGGCGCGCGGCGTGCTGGAACGCGAGCGGCTCACGGCGCGCGTCTCGGCGCTGAAGGCGGGCGGGACGTGGCACGAGGTGGCCCGCGCGACCGATCTGGTCACGTACCTGGAGGCGGCGCGCGACCGGCTGGCCCCGCCGCGTGACGTGACGAGCCCGGATCACGCGCGCCTGAACGAGCGGGTGCTGAGTCACTGGGAGTCCGAGCGGGACGGTCAGGTGCAGGCGGTGACGGGCGCGCTGGTGCGTGAGGCGCGGGCGCTGCACGAGACGCTGGAGGAGTTCGCGGCGCAGGTGCAGGCGGCGCGCTTCCCGCAGCGCCGGGCCGGGTGGCGCGGTCTGCTGGGCTGAACGGCATCGGGCATCAGGGAGAGGTTGGGGGCGCATCCCACCTCTCCTCTTTTTGTGGTCAGAGTCTCAATTAATAGTTCAATGTTAAGTAATATGGGGGTATGACGACCTTCTCCCCCGCTCCCGGCACCAGCCCCGTCCAGGGTCTGCACCACGTCACCGTCATGGCCAGCGACCCGCAGCGCAACCTCGACTTCTATGCGCTGGTGCTGGGCCAGCGGCTGGTGAAGGTCACCGTGAACTTCGACGACCCCGGCACGTACCACTTCTACTACGGCGACCACACGGGGCAGCCCGGCACGATCATGACCCACTTCCCCTGGCCCGGCGCGAAACGCGGCGAGCGTGGCAACGGTGAAGTCGTCGCCACCGCGTACAGCGCCCCCGCCGACTCGCTGGACTACTGGCGGGAGCGGCTGGCCGCGCACGCCCTGACCGTCACAGGGGGCACCCGCTTCGGGCAGCCGGTCCTGACCTTCGAGGACCCGGACGGCACCTGGGTGGAACTGGTGTTCGAGGACGGACAGGCCGTGCAGCCCTGGCCCGCCTCCCCGGTGGACGCCGCGCATGAACTGCGGGGCTTCCACTCGGTGACCGCCTGGGTGCGCGACACCGACGCCGTGCGGCAGCTGCTGGTGGGGCAACTGGGCTTCACGGAGGTCGGCAGCGAACCCGACGCCGAGGGAGTGCGCACCCGCTTCCGGGGCAGTGGAGACGGCGTGGGCCTGTTCGTGGACGCCGTGGAACGCCCCGGCCAGCCGCGCGGGCACTTCGGGGCGGGCAGCATCCACCACGTGGCGCTCCGCACCCGCGACGACGCCGAGCAGGAAGCATACATGACCAGCCTGACCGGCGCCGGGTACCGCCCCACGCCCGTGCAGGACCGGCAGTACTTCCACTCGATCTACTTCCGCGAACCGAACGGCGTGCTGTTCGAGATCGCCACCGACGCCCCCGGCTTCCCCGATGACGAACCTGTGTCGGAACTCGGGAAGCACCTGAAACTCCCCGCGTGGTTCGAGGGTCAGCGGGCGCAGATCGAGGCGCATGTGCCGCGCATCGTCAGCCGCGAGTACGGCGTGACCATCGGCCAGCGCGACCTCGGGGCCGCCGCACCCGAGGTGACCCCCGACGACGAGGGCACGGGCGTGCAGGTCTTCACCGCGGGCCGCCCGCTGGACGACGCGCGGGTGGCGATGGTCCTGCTGCACGGGCGGGGCGGCACGGCGCGCGACATTCTCTCGCTGGAACGCGACTTCAACCTCAGTGCGTTCACGTACCTCGCCCCGCAGGCCGAGGGGAACACCTGGTACCCCCTGTCGTTCCTCGCGCCGGTCGAGCAGAACCAGCCGCACCTGGACCGCGCGCTGAACACCGTGGACGCCGTGATGGGCGAACTGGCCGCGCGCGGCATTCCCGCCGAGCGGGTCGTGCTGGGCGGCTTCAGCCAGGGCGCGTGCCTCGCGCTGGAATACGCCAGCCGCACCGAGCGTAAACCCGGCGCGGTGGTCGCCTTCAGCGGCGGCCTGATCACCCTGGACCAGGGCAGCACCTTCCCCGGCACGCCCGTGTTCATGGGCGTCGACCCGCGCGACGGGCACATCCCACTCTCGCGCTTCGAGGAAACGGCCGCGCAGCTCCGCACCCGCGGCGCCCAGGTGGACGCCCGCGTCATCCCCGGCCTGGGCCACACCATCAACGCGGACGAACTGAACGCCGCCCGCGCCGTGATGCAGGGGATCGCTGGCGCGATGGGTTGATGGTTGAAAGTTGATAGTCGAAGGTTGATGGAGCGGCGATGTCCTCCATCAACCATCACCTTTCAACCTTCTACCTGAGGAGCGCAGCGACGAACACCGGCACGGCGTCCGGTCCCTCGAAGCCGGGGGTCAGGGCGCGCAGGGTGAAGAGGGCGCGGTTGCCCTGAACGTCCACGCGGTCCAGGCGGTAGCGGGTCGCGCAGGCCCGCTCAGGGGGGAGGGCGCGATCGCGCCAGACCTCCTGGCCGTTCACCACGAGGCGGAACCCGGCGGGGCGTTCGCCGGGAGGGAGCATCTCCGGGTATGGGCAGCGGGCGGGGAGGCGCAGCACCTCCAGCCGGACGGGCACGGGGTGCGTCCAGAGGCGCACCGGGGTGAGCTCGGTCTGCCCAGCGCCCATGCCGTCCGCCCAGCGGGGGTACGGCACCGGGTACGCCCGCTGGTAGCGCGGCGGCGAGAGGGGCCGGGCGGTGAACGGGGCGACGACGGCGCGCGTGGCGGGCGTGGTCAGCAGGGCGTTCAGGACGCTGGCTGGCCCGGCGTCGGCGGTGCGGGTGGCCTGATGAACGGTGCGGCCACTCTGGGTGTCCAGCACCGTGACCTGCGCGTGTCCGAACCCGCTGCCGTCCCGGTCGCCGCTGACGACCGTCATGACCTGGGAGCCGTCGGTGCTGAAGCGCACCTGGGTGACGGGCAGGCGTTCGTTCGCTCCGGCCAGACTGGTCAGGCTGAACGCCAGCAGAAGCGGGAGGAGTCGGCGCATACCCGCACCGTACTCCTCCCGCTCCTGCGGCGTGAAGGGGGTTACTCCTTGACGCCCCCGGCGACGGCGCCGCCGACGAAGAAGTTCTGGAAACCGTAGAACAGGCCCACGATCGGCAGGGCGCCCAGCGTGGCGGCGGCGGCGAACACGCCCCACTTGGTGCTGAACTGACCGCTGGTGAACGAGCGGAGCATCACGCCGACCGTCCAGTTCTCCACGCCGGTCATCAGGATGCTGGCCAGGATGAACTCGGCGTACGTGCCGATGAACTGGTTCAGGAAGATGAACACCAGCATCCCGCGCGACAGGGGCAGCACGACGCGCGTGAACGTCTGCCAGCGGGTCGCGCCGTCCACCATCGCCGCTTCCTCCAGGGACTCGGGAAGGCTTTCCACGTAGCCCTTGAAGATCCAGGTGTTGAACGCGATCGCGCCGCCGGAGTACGCGAGGATCAGGCCGGTGAAGGTGTTGCCCAGGCCCAGGTCGGTCAGCAGTTTGAACACGGCGACCAGCGCCAGGAACACCGGGAACATCTGGATGAAGATGAAGAACAGCAGCATCTGGAAGCGGCCGGGGAAGCGCATGCGGGCCATGGCGTATCCGGCGGTGGTGGACAGCACGATGGCGAGCACGCCGGTCAGGCCGGACACGAACAGAGTGTTGCGCACGGACAGCAGGAACTTGCTCTCGTTGCTGCCGCCCGTGAACTGCGCGGGGGTCATGAACACGACCAGCAGGGCCAGCGCGGCGACCAGCACCCGCAGGCCCCAGCTGCGGACGTTCGCCAGTGTATCGGTGTCGCGCCCGACCTTGCTGACGATCAGCGAGATCAGCGTGGCGGCCAGCGCGGCCCCGCCGATCACGGCGAGCAGCAGCTGCCACGCGGGAATGGTGACGCCCTCGAACAGCTTGGCGAAGTTCTCCAGGTTCAGTTTGCTCAGGTCGGGCAGCAGGCCGGTCTTGTAGAAGATGTTGGGGTTCCCGAAGTCCGGGAACGCGAACAGGCTGTTGCGCGGGTCGAACGCGGCGATCAGCACGTAGAACAGTGGGTAGATGGCGGTCAGGACGACCAGCATCAGGAACAGGTGGGTCAGCTGGTCGCCCAGCACGGCGAGGTAACTGATGCGCCGTCCCGTGCGGGCCATGCCGATCCGCTGCCCCACGAGGCTGGTCAGGGCCAGGACGCCGCTGGCGGCCAGCAGGAACAGCAGGAAGCGCACCCAGCCGCGGTCCACGAAGTAGATCGAGAAGCTCTTCTGCTTGTCCTTCAGGCTGTCGACCAGGGCGTAGCCCAGCCAGCCCAGCAGGGCGAGGACGGCGGCGGTGACGATCCACGGGAGGGCGCGGCGCAGCGCGGACGGTTCGCGGTGCACGTACCCGCCGGGTGGGAGGTTCTGGGGTGCGGTGGTCATTTGCGGGCCTCCTCGAACACGCCGGCCGCCTTGAAGTTCACGACGCTGATGGCGAGGGTCAGGAAGAAGATGATCATGGCGATGGCGCTGGCCAGCGCGAAGTTCTGGCCGCCGGCGGACACGAACGCGGTGTTGTAGCCCCAGGACAGCAGGATGTCGGTGCTCTGCGCGGTGCTTTCACGGCCTTCCTGGGCGGGGCCGCCCGCCGTGAGCAGGTAGATGATGCCGAAGTTGTTGAAGTTGAACGCGAAGCCCGACAGCAGGATCGGCGTGAACGAGTTGCGCAGTAGCGGCAGGGTGATGCCGGTGATCTGCTGCCAGCGGCTGGCTCCGTCGATCTCGGCGGCTTCGTACAGGTCGTCGTTGATGGTGCTCAGGGCGCTGATGGTGGCGGTCATCATGTATGGGAAGCCCAGCCACAGGTTCACGAGCAGGATGCTGATCTTCGCCCACAGCGGGTCGTTCAGCCAGGGAATCGCGACGATGCCCAGCAGACCCAGGGTCTTGTTCACGATGCCGAACTGCTGGTTGAACAGCGCGACCCACATCTGCACGCTGATCACGGTGGGAATCGCCCAGGGGAGGAACAGCAGCGTGCGGTACACGTTCCGGCCCTTGAGGCGCTTGTTGTACAGCAGGATGCCCAGGATCAGGCCCGCGACCGAGTTCAGGACGATGGTGCTGAACGCGAAGATCACGGTCCACAGGAACACGGGCCACAGGGCGCGGCTGGCCTTCCCGAAGATCTCCTGGAAGTTCGCGAGGCCCACGTAGCTGATCTTGTTGATGCGGGTGGCCTGCGCGACCTGCAGCGTGTCCGGGACGGCGCTGGTCAGCGTGAAGGTGTTGCCCTGCGCGGACGCGACCTTCACGCGGGTGGGGACGCTGGCGTCCTCGTCGTACAGGACCATGGTCGCCCCGGCGCAGGTGTCGGTGCGGCACGTCAGGTAGTCCTTCGCGCTGCCCTGAAGGCCGCTCAGGGTGACGGTGCGGCGGTCGCTGCTCAGCGTGGCCTCCTGGCGGGCGGCGCTGTCGGGGTTGCCGCTGTTCTGCCCGCTGTAGTTCGTGAAGGCGTAGTTCACGGTCAGCACGACGGGCAGCACCGTGAACGCCAGGATGAACACCAGGGCGGGCAGCAGGTAGAACCAGTTCGTGATCCACGGGAACGCGCGGTACGTCAGGGGGGACAGGACGACCAGGGCCAGCAGCGTGAATACCAGCAGCAGGTAGGCGGGCGCGCCGGGCACGACCTGCGCGGTCAGGGTGGACAGCAACCAGCCGATCAGGACGGACGCGCCCATCAGGGCGGCCAGGATCAGCAGGGCGGTCAGGATGCCGCGCGGGCCCTGGGGGGGCACGGTGCGGGAGCGGGGTGCGGACAGGGTGGTCATCTCGTGGGGGCCTCCGGTCAGGCGCAGTCCCGGCCGCCTTGGGCCGGGGAGCTGGGTTCAACAGATTCGCAGTAAGGTAGCGCCACTCCAGGGCAGGCCGCGAGGGTTCTCGTCAAGACAGGCGCGCGGCGCGTTCCAGCGGCGTTCCATGGCCGGGGAATCACGGCAGTCAGGACGAGGACGCGGGGGGAACCGCTGGCCGTGTCTGGCGCTGGGTCCCTCCGCGTCCTGTATGGCCCGGGTGGGGCGAGGTTGTGTGCATCCCGCCCCACCTCCCCGGGTGGTTACTTGATGCTGCTGTTGATTTCCTGGACGGCCTTGTCGAGGATCTGGCCGTAGTTCTGGTTGGGCTTCTGGACGCTCTGCGCGACGGCGTTGCTCCAGGGGCCCCACACGGCGCCCATCTGGGGCACGTTGGGCATGGGGGTGCCCATGCTGATGGTCTTGCCGAAGCCCTGCACGACGGGGTCGGCCTTGAGCTTGGTGCGGGCGCTGAGGCTGGCGGGGATGCGGCCGCCGGCTTTGTTGAACGCGACCTGCGCGTCGCTGGAGCTGATCATCTTGGCGAACTGGGCGGCGACGGCCTTGTTCTTGCTGTAGCTGTTCAGCATGGTGCCCTGCACGCCCACGAAGGGGCTCCACTTGCCGCTGGCGCCGGGAGGGGTGGGGAAGGCCATGATGCCGTAGTTGATGCCGGCCTTCTTGATGTCGCCCATGTCCCAGGGACCGGTGAGGAACATCGCGAGGCGGCCCTGCACGAACGCGCTCTTGGCGGCGTCGCCGTTCACGCCTTCAGGCACGAGGTTGTACTTGTAGCGCAGGTCGTTCAGGAACGCGCTGGCCTTGTCGGCGCCGGCGTTGGCGAGGCCCACGTCCTTGACGTTCAGGGTGCCGCCGTTGTTCTTGAAGACGTAGCCGCCGTACGCGCTGATGATGCCGTACTGCATGTAGGCGTTGCTCAGGTCGGCCAGGTAACCGAACTTGCCGTTGCCGGTGTTCTTCTGTGCGGCGGCCAGGAAGGCGTTCCAGCTGGTGGGGGCGCTGGGGACCAGGGCCTTGTTGTACACGACGGCGACCGCTTCGGCGAACATGGGGATGCCGAACAGTTTGCCCTGGTAGGTCATGGCGTTCAGGGCGGTCTTGTCGAGGTCGGTGCGGCTGGTGACGAACTTGTCCATGGGCTCGATCACACCGGCGGCGGCCAGCTGGCCGAGGCGGTCGTGCGGCTGGGTGGTCAGCAGGTCGGGGCCCTGGCCCTTGGGGGCGCTCTGGATGAACTTGTCGGTCATCTCGCCGAAGGGGACGCTGACGACGTTGACGGTGTTGCCGGTCTTGGCTTTGAAGTCGGCAGCCTGGGCGCGCAGCCAGGTCAGTTCGCTGTCGCCGAAGTGGGTCCAGACGGTGATGGTGGCGGCGCTGGCCTGGCCGAGCAGCGCGAGGGACAGGATGGTCAGAGCTTTTTTCATAGTTCTCCTTGCATGGCGCGAATGTGAATCGCTTCCATTTCTCGGGATCGTCTTTGGTTCCATCGACCTTCCACGGCAGGGAGGTATCTGGAATCGGTGCGGCTGAGCGTCCGCGACCGGGAATTCTTCTGGTTGCTCGCCCGCCATTATAAGCCTCAACCGGTGTCCTGACAATGGGGTGACACCGACAATTTCACCGTCCCAGTCAGGAAGAAATCAGTTGTCGCCCAGGGCGGATGACCCGGGGCGGCATTCTGATGCGCGCAGACACAAAATGGAAACTGGAAGCGGTTCACAGAATCCTAACGCTCTCATCTGCCCTTTGGGTACCCCCCAGATCCCCCAGAAACCCTGGAACCGGTGGAATCGGTTTAGACAGCTCCACGCCATCGCCTGACCAATGGTCGCATCAAAGCCCACCCAGACAGCGTCCACGCATTTGTGAAGCCCGGACACCCAATGATGACGCGCCACCTGCATGGACACGGGAACCACCCAATCAATCCGTGTCCCAACCCGCCCGGAAGGACACAGGGGTGTCACCTGCACGGGAGGAATCGGACGGACTCCGATTGACCGGCCATCGCAGCCCATTCAACCGGAACGGAAGCGAGTAGGAGCAGGGCCGGTTCCGGACGCGGAGTCTCGCCCAGTCGGGGCGGCGGTGGAGGGCGGTCACCACCTCGACCTCCGGGAAATTGCCGCTCTGTCCTGACCGACCGGTCAGGGTGCGGGCGTATACTTCGCCCCATGTCGTCCGCCGCCCCCTCCCCCCCCGGCCGCCACCGGGCGCACCAAACTGATCCTGTTCCTGACGATCTTCATCGCCATGCTGGGCCTGAGCGTCCTGTTCCCGATCATCGCGCCGCTGGGCCGCCAACTGGGCCTGACCGAGACGCAGACCGGCTGGTTCTCCACCGCGTACTCGCTGATGCAGTTCGTCTTCTCGCCCATCTGGGGGGGCCGCAGCGAACGCGTGGGCCGTAAACCCGTCCTGCTGCTGGGACTCGTGGGCTTCTCGATCAGCTTCGGGCTGTTCGGCGTGCTGGCGCAGGCGGGCCTGAACGGCGCGCTGGGCGGCACGGCGCTGTTCATCCTGCTGGTCGCCTCACGCGTGATCGGCGGGATGCTCTCCAGCGCGACCCTCCCCACCGCGCAAGCCATGATGGCCGACCTGAGCAGCAAGGAGGACCGCGCCGCCAGCCTGGGCCTGATCGGCGCGGCGTTCGGCCTGGGCGTCGTGTTCGGCCCCGCCATCGGCGCCGCGCTCAGCGGCATCAGCCTGACCGCGCCGGTGTTCTTCAGCGCCGCGCTGGGCCTGGTCACGGCGCTCGTCGCGTGGCGCACCCTGCCCGAAACGCGCGTCAGCGGCGCGAAAGTCGCCGCCAAGGGCAGCCGCCGCGCGCTGCTCTCTCAACCCACCGTGCTGCTGCTGCTGGCCGTCAGCGCGCTGTCCACCCTGGCAAGTGTCGGCATGGAGCAGACCATCGGCTTCTACGTGCAGGACACCCTCCGCCTGACGCCCGAGGGCGCGGCGCGCACCGTGGGCATCATGCTGACCCTGTTCGGCTTCGTCGCGGCCCTCGTGCAGGGCGGCGCGATCCGCCCCCTGGCGAAGAAACTCCCCACCACGCCCCTCGTGTCGGCGGGCCTGCTGATCATGGGCGTGGGCATGCTGCTCGTGCCCGCCGGGCAGTCCTTCTGGCCGATCACGCTGGCCCTGGCGGTCGTGGGCATCGGCAGCGCGATCCTGAGCCCCAGCCTCAGCGCGGGCCTGAGCCTCTCGGCCGGGGAGGACCTGCAGGGCACCGTCGCGGGCCTGAACAGCAGCGCCCTGGCCCTGGGCCGCATGGCCGGACCCCTGATCAGCACCGGGCTGTACCAGACAGTCAGTCACGCCGCGCCGTACGTCCTGAGCGGCAGCGTCCTGCTGGCCCTGCTGGCCGTCATGCTGCTGATCCGCCCGAAGGTGCAGCCCGCCGCCGCCTGAAGGCACTGCACCCTGAAGACCGTGCACCTGCGGCCCCCCTCCCGGCACCGGGGTGGGGGCCGCGTGACTTGGACGTCCTGCCGGGCCGCGCGTACACTGCCCGGATGACCGACGCACGCCGCCCCCGCACCGCCCGCGACCGACCCAGGTCAGATTTCAACCGGCCCGACGCCGCCCGGCCCGCCCCGTTCAACCCGGCCCGCGAGGTCGCCGTGCGCGTCCTGCTGCGCGTCATGGACGCCGGGGCGTTCGCTGCGCCCACCCTGGACGCCGCGCTGCAGGAAGCCCGCCTGCCCGCCCGTGACGCGGGACTGGCCACGCACGTCGTGTACGGCGCGCTGCGGCACGCGCCCAGCCTGACCCGCGCGCTCGACGCCCGCCTGACCGGCGAGACCCACCCGAAGACCCGCGCGGTGCTGCTGGCCGGAGCGTTCGAGAGGCTGTTCCTGGGCACCCCGCCGCACGCAGTCGTCAGCGAGTACGTGAACCTCGCGCGCGGCGCGCGACTGGCGCCCCCCGGACTGGTGAACGCCGTGCTGCGCCGCCTGGAAACCCTGAGCCCCGACGAGATCGTCCCCGACGAGATGCCCGCGTGGCTGGCGGACGTGTACCGCCGCGCGTACGGCGCGCAGGCCCCGGACGTGCTCGCGGACCTGCTGGAACCGCAACCCCTGTGGCTGAGCCTGAGCGACGCGGGCGTCCGCGCGCTGGAGGACGAGGGCAGCGTCCTGGAGGGCACCGTGCAGGGCGTGGACCGTGTGGCGCTCGACCGCCCGCTGCGGCAGACGACCGCGTTCCAGCGGGGGCAGGCGCAGCCGATCAACCCGGCCAGCCTCGCCTGCGTGGACGCGCTGGGCGACGTGCAGGGCGCGCGGGTGCTGGACCTGGCGGGCGGGGCCGGCGTGAAGGCCGCGATGCTCGCCACGCGCGGCGCGCAGGTCACCAGCGTGGACGTCATCGAACGCAAGCACGCCCAGGCCCGCACGAACCTGAAGCGTCTGGGCCTGACCGCGCAGTTCATCACGCACGACCTGACGCAACCGCTGCCCGCCGAGTCCGCGCCCGCCGTGCTGCTCGATGCGCCCTGCACCGGCAGCGGCACGTTGCGCAGCCACCCGGAGATCAAGCTGCGCCTCACGCCGGACGCCGTGCAGGAGATGGCCGAGCTTCAGGCGCGGATGCTGCCGAACGCCGCCGCGCTCGTGCAGCCCGGCGGGACGCTGGTGTACTCGGTGTGCTCGGTCACGCCGCAGGAAGGACCGGAGGTCGTGCAGGCGTTCCTGGACACCCACCCGGAGTTCACGGCGCAGCCCGTGCCGGACCTGGAGGTCCCCACCGTGCCCGCCGGGCCGGGCGTGCTGACCGTGCCGGTCGGCGGCGTGGACGGGTTCTTCATCGCGCGCCTGCAGCGACAGGCCTGACCCGAGGGTCGGGGTAGGCTGGGGCCATGCGCCTCCTGCCTGCCCTGACCGTCACCGCGCTGCTCGGCCTGCCCGCGTCGGCTTCGGCGCAGACTCCCGCCAATTGCGCCCTGGCGAACGCCGTGGACAGCGGCAGTTACGCCACGCTGACCATCGACAGCTGGTCCGAGGCCGACGAGGACAACGCCGCCGGGAACTGGGCCGATTGCCGCGCCGCCGCGCTCAGGCGCAGCCTGACCGGCAACCCGAAACTCAGCGCCCGCATCGACGGGCTGCGGAGGCAGGTGCGGCAACTGCGGGCACTCGAGGGGCAGTTCGCGGGCATCCGCGCGGGCGGCGGCACTCTGTACGGCCACGCGGTCCCCCGCTCGTTCCCGTATCTGGAGGAGCAGCTCGCGGGCCTCGCCGCGCTGGCCCGCACCACCCTGGGCGCACAGACCGGTCAGCGTTACGCCGCCCTGATCGCGCAGGCCCGCAAGGACCACGCGGCTTACGTCGCCACCCTGCGGGCCTACAAGCCCGGACCGGACGAGACGTACTCCACGTACAACGCCACCGAGTGGAAAACGTTGGTCGCGCAGTACGAGGCGCTGGGCCGCGCCGTCATGACCACCCTCGGCACCCGCACCGACGCCGCGACCGCCCTGGGGTACTCCATTCTGACCACCACCCTCTTCCCCGCCGACGGCGAGTTCTGATCACAGCGTCTGAGCGCTGGACCGCCGGTGCAGGTGCGCCCAGGTCTCGCGTTCCAGCATGAAGCCCCACGCGCCGCTGTCCAGCCGCACCCCGGTCAGGGTCACGGTGGCGCGCTGCTGCGTGAAGGTCAGCAGGATCTGACCGTCCCCGTGCAGTGGGGGTCGCACCTGCCAGCCCTGCGCGGCCGCCCCGGTCTGCCAGCGGTCGAGGACAGCACCCAGGTCGCTGTCGGCCTGGAGGAGCAGGTGGGGCGCGCCGCCGGAAGTCCGCCCCGACACGCCGTCCAGGGACAGGCCCGGCCCGGGTTGGTCGTCGGGACCGCCGGATTGCAGGAGAGGCAGGTCGAGGACGCCCCCTCGCGGCGCACCCGACCCCAGCCACGCGGTGCCGAGGTCGAACAGGTCGTCCCGCACGTCGAATCCGACCGCCCCACCCGACAGCCTGGGCAGGCCAGCCGCGCGCAGGGCGTCCTGCACGGCCTCCAGGCTGCGGAAGGCCGCCTCGGGCGTGGTGGGCACCCGCAGCCGGACGTGCCGGGCTCCCGTCAGGTCGCGGTACACGCCCAGCGGGACCACGCCGGGGGGCCAGCGCAGTTCTCGTAGGGGGGCGGGCAGGTCGCCCACCCGCCGGGACCACTGCGGGCGCAGCAGGTGCAGGGCCATCCGCGCGCGTGCCCACCAGGGGCCGGGAGATACCGCGTGGCGGGGATACCGGAAGGTCCAGCGGGACATGCCTCACGCTAGCGGACCGGACGGGGTGCGCGGGGCGCACCTGCGGCGCTGGGCGTTATCAATGGTGCGGACAGGTTCATCACTTCAAGACCTGTTGCGCAGTAGAGGTCGGAGCAGGTAGGTTCAAGGGTGTTGCGGCTTGAGAAGCTGAAATCCAGGGGGCGGTCCTTTGAACGGCTGGTGGGGTTGAGTCCTGCCGAGTTTGACCAGCTGCTGATTGAACTGGAGCCCTTGTGGGAACGGAGTCATCACCGCTCCCTTTCCCGCGCCGGACGGGTCCGGCGCATCGGAGCGGGCAACACCTTCAAGCTCGACCTCAGCCAGCGACTGCTGGTCACGCTGCTCTATCTGCGACAGTACTTCACCATGCATGTTCTGGGCATCCTGTTCGATCTGGACGCGGCGAACATCTGCCGGAACATCCATGCCCTGCTGCCGGTCCTGGAGCAGGCGTTGCCTGCTCCCCTCCGTCCCCGGACGCTCCAGGCCGAGCCGGATGAGGCTCCTGGAGGGGCGAGCAGGAACCCGAGGAAAATACGCTCTCTAGAGGAGTTTCTGGAGATCTTCCCCGAACTGACCGACGTGATCGTGGATGGGACTGAGCAACCTCGCGGGCAGCCGAAAGTGAAGAAGGGGGAGAACCCCGGCAAGAAGGCGGTCGGGCGGCCCAAGGACAAGAAGCGCTTTTACAGCGTCAAGAAAAGGACCCATACCCTGAAAACCCAGGTGGCGGTGACGCCCGAAGGACAGATCGTGCACCTCAGTGCGACCGCCAGCGGTCGCACCCACGACATGAAGGTGCTGCGACGTTCCCGACTGATGAACCGACTGCCCAGGCACGTCCGGGTGTGGGGAGACCGGGGCTATACCGGAATGGAGAAGGTCTATCCGGACTGGGAAACCATCGTGCCCGCCAAACGACCGAAGAACGGCGAGTTGAGCAAGGAGCAACGTGAGCTGAATCGGCTGATCTCCAAGGTGCGGATCAGCGCTGAGAATGCCATCGGCCGCATCAAGAAATTTCGCGTCTGCAAGGAGTTTTTCAGGAATCGGACCTCACAGCACGGCGTGATGTGGGGGTGTGTCGCCGGACTCGTCAATCTCCGTTGGCAACGCCGCCACCACCTCTGCACGCCCTGAGCGTAGGGACAGATCAGTGGGGAGCCGCGAATCGGCTCCCCACTGATCCTTCAACTACTGCGCAACAGGTCTTCAGGGCAGACCAGCGATGAACACGCAGTGTTGACCCCTCCCCCTTGAGGGGGGAGGCTGGGAGGGGGTGAGCAGGAATGGCGTTACAGCAGACGTTTTCCATGCTCGTCCCCCCTGGCGCCCGAACAGTGTCCGCACTATCTGGTTACAGCAATGCGCGGATGCGGGCTTCGAGTTCGCGGGCGACGGCGTCCGGTCCGGCGCTGATCGTGGCGGCGCTCAGGTGCCAGCGGCCGCGCTGTTCGAATTCGCTGGTGAACAGGCTGGCGACGCCCGTGGCGCGGCGGTCCACTTCCAGGATGACGTCCAGGCCGCTGCCCTGCGGGAAGAGCATCATCTCGATCTCGGCGATGCGGTACTGGCCGTGCGGGGGGCGGAAGCTGATCTCCTGCACGATGCGGCCGTGGTGGTACTCGATCTCGCTGCCGCTGAGCTGGAAGCCCAGGCGCTGGGCGCCCTGGAACAGCACCTCCATCTCGCGGCTGGGGAGGATCTGGAGGTGGTCCTGGTCGCCGGGGTCCACGGCGCCCGCGATGTCCATGTCGGTCGCGAGCCACAGCTGCGTGCCGGGCAGCGACAGGGGCGTGCCTGCCTCGACGGGGATGCTGAACGGGAATTCGCGGCGTTCCCCGGCGCGCAACTCGAAGGTGGGGATCACCTGGAATTTGCTCAGCTGGTGCGAGACGTAGCTGTCGTCGCTTTTATAGCGGGTGGCGAGGCCTAGGTTCACGCGTTCGATGCGCTGGTCGAGGTTCCCGCCCTGCACGACCAGCACGCCGGTGACGCTGTCGCCGATGCGCACGGCGGGGTTGTGGACCTGGGCGTCGACTCGCGCGCCGCCCACTCCGATGGCGGCCATCATCTTCTTCAGGAATCCCATGAGGGCCGGTACGGGGGAAGGCGCGCGGAGGTTCCCGGTCCGGTCAGCTGCCCGCCTTGCGGGGTGCCCGGCGGGCGGGGGACTTGCGGGGCGCGGGGGTGGTCGGTTCGGCTGGCGTGGTCCGTTCGGCTGGCGCGGTCGGGTCGGGGACCGTTCCGGCGGCCATCATGGCGGCGCCGATGATCCCGGCCTCGTTCAGCAATCTGGCGGGCACGACGCGGCTGCGGTCCAGCTTCAGGTGCCCCTGCCACTTCTCGGCTTTCTTGCTGATCCCGCCGCCGATGATGAACAGGTCCGGGCTGAACAGCAGTTCCAGGTGCTGCAGGTACGTGCAGGCGCGTTTGCTCCACTGTTTCCAGTTCAGATCGTCGCGTTCGCGGGCGCGGTCGGACGCCCAGGTCTCGGCGTGCTTGTCGCGCAGCCACAGGTGACCCAGTTCGGTGTTGGGGATCAGCACGCCCCGGTGGATCAGGGCGCTGCCGATGCCGGTCCCGAAGGTCAGGACGAGCACGGTGCCGTCCTCGCCCTGCCCGGCGCCGAAGCGGGCCTCGGCGAGTCCGGCGGCGTCGGCGTCGTTGATCAGGTGGACGTCGTGCCCGGTGGCGTCGGTGAACAGCGCGTCGGCATTCAGGCCCACCCAGTCCGGGTGGACGTTCGCGGCGGACAGGGTGTGGCCGCGCTGCACGATGCCGGGGAAGGTCACGCCGACCGGTCCCGGCAGCCCGAAGTGCTCGACGAGCTGCTGCACGACACGTTTCACGTCGTCTGGCGCGGCGCCTTCGGGCGTGGGAATGCGCCGGCGTTCGGCGGTCAGTTGACCGGTGCGGGTGTCCACGGGCGCGCCCTTGATGCCGCTCCCGCCGATATCGATGCCCAGGATCACGCTCATGAGGGTCAGCGTACCGCACGGCCACGGGCGGGTCAGGGGGGTGTCAGGCAGACAACCCCGTTGGACGGGGTGCAATATTGTACCGAAAGCGCTATACCCTGGGGAATCATGGATTCAACCTCGCTGCGCGAACGCCAGAAGGAGCGCCGCCGCGCCCGCATCTACAACGTCGCCATTGACCTGTTCAAACGCGGCGGGTTCCAGACGACCACCGCGACCGACATCGCCAGGGCCAGCAACGTGTCGCGCGGGACGTTCTTCAACTACTACCCCTACAAGGAAGCGGTGCTGCTGGATTACGGCAGCGAGGTCATGAACCGGCTGCGCGACCACGCCGAGGCCCGCCTGCACGACGGCGCCGCACCCCTGACGGTCCTGTACGAGATCTGGGATCACCTCGCCGACGAGAACACCCGCGAACGCGACCTGTTCCCCCCCCTGGCGTACGAGGTCATGAACCCCAACCCCGAACGGGCCCGCACCGCGTACCAGGCGCTGCCGCTGAGCAAGGTCATCGAACTGATCCTGCGGCCCATGCACCAGGCGGGCCTGATGCGCACCGACCTGTCGCTGCAGCGCATCAGCAACCTGATTGCCGACACGTACCTGATGGTCGCGCTGCGCTGGAGCGCGTACGGCACCGAGCGCCCGCTGCGTGACGAGATGCGCATGGCGCTGAACCTGCTGCTCGAAGGCGCGGTGAAGCGCGACGTGCGCTGAGGGCCGCGTGCGCGCCGTTCACGCCTTCCCTGACCGCAGGCCCTACACTGTCCTGATGATTCGCTCCCCCCTGCGGCCGGTGCGGGCATGATACGGATTCCGTTTGTTTCGCCAACAATCCGGAACTTCACCGGATTGCCGACTCCACGTCCGGAACCCGTTTTACTCCTCCTCTGCGGGGCAGCTCTACGAGTCGCATCCGCTCGGATTGAATGGCCTTTGCAGCCCATTCAATCGGAGTCCGTATGACGCACCCGGAACTGCGGGTGGGCACCGCCCGGACCACCTTCCCGTTCAGTCGCGGCCTGCTGGTCGAGTCCCTGGTGAACGCCGGGGCGAGCGCGCCCGTGGCGTCCGCCGTGTCCCGCCGCGTGGAGCAGCAGCTGCGCCTGGCGCGCCGCACGGTGGTCAGCCCGGCGGAACTCAAGGCGCTGATGGTCGAGGTGACCCGCGACGTCGCCGGGGACGAGGTCGCGCAGGCCGCGCAGGCGCAGACCCCGGCCTTCCAGGACATCTTCGTGACCGCCAAGAAGGGCGACCTGCCGTTCAGCCGGGGCGTGCTGGCCCGCACGCTGGAGGACGCCGGGCTGTCCGGCAAGGACGCCTACGCGACCGCCAGCGTCGTGGACGTCCGCCTGCGGCAGCGGGGCGTGACCAGCCTGAGTGCCGAGGAGATCGACAACCTGACCGAGGCGGCGCTGGCCGAACGCTACGGCGAGCACCTGCGCCTCACGTACCGCTACCTGCGGCACAACCGCGGGAAGCTGGGCGTGATCGGTGACGGGGCCAGCGTGCCCAGCCCGTTCAGCAAGGGCATCCTGGTGCAGAGCATGCTCGCGGCGGGCGTCACGCCGGACGTGGCACGCAAGGTGGCCCGCGTGACCCAGCGGGACCTGCGGGGCCGCGACGACCGCGTGATTCCCCGCCACGAGATCCGGCAGAAGGTCGAGGCGCTGCTGCGCGACGAGGTCGGCCCGGACGTCAGTGCGCGGTACCGGCTGCTGCGCGTGATCCGCCGCCCGCCGCGCCCGGTGATCGTGCTGCTGGGCGGCGTGAGCGGCACCGGCAAGAGCTTCCTGGCCGCCGAGATCGCCTACCGCCTGGGCATCGCGCGGGTCGTCAGCACCGATTCCATCCGGGAAGTCATGCGCGCCATGGTCTCCCCCGCGCTGCTGCCCACCCTGCACGCCAGTACCTTCAGCGCCTGGGAGGCCCTGCTGCCGCCCGGCGCGCCGCGCCCCGAGCATCCGGACCGCGCCGCGCTGATCGCGGGCTTCCGGGATCAGGTGCAGCAGGTCAGCGTCGGCCTGAGTGCCGTCGTGCAGCGCAGCGTGCAGGAGGGCAGCAGCCTGGTCCTGGAGGGCGTGCATCTGGTCCCCGGGTACATCCGCGCGGACTCCTACGCGGGCGCGATCGTGGTGCCGCTGCTGGTCACGCTGCCCGACGCGGACGAGCACCGCCGCCACTTCGAGAGCCGCGACACGGAAACCGCCGCCAGCCGCCCCCTGCACCGCTACATGGGGTACTTCCGCGAGATCCGCGCCATGCAGGACGAACTGGAGGCGCTGGCCCACCAGTACGAGGTGCCGATGCTGGACGGCCTGACGCTGGACGAGAGCGCCGAGCAGGCCGTGGACATGGTCCTGCGCCGCGTGCTGGTCGCCCTGACACCCGAGGAACGTCGCGCGCTGCTGGGCGAGGGCCACGCGGACCTGAGCTTCGGTGGAGGCTGAACCGGCCCGGCGCCGCGAGCACGGACCCTCAGGGCATCAACCGCTGAATCTGCCACTCCTCGCCGCTGCGGGTGTACGTGAAGCGGTCGTGCATGCGGTTGGCGCGGCCCTGCCAGAACTCCCACCCGTGCACCTGCACGCGGAAGCCCCCCCAGAAGGCCGGGCGGGGCACCTCGGTGCCGTCGGGGTAGCGGCCATGCAGCGCGGCGAACTTCGCCTCCAGCGCCTCGCGGCCCGCTATGGGCGCACTCTGCGGGTCGCTGGCGTGCGCGGCCAGCTGCGATTCGCGCGGTCGGGCGTGGAAGTACGCGTCGCTTTCCTCGTCCGGGATGCGGGTCACCGGGCCGGAGGCGCGCACCTGCCGTTCCAGTTCCGGCCAGTGGAACAGCAGTTCCGCCTGCGGGTTGGCGTTCAGGTCGCGGCCCTTGTGCGAGTCGTAGTTGGTGTAGAACGTCAGGCCCGCCGGGGTCGCGCCGCGCAGCAGCACGGTCCGCACGCTGGGCCGCCCGCTCGCGTCGGCGGTGGCGAGACTCAGGGCGTACGGTTCGCGCAGGTCCGCCCCGATGGCCTCCTGCAGCCAGCCCTGGAACTGGGCCAGGGGGTCGGGGTTCAGGTCGGCGCGGCGCAGTTCGGCGCGGGTGTACGACAGGCGCAGTCCGGTCAGGTCGGTCATTCGGTCTCCCGGCGCAGGGGCTGGCATTGCGGACAGTGGTGCGTGCCGCGCTGAGCGACGACGCTCTTCTCGATGGGCGTGCCGCAGCGCGGGCAGGGTTCGCCGCCCTTGCCGTACACGTTGTGCGCGTGCTGGAACAGGCCGGACAGGCCGTCGTGCTGGCGGTAGTTGCCTTCCCCCTTCCCGAGGCTGCTGCCGCCCGCCTCGACGGCGCGGCCCATCACGTCGCGGACCGCCTGGTACAGCCGCCCGGCTTCCTCGCGGGTCAGACGGGTCTGGGTGGGGTGCAGCCCGGCCATCCAGAGGCTCTCGTCGGCGTAGATGTTCCCCACGCCGCTGACGGGCTTCTGGGACAGCAGCCAGGGTTTCACGGCACCCGCCTGCGCGGCCAGCGCGGCGAAGTCCTCCTCGCGGAAGTCGTCCGAGAGGGGTTCGGGGCCCATGGCGGCCAGGGTGGGCATACCAGCGTACGCGCCGGGCCGCACGACGGCCATCTTCCCGAAGCGGCGCGGGTCGTCGAAGTACAGGTCACCCGCGTCGGTGCGCAGGGTCACGCGGGTGTGCTTGCCGCCCTCCAGCCGGAAGCCGCCGGTCATGCCGAGGTGCACGATGAATTCCAGGTCATGCGGGCGGTCCGGGTCATTGTGGGCGGCGTCAGCGGCGGCGAGGTGCAGCATCAGGTACTTCCCGCGGCGGGACAGGCCGGTCACGCGGCGCCCGGCGGCGAGGTGCGTGTCGCGGTACTTGTGGGGCGCGTCGTGCTGCACCTCCAGGATCGTGCGGCCCAGCAGCAGCGGCTCGATCTTGCGGCGGGTGGTTTCCACTTCCGGCAGTTCAGGCATACCGCCGCAGCATAGGCGCCGCCCGCCGCGCAGACTGCGGCGTTCGTTTCAGGTGACGCGGCGTCAGGGGAAGTACACCTGCTCGACCTTCAGCACGCGACTGCCGCTCAGCTGCAGCGCGACGACCTTCTCGCTGAACGGCCAGCAGCCCTGCGGGTGGTACCCCTTCCAGGCGGACACGAAGGTCACGAGCGGGACGGTCATCACGCCGCCCGGGCGGTTCAGGCAGGACAGGTCGAAGGTGGTCCTCGCGTCGGTCTTCAGGGTACGCAGCTTCGGGTTGACGTTCCGGAGGTACAGGCCACTGGGGTTCGCGTCGAAGTACGCCTGGGCGTTCGGGTAATCCCCCAGCGCGACGACCCGGCGGGCGTCCGCGTCGGTGTCGTTGTACACGTCCACGTAGTCCAGGGTCAGGGTAGCGACGCTGCCCTGCACGGTCACGGCCTTCAGCACGGCGTACTGCGTGGCGGCCAGAGCGGATGGGGTGAGGGCCAGCAGGGCGGTCAGGACAAGGCGGCGCATACCCGCAGCGTACAGGGTAGGCGGCGCGGTACGCTGCCGTTGATGCCCACCCTGCTGCTGACCGGCTTCGAGCCTTTCCACACGCATCACGTGAACCCCAGTTTCCTGGCGGCGCAGGCCCTGCACGGCCGCACGCTGGGCGGGTACGTGATCGAGGGCGCGCTGCTGCCCGTGGAACCGGGCGCAGCGCGTGAGCGGCTGGACGCCCTGCTGGACTGGCTGACGCCGGACGCGGTCCTGCTGACCGGACTGGCGAGCGGGCGGCCGCAGGTGACGCTGGAGCGGGTCGCGGTGAACGTCATGGACTACCGCATCCCGGACAACGCCGGGCGTCAGTACCACGACGTGCCGGTGATCCCGGACGCCCCGGCGGCGTACCTGAGCACCCTGCCGCTGCGGGCCACGCTGCGCGCGTGGCGGGACGCGGGCATTCCAGGCGGGATCAGCGACACGGCGGGGACGTTCGTGTGCAACACGGTGATGTTCCACGCCCTGCACGCCCTGCACGCGGCGGGCCGCGAGGACGTGCCGTGCGGGTTCCTGCACCTGCCCGCGAACGCGGAGGTGGCGCTGGCGGAACCGAAGCCAGTGCCGTACCTGCCGCAGGAGGAACTCACGCGCGCGGTCGAGGTGGCCGCCCGCGCCTCCATCCAGTAACGCGAGTCCTTCAGCTCATACGGGATTCAAGTGGTTCCACATCTTGCGGAGTCGCCCGGTGGCCCCCTCACCCTTCCGTCGCTTCGCTCCTCCCTCCCTCTCCCACCAGGGGAGTGGGGACACGGAACGCGATCGCGTTGCAAGCAAGTCAATTTGATCCCGTATCATCCGGAACCCGTTTCTCTCCTGCTCGCTCTGCTGCGCGGCTCTCCGAGTCCGCTCGGATGGAACGGCGGTAGGAGACATTCCACCGGAGTCCGTATCAGGGGAATGGGGCGCGGCCCGGCTGCCAGCTCCCGGCGGGGCCGCCCGCCCAGTGCCATTCGCCGCCGTGTGGTTGCCCGGCCAGGGCGGCCTGGACAGCAGTCAGTGGCACGCGGCGGGCGAAGCGGGTGCGGGCGTGCCACGCGGCCAGGGCTGACTCGGGCCGGGCGGGGCGCAGGCCGCGCAGGGCGGCGGCGGCGCGGTTGACGGCCAGGTCGAACAGTGCGTCCGGGACGGCGCCGCTGCCGCCGGTGCCCGCCGGGGCGGGGTCGGTCAGGAAGGGGCGTTCGCGGGGCATGTCAGGCGATGCGCGGCTGCTGGCCCAGTCGGCGGATCTGCGCGGCGCGGCCCGTGGTCAGGGCGGCGTTCAGGCGCAGCAGCGCGGCGACGGTCATGGGGGGTTCCCCCCGGCGGTGCCGGGATCGGTGGGCGGCACGGTCACGTCCAGTTGCGCGGTGCTCAGGGCGGCGGCAGCGGCTTCCTCCCAGTGCAGCAGGGTGTGCAGGCCCGCGTCGTCGGGGGGCGCGGCCGTGCCGGTCGCTTGGGCGATGCGGGTCCAGAGGTCGCGTTTGGTGGCGCTCAGGTGCGCGGCGATCGCCGCGACGCGCGGGTGCGGCTGGCCGTCCACGGCGTCCAGGGCCGCCTGGAGGCCCTCCTGGGGGTCGTGGTTCACGCGGCTCAGCAGGGCCGATAAGGTGGCGGGGTCGTCCATGTCAGTTCAGCCGGTACGTGTCGCCGTCGCGGGTCAGGCGGCCCAGGTCGAGCAGGCGGGCGGTGACGGCGCGGGCCTGCTCGTCGGTCAGGGGGCTGCGGGCGCTGAGGTCGTCCAGCGTGAAGCGGCCGCCCAGGCGGTGCGCGAGGCGGTAGACCATGCGTTCCTGGATGTCCAGGCGGGGTGCGTGCTGCTGGCGGCGCGTGAAGGCCCACCAGACCAGTGCGGCGACGAGCGTACCGATCAGCAGGGCCAGCGGGATCAACTGGCCCGCGAAGGTCGGGTCGCCCACCTGCTGCCCCAGCGCGTGCAGTTGCGCCTGCGCGGCGCTGATCTGTTCGGGCGTGCCGGTCTCGCGCAGGCGACGCAGCGCGCCGCGCGCCCGCAGGTAGCTCATGACGCCGCCCAGGTCGCCGCGCACGTAGAAGGCGCTGTACGCGATCAGCGCGGCCGACAGCCCGGTGATGGCTGACAGGAGGACTTTCAGGACGTTCACGACCGCATGCTACGCGAGCTCAGCGGCGCGCGCGGTGACGCATGCCCCTGATCTGCCGCGCGGCGGCGCGCAGGTCGCGCAGGGCGGCGTCGGGCGGACCGGGCGCGTAGCGGGCCTGCTGGTACGCACGGGTCGCGGCGTCCAGTGCGCCCTGCAGGTGGGGGTGTGCGGCGGTCTGCCGCTGCGCGTACGCGCCGGGCGTCTCGCCGGGGTGCTGCGGGGCGCCGACGGCGCGGAGCAGCTCTGTCCAGAGGCGCTGGGCGGGGTCGGCAGGCCGGGCGGCGCGGCGCGTCCAGGCGTAGGCGGGCAGCAGGGTCAGGGCCAGTGCGGGCAGCAGCAGCCACCACAGGACCCCCTCGCCGCCCGTGATGCCCAGGCGGGTCAGAAGGGCCGTCTGCCGCTGGCCGTCGTACTCGACGACGACGGTGTTCCAGCGGTTCTGCCACGCGTCCAGGCGCAGGCGCAGGCGGTCCAGGCCGGTCCGGGGCAGCGCGGCGCTCGCGGCAGGTTGCGTCAGCGCGGTGCGCAGGTCGGCGTTCAGGCGGGCGGGGGCGATCACGGCAGTCGGGTCCACGCGCACCCAGCCCTGGCCGGGCAGCCAGACCTCGGTCCAGGCGTGGGCGTCCTGCTGGCGGACGATCAGGTAGTTCCCGTCGGGGTTCAGTTCGCCGCCCAGGTACCCGGTGACGACGCGCGCACTCAGTCCTGCGGCGCGCATCAGGACGGCGAAGGCGCTGGCGTAGTGTTCGCAGAAACCCTGGCGGCTGCCGAACAGGAACGCGTCGGTGCGGTCCTGCTCTGGCAGCAGCGGGGGGCTCAGGGTGTACGTGAAGCCCCCTGCGCGCAGGTGGTCCAGGGCGGCCTGCACGCGCTCGGCGGGCGGCAGGGCCTGCCAGGGCTGCGCCAGGGCCAGCGTGCGGGGATTCTGCCCACGCGGGAGCAGCGTGGTGAACTGCAGGCGGTCCTCGTTCTCCTGGCGGCCCACCAGCGCGCTCTGGCTGACCAGGGTCACGCGGCGGCGCGTGGCGACAGGGCGGGGCGTGAACGCCTGCAGGCCGCTGGTGATGAACGCCCCCTGCGGGACGCGCACGACCGTTTCCAGCGCCAGCAGCCACGGCGTGCCGCTGGGTTCCAGCGTGAGGTCGTACGTGAGGGCCGCGCCGGTCGCCTCGATGCTGGGCGGGGTGAGGCTGCCGCGCACCTGCTGCCACTTCACGCCGTCGAACGCCTCCATGACCGGGCCGCGCCAGTAGCGGTCCGCCGGGGCGGGCACGGCTCCCTGGAAGTCCGCGCGGAACGCCACCGCCGGGTTCCGCGCGAGGTTCGTGACGGACCCGGCGCTCAGTTCGCTGCCCAGGCCCGTCATGCTGCGGTCCTGCACGGGCAGCTGCCACAGCGGACCGTCGGGTCGCGGCACGAGCACGAACAGCGCCAGCGTCAGCGGGGTCGTCAGGGCGAACAGGCGCGCGGTGCGGGTCAGTCGCTGCCCCAGTGCGGCGCGGGTCAGGGGCGGCACGCCCCCCAGGCGGGTGGTGGCGGCGGTCAGGAGGATCGCGGCGCTCAGGACGGCGTACAGGGCGGTCAGTGGTCCCTGGCTGAAGAAGAAGCCGGTGCTCGTCACGAACAGGCCCAGCAGGGTCAGGACCGCCTGGTCGCGCCGCGCGTGACTCTCGGCGGTTTTCAGGGCGGCCAGCATCGCCAGGAACGCGGTGCCTGCGTCGCGGCCCAGCAGCGTGCCGTACGTGGCGTTCAGCGCCGCGCCGCCCGCGACGGCCAGCAGCGCCAGCAGCCAGGTCGGCAGGGGCCGGATGCCCTCGCGGCGGGCGCGCAGCAGCGAGTGGCCCAGCAGCGCGGCGATCAGCGCCGTCAGCCACCACGGCTGGCGCAGCGCCCCCGGTGCGAGGGTGACCGCCAGGGCCAGCAGGGTCCACGTCAGGGCCGCGCCGGGCAGCGGATCGGGCGGCGTGACCCGCGTGGCCGTGACCGGCGGCGTGACCTCCGCGAGGGCCAGGGCGCTCAGGGCCGCCTGCCGGTGCCCCTCGCCGCTGCCGGGCGGAATGACCTCGCCGGGGAGGTGCAGGGCGTACGCGTCCGCGCGGGCGTGCAGGGCGTCCACCCAGGCGGCCAGTCGCGCGGCGCGGGCGTCCGGGTCGCCGGGGGCGTCCTGCCAGTCCAGGCGCCGGGCGCTGCCCTGCGCGGCGTCCGTCTCGCGGGTCAGGAGCTGCCCGGTCCGCGCGACGTGCCGCCACGACACCTGCCGGGGCGAGTCTCCGGTCTGGTAGGGGCGCAGGCCCGCGAACTCCTCGTCGCCCTTCGCGCGGCCCACGCCCTCGCCACTGCCCGGCACGCTGCGGACGGGCGGGGGCGGCGCGCCGACTTCCGGAAGGGGGTGAATCAGGACCGTCAGCGGTTCCGGGTCGGGCAGGCGCACCTGCCACAGGCCCAGGCGGTCCAGGGCGCGCAGCGTGACGCGCACGTCCAGCGGGCCGCGCGCCGCGGTCGGGAGCAGCAGGCCGAGGGTCCCCGCAGCCTCCTCCAGCGTGACGCTGCCCTGCACCTGCGCGCCGGACGCGTGCAGGGAGGCCCGCAGCACGCCGCCGCGCCCCCCCTGCGCCGCCACCCGCACGGGCAGGACCGACCCGGCGGGCACCGGGCCGCGCGCCTGCACCCCGACCGTCAGGTCCCGCGCCGCGCGCAGCGCCTGCCCCGCCGCGAGCACCCACACGCCGCCCAGCAGGAACGTCAGGCCGTACCCGAGGCTCAGGGCGTAGTTCACGCAGCCGATCAGCGTCAGGACGATCACCGCCAGGAACGCCGCGCCGAAGCCCGTCGGCCACGCGCGCAGGGGCCCCGCCCCGGTCCGCTGCTCCGGTCCGGTCATCAGGGGATCGGGGTGTCGCGCAGCAGGCGCGCGGTCACGTCGCGCACGTCCGCCCCGGCGCGCACGGTCAGGCGGTGCCCGACCAGCGGTCCGAACACCGCCTGGACGTCCTCGGGCAGGACCATCGCGCGCCCGTGCAGGTACGCCCACGCCCGCGCGCCCGCCAGCAGCGCCAGCAGTCCACGCGGACTGAGCCCGGCACTCAGCGCCGGGTGGTCACGGGTCGCGCGGGCCAGCAGCTGCAGGTAATCCAGCAGCGGGCCCGCCGCGTGCACGGCGTCCACCTCGGCCTGCATGGCGATCAGCGTCCCGGCGTTCAGCACGGCCGGCAGGTCCCGCACCGACAGGCTGCGCCCCCCGGTTTCCAGCAGTTGCCGTTCGGCGCGGACGTCCGGGTAGCCCAGCGTGACGGTCATCAGGAAGCGGTCCAGTTGCGCTTCGGGCAGCGGGCTGGTGCCCACGAACGCCGCCGGGTTCTGCGTGGCGATCACGAAGAACGGCTCCGGGAGGGGCCGGGTCACGCCCCCCTCGGAGACCTGCCGTTCCTCCATGGCTTCCAGCAGCGCGCCCTGCGTGCGGGGCGTGGCGCGGTTGATCTCGTCCGCGAGGAGCAGCTCGCTGAACACCGGCCCCTCCACGAAGCGGAACGCGCTGCTGGGCGCGTCCCAGACGCTCACGCCGGTCAGGTCGGCGGGCAGCAGGTCCGCCGTGAACTGCACGCGGCGGAAGTGCAGGCCGCAGGTGCGCGCCAGGGCCTGCGCCAGCGTGGTCTTGCCCACGCCCGGCTGGTCCTCGATGAGCAGGTGCCCGCGCGCCAGCAGGCACGCGACGGCCAGCCGGATCTGCGGACCCTTCCCGAGGATCACCCCGTCCAGTTGCGTGAGGGCCGCGTGCAGCGCCGCCACGTGCGTGGCCTGCGCGGGCGGGAGGGTCGGTGCGGTCATGCCCGCGAGCCTACCCGAGAGCGTCTGACAGAACTGCGACGCCCGACGCGAGGTTCAGGCCGGATGAACCACACCCTGCGCCTCAGGCGCCCGCGCGGCGGACCTGCGCACCGCGAGCCGCACGCCCAGATACGCGCCCGCCACGTCGAACAGCCAGTCCTGCACCCCCGCCTCACGCGGCGGGACGAACGACTGGTGCACCTCGTCCAGCGCGCCGAACCACGCCGCGAGCACCAGTGCCAGCCCCCGCCGCCTCGTCGCGCGGCCCAGACACAGCGCCAGCGACAGGTACGCCACGAAATGCGCGATCCAGTCCTTCGGGTGCTCCAGGGACGGACCCGGCGTCTGCGGCGCGCTGCTCAGCCACCAGATCACCCCCATGATCGCCAGGGACGGCACCCACCACAGTGGCCTCGCCCGGCGGACGCTCAAGCGTGCCCGCCCGGCGCGTGCTCGACCAGTTCGATCAGGGTCCCCTCGCCCCACTTCGGGTGCAGGAACGCCACGCGCGACCTCGCCCGACCCGGCGCAGGCGAGTCACTCAGGAACCGCGCGCCCTCCGCCCGTAAGCGCGCCATCTCGGCGTCCAGGTCCGCCACGCGGTACGCCGTGTGATGCAGCCCCGGCCCCTTGCGCGCCAGGAACCCCGCGATCGGACTGTCCTCCCGCGTGGGCATCAGCAACTCGATCAGGGTCTCCCCCACCTGGAACGCCCGGACGCGCACACCCTGACCCTCCACCACCTCATCCGGCCCCTCCGGGTGCAGGCCCAGCGCCACGTACGGCGCGGAACCCGCCTCCAGATCAGGAGTCGCGATCGCCACGTGATCCAGCAGCAACACAGTCATGCGAGCAGGGTAGAGCACTGGCGCTCCGCGCGGGGAGTGGGCAGTGGGAAGTAGGGAGTGGACCGTGGCTGGCCTCCGATCCACTCCCCACTTCCTACTTTCCACTCACCCGATCACTTCGCCTGGGGGCGGGCACGGAGGTACCAGTGGGCGACGGCGCGCATCACGTCCTTCCCTTCGCCGTCCTGCACGGTCACGTTGATGATCAGTCGTGCGCGGCCGTCCGCCGCGAACTCCGCGTGGGCCGCCGCAATCTGCGCCGGGTCCGCCGCCTCGGCCCGCGCGGTCAGGTCACCCACGGCGCGGTTCACGTAATGCGTCTCCAGCTTCTCGATCAGCGGCACCGCGCCCACCAGCTGCGCCGCGAACGCCCCCGCGAACGCCGCGCCACTCACGGCTTCGGCCAGCAGGAACTGCACGCCCGCGTGAATGGTCCCCAGGTGGTTGCGGAACGGCGCGGTATCCGGCGCCTCCCCGGTCGCCCAGCCCACGCCCACGTCCGTGATCTGCACGCCGACGGTGGCGTTCATGGGAATGTCGTGCAGGGCCTTTTTGACGGCGGCGACGGCGAAAGCGGGCAGGGTGGCAGCTTGGGTCATGCGTGAAACCTCCAGGGAGAGAACTCGGAAATTGAACTGAGTTCAAGTATAGAGGTTCCGTGACAGACCGAATCAGGGGGTTGCAGGTTCAGCGGTCGGAGCGAGCATGGGCAAGGGCTCGTTGGGGCTGAGTACCAGGCGCGGCGTGACCACGATGATCAGATCACTGCGGCGCGTATCCGTACGGGTCGTCGTGAACAGCTTGCCAAGTAAGGGAATATCGCCCAGTAACGGAATTTTCTGATCGGCCGACACCGTACGATCTTCCATCAGACCACCGATCGCAATCGGTTCGCCGTTTCCGACTCTCACTGTCGTGGAGGCTTCACGAGTGCTGAACTGCGGCACACCCTGACTGGTGGTGCCCGTCGGCACACTCACACTGATGGTCAGGTTGGTCTCGACCGTGCCGTCCGGTGCGACCTTCGGAGACATTCTCAAGGTGATCCCGGTCGTGATGCTCTGCACGCTGGTACCACCACTGGAATTCGACGTCACCACAGGCGTGGTCTGGGTCGAATTGATCCGCGCTTCGAGTCCATCAATCGTGGTGATGCGGGGTCGCGCAAGGACACGCGCGGCGCCGCTCGTCTTGAGCATGTTCAAACTCACGCTCAGACTCAGCGGATTACGACCGATCGTGCCGATCTTCTTGAGTGACATACCTTCACCCTCATTCAATTTGAAAGTAAAAATACTGTCGTACTGCAAACCGAGGCTGTCGGTCGTGTCCCGGTTGACTTCCAGAATCTCCGCTTCAAACTGCACCTGCGGACGACTTGCATCCAGTTGTTTCAGCACAGCCAGGATGACGTTCCTGTCCGCTGGATTGGCAATGACAATCAGGCTCCGCTGCCGGCTGTCCACCACAACCCGGGTGCCAGGGTAAATGCTCTGGAGCAGTCCCGCCGTCATATTCGGCTCGGCATAACTGAGTGGGTAGATAATCGGTGTTCGCTCGTCCACGTTGATCGGAGCGACCGTCCTCTGACTCGGTGGGGTCAGCAACAGACTGCGCCCATCGGGACTCAGGGCGAAGGTCGTCCCATCCGGGATGACGAACTGCACCGTCCCCTGTTCCCTGGTCCAGACGAGTCCCTCCGGCAGACTGGCCCCACTTGCAAGGACCGCGTCCAGCAGGATCAATCTTCTCGTCAAAGGATCAGTCTGGTAGCGAATCTGCTCGGTCGATTGAATGACGTAAGTATCACCGGCCTTGAGAACCGTGACCGGAATCTGAGCAGCGGACCCCACAGCGGGAGTAGACAGGGCCAGCAGGGTAGACAGCGCCACGACGCGCGTCCAGTTCATCGAGATCAACATATATTCAGCCTTTCAATGAGAGAGAACGAAGGTGGTCCTTCCATCAGCCGGTTCCAGCGGCACACGGAGGGCGCTGGTCACCTGAGACGGGGTCAACGTGGTCAGCGCACTGAGCAGCTCCCCCGCTTCCCCGAGAACACCATTGTTGTTGCGGTCAGTTCCCGCCACGAGCGTGATGGGCTGTGCCGGTGGGAGACTGTGGAGTTCAAACGTCCCACCGGTCGCCCTGACCGTCGTGATGATCTGACCAGCGGCGGTCCTGGCTTGCACATACACGCCCGTGTCGGCACTGACCGCCTGCGCGTTCAGCAGTCCCCACCCGGTGTGCGGGTCCATCCCCTCGACGCCCAGATCCGTCGCCTGGCCTTCCAGCAGACGCTTCACAGCCTGGGGAGGAACACCATCTGCCAGGAGCAGGGCCGCCACACCTGACACCTGGGGTGCGGCCATACTCGTGCCGTTGCGCAGAGCGTACGAGGGTTGACCAGCCGGATCTATGTCAGTCGAGATAATGCCGTCCGGCTGACCATCTCGGTCCTGGTCAGCACTCATGTCCCCACCGTACGCAGCAATTCGCGTGCCTGGGCCGCGATTGGCATACCCCGGCTGGTAGGTGGTGACCGGTCCATTGACACTGGTCACCGCAACAACGCCAGGAATGTTCGCCGGGGAGTACGGCTGACCACCGTCGTTTCCCGTCGCCGCGATCACGATCACGCCAGCCTCCAGTACGCGCTGGATGGCCTCCACGAGCAGCGCGCTGTATTCCGGGGTCCCGAGCGAGAGGTTGATCACCTGAGCAGGGTTGGGGTTGGGGCGCTCCAGATCCAGGTCGGCTGCCCACAGCAGACCCCGCACCAGGTCACTGACTGTCCCGCCGCCCGGCCCGATCACCCGGACCGGCAGCAGCCTCGCCTCGGGAGCCGCGCCCGTCACCTGACCACTGGCCGATATCAACCCCGCCACGTGCGTCCCGTGACCACTCTGATCCTGAGGACTGGCATCACCATCCACGAAATCCCAGCCGGGGAGCAGACGCCCCCTGAACTCCGGGTGATCCAGGGACACGCCAGTATCCACGACCGCCACCGTCACCCCGGCGCCCCGGGTCCTTGTCCAGGCGGACTGCACACCGAGTTTCGGCCAGAACCACTGCTTGAACGCAGGCACACTCGACGAACCGACCGTTCGACGAACTCCCTGATCCCCAACCTGAATCACCTGATCGAACGTCACCTTGACCCCCTGCCGACGGAGGTTTTCAAGTGCGGCGGCCGCTGCGGCCGCAGTGGTGTAGGTCACCACCTGACGGTCAAGCACTGTTGACCGATCAACCAGTCCAGCAGTCGGCACGGCCACTCCGACCGGAGTCAGCAGACGCCGGGATGGGCTGGCCGCCACCGATTGTGTCGTGAACGTCCCCTGACGCTGAGCAGAGGTCATCGGCTGAACCAGTGATCCCCGGACGGTCACGGCAGCCTTCTGGAGTATCACCACGTCACTGGCACGCTCGCCGACAATCA
This sequence comes from Deinococcus sp. JMULE3, assembly GCF_013337115.1. Classification (NCBI taxonomy): domain Bacteria; kingdom Thermotogati; phylum Deinococcota; class Deinococci; order Deinococcales; family Deinococcaceae; genus Deinococcus; species Deinococcus sp. JMULE3. The sequence continues at coordinate 208,500 of NZ_SGWE01000004.1, forward strand.
GGCGAACGGTGAACACTCCATACGATTCATCCCCAGATGCATCCTGGGTCGCCGGGAGTTTCACCGTCAGGGTCGAACCGGTCACGGCCGGAACCACCGACTGACCGTTCACCTCCACCACCGCCGATTCCGGGTGACGCCCCCACCCCTTCCCCGACGCCAGCAACACACCGTTCTGCAGCCGCACGTCCGTCAGAACCGGCAACACCTCCAGTGTCACCGCCTGATCAGGGACGTCTGCCACGGCCACCTGCCACGTATCCGCCTTCAGATCGTCCGGCAGGGTGACGCGTAAACCATCCGGCTGCTTCTCGGCGGGCAGCGTGACCGACTCATCCCCGCCCTTCAACGTGACAGCACGCACACCCGACGGCAATTGACCGTACAGAACCACCTCCTGCCCGGGCAGCGCAGGACTGGGCAGCGCCGCCGTGAGGTAAAAGGTGTCCGACCGCGGTGCCGAATCGTCGCCACACCCGATCAACAGACCCGAAAGCAGCAACGCCGCTGACAGGCGGCCCCTCACGGCACCACCAGACGGCGAAGTTCGCTGTAACTCAGACTGACTGGGCGGCCACCCTCGAGACGCACCGCCGCGATCCACCAGTAGTAGGTGCCCGCCACCAGCGGTTCCTGATCCGCCGGGTACACGGCACTGAGCTCACTGATGGGCGTAATGGCCTGACCCTGTCTGTCGGTGTTGCCCCAGATTTCCCTGGCCAGCGGATCGGTACACGGACGGTCACACACCGAGTAGAAGTACCCACTGGCACCCTGAAGTGCATTCCAGGTCAGGATCGGCCGGCCATCCTGCACCACCTGACCGTCGACCGGGCTCGCCACCTGCTGGGCGTCCATCAGCACCGCCGTCCCCGCATTCGACAGCGCGGACTCCACCTGTGCCGAGGACACGCTGCGGACCACGCCGTAGACCTTCCCCGCCACTGCCCCATCCGGCAACGGCATCGAATGCTTTTCCGTCACCGCCCCATTGGACGGCAGCGGACTCTTCACGACCGAGTACGGTCCCGCTAGGCTCCGGTCTGCCATCAACACGCGGTACCCGTACGCGCCGGGCACCGCTGTCCACCCCCATTCCGCCCAGAAACTCCGTTGACCCGCCGCCTGGGCGCCCACACTGCCCACCTTCCGGTTCGCGTGGCCCGCCACGGCCTGCGTGGCGTCTGGACCGCGGACCTTCAACGGATCGATCAGACCGCGCGGACCTGACGTCAGTGACTGCGCCGTAAACGACGCCGGAACGTTGTACCCCACCATGTACCGCAGTTGCGGCGCGCTGGCATTCTGAATCGTGACCCGCACCGGCGCACTGCGTCCCTCCGAGCCGTCCACGATGGCCCTGGCATAGACCTCCAGGTCACTGCCGTTCGGGAAGGCCGTGGTGTTCCACCGCACCAGGTACGGGCGGTTATTGGCACTCCCGATGAACTGCCCGTCCTCCTGCCCGTCGCGGCGGCGGGCGTACAGGCGAACCTCACCCGTCACTCCCTCGTCCAGCGTCGCCTGGAGGGCTGCCGTGCCACTGACCACCGCGTCATTCACGGGCGTAACCAGTGTCACGGATGGGGGCGGACCGCTTCCCCCGCATGAAATGAGAAGCGTGAGAACCGAAGCAACGACAGGAACTGGCAGGCGCATAACCCACACATTCTGCCCTACACATGACAAGACTGTTGCCGCACATGACGCACGCACATGAGGCAACAGCACAGAACTCAACGTGATAGACCCATGAGCTGTATGCGAATACCCTCATCATCCAGTCCGCCGCGCCAACCCCGCTGGGTTGGCGCGACCCTCGCCACCCTCTTCCTCACCACCACCCACCTCCCCGGCGTGGTTGCTCTGGCCGCCCCGCAACTCTTCACCCGGCCCGGCAGCGGCGTCAGCAACATCCCCACCGAACTCGCCGCCTTCGCCGCCCCCCAGTTCGGCGACATCGCCGACGCCGTCAACGCCGCCACCGGCAACGTCTACTTCGACCTCGGGTCAATCAACCGCAACAACGTCAGCAAACCCGGCGACGACACCGTCAGCACTACCGGTGGGTTCCGGGTCAACGGCCTGATGCGCCTCTCCGGCTTCAGCCCCACCATGAACCCCGCCACCATTCCCCAGGAATGGTCCGTCGCGCAGGGTGACGGTAGCTTCGACCTCTACCGCCGCGCCAGCAGCGCCGAGATCGACGCCGCCCCCACCTGGATCAACGAACGCTACGCCAGCATCCGGGGCGGCGTTGCGTTCTACATCCGCAAGACCCAGACCGGCCTGCAGACCGACGAACAGTGGCTCGTGACCTTCCAACTGGCTAACAGCCGACTCATCTCGCACCTGTACGACCGCGCCGGGAACCGCACCACCTTCTACAACGACGGCGAGTACCCCGATTACACGCAGACGCTGCACCAGCAGTACCGCACCGCGAAGTACCGGAACGATGCCGAAGGCATCGATCCGACCGCACCCAAAACGGAGTTCACCTACACGGCGCCCGGCAACGGGCACCTGAGCAAAGTCAAGGACGAGTGGGGCCGCGTCACCACCTACGAGTGGAATGACGCCCTGAACCGCCTCGACGCGGTGAACATGCTCGTGCAGGACGAAGCGAATCCGATCGGGTCGTGGAAACGGCGCATCGAGTACGCGTACGAGCAGCGCGGCGGGCAGTACTACGTGACGTACATGGTGCACCGCACGTACGACGCGACCGGCAACCTGATCGGGCGGTGGTTCGACCTGAACTACACCGAACAGAACGGTCAGGTGCTGCTGTATCAGATGGGCCGCCCCCGCGCGGTGGACCAGTCGGACACGTCGCAACTGGGCATGGTGTACACGACGTACACGTACGACGGCAGCAACCGCGTCAGTACCGTCAAGACCCCCGGTGAAGCGGACATCAGCTTCACGTACGGCACCAGCACGACAGCGGGAGCACTGGGTCAACAGGTGGTGCGGACGCAGGGTGATAAGAAACTGACCCTCGAGTACACGCCGGAAGGCTGGCTGCGGTACCAGCGGGAGCGGGATTATAACTCTGTCATTCCCTCTGACCGGACGCTCTCGACCACGTACTGGTACGACGCGGCAGGGCGAATTCGTGCCATCAACCTGCCGAGTGGCGCGCAGATCCAGAACGTGTACGACAATCACGGGAACAAGACGCGCGAAACGGTCTACGTCAAGGCCGTGAACTGGGCGTCCACACCACCTGCAGGTTACGAACGCACGACCCAGTACGAGTACAACCGTGACAATCAGGTCACCAACACCATTCAGGAGGCCCGGTCCGGAACGGTCGTCCACGGCGTCGATTCCACTCAGACTGCCACATTTAGCTACGGCGCAGTCACGCGCCCCGTGACGCGCGCGAACTACAGCGTCTATTCCTACAACCAGAAATTCGCCGCGCCGTCCAGCGCGACGGAAAACGTCAACGTGGATGGCGTCAATACCAGTGCGACCATCAACACCGTCGACGAGTACGGTCGCCTGACCCGTACACAATCGGTTGCGGCCGGGACCCCGACCGTCAACACCGACTACGAGTACCACAGCGGGACCGCGCAGATCTGGCAACCCACCGTGACCGGCGACATCGACTGGAGCCGCCCGCGGGGCGTACGGAACTTCGGGGATCAGGTGCACCTGACCTGGACGTACCAGGACGGGCAGGCCCGTGATTCTGGCAAGCGCACCCAGACGTACTACGACGAGTTCGGCAATCCAGCCTGGGTAAACCTGGAGAAATGGACCGGCGGGAAATGGACGGCCGGGACGGCCGTCCAGCGTGACCTGCAGCAGTTCGCGGCGTACAACGGCTTCGGACAGCAGGAATGGGCCTACAGCCGCACGTTGGTGAACGGCAGCACGGACGCGAAAGAAGAGAGCAAGTCACTGACGAAGTTCTTCACGTCCGGGGAACCGAAGTTCAGCTTCACCGGCAACCCCGGCAACCTGACGACATTCGCGTACAACGCCACGGGCCAGCTGATCGAACTCAAGATGGGTGCCGGTGCCAACGGGGCGATCACCACGCCGCGGCGCACCACCGCGTATACGTATGACGGGTACGGCCGGAAAGCCAGTGAGACGACCAGCGGGAACAGCACGACCTTTGAGTACGACACGCGCGACAACCTGGCCAGGCAGGTCAACCCGGACAGCAGCACGATTGTCATGCAGTACAACTCCCTGACTGGCGCGCTTGCCCATGAGCAGGTCAGCCGCGCTGGAGAACCACTCCGATACACCAAGCACACCCTGGACGCCCTGGGTCGTGAAATCCGCACCACGAGCAACACGTCTGTTGGCGATAAGATCGTCGATACGCTGTACGACGCGTACGACCGACCGATCCGGGTGACGAATCAGGCGCTGACGATGAACGCGGACCCGAAAGACCGCAGCACATACCTGCGGTACGACACGCTGGGCCGCCTGGTGAAGAAACTCGACCCGGCGCTGATCACGAACGGCAGTCCGTATACGGACGCGCGGCGTCCGTATACGGAGTACGGGTACGACTGGCGCGGTCGCCAGACGACCGTCACCAGTCTGCTGTATGGCGGGACGGTCACGCCGGACACCATGACGTTCCCGCAGGGCGCCGCACTGGCGGGCGAAACCACCGAGTACGACCTCTTCGACCGGCCCGTCAAGGTGACGGACGCAGCCGGGTACACGACCAGCATGACGTACGACCGCGCGGGGAACGTCACGACCCTGACCAAACAGGTGTGGAGAGGCGACGAAACCGACTACACGGTCGCCGCCCCCGGCTTTACCAGCACCACCACCCGCATGGCCTACACCGCCGCGCAGAAACCCACGCAGATGGTCGATGCGCGGGGGAACAGCATCTACACGGACTACGACATCAACGGAAACGTGACGCTGAGCACCGACGCGCGCGGGATCGTCACCAAGGCGTTCACGTACACGTCGGACAACCTGCTCGAGCGCGTATGGGAGCCGGACAACAACGCAGGCACCACCGCGAAGTACGGCGAGGTGTCGCTGGGCAGCCTGAGCAGCACCCATCAGGTGACCGAATACAACCAGTACGGCGTGGACGGCAGCCTGAAGCCCGTCACGACGTGGCGGGCGCACATGAACACCCAGGCCGGGCCGAACAGTGGCGCGCGCACGGATTACGTCTACGACTACGCGGGGCGCGTGACGAGCACGACCCTGCCCGCGGACGCGCAGGGCGCGACCGCGACCATCACGCAGGACTACGACAGCCTCGGGAACGTCACGAAGACCGTGGACGCCAACGGCTTCCCGACCGTGAACACGTACAACGAGGACGGCAAACTGGCGAGCACGCACCAGCAGGCCCGGGCCGGGAACGCGACGGACAGCGGGGCCGGACTGAGTAACGGCCTGCGGAGCACCTACCGGTACGACCTGAACGGGAACCTGACGTACAAGAACGAACGGAACCTGATCACCGAGTACCGCTACAACTCGCTGGGTAAGGTCGTGCACGAGAGTCGCCCACGGGTGGGCGACGCGACCGCCACGAACTGGAAACTGACGACGTACCGCTTGGACGGGCTACCGACCGTGAAGACGTCGTACACGTACGCGGGGAACCTGACGAGCCAGCCGCAGACCGTGGTACCCGGGGACTCCAGCCTGGCGGTAACGGCGGGGAACGCGACGATCACGGAGTACAACGCCCGTGGGGACGTGTGGGCGGAATGGTCGCTCGCGGCGGGCCGCACGCCGGAATCGCAGTTCTGGCAGTACGTGAACGGCGCGGGGCAACGCTACCGGCGGGTGTTCCTGGGCAACATGGGCATCTACGCGGAGCAGAAAGCGAATGAGGTGACGCCGCTGGGGCACGCGAACAGCCTGACGTTCTGGCGGTTCGACGAGTTGGGGAACCTGCTGGAGAAGTGGGACACCCCCATGAACAACAGCACCTGGACGGCGTCGAATCTCGCGGACAGGCAGAACTGGTTCCGGTACACGTACAGCGCCAGCGGGAAGCAACTGACGGAGGCACGGAAGATTGAAGTCCGGCAAAAATCAGTGCGTCCAACCAATGAACTAAACAAGTACGGTGGATACAACGGCATTTACCTGGCAGCCAGTATATCAAATTCGTCATCAAGTTACAATGAGAGAGATCAGATATCCGCAGTCTCTATCGCCGACAGGTCACCTATTCTATCCAATGATCGCATACCAATGCAGGATTCAATAGACTCCGCACCCGTCATAAATCAGTCCTATACTTATTATTTAGATGGAAAATTACGCAATGAAAATGGAAAGGTCTTTGAGATGTATGATCAAAGGGGTCGGCAATTAAAAGTACTCGACCCCAATGGCGCCGCCTCATCGGCAGAATGTCAGCCACAGACCGTCAATGGAACCACAAAGCCATCAGATAATGTCGTTTGTCGTCCGGGATACATAGAATATTATTACGATGCAGAGAAGATTATTACCAACATATATCACCTGAAGTCAGATGGCACGGCATCTGATACATCAAGAAACACCGTCTATACCTCTGTAGGCGGAAACGTAGCCAAAAGAGTTAAGAGTAAAGTTCGTGCCGCTACGTTGTATTTTCTAGATTCAACTCACGTTTACAAGTATGACAGCTTGACAGGACTGATAATATCTTCATCAGGTGACAATTCATCTCAGATCAATACATATAATCAGTACGGACAGATAGATTCGACAACTACCAAGAGTGATAATAAATATACGAAAATATTTTACTCATATGATGGAGATGGATACATGAAGAGCAGTGGATTTCCATTATCCTCCACGTATCGGATAGATTCCCGAGGCAATAGGTTATCAGAACTTAGTGACGGCATCACCACGTGGCAAAAAAGGTATAATGCCGATAATAAAGTTCACCAGTTCAACTCAAATGAGTATTATTCGCCAGCAGTAAATTCTATGCATTCCGCGAGGTTAAATGATTTCCGCTACAGCCCTAACGGTGGTCTTGCTATTACTAGCACTGCTCAGATAATTGAAGGCAGTCAATTAATTTCAGCCTCCGATGATCCTATATTCTCCGTCATTCGGGATTGGTCAAATAGCTTCTCAAGCAATGATTCAATCACTGCTATATACAGGAAGGCTGGAGATTTCAGAAGATGGTGCGAGGAAGATGACAGCGGACAAGTGCTGCATTGCGATATAATCGCATCGACCTATAAAACGAATGCATATCAGTATAAAGATGCCCTATACTCCGAGATCGACGGTACGCACGACACGATTTCATGGAACGGAACGACACCTTTTTCAATTGTGCGAATTATAGATACATTCGATGCGCCTATTAAGCCATTGAGTGGCATACTGAAAATCGATCCGTTGAACATCACGAATCAGAAATTACCGAAACTCATTGATCCGAGCAAAGTGAAACCCGGACTTGATTCGCAGGACCAATCGGAAACCGTAAAACCCGTTCAGACAGGCGCGAGCCAGGGCGCAAAGCAAACCGTGCAAATTTCTGACGGGCAAGCCAGAGCGCAAGCCACCAAAGCGTCGGACAGTGGGGCAGTTATGGTGCAGGAAGTCCCCGCAGATTTCGATGACGGGCAGGGATTTGAACAACCCATCTATGCAGTACAGCCACAGGTTGCCTCTGTTGCTGATTATATCAGTCAAGCAGGAGGAGACGTACTGAGAGGCCTGCAAGCCTACAACAAGGCTCGACAGGCGGAAATCGATGCAGAACTTGGCCGTCAAAAGAAATTGGCTCAAGATCAAAAGGAAATGCTTTCCAACGAAATCGATAAAACTTTTTTCCGATCTTCATCGGGATATGATGTCACTGAAAAATTAAGACGCGGCCTACAGAATTCACTTGAATTTGCTGAAAAGACTATGAATCCTACGGAGCAACTTGCCTATTATGCTGGCCTGTCGTTAATGCTTGGGCAGGATAATATAAGTAATAATAAGGGGCTAAGAATTGTCGGACACGACACATCTGATGCATTGAGCGCAATGGGAAATGCGGTCGAGCAATTGGGTAGCAGGCAAGCAAAGCCGGTAAAAGAAAGTCTTCTGGCCACTGTAACAGCCGCGTATGCGATGGACGCTTACAAGAAAGAACTCGGGTCTTTCGCATTCACAGTGCTTACGTTGCCGGCTGATGTCGCCGCATTCATGAAGACAGCGAAGACAGTTGGTCCCGCACTTGCTAGGCTGGCTAAAATGAGTCCCCGTGCTGTATTCGATATCACGAAGATGGGGAAGACAGCCGGGGAAATTGGCATCAGTGGTCTGAGGCGATTGGCGGACGGCTGTGATTTGGTACCAAACTCCTTCTCCCCGAACACCCTGGTTCGCACCCTCTCCGGCCTCGTTGCCATATCCGCGTTGACCATCGGCACGCCGGTGCTGGCGTTCAATGAGCAGACGGGCCAGAATGGGTACTACCCGATCACGCACGTCATCACGCACGGCACGAAGGATCAGGGCGTCACGTACCTGACGCTGACCGACCCGGACAACAAGAACAAGCTGGAATTCATTGAAACGACGCCGGAGCATCCCTTCTTCGTCGCGCAGCCCGCCGATGCCCAGCCCAGGCCCGCGCCGGAAGGCCACGGCGACCTGAGCCGGAACTGGGTGGGCGCAGGGCACCTGAAGATCGGGGATAAGATCAAGCAGGCCGACGGCACCACCGGTCTGGTCGCCAACGTCACCACCGTTGAGCAGACGCGCGAGATGTTCAACCTCACCGTCAGCGAAGCCCACACCTACTACGTCGGGCAGGACGGGTGGTTGGTGCATAACTGCGATGATCACATCGTTTTGGGATTAGACAAATGGGGGCTCGGACATACAGCCAACGCTGTCGGTGGAAGAACCCTTATGAGTGATCCAAATTGGCGTGCAACTCTCATAGAGGCAATCGCCGACCCTAAAACTAAGTTCACCGTATCGATTGATGGTATGACTGGTAAGGATACATACGCTAAAATTATGGGAGCGGTTCAGCGCGCAGCTTCAGGATCCAACGAGGCCTCATTGACTGATTGGGAAATGAAGTTGCTCTATGAAGCAGGAAGACTTGGAGAAGTTCAGTTCACTAAACTGGGCGGACGCACGACTCTTGAGAATCCATTCAAGTGAGGAGCATATGGAATTGTATACTGGCGCGATCAGAATATTTGAAATATGGGCATATACACCTAGTCATAGCACTTGCCTCTTAAGGAGCAATATCAATGAAGATGAACATGCATCTGATAGAATTGATATTGCGTGCTATGGCGTGAAAAAGATATGCCTGTCTAGTTTGTTTGCAGTAGATAGAATTATCGTTGAGGGAGGCATGGCGCACCTATATTTGAATGAGAATGAGGTCGGGTGCATCGAAGCAAGTAGGTTCCAAGCCATGAAAGATCAAAGCAGTTTTGCTGCTCCTTCTGGAATAGACATCGAATGGGGGGTTTTGCGGGGATTAGTCCTCTAGTTTTAATAGGTTGGATTTGGTAATGCTTGGCAAGCTTACTAGTAGAAGCTCGTAATACAACTTAGCTTCAACTACTCGCCGCCCCACCTTCCTCTCAGGAACGTGGGGTGGCTTCTCTATTACTCTCTCTCCGGGCAACGCCGGAGCAAACAGCAATCACCAGTGCGTGATCTTCAGCCGTTGCAGCCTCACCCAGTAGCCGTTCCAGCGCGCTTTCCGGTATCCCTGGTCACTCAAGCATCTGGTGTGGCCACTGCCGTAAGTCCTGCTCCACCCAGCCCCGCAGCACCTACCACATCCACGCCCGTCCGCTGTCCCACCTTCTGTCGCTCCGGGCGGGCGATGACTCGCCATCTCCCCCGTCCCCTCTCCGCCTTTCGGGTCAATCTTTCTTAGGCTGGGGGGGGTATTCTGGGGGGCGTGAAGCTGTCCTCGTTCATTGACCATACCCTCCTGAAGCCCACCGCCACCCGCGCGGACATCGTGAAATTGTGCGCCGAGGCGCGTGAACATTCGTTCTTCGCGGTGTGTCTGAATCCGGTGTTCATTCCGCTGGCGAAGGCGGAGTTGGCGGGGTCGGGTGTGTTGGTGGCGACCGTGTGTGGGTTCCCGCTGGGTGCGGTCAGCAGTGAGCAGAAGGCCGTGGAGGCGCGTCTGAGTGTGGAGGCGGGTGCGGACGAGGTGGACATGGTGATTCACATCGGCGCGGCGCTGGACAATGACTGGGACGCGGTGGAGGCGGATGTGCGTGCGGTGCGCCGTGCGATTCCGGACGCGGTGTTGAAGGTGATTATCGAGACGTGCTTCCTGACCGATGAGCAGAAGCGGGAGGCGACGGCGGCGGTGGTGCGGGCCGGGGCGGATTTCGTGAAGACGAGTACGGGCTTCGGCACGGGCGGCGCGACGCTGGAGGACGTGCGCCTGATGGCGGACGTGATCGCGGGTCTGGGCGCGCAGGATCGCGTGCAGATCAAGGCGGCGGGTGGCGTGCGCACGCCGGATGACGCGCGGGCCATGATCGAGGCCGGAGCGTCGCGCCTGGGCACGTCGGGTGGCGTGGCGCTGGTGGCGGGCGAGCGGATGGGCGAGGGGTACTGAGAGTGACGGAATCGGGGGCTGGCACGCCGGGCGTGCCGGTGGTGCTCGCGTCGGGCAGTCCGCGTCGGCGGGAACTACTGACCGGGCTGGGCGTGCCGTTCACCGTGCAGGTCAGTGGCGAGCCGGAGGACAGCCGTGAGGCGGACCCGGCGCGGCTGGCGGCGGAACTGGCGCTCCTGAAGGGCCGCGCGGTGGCGCGCACGGCGCAGGGGTCTGTGGTGATCGCGGCGGATACCGTGGTCGCGGCGGGCGCGGAGTTGCTGGGTAAGCCGGAGTCCGCGCAGGAGAACGAGGTGTTCCTGCGTCGCCTGTCGGGCCGCACGCACGAGGTGTATACGGGCGTCGCGGTGCTGTCGGGCGGGTCGGAGGTGGTGGAGGTGGCGCGCACGGCGGTCACGTTCCGCGCCCTGCTGCCTGAGGAGATCGCGTTCTACGCGGCGTCCGGCGAGGGGCTGGACAAGGCGGGCGGGTACGGCATCCAGGGGCTGGGCATGGCGCTCGTGGAGCGGCTGGAGGGTGAGTACTCGAACGTGGTGGGCTTCCCGCTGAGTGTCGTGACGCGCCTGCTGCGCGGGGCGGGGGTGCCCGTGTGGGGCACGCTGGGGGCCGGGGCCGAGTGAAGGGCTGGCGGTTGATTCTGGCGGTGTTCGCGGGTCTGCTGTTTCTCAGCATGGTCCTGACGCGGTTTCAGGTGGCGGCCCCGGCGGCGCTGCGGGCGGGCGTGGCGCCCGTGACGCGGCTGTCGGTCACGGCGGCGGATAACGTGCGCCGCGCGTATGTGACGCTCATGCAGGACCGGGATCAGTCGGCGCAGGTGAAGGCGCTGCAGAAGGAGAACGACCTTCTGAAGCAGCGCAACGAGCTGCTGTCGCGTGAGGTGGGGCGACTGAAGCAGGTGCTGGTCATCACGACGACGCAGGCGCCGAACGCGCTGGCGATCGCGCAGGTGATCGGCGTGGATCCCAGCCCCCTGCAGGCGCGGCTGGACCTGAACCGTGGCGCGCGGGACGGCGTGCGGGTGCACATGCCCGTGACGGTCCCGGCGGGGCTGGTGGGTCAGGTGGTGAGTGTCGCGCCGGGGCAGTCCACGGTGCTGGCGCTCGTGGACCCGGAGAGTGCCGTGGGCGTGACGCTGCAGGGCAACCGGGGCGGGCGTGGCGTGGCGCACGGGTCACCGCCGGACCGGTTGGAGGCGAAGTTCTCGCGGGGCGTGCCGATCAGGGTCGGGGACCTGCTCGTGACGAACAGTCAGGGTGGCGTGTTCCCGGTGGGCATCCCGGTGGGGCGCGTGGAGGAGGTGCTGCCGATGGGACCGAATGACATCAGCCGCACGGTGATCGTGAAGCCTGCCGTGGATGTGGGCGTGGTGGAAGACGTGACGATCCTGGAGGGCCTGTGAACCGGGTTCTTCTCTGCGGGGCAGCTCTGCGAGTCGTGTCCGCTCGAATGGGGTCCATATGATCCGTCCGGTGACGGGGCGCGGCTCGGTGCGCTGGGCGCGGCTGGTCGTGTACCTGCTGCTGCTGATTCTTGTTCAGGGGCTGCTGGCGCGGCTGGCGGACGCGGTGGGGGTGCCCGCCCCGGACCTGTTCCTGCTGACGGCGGTGGGTCTGGCGGCGCGGCGGTCCCCGGTGGCGGCGCTGCTGGGCGCGTACGCGCTGGGCTTCATGCAGGATGTGCTGGGCGGCGGGATGCTGGGCCTGCACGCGGCGGGACTGGCGGGCGCGGCGCTGCTGGTGGTGTGGGCGCGGCGGTACCTCGCGGACGCGGGGCTGGTGCAGTCGCTGCTGGGCGTGCTGCTGGGCGTGGCGGGGCAGTGGCTGGTGTTCCTGTTCCTGACGTACTGGCTGCGTGAGCCGTTGGTGACGCCGCAGGTGCTGGCGGTCACGCCGCCGCTGGTGTTCGTGGGGACGTTCCTGATCGCGCCGCTGTGGGAGCGGCTGGTCGCGTGGGCGTTCGGGCCGCGCGTGACGGTCGAGGAGCAGCTCGCGTGAGTCGCGCCGATCGCCTGTATGAACGCCGGGACCGCATGCGGCGCCGCGCGGGGGGTGGCGCGGGCTCGGAGCGGCGGGAGCGTGGCGCGACGCGCGTGCAGCAGGTCGCGGTGGGGTTCACGGTGGCGCTGGCCCTGCTGGGCGCGCGGCTGTACTACCTGCAGGTGTCGCTGCACGATCAGTTCGCGGTGCGTTCGGCCAGCAACTACCAGCGGGACGAGGTGCTGCGCGCCCTGCGTGGCGAGATCCGCACGCGGGACGGGGTGCTGCTCGCCACGAACCGGCTGGCGGTGGACCTGGTGTACACGGGACGCCTGCGGAAATCGGACCGGGAGACGCCCATTCCCGGCTGGGACAAGATCGTGTACCTCGCGGGGATTGGGGGGGACGTGCTGGTGAACGGCCAGCCGCGCGAACCGGACTACGAGCGGGAACCGTCCACGGTCCTGGCGCGGAACATCCCGCAGGAGCGGCTGGCGGCGCTGTACGAGTACACGGTGCTGGTCCCCAGCCTGGAGTTGCGCGAGCGGGTCGAGCGCATCTACCCGCAGGGCAAGATGGCCGCGCACCTGCTGGGGTACGTGCAGGAGGCGTCCGAAGCGCAGATCACCGAGGACGGGTACACGCAGGGAGACCTCGTGGGCCGCTCCGGGCTGGAGTACAGCCTGCAGCAAACGCTGGAAGGCAAGAACGGCCTGCGCCGCCGGGAGGTGACGGCCGCCGGGAAACCCCAGACGGAACGGGTGATCGATCCGGGCGTGAAGGGCAAGGACGTGGTGCTGTCCATCGACTCGCTGCTGCAACGCACGGCCGAGACGGCTCTGCGTGAGGGACTGGCGGACGTGAACAGGGGCCGCGCGAAGCACGGCAAGGCGCCCGAACCGTACGCGCGGGGCGCGGTGATCGCGCTGGACCCCCGCACGAACGAGGTGCTGGCGATGGCGAGCGCCCCGACGTACGACCCGAACTGGTTCTCGCGCGTGCCGAGCCCGGACCCGAAGGCGAAGAACTGGGCGATCGACCCGAACCGGCCGCTGGCGGAACTGGACGCCGTGACGGCGAACCGGGCGGTGCAGGCGTACGCGCCGGGCAGCGTGTTCAAGATCGCCACGACCCTCATGCAGGAGGAACGCTGGGGGAACTTCTCGCTGCCGTGCAACCCGGTGTATTACTTCGGGCGGGCGCCGCGCAAGAACTGGGCGGGGTACCCGCTGGGCGTGGTGGACGGGAAACTGGCGATCTCGTACTCGTGCAACCCGTGGTATTACCACTCGGCGGCGTCGGCCGGTCCGGAACGCTACGGGCGGACGCTGGTGCAGCGCATGAAGGAACTGGGGTACCTGCGGCCTACGGGGCTGGAGATCGTCGGGGAGAAACTGGGCGAGATGCGCGGCCCGGACGAGTACACGTCACCGCAGGACCCGTGGTACCCGGGCTTCGCGCTGAACATGAGTATCGGGCAGGGCAGCGTGCAGGTCACGCCCGCGCAGGTGGCGTGGGTGATGAGCACCATCGTGAACGACGGGCAGCAGCGGCCACTGACCGTGCTGCGCAGCATGGCTGGGGAACGTCAACCGCTGAAGCCCACCACGAGTGTCGTGTACAACGGCAAGGTCGACGCGTTCAAGTTCGTGCAGGAGGGCATGAGCGGCACCACCGCCGGGACCCGTTACGGCACCGCGCAGCACGAGATCGGCCCGGACCGCTTCCCGGTGCGGACGGCCGGGAAGACCGGCACGGCCGAGAACGGCACGAGTTCCCGGCAGGGGTACGCGTACACGCACGCGTGGTACGAGGGCTACGGACCGATCGGGAAGGACGGCACGCCGACCTTCGCGGTGGTGGCGTTCTTCCAGTTCGGCGGGGAAGGTTCGGGCCCGGCACTGCGGGCCGTGAAGCGGATGTTCGCGGCGCGCTGGTGCGTGACGCTGGACGACAAGCTCAGCGCGCTGCCGCTGGCGCAGCAGCAGCCCTGCACCGGGGAACTGGAGCAGATGCATCAGGTGTACAGGACCCGCGCGGAACGGACGAAGGCCAGCGCCGCGAAGGGCAAGACGGACGTTCAGACGCCCTGACGGAGCGCCGGGACGACAGGAGGGGGAGGTGCACGGAGTCATTCCCGCACCTCCCTCACCCTGTCGGCTGGCGTTATTTGAGGCGTTTCTTCTCGGCGCGGACCATCCGCACGAACTGCGCGAGCCTCGGCGCGCGGTTCCAGCGTTTGCGGTCCAGGCCGACGCGCCAGATCCACTCGACGCCCATTCGGCGCGTCCAGGCGGGGGCGAGGTCGGCGTTCCCGGCCAGCACGTCGATCACGCCGCCGCAGCCGATCATGACGGGGACGTTCATGACCTGCCGCCAGTACTGGTTGAAGGTCTCCTGCCGCCCGGCGCCCATGGCGGTCAGCAGCAGGTCGGCGCCGCTGTCGCGGACGAGTTCCGCGACGCGCTGGTCCTCGGGCAGGTCGAAGTACCCGTGGTGGACCCCGGCGACCTGGATGCCGTAGTCGCGCGCGGCGTTCTGCGCGGCGACCTCGGCCACGCCGGGCTTGGCGCCCAGGAAGAACACACGCAGGTCCGCACCGTGCCGCGCCATCAGGCCCTGGACGATGTCGAAGCCGGGCGCGCGGGGCACCTCGGTGTCCGTCAGCTGCCGCGCGGCCCAGACGATGCCCACACCGTCGGCGGTCACGAGGTCCGCGACCTGCATCGCATTCACGAAGTCCGGCTGGGTGCGGGACTGCACGATGAACTCGGGGTTCAGGGTCACGACGGTGTGCGGGGCGCGCGGCTGGCGGTAGATCAGGTCGCCCAGGCGGTCCAGGGTCTCGTCGAGCGTCACGACGTCCAGCGGCAGGTCGAACAGTGTGAGGCGCTGGCGTGGGGTGGGGATGGTCATGCTGGGGTGGATTGTAATGCACCCCAGCGCGGCGTCGCGTCCTCCGAAGGGTGGGTGCCCTCGCGCGCGGCGCGCTGTGTGGGGCATACTGCGGGGCATGTTACCCGGTGCTTTCGGTGCCCTGCCTGCGGACGTGCAGGCGCAGGTGACGGCCTCGGGGCGCGTGGGACGCTGGGGCCGGGGCGAACTGCTGTTCCACCCGGAGGACCCGGCCGAGACGCTGTTCGTGCTGCTGCGCGGCTCGGTGCGGCTGTACCGCCTGGGGTCCGGCGCGCGTGAGGTGACGCTGGACGTGCACGGCGCGGGGTCGCTGCTGTGCGCGTCGGCGCTGGTGCCGGGCGAACGCTGCGGCATGTACGCCGAGGCGATGGACGACACCGAGGGCCTGCTGCTGGGCCGCGACGTCCTGGGCCGCCTGACGCAGGCGCAACCGGCGGTAGCGGTCGCCCTGACCGAGCAGATCACGCGGCAGACGCGCGGCGTGCAGGAGCGCCTGTCGGGGCTGGTGTTCCTGGAGGTGTCGCAGCGGCTGGCGCTGGCGCTGCTGAACCTCGCCGAGCGCGAGGGGCCCTGGCCGGAGGGTGGGTCGCTGGCGCTGCGCGACCGGGTGTCGCATCAGGATCTGGCGCACGTGGTGGGCAGCACCCGCGAGACGATCACGAAGCTGCTGGGGGATTTCCGGTCGCGGGGGCTGCTGGACCTGGGGTACCGGCGGATCATCCTGACGGACCGCGCGGGGTTGGAACGGGCGACGCAGGAGCCGCTGCGCTGACGGTCAGGGGCGGGACGCGCAGCACGCCGCCGCTTTAGGTTCTGGTGTAGTGTGACACCCGTTGCAGTGCCGCGCCCGATTCTCAGCGAGAACGGGTGGGCACACCGACCGCAACGGGTCGGGATCGGGCCGGACCGCACCTGAGGCGGCGGGCACCGGGAAGGAAGGGGAATGGCGCGAAACGCAGGGGCGGAATACAGGAACGGTGGGCTGCTGGACTACGTGCGCCTGCCCGCAGGGGCGCTGGAAACCGCGCTGGGCGAGACCCGACCCGACATCGACCGCGTGGCCCTCGCGGACGCGCTGCGCGCCTACCACCGCGACCTGGGCACCCTGACCCCGGCCGTCGAGGCAGAGCTGACGCGGCTGGCGCACCCGGCGTCCCGCGTGGTCGTGACCGGGCAGCAGGCGGGCGCCCTGACCGGCCCGGCGTACTCGGTGCACAAGGGCGCGGACGCGGCGCTGCTGGCGCGGCAACTGAACACCGAGGACGCCCCGGTCGTCGCGGTGTACTGGATCGCCAGCCAGGACCACGACGCCGCCGAGGTGGCGAGCACGTCCCTGCTGGACGCCAGCGAACGTCTGCACCGCCTGACCCTGGACGTCCCCGAGGGCGTCCCGGTGGGCCGCGTGCCCTGGCGCCCCGAGTGGACGGCGCAGGTGCACGCGCTGCTGGACGCCTTCGACGGTCCCGCCGAGCACGTCGCGGCCGTCCGCGCCCGCTTCGACCGGGCCGCGCAGGCGGGCGGCGGCTACGCCGACGTGTTCGCCCGCCTGATCCACGGGCTGCTGGGCGGCGCGGGCCTGCTGGTGCTCGACCCGATGCACCCGGCCCTGGCGCGTTTGATGGCCCCCACCCTCGCGCGGGAACTGGACGACCCGCTGGCGTCCTCGCGGGCCATCGAGGCGGCCGCCGCGCGGATGATCGCCGACGGTTTCGAGCCGCAGCTGCGCCGCCCGGACGGCGCCACGAACCTCTTCATAGAGGAGGACGACGGGCAGCGCCGCCTGCTGCGCGTGGACGGGCAGGCGTTCGTCACGGCCACACGGCGCTACACCCGCGCAGACCTGCTGACGCTGCTGGACGCCGACCCCACGCGCCTCACGCCCGCCGCTGGCCTGCGACCCGCCGTGCAGGACGCCCTGCTGCCCACCGTGGCGTTCGTCGTCGGCCCCGGCGAGATCGCGTACGGCGCGCAGCTGCGGGACGTGTACCCCCTGCACGGCCTGCGGCAGCCGCTGCTGTGGCCTCGCCTGAGCGTCACGTGGCGCGAACCGAACGTCACGCGCCTGCTGACGCGCCTGAACGCCACCGCCGCGCAGGTCCAGGCGGACCCCGACGGCGTGCTGGGCCGCGCCCTGGCCACCGAACGCCACGCCGGAGCCGTCACCACCGAGCGCCTGAACGACCTGACCACCCGCCTGGACGCCCTCACCGCCGAGATCGCCGACCTCGACCCCACCCTCGTCGGCGCCGCCGCGCGCACCCGCACCCGCACCGTCGCCCGCGTCGCGCACCTGCAACGACTCGCCACGCAGGCCCTCGCCCGCGCCGAGAACGACCGCAGCGGCCAGCTGACGCGCCTGAAAGCCCACCTCCTCCCCAACGGCACGCCACAGGAACGCGAACTGAACTTCCTCACGTACCTCCTCAAACACGGCGACACGCCCCTGAATCAGCTGCTGAACCTTCCCGCCGGATGGCAGGGCGAACTCGACATTCCCTGACGGGGTCGAGGGTCAAAAGGTCGAAGGGTCTGAGCGGACTGCCTTCCTCAGACCCTTCGACCTTTTGACAGGGGTGTTCAGTCCTGGTCTTTGCCGAGTTCGGTGCCGCGCCGGGTGGCCTGCACGACCGCCTCGATGATTCCGCCGCGCACCCCGGCGGCTTCCAGGGCGGCGAGTCCGGCGATGGTGGTGCCGCCGGGGCTGGCGACCTCGTCCTTGAGGAGGGCGGGGTGGGCGCGGCGCTGGACGAGTTCGCCGGTGGCGATCAGGAGTTTCGCGGCGAGTTCGTTCGCCAGGGGGCGCGGGAGGCCCATGCGGACGCCCCCGTCGGCGAGGGCTTCGGCGACCACGGCGACGTAGGCGGGGCCGCTGGCGCTCATGCCGGTGAAGGCGTTGAAGAGGTGCTCGGGGAGGTCGTACGCGTCGCCGACCGCGCCGAACAGCCCGTGCGCGAAGGCGAGGTCCCCGGCGTCCCCGGCCTCTCTGGGGCCGGTGATGGCGGTCTGGCTGTGGCCGATGGTCGCGGCGAGGTTCGGCATGACCCGCACGACGCGTTTGGTGCCCAGGCGGCGGGTCAGGGCGGCGACGGACACGCCGGCCATGGTGCTGATGTACCCGGCGTTGGGTTGCGCGAGCCACTCGGCGGCTTCGGGGAACACGCGGGGTTGCAGGCTGATCAGGATGCGTTCGGCGCGGCCCAGGTCCGCCTGGGTGATGACGCGGGCGCCGGTGCGGGCGGCGATGTCCTGCGCGCGGGCGGCGTTCGCGTCGAGCAGGCCGATCTCTGCGGGGGGCAGGACGCCCTGGGCGGTGACGCCTTCCAGCAGGGCCAGTCCGAGTTTGCCGACGCCGACGATCGCGAGTTTCATGCGCGCCAGTATAGGTGCGGCCCCCGCGCGGGGCGTGCCCGGCGTGCAGACGTGCGTCGCGCGGGTAAACTACAGGGATGCTGGTGTATCACCTTCCGGGAACGTTCGAGACGCGCGAGGATCACCTCGACCTGCTGTGGGAGGCCGGGGCGACCGGTCTGGAGGAACGCGCCGGGCTGATCCGCGCGTACTTCGACGAGGAGACCGAGCTGCCCGAGGCCATCCGGGACGGCGAGTGGCGGCAGGAGGCGGATCAGGACTGGCTGGCGGAGTTCAAGGCGAACCTGCGCCCGGTGCAGGCGGGCCGCGTGACGATCGTGCCGCCGTGGCTGCGCGCCGAGATTCCCGCCACGCAGGTGGGACTGGTGATCGAGCCGGGCATGGCGTTCGGGACGGGGCACCACGCGACGACCCGCATGGCCGTAGAGGCCCTGTCGGACCTGAACCTGGACGGGCAGACGATCCTGGACGTGGGCACCGGGAGTGGCGTGCTGGCGATCGCGGGTGCGCTGCTGGGCGCGGAGTACGCGCTGGGCGTGGACATCGACCCGATCACGATCCCGATTGCCGATGAGAACGCGCGGGACAACGCGGTGCCCGAGGGGCGCACGGCGTTCATGGTGGGCACGCTGGGCGACGACCTGCCGGGTGACGTGGTCGCAGACGGCGTGTTCGACGTGCTCGTGGCGAACCTGTACGCGGAACTGCACGACCTGCTGGTCGGGGCTTACGTGGGGCACCTGCGCCCCGGCGGACCGCTGATCCTGACCGGGATCCTGACCGGGAAGCTGCCGCTGGTGCAAGGCGCGCTGGACCGCGAGGGGTTCACGGACGTGCAGGTCCGCACGGATGGCGAGTGGGCACTCGTGACCGCCCGCGCGGGCGAATGACGGACGCCCCTGCGAGGCTGCCCCGGCACCGCCTGCGGGTGGACGCCCTGACGGACACCATGACGCTCGGGCCGGGCGAGGCGCGGCACCTGCACGTCCTGCGCCTGAACGCGGGCGACACCGTGCGCGTGTTCGACGGGCGCGGCGCGGAAGCCCTGGCCGAGATAGCCGAACTGAACGAGGTGCGCGCCGTGCTGACGCTGGGCGACGCCATCGAGGGTGCCGCCGAGACCCCCTGGCCGCTGACGGTCGCCGTGGCGCTGCTGAAGGCCGACAAACTGTCGGACGTCGTGCGCGCCGCGACTGAACTGGGGGCCGCGCAGATCCAGCTGCTCGTGACCGCCCGCGCGGACGTCCGCGAGATCGGCGATCAGAAACTCGTGCGCCTGAACCGCGTGGCGCAGGAAGCCGCCAAGCAGTCGCGCCGCGCCGTCGTCCCGCCCGTCCTGGCCCCGGTGCCGCTGGCGCGCTTCCAGCCCGGCGGCCTGACGCTGGTCGCGCAGCCCGGCTCGGCGGTCCGCGTGTCCGACGTCGTCACCTGGGACGCCCCGGTCACGATCATCACCGGCCCGGAGGGCGGCCTGACCGACGTCGAGGTCCAGACGCTCGTGCAGGGGGGCGCGCACGCCGTCACGCTCGGCCCGCGCATCCTGCGGGCGGAGACGGCCCCCGTGGCGCTGCTGGGCGCCATCGCGGCGCTGGGCGAGTAGGTCGCCCTCTCCCCTACGCGCTGAGGGCTGTGCCGGTGGGCACGAGTTGCCGCCAGGAGTGGACGCTGCCGATCTGCACGGTCACGAAGCGTTCCAGGGCGCGCCACAGCGCGGGGCGCTGCTCGGCGGGCAGGGGGGCGTCCATGCTGGCGCGGACGGTGCGACGGGCGACGTTCCGCAGGAAGTCCAGGCTGGGGTCCGGGTAGGCGGGCAGCGCCGCGCAACTGCCGCACAGGAGCTGGCCGCCGAGCGGATCGGGGTGCGTGGGGTGGTCCTGCGCGCAGCGGGCGCAGCGGGCCGTCTGCGGGATGAAGCCTGCCAGGGCCAGGAGTTTGTAGCTCATGACGAGTGCCACCCATTCCGGGTCCGGTTGGTGCGCGACGCCGCGCAGGGCGCCCGCGAACAGCTCGAAGGCCTGCTCGCTGAATTCCCCTTCCTGGTACAGCGCCTCGGCGAACTCGGCGAGCAGGTGCGCGAAGGCGTACCGCTCGGGCTGCGCCAGGGTGGGCAGCGCGCCCTCCAGCACAGCCTGCTGCACGCTGGCGAGGTCGTTCTGCGGTCCCTGGTACACCTGCATGCCGACGTGATGGAACAGGTTCAGGCGGCTGGACAGCGGCCCGCGCACCCCGCCACGCGCGACGGCCTTGAGTTTGCCCTGCGGGGTCAGCAGCGTGACGAGGATGTCCCCGGCGGGCGTCACGCGCCGCCGGATGACGATGCCACTGCGGTTGGCGGTTCGGGACCTCACACGGACTCCGATGGAATGGTTTGCAAGAACCGTTCCATCCGAGCGGAGGCGACTCGTAGAGCTGCAGCGCAGAGAAGGAGTAGAGCGGGTTCCGGGCGTGGAGTGGGCCACCCGGTGACTTTCCGGGTGGCCGACGGAACAGACGGAATCCGCATCACTGCTGCCCAGGATAGCGCCGGGGGGCGCGTCGGGGCTGTGCCTCTGTCCACCATCGGGCGCGGCGGGTGGCCCTACACTGCCTCTCATGAATGACCCGCACCGCAAGGCCCGCGAGCAGGCGCACAGCGTGCAGGACCTGCTGCGGGAACTGTTCCCCGAGACGCACCGCGAGCTGTTCGGCGAGCGGGATTCGGGCGCGCCGCCCACGCTGGGCCTGTACCCGGTCGCGGACGGGCGGCTGGCGCTGGTGCACGGGGATCAGCTGGCGGAGTTCACGCCGATCGACCCGAAGGGGAAGAACGCGCTGCACTGCGACCTGTGCCATTACACCCGCAGCCGCTCGGAGGCGTTGATGTACCGGGTGACGATCGCGGCGCGCCGCACGCGGTACGTGACGCTGTGCACGCCCACGGAAGCGTGCCAGGGCCGGGCGGGCGCGCGGGGTCTGGAGGTGTTCGCGGACCGCATCTTCCCCATCGAGCCGCACGGCCCGGACGACCACTGAACGAGAAGGGGCGGAGGTGCTCACACACTCCGCCCCCCCTGTTTTCTCTGCGGTCAGGGCAGGGTGAGGGTGGTCAGCAAGGCGTAGTGGTCGCTGATCTTGGGCTCGTCCTGCCGGACGCGCTCATCGGCATGTTTCAGTCCCGCGGAGTAGAAGTAGTAGTCGATGGTCCGGTCGGGTTTGCCGACGGCGGGGTCGTTGGCGTAGTGGGTGATGAACGCGGGGTTGCCGCTGTCGATCTGCGCGGGGCTGGGGAACGACGCGTACCTGGCGGTCAGGGGGGCGAGTTCGGTGTCGGGGTTGAAGTACGCTTTCTCGCGGTCGCGCAGGCGGTCGTACGCGGCGCGGGTGCCCAGCAGGTTGAAGTCCCCGCCGATCACCCAGGGTGCGCTGGTGCGGCCGAGCAGGTCACCGATGAACGCCACCTGATTGCGCATGGTGTCGCAGCCCTGCGCGAAGGCGTCCATGTGGGTGTTGAAGGCACTCAGCGGCTGGCCGCCCTGCACGGGCAGGGTGACGCCCAGCACGGCGCGTTTGAAGTTGAACGCGACCGTGACGGGGTCGCCGCAGATGCGCGGCAGCTGGTAGCGGGTGGCGCTGTCCATGCGGTACCGGCTGAGGGTCGAGAGGCTCAGGCCCACCTTCCCCATGATGCTGGGGTGCGGCACGAAGGTCGCGCGGTGGTAGTACGTGGTGGCGGCGCACGGGTACGCGCCGTT
Organism: Deinococcus sp. JMULE3; assembly: GCF_013337115.1. Lineage (NCBI taxonomy): Bacteria > Thermotogati > Deinococcota > Deinococci > Deinococcales > Deinococcaceae > Deinococcus > Deinococcus sp. JMULE3. The sequence continues at coordinate 231,092 of NZ_SGWE01000004.1, forward strand.
CAGTTTCGCCTGGATCAGGGCCAGCTGGTCGGCGTAGTCGGTGCGCCTGCTGTCCCGGTCGACCTCCTGCAGCAGCACCAGATCCGGGTTCTCCTCGCGGATGGCCTGCGTGACCTCGTCCAGCGTGCGGGCGATGCTCTGGGGGCTGGGGCGGGTGTCGGGGCCGTCCCCGGCGAGGGTGTCGTAGAAGAACACGTACCCGCGCCCGGCGAGGTACTGCACGTTCCAGTTCATGACGCGCACGTCCTGCCCGGCCTTCAGGGTGGGGGCCGTGGCGGGGCAGGTCAGGTCGGCGGCCTGTTCGGGTTTCGGGTGGTCGGTCAGGGCGTAAACGACGCCCGCCAGGACGGCAACGAGGACGATCAGGCCAGCCAGGAGGCGCGGCAGCCACCGCGAGATTCGGTTCATGGTAGGGGCAGGATACGGCAGGCTGAAGAGGGGCAGGTCAGGGCAACCGGAGGGGCTCCCGGAACGGACCGCAGGGTCGGGGCGTACAGAATCGCGATGTCCCTGACTGTTCCGCCGATCCTCGCCGCCCCGCCGTTCACGCTGGAGGTCGCGGGGCGGCCCCTCGCGCGCGTTCCGGAACTGAATCTGCGGCCCGGAGAGGTGTTGCACCTGTGCGGGCCGAACGGGGCGGGCAAGACGACCCTGCTGCGCGTCCTGGTCGGGGAACGACCGGGGAGCGAGGTGCGGGTGCTGGGCGGCGCGCCGGGTTCGCGGGGCGCGCGGGCGGACACGGCGTGGGTGCCGACGGACGCGGCCCTGCCGGACGACCTGACGGTCGCGGAGGGTCTGGCGTTCCTGGCGGCGCTGTGGTCCCGCCCGGCGGCTCCGCTGCTGACGCTGGCGGAGTCGTTGGGGCTGGCGCGCTGGCTGGACGCGTGGCCCGCCGAGCTGTCGCGCGGCACGCGGCAGAAGGTCGCGCTGAGCGGCGCGCTGGGGCTGGGCTGCGCGCTGACGCTGCTGGACGAACCGTTCGGAACGCTGGACACCGCCTCGCGCGCGGCGCTGCTGGACGCGATCCGGGCGCGGGCGGCGGCGGGTGGGGCGCTGGTCGTCACGACGCACGGCGAGGAACTCGCGGGGCTGCCGGTACGCCGCGTGACGCTGGAGCCCGCGTGACCCCCGCCGACCGTGCGTGGCTGGTCTGGTGGTGGCGGTCGGCGCGGCGGGAACTGGCGTGGACGTGGGGCGCGTGGCGGCTGGGCGGCGTGCCGCTGATGCTGGCGTTTCTGCTGGGCTGCGCGGGCGTGGCGGTGCTCAGCGTGTGGCCCATGCTGCCGCCTGCGCCGGTGGGCGTGCCGTGGGCGCTGCCGGTGGCGCTGGCGTGCGGGTGGCTGCTGCTGGGCCTGACCGGGTCGCGGCCTGGGCTGAGTCCGCGCGGGCTGGAGTGGGCGGCGCTGCGGGGTCCGGTCAGTCCGGCGTGGGCGCTGGCTCCGGCACTGGCCCACGCGGCGCTCCCCGGCGCCCTGACCGGGCTGGCCCTGGGGGCGGCCCTGCTGGCCTGGAGCCCGGCGCTGTGGCCGCTCGCCCTGAGCCTCCCGTGGCTGGGTGCGGGCGGCCAGCCGCTGCACGCCGCGCGGCACGTCCAGCGGCTGGCCGGGCGGTCCGGGTGGCTGGTCACGGCGCTGGCCGCGCTGCCGCTGTTGGGCCTGCTGCACCCGGCCCTGCTGCCGGTGGGGGCCGCGCTGGCCCTGCTGGGGGCCGCAGGGCACTGGGCGCGGACGCTCGCGGACGATCTGCCCCCGCGCCTCCTCGTGCAACTGGAGGTGGAGGCGGTGCGGGCCGGGGCGCGCCGGTTCGGGCTGCCCGTGCCGGACGTGAACGCCGATGGATTGCAGCCGCCGCGTCGCTGGGTGCCCACGCTGCACCGCGCGTCTCCGCTGGGGGCATTGTGGTGGCGGGGGGCGCTGCAGCTCACGCGCCGTCGTTCTCAGCTCCTGGCGGGCGTGCTGGGCGCAGCGCTGGCCGGGGTGGGGGCGGCGCTGGGGCAGCCGGTCGTGGCGGGCCTGCTGCTGGTCCCGGCGCTGGGTCTGCGGACGCCGACGCACCTGCCGTTCGCGCCGGTGCCGGGCCGCCGGGCGCGGCTGGCGGGTCACCTCCCGGCAGCGCTGACGCTGGGCGGGGCCGCGCTGCTGGGCGCGCTGCTGGCGGGCGGCGGGTGGCCCGTCCTCCTCTCGGCGGTCCTGACGCCGTGGGCGGCGCTGGGCGTGCGCGCGGCGCTGGGGGAGTCGGTCGGGGACCCGGCGGTGGCGGCGCAGCTGCAGTACGCGGCGGCGATGGCACCGGGGGTGGTCGGGGCGCTACTGGGGGGTTTCGGCGTGGCCGGACTGGCGCCGCTGGCCCTGCTGGCGCTGGGCTGGGTGACGCTGGTCGGCTGACGCGGGCATGTGGGGCCGCCGCCGGGACTAGAGTGCCGGTCATGTGGGCGGTGCTGATCGTGCTGGGAACCGTGGCGTTGGTGGTCTGGCAGCCGCGTGGGCTGGGGGCGGCGCGGGCCGCGACGCTGGGCGCGGTGTTGGCGCTGCTGGCGGGCGTGGTGCACCTGTCGGACCTGCCGACCCTCTGGGGCGCGACGTGGAACGCGACGTTGACACTGGTGGGTCTGATCGTGCTGAGCCTGCTGCTGGACGCGGCGGGTCTGTTCCGCTGGGCGGCGCTGCACGTGGCGCGCTGGGGGGGTGGGAGTGGTCGGCGGCTGCTGGCGCTGCTGGTGGGGTTGTGCGCGGTGGTGGCGGCACTGTTCGCGAACGATGGTGGGTGTTGATCCTCACGCCGATCGTGCTGGAACTGGCGGGCGCGCTGCGCCTGAGCCGTGCGGCGACGCTGACCCTGGCGCTGGCGGTGGGGTTCGTGGTGGACGCGGCGAGTCTGCCGCTGACGATCAGCAACCTGACGAACATCATCGCGGCGGACGCGTTCCGCATCAGTTTCGGCGGGTACGCGGGCGTGATGCTGCCCGTGAATCTGGTCGTGGTCGCGGCGTGCCTGGGCACCCTGCTGGTGTTCTACGGGCGGACCCTGCCGCGCCGCTACGACGTCGCGGATCTGCCCGCGCCGGGCAGCGCGGTGCGGTCGTGGGGCGTGTTCCGTGCGGGGTGGCTGGTCACGCCGCTGCTGCTGGCCGGGGCGTTCCTGGCCGAGGGGGTGGGCGTGCCCCTCAGTGCGGTGGTGGCGGTGTGCGCGGGGCTGGTGTGGGTGGTCGCGGCGCGCAGCGCGCACGTGGGCACGCGGGCGGTATTGCGGGCCGCGCCGTGGAACGTGGTGGCGTTCAGTCTGGCGATGTACACGGTGGTGTACGGCCTGCGCGGTGCGGGCGTGACCGGCGCGTACGGGGCGTGGCTCTCGGGCTGGGCGGCGCACGGAACGGGCGCGGCGGTGTTCGCGTCGGGCCTCAGCGTGGCGGGGCTCAGCGCGGGGCTGAACAACCTCCCGGCGCTGCTCACGGCGATCCTGGGCATCCAGGGCAGTGGCGTGAGTGGCGCGGCGCGTCAGGCGCTGGTGTTCGGCGCGGTGGTGGGCGCGGATATCGGGCCGAAGCTCACGCCGATCGGGAGTCTGGCGACGCTGCTGTGGCTGCACGTCCTGCGCGGGCGGGGGCTGGAGGTCGGCTGGGGCGAGTACCTGCGCGCCGGGCTGCGCCTGACCCCGCCGGTGCTGCTGGCGGGACTGCTGGCGCTGTGGCTGCGACTGAGCCTGGGCTGACGCTGCGGGTGGGTCGACGGCACAGGTGAAGATTTCTTCATGCCGCTCACGCGGCCCGCCCTCCGTCCCACGTTCCGGCTGACGGCCCAAGGGTCACTTCCGGCTGGGCGGGTTCCGGGGCGCCCTCATGACGATGCGGGATTTTTCACATCGATTCTGACGGGGCGGGATATGGTGGTCGGATCGTGAGTCTGGTGTTTGACTGGTCGGCGCTTCGTGCCCTCACGGACGGGCCGGGTACCGGCGGCGTCCTGCGGCGTGAACCCTCGGATTTCCGCGTGGAGGAACTCCCCGCCTACTCCCTCAGCGGCGACGGCGACTTCCTGTTCGTGCAGCTGGAGAAGACCGGCCACACGACCGCGCACGTCCTGCGCGAGCTGGGCGCCCAGCTGGGCGTGCGCGACCGGGACGTGGGCGTGGCGGGTCTCAAGGACCGGCACGCGGTCACCTCGCAGTGGATCAGTCTCCCGGCGAAATTCGAGTCCCGACTGCCCACCTTCGAGATGGACGGCGTGCGCGTGCTGAACGTGCAGCGGCACGGGAACAAGCTGGCGATGGGGCACCTGAGCGGCAACCGCTTCCAGGTGCGGGTGCGGGACGCGGCGGGCCGGGCCGACGAGGCCGCCGGGACGCTGGCGGAGCTGGTCGCGCGGGGCGTGCCGAACTACTTCGGGCCGCAGCGCTTCGGGCTGGGCGGCGTCAACGCCGAGGAGGGCCTGCGCGTCGTGCGCGGCGAATCGCGCGTGCGGGACCCGCGCGTGCGCCGCTTCCTGACGAGCGCCCTGCAGAGCGTGGTGTTCAACGCCTTCGTCAGCCGCCGCCTGGACCGGGGCGTGTTCGACGCGCTGCTCTTGGGGGATATGGCGAAGAAGCACGACACGGGCGGCGTGTTCAGCGTGCAGGACGCTGCCGCCGAGACGCCGCGCGCGCAGCGGGGCGAGGTGAGTGCCACCGGCACGCTGTTCGGCCGCAAGGTCAAACCGCTGACGCTGGAGGCCGGTGACCTGGAACGCGCGGTGCTGGACGAACTGGGCCTGAGCCCCGAGGTGTTCGGCAGTCGCAAGGGGGACCGCCGCCTGACGCGGGTGTTCCCGCAGGAGGCGGCAGTGACGCCCGAGGAGGACGGCTTCACGCTGTCGTTCACGCTGCCGAAGGGCAGTTTCGCCACGAGTGTGCTGCGTGAGGTCATGAAGACCAGCGTGGACGCCGCGACTCCGGACCTGGGCGCCGACCCCGCGGGTGACGAGGAGGGAGTGGAATGAAGGTCAGGACTCTGCTGTGCGCGGCGCTGCTGGCGCTGTCCCCCGCGGCGCAGGCGAACGCGCCGCAGCCCATCACCCTGAAGCTCCTGCGCGAGGGCGTGCTGCTGTCCGGCACGCTGAAACTGTCCCGCACCGACGAACTGCTGGGCGTCTGGAGCAGCGCGGGCCGCGCGCGGCTGATGCGCTGCGAGCCGCGCTGCAAGGTCGTGTCCAGCCTGCCGGTGCCAGGCCAGGTGACGTTCGGTCCGGACGCGCGGGCGCGCGTGGTGCTGGGCGGCACGTTCAAGGTCGGGCAGCGGGTGGGGCTGGTGTTCCGCCTGAAGAACTCGCAGATCCTGAGCGTGCAGGCTGTCGTCACGCGGTAGGGGCCGGGGCGGATGCCGGACACGCCGGATCTGCGGGCCGCGTTCCTGGGCAGCAGCTATGGCCGGGCCGGGGAGCGGCTGACCCTCTCGCCGCGCGGGCCGGGCGCCCTGCCTGACTGCAGCGGGCCTGACTGGAGCGCACCCAGCTGGACTGCGCCGGGGGGACGCTGGGCGATCGTGACCGCGTGGAATCCGGCGGGCCGGATGGCGGACGCCGTCCTGAACGCGCGGCGGCAGGCCGAACTGGCCGGAGAGGTCGGGCGGTGGTCTCCCCTGCCCGGCTGGAACGGGGACGGCGAGTGGCGTGAGGACACGCTGATCCTGCGCGGGGTGCCGCTGCGCGAGGCGGCGCGGCTGGGGCGCCGGTTCGGGCAGGCGGCGGTCGTGTGGGGTGTGGGCAGGCGGGCGGCGCTGGTGTGGCTGGACGACCGTACCGCGCCAACAGAGCTGCGGACCCTGAGGCTGTGGCTGCGCCGGGCCGATTCATCCGGAGCGGATTCACCCGGCACAGCGGATTGCGGCTATACTGCCGGATTGTGACGCTGGACGCGACCGACGCCATCTCGCCGCTGGGGGTGCTGCCCCCGCCGGGCCCCACCTGCATTCACCTGCCGCTGGACGTGACGCCCGAGGGGCTGGCGCGGCACGCGGTGGGCCTCGCGAACGCGCGGGGCGGGACGGTGCTGGTGGGTGTGGACGCCGTGTCGGGCAGCGCGCGGGACGCGGGGGAACTGCATCCGCTGATGATCACGCACGCGATCTTCGAACTGTCCGGCGGGAGATTGACGGTGAACGTGCAGCATCACCGCCTGCCGGGCGGGGCGCGGGTGCTGGCGGTGTTCGTGCCGCACGCGCCGTACGTGCTGGCCGCGCCGGACGGCTCGGTGATCACCTGGGACGGCGCGCATCTCGTGCCGGTCACGCCGGGCGAGGCGGAACCGGTCGCGGATCAGGATTTCACGGCGACCGTCCCGCCGGACGCGTCCCTGGCGGACTTGGACCCGGCGGAGGTCGCGCGCCTGCGCGGGCTGGGCCGCCGGGCGAGCGCGGCGAACCTCCCGGACCTGGATTTCCTGCGGGAACTGGGCCTGCTGATTCCCAGTGGCGGGGCGCTGCGGCCCACGCTGGCGGCGATCCTGCTGGCGGGCACCCCGGCGGCGCTGCGGGCGCACGTGCCTCAGTCGGAGGTGTGTTTCTACCACCACCAGACGACCGACGTGGAATTCCAGTTCCGCGAGGACCTGCTGCGGCCCATTCCGGCGCTACTGACGCGGCTGGCGGAACTCATCCAGGCGCGGAACCGCTTCACGCCGGTGCAGGTCGGGCTGTTCCGCATCGAGGTGTGGGACCAGGACGAGGTCGTGTACCGCGAGGCGCTGCTGAACGCCCTGACGCACCGGGATTACACGCTGCGGGACGCCGTGCACGTGCATCACTTCCCGGACCGGCTGGAGATCATGAACCCGGGCGGGCTGCCGGGCGGGATCACGCCGGGGAACATCCTGCGGCACCAGCCCAAGCGCCGCAATCCGCTGCTGGCGGAGTCCCTGGCGCGCCTGGGGCTAGTCGAGCGGGCCGGGGTGGGCGTGGACAAGATGTACTCGCTGATGCTGCGGCACGGGAAGGAACCGCCGGAGTACACCACGTACCCGGATTCGGTGACGCTGGCGCTGCACTCGCCGGGCTTCGACGCGGAGTTCGTGCGCTTCGTGGCCCGCAAGCAGGAGGACATGCAGACGCTGTCGCTGGACGTCCTGATCGTCCTGAGCCTGCTGGCGCGCGAGGGTGAGGCGACCCGCGCGGCGCTGGCCCGCGCGCTGCAACTCCCGGAGGACCGCACGCCACGCCTGCTGCGCGGCATGGAGGAACACGGTCTGATCCGCCGCGCCGGGGTGGGCCGCGGCATCGCGTACGTCCTGAGTGACGAGGTCCGGGGCGCGCTGGGCCGCCCGGCGCTGCCTGTCATCGAGGCTGCGGCGCCCGCGCTGGCCGCCACTGCTGCCGTGGTCGCCCCTGTGGCGGTCCCGGCGAGGCCCGTGCCTGCGCCGGAACCCGCTCAGCCTGCCCGGCCGAAGGTCGTGCGGGCGCCGCGCCGCCCGGCAGACAGCAGCGGCCCGAACGCGGCGGAGGTCCGCGCGATCGCGCTGGCCCTGGCGCGCGAGCACGGGCGGGTGCGGAACGTGGACCTGCGCGGAGCGTGCGGCATCACGACGCAGCAGGCGTGGCGGACCCTGCGGCGACTGGTGCAGGACGGGCTGCTGCGCAAGCTGGGGACCGGCACGCGCGACGCGGCGTACGAACTGCTGAACTGATTGGGCGGTACAGTCGGTCCCGTGAGTTCCTTCGACGAGTTGCAGGCGGTGATCCGGCGCGGCGCGCGGGCCCGGCAGGCCGAGGTGCAGGCCTGCGAGGGATTCCTGAACCTGCTGTACCACGCACTGCGCGCCGCGAGCGGGCCGGGCCTGCCGCTGAACAACGTCAGCATGGACCCGGTGCCGGACCCGCAGGTGACGCTGCGTCCCGCGCCGCTGGGCTCGTGGCACGCGGCGCGCTACCGTCTGGGTCTGTGCGAGGTGCTCGTGCGGGTGCGCCGGGTGGACGGGCAGTTCCGCGGCGAGTACGGTCTGGGCGAGGGGTTCCGCGTGGACGACCTGACCGAGGACAGCGTGCTGCGGCTGGCGCGGCAGCTGCTGAGCGACGTGATCCGCACGTACGGGGGCGCCCATGAGGACCCCTCGCACCTGAACTGAGCGTTCCGCCGCTGAGATGCAGTCCGGGTGGACTGGTGGGCGGCACATGTGAAGTCCTGTCCTGTCCTGGCGTGCCACGATGCGGCCATGCATGATCCATTTTCTGCGGTGCCGTTGCCGGGCCGGGATGAGCGGCGGGCGCGGGGCCGCGCGCTACGCCGCACGCTGGCCCGGCGCGACCACGCGCTGTTCGAGGCACCCGGTGAGCGACCTGAACATGTGCTGAACGCCCTGCACGCGGGAACGGACGGCTGCATGACGCACCTGCTGCCGCTGCGGTTCGGGCGGATGGTCGCCAGTCCCTTCGCGTTCTTCCGGGGGACGGCGGCGCTGATGGCGGCCGATCTGGCGGGCACGCCCGTGACGGGCGAGCGGGTGCAGGCCAGCGGGGACGCCCACTGCGCCAACTTCGGGGCGTTCGCGACCGGCGAGCGGAACCTGGTGTTCGACCTGAACGACTTCGATGAGACGCTGCGGGCGCCGTGGGAGTGGGATGTGCGGCGGCTGGCGACCAGTCTGGTGCTGGCCGGGCGCGAGGCGGGGCACAGCGAGGCGGACGCCGTGTATGCCGCGCGCAGCGCGGCGCGGGCCTACCGCCTGCATGTCCGTGCGTACGCGAGGCAGCATCACCTGGACGTCTGGTACGACCGCATCGACGCGTCGGAGGCGCTGGCGGACATGGCGGCCGACGCGCGGGATCACGGCCGGGCGATGTTCGCGAAGGCCAGTACCCGCACGCACCTGCACACCCTGAAGAAACTGGCGGTGCAGACGCCGGGCGGCTGGCGCCTGCGGGACGATCCGCCGCTGCTGGTGCACACGTCGGACCCACAGGCGGAGGTCATGCTGGCGGGCGTGCGGGCGAACTACCTGGACAGCGTCGCGCCGGACCGCCGGGAGCTGCTGTCGCGCTACCACCTGGCGGACTGGGCGTTGAAGGTCACGGGCGTCGGCAGTTGCGGTCGGCGGGTGCTGGTCCTGCTGCTGGTCGCCGATGGGGACGACGTGCTGTTCCTGCAGGTGAAGGAGGCGCGGCCGAGCGTGCTGGAACCGTTCGCCGGGCCGACCGTGGCGCGCAACGCCGCGCACCGGATCGTGCGGGGGCAGCAGCTGATGCAGGCGGCGGCCGATCCGTTCCTGGGTTGGTCGGCGGGCGACGGGTTCTGCGGGTACGTGCGGCAGTTGCGGGACCAGAAGGGCCGCTTCGACCTGCAGGCGGTCTCGCCGCGCACGCTGGAGGAGATCGCCGAGCTGTGCGGCTGGGCGCTGGCCCGCGCGCACGCCCGAACGGGGGACGCGGTGGCGCTGGGTGCGTACCTGGGCCGCCGTGAGACCTTCGATCAGGCGGTGGCGGCCTTCGCGGTGGCGTACGCCGATCAGGCCGAGCGGGATCATGCCGCGCTGGCCCAGGCGATCGCGCGGGGTGACCTGGAGGCGGAGGCTGAACCTGTGGCGTGACCTGGGGCTCGGGAGGTTGGAGCCTCCCACGGCTTCACAGGTAGAGGCCCCGGGGGATAGTCCCTGGGGCCTCTGCCATCTGCCTTCGGTGGGTTCCTGACCGCGCGACTGGAGTGGGTCAGCCCTTGACGGCCCCGGCGGTCAGGCCGGACACGATGTTGCGCTGGAACACCAGGACCAGGATGATCAGGGGGATAGTCACGACGATGCTGGCGGCCATGATCTGGCCCCACGGCTGGTCGAACTGCGTGGCGCCGGAATAATTGGCGATCACGACCGGCACGGTGCGGTTGGTGCTGGTGAAGGTCAGGGCGAACAGGTACTCGTTCCAGGCGTTGATGAACGCCAGCAGGCCGGTGGTGACCAGGGCGGGCATCATGACGGGGAACAGCACGAGGAACAGCGTCTGGAGGGGACTGGCGCCGTCCACCAGGGCCGCCTCTTCCAGTTCGCCGGGGATGTCACGCACGAAGCTGGTCAGCACCCACACGGTGAAGGGGATGGTGAAGATCAGGTACGTGAGGATCAGGCCGACGGGGTTGTTGTACAGGCCCAGGGCGCTGATCAGGGTGTACAGGCCCGACAGCACGGCGATCTGCGGGAAGACGCTGACGGCCAGGATGACGTACATGATGATCTGCTTGCCCTTGAAGCGGAAGCGGCCCAGGGCGTACGCGGCGAACGAGCCGATCAGCAGGCTGATCAGGACCGAGCCGACGGCGACGATCAGGGAGTACAGCAGGCCGCGCTGGAAGTTCGGGTTGGCGAACACCTGGGTGTAGTTCTGGAAGGTGGTCTCGGCGGCGATGAACTGAGCGGGTTGCAGGAACAGGTCGCCGGGGGAGCGCAGGCTGGTCAGGACCGCCCAGAAGAACGGGGCGAGCAGGTAGAAGGCGATGACCAGCACGAGCAGGTAGAAGGCCGCGCGTTGCAGGTAGTACAGGGCCGGGTTCTTGGTCTTCAGGTTCATGTCGGCCCCCTCAGTCGAATTTCACGCGGAACGCGGTGACGTAGATGACGACGATGACCATGATGATCACGAAGATCGCCACGCTGACGGCGCTGCCGTAGCCGAGCAGCGAGTTGTCGATCAGCGCCTGCCGGGCGTAGCCGGTCATGCTGGTCGCGGCGGCGTTCACGTTGCCGAGCATCACGGACATGATGTCGAACACGCGCAGGGCGTCCAGGCTGCGGAACACCAGCGCGACGAGCAGGGCGGGGCGCAGCAGTGGCAGGGTCAGGCGCCAGAACTGCGTCCATTTGCTCGCGCCGTCCATGTCGGCCGCCTCGTACATGTCGCTGGGCAGACTCTGCAGGCCCGCGAGGATCAGCAGCGCCATGAAGCTGGTGGTCTTCCAGACGTCCACGGCGATCAGGGCCCAGATGGCGCTGTCGGTGTTGGCGAGCAGTGCCTGTCCGCCCAGCAGGCCGCGGCCGATCAGGCCGAAGGTGTCGTTGTACAGGTACGACCACATCTGCGCGGACACGACGGTGGGGATTGCCCAGGGGACCAGCATGGCGGTGCGGAGAATTCCGCGGCCCTTGAAGGTGCTGTTCACGACCAGCGCGATGATCATGCCGAAGATGGTTTCCAGCGTGACGGACACGACGGTGAACAGCAGGGTGTTCTTCACGGCGCCCCACCACTTGGGGTCCTGCAGGAAGCCCAGGGCGACGCCGTCCTCGGTGGTGAACCAGAAGTTCCCCATGCCGATGAAGGTCCGCTGGTCGGGCGTGGTGAGGTTCGCCTCGAACAGCGAGAAGTAGATGGTGCGGTACAGCGGGTACCCGGCGACCAGGGCGATGGCGATCAGGGTGGGCAGCAGCAGCCAGATCGCCTGCTGGGCGCGGGCGGCCTCGATCCCGCGTGTTTTCGTGGGGCGGGCGGGCGGGGTGTTCACGGTCATGCCGGTGGACCTCCTGGGTTGGGCGTGGGTTCAGTGTATGGGGGCGGGGGGACCAGGCGGCCGGATGAACGCTTTCGCAAGGCTGGCGCTTTCCGGCGGGGTGGAATCTGGCGGGCGGTTGGAATGGGAAGGGGGGACGCCCCTGGTGGTGGGCGTCCCCCCTCCCCTGCGCGGTGGGTTTACCAGCCGCGGCCCTTGATGCGGTTCAGGTCGCCTGCGAGTTTGGCGACGGCGGCCTGACCTTTCATCTTGCCGTTCAGGACGTCGCTGACGGCGGTGCTGAAGGCCTGGGAGACCTGGTTGTACTTGCTCTTGGTGGGGCCGGAGGGACGGGCGACGGCGCTGGTGAAGACGCTGTACAGGCTGCCGAAGAAGGGGTTCTTGGCGAGCACGTCCTTGTCCTTGTAGAGGCTCTGGATGGTGGGGTTGTAGGCCCCTTCGATGGCGCGGATCTTCTGCTCGGCGGGGCCGGCGAGGTAGCGCACGAGGTCGATGGCGGCGGCCTGGTTCTTGCTGTACTGGCTCACGCCGAGCTGCCAGCCGCCGAGGGTGGCGGCGTTGCGGCTGCCGCCGCTGGGCAGGGGCGCGACGCCGATCTTGCCCTTGACCTTGCTGTCGTCACCCTGGCCGAGCGCCCAGGCGTAGGGCCAGTTACGCATGAAGGCGGCGTTGCCGGACTGGAAGATGCCGCGGGCTTCTTCCTCGGCGTAGGTGGTGACGCCGGCGGGGCTGATGGTCTTGATCCAGCTGGCGGCGGTGTCCAGGGCCTTGGCGGCCTGGGCGTTGTTGATGGTGACCTTGCCGGTCGCGTCGACGATGGTGCCGCCGCCGAAGCTGACGACCCATTCCAGGGCGTCGCAGGTCAGGCCTTCGTAGTTCTTGCCCTGCCAGACGAAGCCGGTGAAGGCCTTGTTGGTCTTCTGCTCGCCGGTCTGGATCTTCTTGGCCATCAGGGCCATCTCGGTCCAGGTCTTGGGGGCGCTCTTGAAGCCGTATTTCTTCAGGAGGTCGGTGCGGTAGTACAGCAGGCCGGCGTCGGTGAACCAGGGCATGGCGACGAGTTTGCCGTTGACGGTGTTGGCGTCGATGATGCCCTTGAAGTGCGCGTTGACTTCAGCGGCGGGCACCTTGCCCTTCAGGTCGACGAAGTGCTGGGCGAGCAGGCCGGGCCAGACGACGTCGAGCTGGTAGACGTCGATGTCGCTGCTCTTGGCGGCGAGCTGCTGCTGGTACAGGCCGAGGCGGTCGTTGGTGAGGTTGGGGCTCTCGAAGATCTTGACTTCGTTGCCGGTCTTCTTGGCCCAGCGGGCGGCGCCGGCCTTGCAGAGTTCGAGTTCCTGGCCGACGGCGCCGCAGGCGAGGGTGACGGTGACGGCGCTGGCGTTGCTGCTGAAGGCGATGGCGGCGCTGAGGCTGACGAGTGCGATGACTTTCTTCATGCATCCCCCTTGGGTGGGTGCCGGACAGGCCCGGCCCGCTTCTGTGAAGCGGTTCCACGTGTTTCGTTCTTGGTGAGGCAAGCGTACACCTCCGCTCTCAGGCTGTCAATGGAAACAGTTCCAACAGCAGGCGATCATTATTCGAAAGTCGCACGAACACCCTCCAGCACGTCTTCGAGCCGTACGACCACCCCTACCGGAGGCATAGACAGCCCATCCTCCGATGCCACCCCCTGCGCTTTCGAAAACGATTCAGAATGCCCGCCACCCCGCAAAAGCGAACGCCCCCAGCCGAAGCCGGGGGCGCGCAGAACCAACAGGGATCAGTACTTGATGTAGTACTCGGCGAAGCCGTCGTCGCGGGTCTTGACCAGCGTGGCGTTCGCCGGCGCGTACTTCTGCGCGGTGGGGCTGCTGGCGTACAGCAGGGTCGCGCCGGGGATGGGCGTGAGTTTCCAGTTGCCGTCGGCGCTGGGGTTGACGGTCTTCTGCTCGTTGAAGTACTTCACGAGGGCCTCGCGGGTCTCGTCGGGCGCCTGCAGGATGATGTTCTTGCCGTTCAGGCCGGGGAACGACCCGCCGCCCGAGGCGCGGTAGTTGTTCGTGGCGACCACGAACTGCGCGGCCGGGTCAATGGGTTTGCCCATGAACGTCAGGTTCTTGATGCGGCGCGCGTTCGGGTTCACGACCTCGCCCTTGCTGTTGTAGCGGTTGGGCTGGGTGACGTCGATCTCGTAGCTCACGCCGTCGATCACGTCGAAGTTGTAGGTGGGGAAGGTCTCGTCCACCAGTGCCTGCGGCTCGGTCTTGCTGGGGTCGATCTGCTTGAACTGCCCGGCGCTGCGCTCCAGCCACTCCTGCACCTGCGCGCCGGTCACGAGCACGGCCTGCACGGTGTTCGGGTACACGTACAGGTCGGCGACGTTCTTGATCGCCAGCGTCCCGGCGGGGATGTCGGTGTAGTAGCTGACGCCCGCGCGGCCCCCGGCCTTGAAGGGCGCGGCGGCGGACAGGACGGGCAGGTCCTTGTACTGGGTGCTGCTCAGCGCGGCCTTCACGTACGCGATCTGCGCGTTGCTGACCAGCTGCACGCTGGGGTCGTCCTGCGTCAGTGCCCAGTAGGAGTTGATGGGGGCGGTCAGGTCGGCGACCTTGCCGCGCACGTAGCCCAGGGTGCCCTGGTGCGCGCCCTCGACGGCGGCGGCGACGGTCGTGTCGGCGGTCACGAGGCTCTTCTTGGCGGCCTTGTCCCAGATGGGGCGGATGCCGCCCTGTGCGTCCAGGATGGTCCACTTCTGGGTCTTGCGGTCGAAGTTCAGTTTCAGGTCGGCGACGCCGAGGTTGTTGCCCCAGAAGCCGGGCATCAGGACGACCTTGCCGTTGATGGTGCCCTTGGCGAGGTTCACGCCGGGGACGTCCTTGTAGGCCGGGCCGGGGAATTCCAGGTGGCTGTGGCCGGTCAGGATCACGTCCAGGCCGGGGACCTTGGTGAGTTCCGCACCGGCCTGTTCCTGGCCGGGGGTGTACGCGCCGCTGTTGATGCCGGTGTGGGCCAGCGCGACGATGATGTCAGCGCCTTTGGCTTTCATGTCAGGAACGAACTTCTGGGCGCTCTGGACGATGTCCATGACCTGCACCTTGCCGTCGAGGTACGCCTTGTCCCAGTTGACGATCTGGGGGGGCGTGAAGCCGATCACGCCGACGTTGATGTAGTACGGGCGGCCCTGCGTGTCACGGACCAGTTTGCGCTGGATGACGTAGGGGGTGTACTTGTTGCTGCCGTCCATGTTCAGGACGTTGGCGTTCACGTAAGGCATGGGCGCGGACTTCAGCACGCGGTCGAGGTAGTCCAGGCCGTAGTTGAATTCGTGGTTGCCCAGGGTGGCGCCGTCGTACTTCAGGGAGCGCATGGCCTGGTGCATGGGGTGCAGTTCGCCGTCCTTGATGGGCGCGACGCGCGCGGCGTAGTCGCCGAGCGGGTTGCCCTGGATCAGGTCGCCGTTGTCGAACAGCAGCGTGTTGACCTTCTCGGCGCGGGCCTTGGCGATCAGCGTGGCGGTGTACTCCAGGCCGAACTCGCCCGTGGGCTTGTCCTGGTAGTAGTCGTAGCCCTTGGCGGCGGTGTGAAGGTCGGTGGTTTCGAGGATGCGCAGTTCGACGGTCTGCGCGCCCGCAGCGCCGAGCATGAGCGCGGTCATCAGGGAGATGTGTTTCAGCACGCCCGACAGAATAGCGAAAAGTGTCAGGGGTGTATTCGCCCGTCACCGGTGGGCGGCGGGTCAGTCATGAGAACAGCCTCAGGGGGCCTTTAGAGACTGGCCGCCAGCGTCCGGAACAGCGCCGGGGCCTCTGGAACCCGTGCGCCGTTCTGCCAGCCCAGGCGCAGGTCCCGCAGCGGTCCGGCCTCGCCGACCCCCATTCCGCCCGTGAAGAGCGGGGCGTAATCAGGTGTGGTGGCGACAGGAATCGCGCCGGGCAGGTCCAGCGCTGCACGCACCTCGCGTTCATGACCGAAGTGCACGACGTGCGTGCCGTCCGGCGCGGCCCAGGTGAAGCGCGCCGTGGTCGGGGCCAGCGGTCCCTGGTGAACGACGTGCCCCACGCTCAGGCCGGGGCGCAGGCGCAACGTGACCTCCAGCAGCTCGCCCAGCAGGCCGAAGCTGCCCACGAACGGGCGGGTCAGGTCGTAGCCCTGCACGTTCTTCACGGTGCGGCCCCCCGCGCGCACCACCCGGCCACTCGCGGCGCGGAAGGTGACGCCCAGCACGTCCGACGCGAACGGGAACGTCTGCCCGAAGCCGCCGCGCCCGATCAGACCGCCCACGCCGCCCGGCAGGTTCACGTGCGGGAACGGCGGGAACAACCCGGCAGGCAGCGCCGCGTACACCTCGGGCAGCGTGACCTCACCGGTCAGGGTGATCGTCTGGTCGTCGGGAGACAGGTCAAGAATGGTCACGGGCGGCCTCCGGCGCAGAAAATGGGAGATGGTCGATGGTTGATAGAACGGCGAAGGTCCTCCATCCACGGTCACCCATCAACCATCCACTCCTTCCGCAGGAAGAATCTTGCCGGGGTTCAGCGCGCCACTCGGGTCGAGGGCGCGTTTCACGCCGCGCAGGGCCTGCATGGTGCCGGGGTCCACGGCGTCGGTCATGAAGTCGCGTTTCATGCTGCCGATGCCGTGCTCGCCGCTGAGGACCCCGCCGTGCCGGATGGCGACCAGCGCGATGCGGTGCGCCAGATCATGCACGGCGTGCGCGTCCTCGGTGCGGGGGTCGAACAGGATGTTCGGGTGCAGGTTCCCGTCCCCGATGTGCCCGAACTGCACCAGCCGCAAGGGGCTGGCGTCGCCCAGCGCGCGGATCTCGCGGACCACGTCCGGCAGGGCCGATCTGGGCACGACGATGTCCTCGTTCATGCGCTGCGGGCGGATGCGGCCCAGTGCGGGGGACACCGAGCGGCGCGCCCGCCACAGCTGCGCGCCCTCCTCGTCCGTCGCCGCGCGGCGCACCGTGCCGCCCGAGGCGACGCAGGCGTCCTCGACCAGCCGTAGCTCGTCCTGAACGGTGTCCAGGTCCTCGCCGTCGGTGTCCACCAGCAGCACGGCCTCCGCATCCCTGGGCAGCCCAAGGTGCAGGTAGTCCTCGACGGCGTTCGTGCAGGCGCGGTCCATGAATTCCAGCTTGCTGGGCACCGCGCCCGCCGCGATGGCGCGGCTGACCGCCTCCGCGCACGCGCCGACCTCCGGGAAGTGCGCCATCAGCGTCCGCGTGAAGCGGGGCGGGGGAATCAGGCGCAGCGTCGCCTCGGTGATCAATCCCAGCGTGCCCTCCGAGCCGATCAGCAGGCCCGCCAGATCAAACACGTCGCGGGTCAGGCGGTGCACCTCGCCGGCCGCGTCCACGAACTCCAGCGCGCGGACGTAGTCGCCGCTCACGCCGTACTTGAAGCACATCGGGCCGCCCGCGTTCTCCGCGAGGTTCCCGCCGATGGTGCTCGTGCGGAAACTCGCCGGGTCCGGCGGATAGATCAGCCCGTGGGGTCTGGCGGCCTCGGTCACGGCCAGCGTGACCACGCCCGCCTGCGCGGTCGCCTCGCGCCGCTCGGGGTGGATGGTCAGGCGGGTCATGCGCGTGAACGAGATCACCAGCCCCGGCTCCAGCGGGGCCGCGCCGCCCGACAGGCCACTCGCCGCGCCGCGCCCCACGATGGGCACGCCCGCCGCCCGCGCCGCCCGGACCGCCACCACGACGTCCTCGGTGCTTTCGGGCAGCACGACCGCCAGCGGCGTCGCCCCGAACTGGATGGCGTCGTAGCGGTAGTTCAGCCGCTCGGACAGGTTCGACAGCACCTTGCGCGGCCCCAGCGCGCGGGTCAGGTCAGCCGCGAGGGCGTTGGATGCGCCCCCAGCCGACGCAGGTTTACGAGCAGAGGAATTCGTGGTCAACGCCAGTTTCTCGGTGCTCACGAGTCCCCCCCTCCATCACCCATCAACCATCCCCCATCACCCCTCACAGCTCCCCCCGGTACGCCCGGTCGAGGATCTCGATGGTGTGCAGGACGGGCGTGGGGCTGCCCTGGCGGCGCACGTGACTCTGGATCTGGGTGTGGCAGCCGATGTTGCCGCTGGCGATCAGATCGGGCGTGGTAGAGAGAATGTTCTTCGCCTTGCGCGCGCCGAGCTGCCCGGCCAGGTCGGGCTGTTCGAGGTTGTACGTGCCGGCCGAGCCGCAGCAGAGGTCGCCTTCCGGGACCTCCAGCACGCTCACGCCGGGGATGTGCCGCAGCAGGGCGCGGGGGGCGGCGCGGACGCCCTGCGCGTGGGCGAGGTGGCAGGCGTCGTGGTATGCGACCGTCAGCGGGCGGCTGGCGGGGACGGGGGGTTCCAGTTCGCCGTTCTGGAGGAGCGTGTTCAGGTACTCGCTGATGTCCATGACCTTCGCCGCGAAGGCTTTCGCGCGGGTCTCGTCGGGTTCGCCGTGCAGGACCATCGGGTATTCCTTGAGGCCTGCGCCGCACCCGGCGGCGTTGGAGAGGATCGCGTCGAAGTCGTCCGGGTTGAAGGCGTTCAGGTTAGCGCGGACGAGTTTCAGCGCCTCGTCGCGCGCGCCAGTGTGCAGCGCGGCCGCGCCGCAGCAGCCCTGCCCGTCGGGAATGACGACCTCGATCCCGTTGCGGGCCAGGACGCGCAGGGTCGCCGCGTTGAAGTTCGGCGCGAGCGCCTGCTGCGCGCACCCGACCAGGAACGCCACCCGGCCCCGCTGCATGCCACGCGCGGGCGTGACCTTCGCGCTGGGCTGCATGGCGGGCACGGATTCCGGCAGCAGGTCCAGCGGGCCGCGCAGCGCGGCGGGCAGCACGGGCGCGAGCGGCTTGGCGAACTGCCCCACGCGCGCCGCCACGCTGAACAGCCGCGGGGCGGGCAGGGCCTTGAGGATCGCCCAGCGTTTCGACCGGTCAAGCGCGCTGCGCTGACGCTGCGGTTCGCTCCAGCCACGGAACGCCGTGATCAGTTCGCCGTACGGGACGCCGCTGGGGCAGGCGGTCACGCACGCCTGACAGCCCAGGCAGCGGTCGAGGTGCGGCGCGGCGTCCGCCAGCGGCAGGCCACCCTCTAGGACCTCCTTCATCAGGACGATGCGGCCGCGTGGGCTGTCCATCTCGTCGCCCAGCAGCGCGTACGTGGGGCAGGCGGGCAGGCAGAAGCCGCAGTGCACGCAGGCGTCCACGGCGTGCGCCATCACCTCGCCCTGGCCGCCCAGGGCCTGCACGGGAATGTCGTTGTTCATGCAGCCACGCTCATGGGGCACAGGATAGAGGCGGGTGGCCGGGACAGGCGGAACGCGGCGGCGCAGACGACTAGCCAGATGAAGCTGTCCCCCGCCGGGAAACACGGCGCGGGGTTCGTGAGCACGCGCAGCTTTTCCCCGCGCGGGGGGGCGCACACTGCCGGGCATGAGCGTTCCCTCTCCCCTGCCCCTGTCCGTGCTTGACCTTGTCCCCGTGCCGCTGGGGTCCAGCGCCGCCGAGTCGGTCGAGGCCGCCCTGGCGTACGCGAAGGCCGCCGAGGACGCCGGGTTCACGCGCTACTGGGTGGCCGAGCACCACAACATGGGCGCGCTGGCGTCCAGTGTGCCGCTGGCAGTCCTGGCCGCCGCGTCACAGCGGACCAGTCGCATCCGCCTGGGCTCGGGCGGCGTGATGCTGCCCAACCACGCGCCGCTGGCCGTCGCGGAGGGCTACCGGCTGCTCTCGGCCCTCGCACCCGACCGGGTGGACCTCGGTCTGGGCCGCGCCCCAGGCACGGACGGCCGCACCGCCCGCGCGCTGCGGGGCGCACAGGGCCTGATGGAGGAGTCCTTCGAGCGGCAACTCTCGGACCTGATCGCCTTCGGCACCGGGCAGTACCCGGCCGGGCACCCCTTCGCGGGCACGGTGGCCGCCCCGGCAGGCGAGGGGCTGTTCCCCCCGCTGTGGATTCTGAGCAGCAGCGGCTACGGCGCGCACGTCGCCGCCAAAGCGGGCGCGGGGCTGGCGTTCGCGTGGCACATCAACCCGGACACCGCGCAGGCCCGCGCCGCCGCCGACGCGTACCGCCGCGCCTTCGAACCCTCCGACGCGTTCCCCGAGGCGCGCGTGATCGTCGCCGCGAGCGTCGTCACCGCCCCCACCGCCGAGGAAGCCGAGGAGCTCAGCCTCCCGCTGGGCCTGATGTTCCTGCGCCTCACGCGCGGCGAGAGCGCCCCCTACCCCACCGTCGCCGAGGCCAAGGCCTACCCCTACACCCCGCAGGAACGCGCACTGGCCGACTCCATGCGACGGCGCGCCATCATCGGCGACCCCACCACCGTCGCCGCGCGCCTGCACGCCCTGGCGCGCGACACGGCCGCCGACGAACTCATCATCAGCCTGAACATCCCCGACGCCGCCCAGCGCCGCGACACCCTGAAACTCGTCATGGACGCCGTCCGCGCGCAGGAAACCCGGGAGCTCACGCCCGCCTGACAGGACGGGGGCAGAACAGGGTGGGTCCCGAGGAATGTCTCGGGGCCCACCCTGCTGTCATATGGAATCCGTATCCGGCCCGGCCGCCGCTCAGCTGAACTGCACCTTCTGCGGTTCGGGTAGGCGCGCGGCGATGATCGCGCTGGGGATCAGGAGGCTCAGCGCGGCGAGGGCGGCGGTGGTGGGGCTGGTGGCGTCCGCGAGGGCGCCGACGAGGAACACGAGGAGGCCCGCGAAGCCCCAGGAGAAGCCCATCATGATTGAGCTGGCGACGGCGACGTGGCCGGGCGCGTACTCCTGCGCGGTGACGACGCCGACGGGGATGCTGGCGTTCACGGCGGCGCCCACGATGAACGTCAGGGGGTAGAACCACCAGTGGGCGGGGCTGGAGAGGATCAGCAGCGCGAAGAAGGGGATGGTGGTGAGGATCGCGCCGCGCAGGACGGTGACGCGGCCCAGGCGGTCGCTGAGTCGTCCGCCGACGATGCCGCCAATGGCGCTGGCGACGGAGTACACGGCGAGCGTGATGGCGACCTCGCGCGCCCCGAAGCCACGCGCGAGGAGCATGAACGGGAGCATGGCGTTGTAGCCCATGCTGGCCAGCGAGCGCAGGACCGCCATGGCCCACAGCCACACGAGGGGTCCCCGGAAGATGCCCGCGTAGTCGCGCAGGGGAATCCGTTTGGCCTTCTGCACGCCGCTGGGCGTGACGGCGAACGTGATGGCGGCGATCACGACGCCGATCAGCGCGAACCACGGCAGGTGCGTGAGGCCCACGCCCGCGAACACGGGGCCGAGGGCCATGCCTGCCGTACCGCCCGCGCTGAACAGACTGGCCCACAGGCCGCGCCTGTCGGGGGGGCTGTGCTGCGCGACGTACGCGGCCCCGGCGGGGTGGAAGAAGCCGCTGCCGAGCCCGGCGACCGCGACGAGCAGGATCAGCGCCCCGAACCACGGCACGAAGCCCATCAGGGTCAGGCCGATCCCGGTCATGAGGGGTCCGAGCGCGGCGGCGTAGCGGCGGTCGAGACGCTCGCCGAGGATGCCCAGCACGGGCTGGAGGACGCTGCTCGTCAGGGAGTAGATGCTGCCCAGGAACGTGACAGCGGCGATACTGACGCCGTACTTCGCCTGCAGCGCGGGCGTGAGGGGCGTGAGCATGGCGCTGTACGCGTCGTTGATGAAGTGCCCGGCGGTCACGGCGACCGCGATGGCGGCGGCGTGGCGGGTGGTGTTCAGGGTGGCCTGCATACCCCGCCACCCTACGCCGGTGGGCGGGTCCGGTCGCGTGGGGTGTCCGGCAGGTGAGGCCGCGCCCCCGCTGCCTGAACGATCCGTGAACGCCCGGCGACGGCACCTGCCCGGCGGTCCTCACGCGCCCCTGAGTACGCTGTGGACAGCGGGTGCTCGCGTCCCGCCCGAGGAGTCCACCATGCCCGATCAGTTCCGCAGTGCCATTGCCGATGTCCTGCCCAGCGCCGAGGCCGTGCAGGCCCGCCTGTCGGGCCTGTCGCACCGGGACCGTCTGGTCGTCGCGGAGTACTTCAGCAGCGTCCTGCCCGACGTGGACGTCCTGATCTCCACGCCCGGCGCGGAGGCCCTGAGTCATGAACTGGGGGCGCTGCGCGGCGTGCCCAGCGTGAAGGCGACGTCCCTGGCCGGTCACTGGACGCTGGTCGGTTCTGCCCTGCACCACCCCGGCGAACTGGATACGGCGCGCGGGGCGGTCTGGGCGGCGATCGTGAGCCTGGACCTGCGCTCAGGTCAGGCCGAACTGGCCGCCACGCTCCTCGGCACGCAGCGGGACTGGGAGGTGGTCGCCGTGGCGGCGGCCATGGAACGCACCGACGAGCCGGGGCACGTCCGGGTGTCGCTGCTGGGCGTGCCGGTCCTCACCCCGGTGATGCTGACCGGCACGCCGCGCGGCCTGGCGTTCGAGCGTCGCTTCCCGAAATCTGCCTGACCGGGGACCTGCCCCGCGTCAGGTGGTGCGGGTGCCGCGCGCGTACGGGGCGGGCAGCGGGTGCGCCGCGCCCAGGTCACGCGCGGCGGCCTGAATCCAGTGCGGGTCGCCCAGCATGGGGCGGGCCAGGGCGATCAGGTCGGCGTCCCCGTTTCGCAGGAGGCCCTCGGCGCGTTCGGGGGTGTCGATCATGCCGACGGTCATGACGGTCAGGTCCGGCACGGCGGCCTTCACCTGCGCGGCGAAGGGCGTCTGGTAGCCGGGCGCGGGCGTGATCTGCTGCGCCGGGGTCAGGCCGCCGCTGCTGAGGTCCAGCACGTCCACGCCCTCGCGGGCCAGCAGTCCGGCCAGCACGACGGTCTGCGATTCGTCCCAGCCGCCGGGGGCCCAGTCGGTGGCGCTGAGGCGCACGAACAGCGGCTTGTGGTGCGGCCAGACGTCGCGCACGGCGCGCGTGACCTCCAGCACGAGGCGCGTGCGGTTCTCGAACGTGCCTCCGTACTCGTCGGTGCGGCTGTTCGACAGGGGCGAGAGGAACTGGTGCAGCAGGTACCCGTGCGCGGCGTGGATCTCGACCACGTCGAATCCGGCGATCTCGGCGCGTCGGGCGGCCTGCCGGAATGCTCCCACGAGGCCCGAGATGTCCTCCCCGGTCATGGCGTGCGGCTGCGGGAACGAGTCGTTGTAGGCGTTGGTGTCCGGGCCGATCACGTCCCACCCGCCGCGCTCGGGCGGCACCGCGCCGCGCCCGCGCCAGGGGGCGTACGTGCTGGCCTTGCGGCCCGCGTGGGCCAGCTGCACGCCGATCACTCCGCCCTGCGCGTGCACGAAGTCCGTCACGCGGCCCAGCGGCGCGATCTGCCGGTCCTCCCACAGGCCCAGGTCCTCGGGGCTGATGCGGCCCTCCGGGCTGACGGCGGTCGCCTCGGCGATGATCAGGCCCGTCCCGGCCAGCGCGTACTGGCCCAGGTGCACCAGATGGAAGTCGTTCGCCAGTCCGCCCTGCGCGGAGTACATGCACATGGGCGACACGACGACGCGGTTGGGCAGCGTCACGTCGCGGAGTTTCAGCGGCTGGAACAGCAGGGGACCTTCAGTCATGCGCCGAATCTAGGCCCGCACGCCCACGCCCTGCCAGTGGCGCCATGTTCACGCGACCCTCAGACCCGCGTTCAGCGCCGCGCCTGCCAGCGCGCGTGCGCCTGCGCCGCCTGCGTCCCGGCGAGCGCCCAGAACGCGGTTTCGAGGTCGTGCAGCCCATCGGCCGTCACCCCGCTGCGGGTGGGCTGCCGGTAGGGGGTCGCCTCCAGCCGCACGAGGAGCGTCCGGTGAGTCCCGAGGGCGAGGCTGCGCTCGGCGGCGAGCAGCACCTCCGCCTCGTGTGCGGTGCGGGCCGCCGTCACGAGCGCCGCGTACGCGCCGGACAGCTCCTGCAAGGCCCGGACGTCCGGCGCGTACACCCATGGGCCGGACTCGCCCAGCAGGGCCAGGAAGCCCGTCCACTCGGCGCGCAGCACCGCCGGGACGACCTCCCGCGCGGGGGTGTCGGGGGCGAGCCAGGGACGCACGCCCAGCAGGTCAGGGCGCAACCAGCGTTCGCCCGCGAATTCCGCCCCGGCCCGCGCCGCCTCGCTGGGCCCGCCGATGTCTCGCAGTTCCGCCAGATGCGCCAGCCGCGCCCGCGCGCCCTCCGGCAGGGGCTGTGAACGGGGGCGCGGCAGGCCCAGCGCCGCCCAGCGGGACAGGGGGTCCTTCATCAGCTGCTCGCGCTGGTGTAACTCGCGACCGCGTACCGCCAGAACAGGCGGGTGCCCAGGAACAGCGCCGCCGCGATCAGCGGGGACGCCAGCGCCAGCCCCCCGCCCAGCGCGCCCGTCAGCGCCTGCGCGGGCACCGTCGTGATGAACGCCACGGGCAGCACGAACGTCAGCACGAACCGCACCGGCACCGGAAACGCCGCCACCGGGAAGCGCGCCGCGCCGAACACCCCGCTGAACAGCTCCGTGACGTTCTGCGTCTTCACGAACCAGAACGCCGTCGTGCTCAGGCCCAGGTAGATGCAGTACACGATCACCACCGCCGACCCGTACAGCACCGCTGCCGCCAGCGCCCCGCCCGACGTGACCTCCAGCCCGGACGCCGCGTACCCGATCAATCCCAGCCCAATCAGCAGGTCCGGGAAGCGCAGCACGTTCAGGTTCCGGGTACTCACGTTGAACTGCGCGTCGATGGGCTTCAGCAACGTGAAATCCATGTTCCCGGTCCGCACCGCCTCCGCGATCTTCGACATGTTCGGCTGGATGAACACACTGATCACCCCCTCGGTCAGCATGAAGAAGCCCGTCACCAGCAGTGCCTCCCGGAACGACCAGCCGCCCACCTGCGTCACGCCCGGCTGCCCGAACAGAACGCTGATGCCGAGCAACGCCACCCCCACCTCACCCAGACTCGCCAGCACCGCACCCAGGAAGTTCGCCCGGTACTCCAGCTGCGCCGACAGGGTCGCCCCCACGAAGATGCGCACCAGCCGCAGGTACCGCCTCACGGGGCCCTCCGGGCGGGTTGATAGGTGATGGGTGAGAGGTGATGGAAGGCCACCCCCTCCCAGCCTCCCCCCTGAAGGGGGAGGAGTAGATCGGACAGCGGACCACTTTCAACCATCAACGTTCGACCTTCAACGGCCCCAATCATGCGCCGACCGCGCCGTATTTGCGGAGGCCGACGCGCCAGACGATGAGGCGCACCACCCAGAACACCGCGAGCCACACGAGGAGAACCAGCGCGCCGCGCCCGGCCTGCGCCAGCGTGGCCTTCCCGGCCAGGAGTTGCGCGGGGAGGCCCAGCATGTACGGGAACGGCGTCCAGACGGCGACGCGCTGCACCCACTCCGGGTAGAAGGCCAGGGGCGCGAACATGCCGCCCAGCGCGGCGTACACCAGCCACACGACCTCCTGGAAGGACGCGCTGCTCTCGGTCCAGAAGGCCAGCAGGCCGATCGCGTACTCGTACAGGAACCGCACGCTGAAGCCCAGCGCCGCCAGCCCCAGCGCGGCCGGGTACGCCCACCACTCGCGGGTGAAGGACGCGCCGGACAGCCACGTGAACACGCCCACCATGACCAGCAGCGGCACGATCCGAACCAGCCGCTCGGCGACGTGCGACGCGACGTGCAGCCACATGGGGTCCACCGGGCGCAGCAGCTGCGGCGACAGCGTCCCCTGCCGGATCTGGAAGTCCAGTTCGTGCGACACCCACACCACCAGCAGCTGCGACACCAGCCACGTGGACAGGAAGTACGTGGCGAACTCCGGCGCGCTGTACCCGCGGATCTGCCCGCCGGGCGCGGCGGCCGCCTGCGCCATCCACACCAGCATCATGACCAGGGACAGCGTGCCCGACAGCATCCAGATGACGACCTCGGCGCGGTACTCGGCCATCTCCGCGAAGCGCGTGGCGAACAGCACCCGCGCCTTGAACGCCAGCGCCCTCACACGGGCTCCGGGGTGCGTTCCGGCTGCGCGGCCCGCGCGCCGAACAGGGACGCCATCACGCTCTCGATACTCGGGTCCTCCACCGTCAGGTCCGCCACGTCCAGTTCCGCCAGCAGCGCCGCCGCCCGTTCACTGACCAGCGCACGAGGCACCGTCAGTTCGGCGCTCAGGCCGTCCACGCGCACCTCCGACCCGAAGCGGCCCAGCTCCTCGGGCGTCGCGGGGCGGCGCAGTTGCAGGCGCACGGTCTTCCCGCCGCCGCCCTGCTCGGCCAGGCGCGCCAGGTCCCCGTCGAACACCACCTCACCCCGGTCGATCACCAGGATGCGGCGGGCCAGGGCCGTCACGTCCGCCATGTAATGACTCGTGAGCATCACCGTCGCCCCGTACCGCGCGTTGTAGTCCTGCACGAACGCCCGCACCGACTCCTGCATGTTCACGTCCAGCCCGATCGTCGGCTCATCCAGGAACAGCACCTTCGGGCGGTGCAGCAGCGCCGCCGCCAGCTCGCACTTCATCCGCTCGCCCAGCGACAGCTTCCGCACCTGCTTCTTCAGGATGCCCTCCAGACCCAGCACCTCCGTGAACTCCGCCATCGTCGCCCGGAACTGCGCGTCCGGAATCTCGTAGATCGCCTGATTCACCAAGAACGAATCCAGCGCCGGCAGGTCCCAGATCAGCTGCTGCTTCTGCCCCATCACCAGCGTGATCTGCCGCAGGAACGCGTTCTCCCGCCGCCCCGGCTCGAAGCCCGCCACGCGCACCTCGCCGCCCGACGGGTGCAGCAGGCCCGACAGCATCTTCAGCGTCGTGGTCTTCCCCGCCCCGTTCGGCCCCAGGAACCCCACCACCTCGCCCGGCGCGAGATCGAACGACACGCCGCGCACCGCCTCCACCACGCGCGACTTGCGGCTCACGAACGACCGCAGGCTCCCCAGGAATCCCGGTTCCTTCTCATGCACCACGTACCCCTTGCGCAGGTCACGCACCCGCACCGCCGCGTCCCCCACCCCACCCCGATCGCCCGTCATGATCACCCAGGGTACGCCAGCACCCAAACGCACGCCACCCGCTACGCCAGAACGCGTAACGGGCAGGCAGGACTTCACCCCCTCCCAGCCTCCCCCCTCAAGGGGGAGGAGCGTAAGGAGGCGACGTGGCTTTCAGCGGGGCGTCAGTTCGGTCACGCCGTTCGGGGCGGCCACGAAGGCCCGCTCGGCCATACCCAGGAACAGCCCGGTGTCCACGACGCCCAGCGTGCCCTTCAGCTGGCGTTCCAGCGCCGCGATGTCCGTCCCGGCGGGAATCTGCGCGTCGAAGATGTAATTCCCGTTGTCCGTCACGTACGGCTGCGCGCCGGGCTGCCGCAACCGCCCCGCCGGGAGGATGGCGCGCAGGCGCTCGATGGTGCTCAGGAACCCGAAACGGGCGATCTCGATGGGCAGCGCCGACTTCTCGCCGATGTGCTCCACCAGTTTCGTGTGGTCCGCGATCACGATGAAACGCCGCGCCTGCACTTCGGTCAGCTTCTCGCGCAGCAGCGCCCCACCCAGCCCCTTGATCAGGTCGAGGTTCGGCGCGATCTCGTCCGCACCGTCAATCGCGATATCCAGCGGACGCGGGTCGAGCGGCTCCACGGGAATGCCCACCTGCCGGGCCAGCACGTCACTCGCCTCGCTGGTCGCCACGCCCACCACGCCCGTCAGTTCACCCGCCGCGAGTTTCCGGCCGATCTCCTCGATGGCGTACTTCGCGGTGCTGCCCGTCCCCAGGCCCACCCGGTCCCCACTCTTCACGAGGGCCACGGCGCGCAGGGCCGCCTCGTGCTTCAACGCCTCCAGATCCATCACTTCACACCCTTCGCCGCGCGATCCTTCTCGATGGCGGCCGCCACGTGATCCGCGTGACCGTCCACCTTCACCGCCAGCCACGACTTCACCAACCGACCATCCGGGCCGATCAGGAACGTCTGCCGCTTGATGCCCTCCGTCACCTTCCCGTACATGTTCTTCGTCCCGTACGACCCGATGGAGCGCAGGAACGCCGCGCCCGGATCACTCAGCAGCGGGAACGGCAGGCTGAACTTCTCCGCGAACCGCGCGTGACTGTCCGCGTCATCCGCACTCACACCCAGAATCGCCGCGCCATGCTCACGCAGCAGCGCGTTGTCCCGGAAATCACACGCCTCCCGCGTGCACCCCGGCGTGTCGTCCTTCGGGTACACGTACAGCACCACGTACCGCCCCGCGAAATCCGCCAGCGAATGCGCCTGCCCCGCCGCGTCCAACAACGTGAACGCCGGGAACGCCTCCCCCACCACCGGAACCTGCACCGAATCACTCATGCGCCCAGCCTAGCGCGCCCCAGCAGGAGCCTGTCCAGCCCGCACGGGTGTCACGGGGCTGGCGACACAAAGACCCAGCGAAAGAGCTGCCGCGCTCCGCAGGTCTGGCGGGCGCGGCGGGTCAGGGAAACGGGGTCAGGTGTACGGGTCTTCCAGGTAGCGTTTCAGGACGTGTACGGGTGGGTAGGTGCCCGCCTGGAGTTGCGCTTCGACGTGGCGGGCGTGTGTCCAGGTGGCGTCGGCCTGGGCGGGCGTGATGAGGCCCTGGGTGACGGCTTCGTCGAGCTCGTCCCCGTCGATGATCGCGGTGGCGGCGACCGTCCAGGGGTCGTGTTCGGCGGGGTGGCCGATCACGTCGAGGTACAGGTCGTCGTGCCAGGGGTGCCCGCTGTCGTGCCAGCCTTCGCCGCCGTGCAGGTCGATGTAGTACTGCACGGGTCGCCCGGTAGGGTCGAGTTGCATGGTCAGGGAGCTGCCGGGCGTGCCGTCCCCGGTGGTGGGGTGGGCGCGCACCCAGCGGTACCCGCTGTCCAGGACGCGGCGCAGGCCGTCCCGGCCGGGGATGGGCACGTCGAGGGGCCGGATGACGTCGTGCGCGACGAAGTCCACGATGATGTGTCCGGGGACGTGCAGGACGGTCTGGGTGTGCCGGGTGACGCGCGCCCAGCCGCTCAGGTCGAAGACTTTCCGTTTCATGCCCCTCCGTATCAGCTTCCTGAAATGGTTCTGCCTGCAGTTCAGCTTGAGCGTCTTCCGTGGTCCCCTCTCCCCTTGTGGGAGAGGGAAGGACTCGCAGAGCTGCGCAGCAGAGGCGCGGAGCGCCGGAAGGGTGAGGGGGCGAGGTGAAGCCTCCCCCGTCCTACGCGAGGCTGCGGACGGCGCGCAGCATGAGGTCGCCTTCGGTGGCCTGCACGCGGGCCTTGAGGCTGTGGAGGTCGTCGCCGGGGTGGACGGGCACGCGGGCCTGCGCGAGGATGGGCCCCTCGTCGATGCCGGCGGTGACGAGGTGGACGGTGGCGCCGCTCTCGGGGTCGCCGCTGGCGAGGACGCTCTCGTGGACACGGTCGCCGTACATGCCGCGTCCGCCGTGGCGGGGCAGGAGGCTGGGGTGGATGTTCACGAGGCGGCCCGCGAAGTGCGCCAGGACGCGGGGGCCGATCTCGCGCATGTACCCGCTGAGGACGAGGGTGTCCGCGCCCGCGCGGACGAGGACGTCGAGGATGGCGGCGTCGAGGTCGTCCGGGTCGGGGTATCTGGCGCTGCTGAGGTGCGCGACTGCCAGGCCCGCGTCGCGTGCCCAGGCGAGGGCCGGGGAGCGGCTGTTGTTGCTGACCAGGGCGACCGGGGTGGCGTTCAGGTCGCCTGCGCGGCAGGCCTCGACGAGGTGCCGCGCGGCGCTGCCGCCGTGCGAGGCGAGGAAGCCGAGGTTCATTCGGCGGGGTTCGCGCCGAGTTCCTGCAGCAGGTAGGCGCTGGTGAGGATGCCGTTGTGGTAGTCGCTGACGGCGAAGCTCTCGTTGGGGCTGTGGGGGGCGTCCTCGTTCAGGCCGAGGTCCACGAACAGAACGGGGGCGTGCAGCAGGTCGTTAAACGCGGCGACGATGGGGATGCTCCCGCCGGTGCGGGCGAACACGGCTTCACGGCCGAAGACGCGCTTGAGGGCGCGGTTCGCGGCGAGGTTGTAGGGGCTGTTCAGGTCGAACTTGAAGGGGCGGCCGCCGTGGTGCGGGTGGACGACGGCGGTGGTCCCTGCGGGCGCGAGGGTGGGTACGTAGTCGGTAATGAGCTGCGTGATGCGTTCAGGGTTCTGTCCGGGGACGAGGCGCATGCTGACCTTCGCGCCGGCCTTGGCGGCGATGACGGTCTTGCTGCCTTCGCCCTGGTAGCCGCCCCAGATGCCGTTCACGTCGAGGGTGGGGCGGCCCCACAGGCGTTCCAGGGTGGTGTACCCGGCCTCGCCGGGCAGGGCGGGCACGCCGATGCTGGCGGCGAATTCGGCGTCGCTGTGGGGCAGGTCGGCCCACATCTGGCGTTCGGTGTCGGTCAGGTCGTCGATGCCGTCGTAGAAGCCGGGGATGGTGACGCGGCCCTGGTCGTCCTTGAGGCGCGTGATGATTTCCGCCAGCGCGTTGATGGGGTTGGGCGCGGCGCCGCCGTAGCTGCCGCTGTGAAGGTCGCGGTTGGCGCCCTGGACGTGAATCTCGACGTAGCTGAGGCCGCGCACGCCGTAGGTGATGGTGGGCACGTCGGGCGCGAAGCGGCTCCCGTCGCTGATGACGATCACGTCGGCCTTCAGTTCTTCGGCATGGTCGCGCAGGTACGGTTCGAGGTTAGGGCTGCCGATCTCCTCCTCGCCCTCCAGCAGGAATTTCACGTTCACGGGCAGTTCGCCCTGCGCGAGCAGCAGTTCCACGCCCTTCACGTGAGCGTAGGCCTGTCCCTTGTCGTCGGTGCTGCCGCGCGCGTAGATGCGCCCGTCTCGGATGGTCGGCTCGAAGGGCGGCGTGACCCACTCTTCCAGGGGTGCCTCGGGCTGCACGTCGTAGTGCCCATAGATCAGGACGGTGGGTTTGCCGGGGGCGTTCAGGCGTTCGGCGTACACGACGGGGTGACCGGCGGTCGGGTCGATGCGGGCCGTGAAGTCCAGATCCGCGAGTTTGGCGCGCAGGAACTCGGCGGTGGCGGCCATGTCGGCCGTGCGGGTCGGATCGGCGCTGACGGAGGGGATGCGCAGCAGGTCGAACAGTTCCTCGTTGGCCTGCTCGCGGTTCAGGGCGGCACTCAGGTCGGGCGTGGTCATGGGGGGATGATACGGGCTGACAGGCGCGGGGCGTCCGGGATGGACGGCTGGGGTGCCTGTGTCCTGCCGCGCCTTCCCCACATCCGCCTGCCCACCTCCCACTGCCCACTCCCCACAACCCACTTCCCATTCCGGTGCAGAAACACTGCTTCCCGTATACTCAAGGGAAGGTATGCCCAGCGACGCGAAAAACCGGCCCGTGTATGTGATTTCCGTGGCGGCGGAACTGGTGGACATGCATCCCCAGACGCTGCGCCTGTATGAACGCAAGGGCCTGATCCGTCCGGGGCGCAGCAGCGGCAAGACGCGCCTGTACAGTGAACGTGACATCGAGCACCTCCGCGAGATCCGCCGCCTGACGCAGGAACTCGGCGTGAACCTCGCGGGCGTCGAGGAGGTCATGCGGCTGCAGCACGAGCTGGACGACATGCAGGGTGAGTTCGAGGCGGAGATCGAACGCATCGAGTCCGAGTTGCGGGAGCAGGCGCAGCGGCCCGAGGCGCTGCCGGGCGTGGACGGCCGTATCGATCCGCGTGACCGGCCGGTGTACGTGATCAGCATCGCGGCGGAACTGGTGGACATGCACCCGCAGACGCTGCGCCTGTACGAACGCAAGCAGCTGATCCGTCCGGGCCGCAGCAGCGGCAAGACGCGGCTGTACAGCGAGCGTGACATCGAGCACCTGCGCGAGATCCGCCGCCTGACGCAGGAACTCGGCGTGAACCTCGCCGGGGTCGAGGAGATCATGCGGCTGCGCCATCAACTGGATTCCACGCGCGCCGGTCTGGAAAGCAACGTGCGGCGCATTCAGGAGGACATCACGGAGCGCATGACGAAGTGGCGCACCCTCCCGCAGGGCGAGCAGGAGGCCGGTGCGGACGGGGACTGAGGTGGGTTCCGTCTGTTCCGCCCGCAGATCGGAACACCACCGATCCGTCAACTCCACGCCCGGAACCCGCTTCTCGCCTGCTCGGGTTGAACGTTTCTGCAAACCGTTCAACCGGAATCTGCAGGAGGTGAGGTGCGCTGGTCATCCCCCCAGACGTGAGGGCGTCCGGCACCGTATCCTGCGCGGCGTGTCACGTGCCTCCTGCCCTTCCGCTGTCCGCCCGGTGACCTCATGAGGCCCCTGTGGGTCGTGGGGGACGTTCACGGCGCGTACGACAAGCTGCGGGCCATGCTGCTGCGCGCGGGCCTGATCGATTTCGACGGGTCGTGGACGGCCGGGGACACGCACCTGGTGTTCCTGGGCGATTACCTGGACCGTGGGCCGAACGGGCTGGAGGTCATCCGGTTGATCCGCAGCCTGGAGGTGCAGGCGCCGGAGGTCGGCGGGCAGGTGACGGCACTGCTGGGCAATCACGAGGTGATGTTCCTGGCGTCGCTGGTGTTCCGGCACGCGGACCCGCACGACCGGATGGGCTTCCGGGAGTACTGGCTGGAGAACGGCGGGCAGCCGCGTGACGCGGACCTGCTCGAACCGAGCGATCTGGCGTGGCTCTCCAGTCGTCCGGCGATGGCGGCGTCGCACGGGTGGCTGCTGGTGCACGCGGACAGCATGATGTACCTGCGGCTGGGTGACAGCGTGGAGGGCGTGAATGCCGAGGTCGCGCGGATTCTGGGCAATCCCGATCCGGACGAGTGGGGGCTGTTCCTGAACTGGTTCACGGAACGCATGGCGTTCTCGCTGGGCGAGGGTGAGGCGAAGGCCCGCCGGACCCTGTCGGTGTTCGGCGGGGAGCGGATCGTGCACGGGCACACGCCGGTGTACGTGCTGCTGGACGAGGCGCTGCACGGGCCGACGCTGGGGGCGGGCGCGCC
Organism: Deinococcus sp. JMULE3; assembly: GCF_013337115.1. Lineage (NCBI taxonomy): Bacteria > Thermotogati > Deinococcota > Deinococci > Deinococcales > Deinococcaceae > Deinococcus > Deinococcus sp. JMULE3. The sequence goes on from NZ_SGWE01000004.1 coordinate 263,404, forward strand.
GATTCCGTACGCGAACCGGGTGTGCGTGGCGATGGACAGCGGCATGGCGTACCGCGAGGACGCGGGCTTCATCGCGCGCCTGAACCAGCACGGCATCGCGGAGGTCGTGTCGTTCCCCAGCGGCGGAGCCATGTACTGACACGGACTCCGGTTGAAAGGTTTGCAAAAACTTTCAACCCGAGCGGACCCGCAGAGCTGCGCAGCAGAGCGAGCAGGAGAAACACGGGTTCCGGGCGTGGAGTTGGCAACCCGCTGCGGTTCCGGGTTGTCAACGAAACAGACGGAATCCGTATGAGCCAGTGTCCGTGACGTTCCGACGCGCGTGGTGGGCGGTGTGCGGCGGGTGGGGGCCGAGGAGGTCGTGAGCCGCGCGGCCCGCCGGGGGGCTGGTTTCGCCTGTTTGGGTGGGGGGCGGTGTGTCCGGGTCGGGGTCGGGTAGGCTGTCGGGACGCCGGTTAAAGGTTCCGTGAAGGGACCGGCTGGGCAGGTGCCCGCCCCGGTGAAAGGATGGACTGTGGACCGAACCCATGAATCTGCCGGGCCGCCCGCGTTGCGGCTGAGCGGCATCACGAAACGTTTTCCGGGGGTCGTGGCGAACGACGCGGTGGACCTGACCGTCCACGCGGGCGAGGTGCTGGCCCTGCTGGGCGAGAACGGCGCGGGGAAAAGCACCCTGATCTCGATCCTGTACGGCCTGTACCAGCCGGACGAGGGCGCGGTGGAACTGGACGGCCGGGCGGTGCGGATCGGCAGTCCGGCGCAGGCGCTGCGGCTCGGGATCGGGCTGGTGCCGCAGCATCCGCTGCTGGTGTCGCGGCATTCGGTGGCCGAGAATCTGGCGCTGGGCGGCGCGGGTGGGTTGTTCCCGGCGCGGCGCGTGGCGGGCCGGGTGCGGGACCTCTCGGCGCGATACGGGCTGGAGGTGGACCCGGAGGCGCGCGTGTCGGACCTGTCGCCGGGCGAGAAGCAGCGCGTGGAGATCGTGCGGGCGCTGCTGGGCGGCGCGCGGGTCCTGATTCTGGACGAGCCGACGAGCGTGCTGACCCCGCAGGAGGCCGACGGGCTGTTCCGCGTGATGCGCGAGCTGAAGGCGGACGGGCGCAGCCTGATCTTCATCTCTCACAAGCTCGACGAGGTGCTGGCGGTGGCGGACCGCGTGACGGTGCTGCGCCGGGGCAAGGTCGTGGGCGGCGTGCCCACGCTGGGCGCGACCCGTGAGAGCCTCGCGGAGCTGATGGTGGGCCGCAGCGTGGACTTTACCCGCAAGCGCGCGGACGGCCCCGGCCCGGAGGCGGGCGCCCTGCTGAGCGTAAGTGACCTGAGCGCACACGGGTCGCGCGGCCTGCCAGCCCTGCGCGGCGTGAGCTTCGAACTGCGCCGCGGCGAGGTGCTCGGCGTGGCCGGGATTGCCGGGAACGGGCAGAGCGAACTGGTCGAGGTCCTGGCCGGGCTGCACGAGGCGACGGGCACGGTCACGCTGGACGGGCAGCCGCTGAGCGGGGACGCCGCCGGGCGCTTCCGTTCGGGCGTGGCGCACATCCCGGAGGACCGCATTCACAGCGGCACGGTGCCGACGATGACGGTCGCGGAGAACCTCGCGCTGCGGGACTTCGCGCGGGCGCCGCTGGCGCGCGGGCTGGCGCGGGACCTGGGCGCCACCGATGACCGCGCGCGGCGCGAGGTCGAGGCGTACGCGGTCGCCACGCCGGGCATTCACACGCCCACGCGGCTGCTGTCGGGCGGGAACATCCAGAAGCTGATCCTGGCGCGCGAACTGGCCGGGCAGCCGAAACTGATCCTGGCGGTGCACCCCACGTACGGGCTGGATATCGGCGCGACCGATCAGGTGCACCGGGTGCTGCTGGACCGCACGGCGCAGGGGGCGGGCGTGCTGCTGGTCAGCGAGGATCTGGATGAACTGCTGAGCCTGTCGGACCGCGTGGCGGTCATGGTGGGCGGCTCGCTGCTGGGGCCGTTCCCTGTGTCCGGGGTCACGCGCGAGTCGCTGGGTCTGCTGATGGGCGGCGCGCACCCGCACAGCATTCCCGGCGCGGATCAGGGACCGACTCAGAATGGGGTGATGGCGTGAGGTTCGTGGCGATGACGGCCCCCTCGGCGGCGCGCACGGCGCTCGTCACGGTGGCGTCGGTGGTGGCAGCGCTGCTGATCTGCGCGCTGATCTTCGTGTTCGCCGGGCAGTCCCCGGCGGCGGTGTACGGCACGATGCTGCGCGGCACGCTGGGCGACCCGACCGGTCTGGCCGAGGTGGGGCGGCGCACCATTCCGCTGCTCCTGATCGGGGCGGGGCTGGCGCTGGCGTTCCGCGCGCAGTTCTTCAACATCGGCGCGGAGGGCCAGCTGCTGCTCGGCGCAGTGTTCGCGGCGGGCACGGCGCTGTTCCTGCCCGTTCCGGGCGCGCTGCTGATCCCGGCGGTGTTCGTGGCGGGCTTCGTCGGCGGGGGCCTGTGGGCGCTCGTGGCGGCGGCGCTGCGACGCGTGAACGTCAATGAGATCCTCTCCACCCTGATGCTGAATTACATCGCGGTGGCGCTGGTCACGTACCTGATCGCCGGGCCGTGGAAGGGCAAGGACGTGCGCGGGTACATCTACACCGATAATTTCCCGCAGGGAGCGTGGCTGCCCACGGTCAGCGGCACGCAGGTGCACTGGCCGACGCTGCTGCTGGGCGTGGCGCTGGCGCTGGGCCTGCAGTGGCTCCTGACCCGCTCGACCTTCGGGTACGCGCTGCGCGTCGTCGGCGAGAACCCCGGCGCGGCGCACTACGCGGGCCTCAGCTCCGCGCGGGTCGCCACGCTGGTCGCCCTCCTCACCGGGGGGCTGGCCGGACTGGCGGGCGCGGGCGAGGTGGCGGGCATCCACCACCGCCTCCTGGAAGCCAGTCAGATCAGCCTGGGGTACGGCTTCACGGCCGTGATCGTCGCGTGGCTGGCGCGTGGGAACCCGGCGCTGTGCCTGATCACCGCGCCGCTGATGGGCGTGATCCTGGCGGGCGGGGACCTGCTGAAGATCGACCTGAACCTCCCGTTCCGCGTGGTGGACATCTTCAGCGGCGTGATCCTGCTGTGCCTGATCGCCTCCGAGGTGTTCGTCCGCCACCGCGTCCAGTGGGGCCGCGCGTGAGCCGTCCCCTCTCCCCCACCGAGGTCCTACATGGATAGCATTGTCATCGAGGCGCTCGTGCGCGCCCTGGCGGTCGGAACGCCGCTGCTGCTCGCGTGCCTGGGCGCGATCCTGAACGAACGCGCCGGGGTCGTGAACCTGGGCGTGGAGGGCCTGATGGCCGTCGGGGCACTCGCCGCGTTCGCGGTGGCCTCGAAGAGTCCGGACGCGAACCTGTGGGCAGCAGTCGGTGCGGCCATGCTGGCAGGCGCGGCCCTCTCACTGCTGCACGCCTTCGCGACCGTCACGCTGCGCGCCAACCAGTTCGTCAGCGGCCTCGCCCTGGCATTGATCGGCACGGGCGCGGCGGGCCTGCTCGGCAAGAAGTTCGAGGGACTGCCCCTCTTCAACAAGGTGCCCGACTGGACGCTGGGCAGCTTCACGATCAGTCCGTTCACGGTCGCCGCGCTGCTCCTGGCGGGCCTGCTGGCCTTCTGGCTGAACGCCACCAGGGGCGGCCTGACCCTGCGCTCGGTCGGGGAGAACCCGGCGGCGGCGGACGTGCTGGGCGTGAACGTCGGCCTGACCCGCGTGCTGGCCGTGCTGGGCGGCGGCGCGCTGGCCGGACTGGCGGGCGCGTTCCTGGCCCTGTCCTACCGCTCGTCGTGGGCGGACAACATGACGAACGGCCTGGGCTGGATCGCCGTGGCACTCGTGATCTTCGTCGGCTGGCGGCCCCTGCGCGCCATCGCCGGGGCGCTGTTCTTCGGGTTCCTGTACTACCTGCAGTTCCGCCTGCAGGGCAACAGCAACGTCCCCACCGAGGTGTTCAGCGCCATGCCGTTCATCCTCGTGCTCGTCGTGCTGGCCCTGGCCGGCGTGCGCGGGCAGGCCGGGGACGCCCCCGCCGCACTGGGCCGCGCATACGTGCGCGGCGAACGGTGACCGGGAGAGTGGGTTGTAGGACGTAGGAAGTGGGTTGTGGGAGAGGTCCGGCGCCTGAGCGTGCAGGGCAGGGTCATGGGGGCGGGGTCATCGCGGCGGGGTGACCGGCATCACCACAGGGACGGTCGCTCCGGGCTTCAGGGTCACGCGGCGGGCCTGTTCCTGCACGGTGCAGAGGCCGTCGCGGCGATCGCACAGGAACAGGCGGGCGTGGACGGTCACCAGGCCTCGCACCCCGGCAGGCAGGCGCACCGAGAGGGGCCGCGCGGCCCGGAACGTGTCCGGACTGGCGGGATCGGGCACGCCGGACAGCGGGAACGCCCACCGCTTCTGTCCCGCCTGCACGGTGATCCGCGACTCACCGCGCGCATTCAGGCCCACGTCCGGCGGCAGGCGCACACTGACCGTCAGCGCCGGGACGGGCGACGCACTCAGGACGACGGCGAGCAGCCGGGCGGGAATCATGCGGTTCTCTGAACGCGCCCAGCGTCACCCGACCCTGCCGATGACTCCTGAAAGCCGCTCACTTCTCAGCCAGTAGCACACGGAGTCGGGCCTCCAGCACAGGAATCGCCTGTGGAAAGCGCGAGCTGATCTCGCCCCGATGCGTGAACCGCACGCGGCCCTGACGGTCGATCAGCAGGAACGTCGGCCACGCCCGTATGCCCCAGGCGCGCCAGTTCCGCAACGCGTTGTCCTGCACGACCGGCCACGTCACCCCGTCCTGTTTCAGCGCGGCCCGGACGCTGTCGGTGGGTTTGTCCGACTCGAATTCCGGGGTGTGCACACCGATGATCTCCAGGCCCTGCGCGCGGTACTGCCCGGACCAGCGTTGCAGGGTGGGCAGACTGTTGTGGCAGTTGATGCACGAGTACACCCAGAAGTTCACGAGCACCACCCGGCCCCTCAGGCCCGCCAGGGTCAGGGGCGCGGAGGTGTTCAGCCAGGGGCCGCCGGTCAGTTCCGGTGGCGGCCGCCCGGTGGTCACGGCCTGCGCAGGCGGCGAGGCGAGCAGGCTGACGGCAAGCAACGTGGTCAGGGTGGTCAGTCGGTGCATGGGCCCTCCAGAGACGCGGGGCGCGCGTCACTTCCGGTACGGACCGGAAGCGACTGGGGTTCACGCACGCTGGTGGGATCAGACCGGTTGGAGGTCCGGATGCAGGCTCAGGAAGTCGGTCCAGCTGGCGTCGGTGCGGGGGATGCCGTGGTCTTCCGTCCAGGTCCAGTAGGGGGTGTAGAGGCTGCGGGCGGTGATGATCTCGTCCCGGAAGATGCGGGCGCTCAGGCCGGTGTCGAGCAGGCCGCTGGTCTGGAAGCGGCGCAGGATTCCGCTGCGGTCGTACGGCACGGCGCGCAGGGTGGCCTGCCACCCGCCGGGGTGCGCGTCGAGCAGCAGGTACTGCGCGCGGGGGTCGCCCGTGGCCGGGGAACCGACGGCGCCGGTGTTCAGGATCAGCGTGCCGCCGTGGTCGTGCTGCACGGGCCGGTGGATGTGCGAGCCGATCAGCGCGCCGTACCGGGTGCCGTCCGGCGCGGCGCTCAGGGCGTCCAGCCGGGCGGGGTCGCTGCGGTCGCTGAGGCTCTCGCGGTAGTGGTCGCGGGTGCCGTGCGCGATCTGCACGGGCGGCAGTCCCGGTTCGTGCAGGTCCAGGGTCATGGGCCAGTCGGCAGGAGCGTGCAGCAGGCCCGCGCGGTCCAGTTGCGTGGCGCTCCAGTCGGTCGCGCCCCAGAACGGGTCGGCATACCAGTCGGCGGGCAGGACGTCGCTGCGGGCGTGCCACAGGCGCAGCAGGTCGTCGTGGTTCCCCAGCGTGAAGGTCACGTCGTCGCGGTCCAGCAGGGTCTGGAGGACCTGCGCGGAGTCCGGGCCGCGGTTGACGACGTCGCCGTTCACGATCAGCCGTTCGGCGCCCTGGTCGTGGGCATCGCGCAGCGCGGCGTCCAGCGCGTCGGCGTTCCCGTGAATGTCGGCCAGGACAGCGATCCTCATCGCGCGGCATTCTAGTGCCGGGTGGGCCGCGTCACTGGAAGACGCGGCCCACTGTGCCCAGTAATACGGGATGAAATTGACTTGCTTTCACCTTGATCGCCTTCCATTATCCCCTCGCCCCCTGTGGGACTCGGAGAGCTGCGGAGCAGAGAGGGAGGGACTCGCAGAGCGGCGCAGCTGAGGAGCGGAGCGACGGAAGGGTGAGGGGGCCACCGGGTGACCCTGTCTGGTTTGGAATCAATTGAGTAGCGCATAGGACATGCGGTTTCAGTTGCGGAAGATGACTTCCTCGCGGCCGAAGGACCGCAGGGCCAGCAGGCTGAACAGCGCGGTTCCGGCGAGGTTCCCGGCGACGGCCAGTGCGGCGTGGGCGGGTTCGCCGGTGCCCTTGACGGTGTCGAGGATGGAGAGCATCCCGCCGATGAGTGGCGTGGCGTACAGGGCGGCGCTGGCATTCAGGAAGTCCGCGAACTGCAGGGTCACGGCGGGCAGCACGACGAGCAGGTTGATGGGCGCGACGTACGTCTGAGCTTCCTTGAAGCTGCGGGCGTAGATGCCGATCAGGATGAGCAGGCTGCTGATGAGCAGCGCGGTGGTCAGCGCGATGCCCAGCACGGTGAGCAGCGAGGTGGGGGTCAGGCTGAGCTGGCCGCCCATCGCCTGCGTGAACGTGGCGACGTGGCCGGGATTGGCGGTCTGGTAGGCGCGCATGATGACGCTGCTCAGGAGGAATCCGGCGACGCTGAACGCGGCGCTGGTCAGGGCGGTGGTGGCGGTGGCGATGAGTTTCCCGGTGACGACCTCGGCGCGGCGGACGGGCGCCACGAGGAGGCTTTCCAGGGTGCCTCGTTCCTTCTCGCCTGCGGTGGCGTCCAGGGCGGTGGCCAGGGCGCCCGCGAGGATGAACTGCATCATCAGCATGGGGATCAGGAAGGCCAGTTGCCCGCTGCGTTGCTCCTGGGCGCTGCTGGCGTCCACCGGCTGGATGCGGACGGGTTCGAGGGTGTCCGCGCCGAGGCCCAGCGTGCCCAGGCGGGCGGTGGCGAGCTGGCGGTTGTAGCCGTCCACGACGTCCTGCACCTTGCCGAACGCGCCGCTGCGGGCGCGGAGGTTGCTGAGTTTCGCGTACAGCTTCAGGGTCCCGGTGCCGTCCCCGGCGCGGGCGGGCAGCGGGGCGGCGGCCTGGATGGCGGCCTCGACGGTGCCGTCCTGCACGGCCTTCAGCGGGTCCGTGACGGGAACCAGGGTCACGCCGGCGCGGGTGACGGTGCCGTCGGGGAGCTTCTCGTCGGTGGTCAGGGCGCGGCGCAGGCCCTCGGGCAGGGTGCCGACGACGCCCAGTTGCTGCCGCGCCTGCTGCTGCCCGCCGATCAGGTTCCCCATCAGCAGGGGCAGGCCCAGCGTGAACAGCGGGATGAGGATCAGCGGCATGAGGATGGTGGCGCTCAGGGTGCGGCGGTCACGCAGGGTGGTCAGGAGGTCGCGTGCGGCGATCTGCCAGACCATGCCGGGGCGCAGGCCGCCGCGCCGGGCGGTACCAGTGGGGCGTTCAGCGGGCATGGCGGGCCTCCACGGGGGCAGATTCCGGGCGGACGAGGGTGAAGAAGGCGCGTTCCAGGCTGCTCGCGCCCGTGCGGGCCAGCACGTCGGGGATGGTGCCGACGTTCAGGAGCTGCCCCTCGTGCAGGATGGCGACGCGGTCGCAGACTTCCTCGACCTCGCTCATGACGTGGGTGGAGTACACGGTCAGGCGGCCCGGCGCGCGGGTGGCGTGCACGAAGTCCAGCAGGGTGCGCCGCGCGAAGATGTCCAGGCCGCTGGCCGCCTCGTCGAGGATCAGGACGGGCGGGTCGTGGATGACGGCGCGGGCGATCACGACCTTCTGCTTCATGCCGGTCGAGTACTCCCCGGCGCGGACGTCCAGCGTGCGGCCCAGTTCCAGCCGGTCGTCGAGTTCCGTGATGCGCGCGTCGGCCTGGGCGCGGGTCATGCCGTACAGCGTGGCGAAGGAGCGCAGGACCTCGCGGCCCGTGAGGCGCGCGGGGAGGCCCATGCCGCCGTTCACGACGCCGACCGCGCGCCTCACTCCTTCCGGATCGTGGTGGATGTCGTGCCCGCCGACCACGGCGGTGCCGGAGGTCGGTTCGAGCAGCGTGGCGAGGATGCGCAGCAGGGTGGTCTTCCCGGCGCCGTTCGGGCCGAGCAGGCCGAAGACCTCGCCGCTGTGGGCCTGCAGGGTGACGCCGCGCAGTGCCTGGTAGGCGCGGTAGGACTTGGTGACGTTCTGAATGTCGAGCATGGAGTGAGGGTCGGGCATGCGTCTCCTGTGTGCCCCCATCTGGGGGCGTGATGGTGCATACGCCACGTCAGGGTCAACCGTTCCCCCGGTCGCCTGGGCCGCGCGCCTGAATCGATCCAGCCGGAGCGTGAGACTGGTGTGAATCAGACCAGAAAGGCCCGCCCAAACGCACTTTCCCGTTCAGCGACACAGGACGTGGATGAAAAGCAATCCCCCGTCAGCTCATGCAAGATGAGAGAAAATCTGTAACAATAGGAAAGTTGCGCTACAGGCCGAGTCAGGCCGGAAAGTTGCACTGCGTCCAACATCCTGCGCTCCAGCACCGCACCCCAGTCGCCCCACGCTCAGACCTGACTGATCCACGTCCACCGGACCCAACGCCCCACTGCCGGGCCTGGGCCCGCACCCGACCCGCCACAGTTCCGCACCGCTCACGCCCAGCCGGGCCAGCGGCGCACCGGAGGCAACATGTTCAATCCCCCCACCCTCGAAGACCTGCAGGAAACCCGCCGCGCCAACGAGAAGCTGGTGCTCAAGGCCCTGGAAAGCAAACCCGAATGGGTCGAGACCGAACTGGCCAAGACGACCAGCCTCGCCCTGAGCCACCTGCGCGCCGCGCTGGCCAGCCTGCTCGACCAGGGCCGCGTGCGCCGCCTGCCCGGCACCGGCACCCGCGCCGTGTACGGCCTGGCCGACCCCGGCCTGGCCGACGTGCCCGCCACCCCGCTGACCAGCGACGCCAAGAAGGTCCGCGACTACCTCGAGGGTCGCGCCGACAGCGCCCTGTACATGAGCGACCAGCTGCGCATGACCCGCGAGGACGTCATGTCCGCCCTGAGCCTCCTGAACGCCCACGGCATGATCACCTGCACCTTCGTGGGCAGCCTCGTGATCTTCCGCCTGAAGGAAACCCAGGCGCTCGGCCAGGAAACCGCCGCGCCCGAGAAGACCACGGGCCGCAAGAAAGCCGTCGCCTGAACGAACCCGCACCCCCTGCCCCCGCTCCGGCGGGGGTTTTTCATTGCGCGGGCCGACCCGAGCTGGCTGACCCGGCTGACGGAACCTTCACCGGCGGTCTGGTATCCTGCCGGGCATGAAACTCGTGCTGGCTGTGATTCAGGACGCGGACGCGACCGCCCTGGTCCGCGTGCTGTCCCAGAACGCCTTCGAGGTCACGAAACTCGCCAGCACCGGCGGCTTCCTGCGCGAGGGCAACACCACCCTGATGATCGGCGTGTCCGACGAACGCCTCGACGAACTCAAGAGGCACGTGCAGCGCACCTGCCGCACCCGCACCCGCCTCGTCGCGCCCAGCGTCCCGATGGGCGAGCAGAACGAGGGCCTCGTGAACGACCCGGTCGAGGTGCCCGTCGGCGGCGCCGTGATGTTCGTGATGGGCGTGCAGGAATTCGTGAAGGTCTGAGCGGGTCAGGGCGTGCGGGCCGGAGGCTGGGCGAGGTCGTCCCCTCCGGCCCCTTGCCATTCCTGCCGGGTGGGATCTGGCGGGCGGCCCTGTACACGGCAGGCAGCGTTCTCTTCTTCCTGGCGACGCTGCTGGTCCTGCGGGCCGGGGAGGCGTTCCGGCTGAGCGAGGCGTGGTTCAGCCCGCAGGCCCTGTGGCGGAATCTGGAGGCCACCGGGCCTGACTTCGTCCGACTGGGAGTCCTGACCCTGCTGCCCGCCGCGCTACTCGGTGGACTGGGAGGCACGGGAGCCGCCCGGCACGGCGTCGCGGCGCTGGTGACGGTGGTGCTGCTGGCGGGGTGGTCGGCCGTGGGTGTGGGGACTCTGACGCTGCTGCCCCTGGCACTGGCTGGGATAGCGCTGACCGCCCTGATCGGCAGTGGTCGGCGTGCGGTGCGACGACATAGGGCATGGGTGCGTGCCTGACTGGCGTGACGGGTACGGTCTGCGCGGGCGTCACCCAGGAGAATATGACCGCCACGCCCTCCGGCACGCACTGACCGACCGGTTGGTCCGGGATGATTGACTGGGAGGCTCTCCGCTAGAGTACCGGGCGCTGCCCCACCCGACGCCGTTCCGGTGCGGCTTTCTCCCCCACTCGTCCTGCGCCCGCGCGGCGCTCCCCACCCCTGCAAGGAGCCTTTCACTGTGACCCGACCCAGCACCCCCGTCCTGACCCCTGATCCCACCAACCGCGACTCCGCGTTCCTGAAGACCATGCGCGGCGAGGCCGCCCCGCACACCCCGGTGTGGTTCATGCGGCAGGCCGGACGGTACATGCCCGAGTACCGCGCGCTGCGTGCCGGGCGCAGCATGCTGGAATGCATCCGCACACCGGAACTGGCCGCCGAGATCACCCTGCAGCCCATCAAGGCCATGCCGATGGACGCCGCGATCCTCTTCAACGACATCCTGACGCCGCTGCCCGTCATGGGCCTGGACCTGGACTTCGTGGGGGGCGTCGGCCCGCAGATCAGCAACCGCATCGAGACGCCCTTCGACGTGGACCGCCTGGGCGTACCCGCCGCCGCCGAGGTCATGCCGTACACCGCCGAGTCGATCAAGCTCGTGCGGCAGGAACTCGACCCGCGCGGCGTGCCGCTGATCGGCTTCGTGGGCGCGCCGTTCACGCTCGCCAGCTACGCCATCGAGGGCAAGGGCAGCCGCAACTACGAGCGCACCAAGCGCTTCATGTACGGCGAGCCCGCCGCGTGGCACCGCCTGATGGACAAGTTCGAGACGATCCTCGCGGACTACCTCGCCGAGCAGGTCAAGGCGGGCGCGCAGGCCGTGCAGATCTTCGACTCGTGGGTGGGCGCGCTGAGCATCTACGACTACGTCACGTACGTGAAGCCCGCCACGGGCCGCCTGATCGAACGCACCAAGAAACTGGGCGTGCCCGTCATCTACTTCGGGACGAGCACCCACCACCTCCTGCCCGAGATGTCCTCGCTGGGCAGCGACGTCATGGGCATCGACTGGCGCACGCCCCTGAACGACGCGTGGAAACTCATCCAGCCCGGGCAGGGCGTGCAGGGGAACCTCGACCCGCTGCTGCTGCAGGGCCCCTGGCGTGAACTGAAGCACCAGACCGACCGCATCCTGGCCGAGGTGGACGGCCGCCCCGGGCACATCTTCAACGTGGGGCACGGCCTGCTGCCCGAGACGCCCGTGGACATGGTCCGCCGCCTCGTGGACTACGTGCACGAGCAGACCGCGAAGTAACCCCCGAGCACGGCGAGCAGCGATTGCACTGGACCCCACCCCGATTCCCCCCTGTGACCTGAGAGGAGCGACATGACCGATTCAACCCACCAAGGAGCGCCGCTGGGCGTGCTGTTCATGGCCTACGGCGGCCCCGAGAGCCTGGAGGACATGCCCGGGTACCTCGCGGACATCCGCGCCGGGCGCGTGACGACGCAGGCCGTGCTGGACGAGATCACGAACAACTACCGTCAGATCGGCGGGAAGAGCCCCCTGCCGGAATTCACCCGCGCGCAGGTCGAGGCGACCATGCAGGAACTCCAGGCGCGCGTGCAGCGGCCCCTGAAGGCGTACATCGGCATGCGCCACTGGAACCCGTGGATCGAGGACGCCGTGCGCGAGATGCTCGACGACGGCATCACGCAGGCGGTGGCGATCGTGCTGGCCCCGCACTACTCCAGCATGAGCGTCGCGAAGTACCAGAAGAAGATCAAGGCGGGCCTGAGCATGAACCACGGCCATATCGACTTCGAGTTCGTGAACGAGTACCACACGGAAAGCGGGTACGTGACGGCACTCGCCAACCGCGTCCGCGAGGGCATCGCGGCGTTCCCGGAAGGCGAGCGGGACGACGTGCACGTGATCCTCAGCGCGCACAGCCTGCCGGTCCGCATTCTGCGCGAAGGTGACCCGTACGCCGACCAGCTGCACGAGTCCGCGCGCCTGATCGCCGCCGCCGCCGGACTGCGCGACGACCAGTGGTCCTGGAGCTACCAGTCCGCCGGGCGCAGCCCCGAGCCGTGGCTGGGGCCGCAACTCGACGAGCACATGCACGACCTGTCGGGCAAGGGCATCAAGAAGGTCGTCAGCGTGCCGGTCGGCTTCGTGTCCGACCACGTGGAGATCCTGTTCGACATCGACATCGCCGCGCAGGAAACTGCCGCCGAGCTGGGCATGACGCTGGTGCGCCCCCCGGCCCTGAACACCGACCCGCTGTTCATCGGGACGCTCGCCAGCGTGCTGGAACGCAAGGTGGCCGCGCTGTCATGACCGACGCCGCAGTGAAGGACGGCGCAGCCCCGAGTGGTACAGGGGCGGGCGGTGACCTGCCCGTGATCATCGTGGGGGGCGGCATCACCGGCCTGAGCGCCGCCTGGGAACTCCAGACGCGCGGCGTGCCGTTCGTGCTGCTCGAAGCCGGGGATTACCTGGGCGGGAAACTGCACTCCGAACGCACCGAGGACGGCTTCCTCGTCGAGCGGGCCGCGGACGCGTTCATCCTCGGCAAGCCGTACGCGGCGCAGCTGGCGCGCGAGGTGGGCCTGGAAGCTCAGGTGATCCACCCGCGCGAGGACACGAAGAAGATCTACTTCCTGCGCGGCGGCCAGCTCCTGCCGTTTCCACCGAACATGAAGATGTTCGTGCCGCTGGACGACGAATCGTTCCTGCAGAGCGGCGTGCTGTCCCCAGAGGGCCTGTGCCGCTACCTGGACGAGCAGAACGTGCCGCCCAAACCCCCCACCGACGAGGACGAGTCCCTCGCGTCGTTCCTCACGCGGCGGTTCGGGCCGGAAAGCCTGAACTTCATCGTGCCGCTCGCCGCCGGGATCTACGTGGCGAACCCGCTGGAACTCAGCATGAAAGCCGCGTTCCCGCAGTTCCTGAAGATGGAACAGGAGTACGGCAGCGTCATCCGGGGCAGCCGCGCCACGCCCCGCGCCGCCGGGCCGGTCTTCATGTCCTTCCAGGAAGGGACCAGCACCCTGATCCGCGCGCTGCACGAACGCCTGACCGGCGGCGAGATCCGCCTGAACACCCCCGTCCTGCGCGTGCATGAGCACGGCGTGACCCTCGCGGGCGGCGAGGAACTGCGCGGCCGGGCCGTCATCAACACCACCCCCGCCTGGTACGCGGGCGCCATGTACCAGCGGGACTACCCGGAAGCCGCCAGCCTGATCGGGCAGCTGAAGGCGAACAGCAGCGTCGCCGTGGTCCTCGCGTACCGCTCCGAGCAGTTCCCCGGCGACATGCTCCTGCACGGCCTGCAGGTGGACGCCAGCGAGGACACCCTCCTGAAGGCCATCACGGTGCACTCCGCGAAGATGCACGGCCGCGCCCCCGACGGGCACGTCCTGATGCGCGTGTTCTTCAAGGACATCGAACCCGCCACGGCCCGCGTCATGGCTCAGGAAACCGCCGAGCGGCTGTTCGGCGCGCAGGGCGACCCACTCTGGCACGCGTTCGGCGACTGGCGCGGCAAGAACCCCGCGTACGTCGTCGGGCACCTCGACCACATCGCGCGCATCCGCGCCGCGCTGCCCGCGCACCAGCAGATCGCCGGGGCCAGCTACACCGGCGTGGGCGTCCCCGACTGCGTGAACGCCGGACGCACCGCCGCTCGCGCCGTCCTGACCCCCGTCACCGCGTAGACTGAAGCCCACCACGCACCGCTTCCACCCCGGAGGCGGTGCGTTCTGCTGTCATACCAGATGATGTATACCGCACCTGCATTTGACCCGCCTGCATACCGCATGTAGACTCCGGCAGTCGCTGCGCACGCAGCACTTCGCGGGAACAGAGGGAAGTCCGGTCACGCCCCACCAGGGGTTCAGTCCGGCACGGTCGCGCCACGGTTCACAGTCCGAACGCTCGCCCAGCGAAGAGACGCCCACATCACGGCCCCCGCGCAAGGGGCACAAGGCGGTTTTCCCTTGATCACCTGACACCCTCTGCCCCGCTGCCCCTGACCCGGCCCCGCTCTGCCTGCGGCGCACGTTCGGAACACCGCCGAACCTGCACCTCCGTCGCCGCCGGGCCTCCCCGTCTTCCTCTCGCTCCGCTCGGGTTCGTCTGACGACTCACCGGAAGCCCCCCAGAGGTGTTCCATGACCCTGCCCCTGTCCCGTCCCCCGCTGGGCGGCCTTCCGCCCGTGCCGCCGCGTGAAACTCGCGTGACGCACGTCGTCTTCCCCGGCCTGACGAACCATCACGGCACGCTGTTCGGTGGTGAGGCGCTGTCCCTGATGGACTCGGCGGCGTTCATCGCGGCGACCCGGCACTGCCGGAAGAAGGTCGTGACGCGGCACCTGGACGCCATGGAGTTCCGTCATCCGATTCCGCAGGGGTCACTGGTGGAACTCGTGGCGCGCGTGGTGCGGACCGGGCGGACGAGCATGACGGTGCAGGTGGACGTGTTCCGTGAGGACATGTACAGCGAGACGCGGGAACTGGCGTGCGCGGGGACGTTCGCGCTCGTGGCGCTGGGTGAGGACGGGCAGCCTGCGCCCGTGCCCCCTCTGGCGGCAGAGGCGTGAGGTTGGTTTTCGATTCGTTGACGGGGAACGTGCGGCGGTTCGCGACGGCCCTGGCGCGTGAGGCGGGGGGCCTGCCGGTCGGGTCGGTGCGGGACGCGCCGCCCGCGCCGGGCGAGGGGTTCCTGCTGCTGACGTACACGTTCGGGTCGGGGCAGGTGCCGGACAGCACCGCCGCGTTCCTGCGCGAGCACGGCGCGGGCCTGCGGGGCGTGGTGGCGAGCGGCAGTTACCACTGGGGCGAGAACTTCGGGCGGGCGGGCGACCGGATCGCCGCGCAGTTCGGGGTCCCGCTGGTGGCCCGGCTGAACAAGGGCGGGACGGCAGCGGACCGCGCGGCGGTGCTGGCGTGGCTGGCGGGGCAGGGTAAGGAATCGAGCGCAGCGTGGGTGTCGCCCGTGGGGGCGGAAAGGACGAACGAATGGATCCCTGGATTGAACTGAACAACAAGGTGCTCGCGGGCGGCGTGGTGGACACGTCGCATGATCAGGAGGCGCTGCGGGTGTACTTCCGCGAGAAGGTCAACCCGAACACCGTGACCTTCCCCAGCCTGGAGGAGAAGATCGCCACGCTGACCGAGCGGGGCGTGTGGGACCCGGCGGTGTTTGCCCGGTTCCGCCCGTCGGAGGTGCGCGCGGTGTTCGAGCGGGCGTACAGCCTGAACTTCCGCTTCCGGTCGTTCATGGGGGCGTTCAAGTTCTACAGCGAGTACGCGACCATGACCCCGGACCGCAAGCAGTGGCTGGAGCGGTACGAGGACCGCCTGAGCGTCACGGCCCTGGCCCGCAGCGAGTCCCTGCCCGAGGCACTGGAACTCGTGGAGCATCTGGTGAATCAGACGTTCACGCCCGCGACGCCCACCCTGATGAACTCCGGGAAGGCGAACACGGGGCGGCTGGTGAGTTGCTTCCTGCTGCAGGACTGCACGGACAACCTGGATTCGATCACGAAGACGCTGTCGTTCGTGGCGGAACTCAGCAAGGGCGGCGGCGGGATCGGCGTGGAGGTCAGCAACCTGCGTGCGCGCGGCGAGAGTCTGCGCGGCATCCAGAACGTCACGAAGGGCGTCATGGGCGTCGCGAAGATGCTGGACAACATGCTGCGCTACGCGGATCAGGCGGGGCAGCGGCCCGGCGCGGGCGCGATCTACCTGAGCGTCATGCACCCTGACTTCCTGGACACCCTCAGCGCGAAGAAGATCGCGTCCGACGAGGACGCCCGCCTGAAAACCCTGTCCATGGGCGCGACCATCCCGGACATCTTCCTGGAGAAGGCCCGCGCCGGGCAGGACATCTACCAGTTCTACCCGCACTCGCTGTTCCAGGAGACCGGCCGGGAGTTCACCAGCATCGACTGGACCCGCGAGTACGACACGCTGGCCGCGAACCCGCGCCTGCGCAAGAAACTCGTGTCGCCCCGCCGCATCCTGGAGGACATCGCCGTCACGCAGGGCGAGAGCGGCTACCCGTACCTGCTGTTCGAGGGCAACGCGAACCGCGTGAACCCCATCCCGAACGTCGGGACGATCAAGATGAGCAACCTGTGCAGCGAGATCCTGCAACCCACCCTCCCCAGCACCTTCCACGCGTACGGGCAGGAGGAAAAGGATCAGGTGGGCCTGGACGTCAGCTGCAACCTCGCGTCGCTGGTCATCGAGCAGAGCCTCGCGAGCGGCGACCTGGGGCGCGTGGTGCGCTCGGCGGTGAAACTGCTGGACAACGTGGCCCGCTCGACCAGCATCCACGAGGTGCCCGCCGTGAAGCGCGCCAACGAGGAGATGCGCAGCATCGGCCTGGGCGCGATGGGCCTGCACTCGTTCCTGGCGAAGAACGAACTCGTGTACGGCAGCCCCGAGGCGCTGGAGTTCGTGAACGTGTATTTCGCCGCCGTGCACTACCACGCCCGCCGCACCAGCATGCAGGTCGCGCGGGACACCGGCTTCGTGTTCCAGGGCTTCCAGGGCAGCCGCTATCAGAGCGGCGAGCACTTCGCGCAGTACCTGCACGAGGACTTCCTGCCGACCACGCCCGAGGTCGCCGCGCTGTTCGACGGGCACGACCTCCCCACCCGCGCCGACTGGCAGGCGCTCGTGCAGGACATCCAGACGCACGGCCTGGCGCACTCCTTCGTCATGGCCATCGCCCCGACGGGCAGCATCAGCTACGTCAGCAACGCCTCGGCCAGCATCATGCCCATCACCGAACGCGTCGAGACCCGCACGAGCAACAAGGCCCGCACCATCTACCCCATGCCCCACCTGAACGAACTGACCGAATGGTTCTACGAGGAAGCGTACGACATGGACCAGAAACGCGTCATCGACACCGTCGCCGCCGCGCAACGCCACGTCGACCAGGGCATCTCCTGCACGCTGTTCGTGCCCAGCAACGCCAGCACCCGCACCCTGCAACGCTACTACCTCTACGCCTACGCCAGAGGACTGAAAACGCTGTACTACACGCGCCTGCGCAAGGTCAGCATCGACGAGTGCCTGAACTGCGCCATCTGACCGGCGGGCCGCAGGCCCCGAGCAGCGCGAGAAACCGACCCGGCAGCGGCGTGAAGTGGAACGGGCGGGAGTGCCGTCCTCCCGTCCGTGGAACGGAATGCCGCGCCCACACGAACACCAACTATCCCAATCCCTGTGAGACCTGATATGACCCGAGCCCCCTTTACTGCCACGAACTGGAGCGACCCCGAGGACAGCTTCTCGGTCACGTTCTACGAGAAGTACACGTCCCAGCTGTGGTTCCCGGACGAGATTCCGCTGACGAACGACGCGATCCACTGGAAGAGCCTGACCGAGCAGGAACGCTGGACGTACATGCACGCCTCGGCGGGCCTGAACGCGCTGGACACGCTGCAGGGCGAGGTGGGCATGCCCGCCCTGCGCGGCCTCGTGGACGGGCACATCCGCAAGGCGACCCTGCAGTTCCAGGGGATGATGGAGGACATTCACGCGCGCAGCTACAGCCTGATGAACAAGACGTTCCTGACGACCACCGAGGAACGCGCCGTGTTCGCGTGGGTGGAGGCGCAGCCGCAGCTGCAGTTCAAGATTCAGTTCATCGAGGACGTGTTCCGCGACCCGGACATCAGCGACTTCGGCCTGTGGCGGAAGATGGTCGTGTCGTGCATGCTGGAAACGGCGCTGTTCTACAGCGGCTTCTACTACCCGCTGCTGCTGGCCGGGCAGGGCCGCATGGTGTCCGCCGGGGAGATCTTCAACCTGATCATTCTCGACGAGGCCGTGCACGGCGTGTACGTGGCGCTGCTGGCGCAGGAGAAGTTCGCCGCGCTGACCGAAGAGGAACAGGCGCAGGCCTTCGCGTGGTACGAGGCGAGCCTCGACACGCTGTACCGCAACGAACTGGCGTACACCGAGGTGCTGTACGGCAGCGTGAACCTCGTGGAGGACGTCGCCACGTTCATCCGCTTCAACTTCAACGTGCTGGCCGACAACCTGGGCCTGGAACGCCGCTTCCCGGACGAGGACGTGAATCCCGTCGTGCTGAACGGTATCCGCTCACGCGGCACCACCCACGACTTCTTCAGCGCCAAGGGCAGCAGCTACGCCAAACTCCGCGTCGAAGCACTGACGGATGACGATTTCAGCGAACTCTGGCCCGCTCAGGAGGTCGCCCATGACTGACCCGAAACCCTTCGTGCTGTTCACGCAGGACCAGTGTCCGCAGTGCGAGACCCTCAAGCGCATGCTGACCCTGCCCCTGCGCGGCGCGTTCGACGACCAGATCGAAGTGCTGCACCGCCAGCAGCACCCCGACGCCTTCACCGCACTGGCCGACGCGCACGGCCTAGCCCGCACCCCCGCCCTGCTGCACCGCCCCAGCGGGAAACTGCTGCTCGACACCGGCAGCCTCGGCGCGGTCAAGGCGTTCCTCACTCATAGCTGAGAGCCACGCCCCCTTCACTCTGCGGCGCGACGAAGTCGTTCTACCCGTTGCACGGCCCGGTTAAGAGTGACAAGCGACTCTTCCGCGTGTGGATCGAGGATTCCACCTGCCGCATCTGGAATCACGATGCCCAGATTCCAGAGCAGCTGCCCGAATCGCAGATCAGGATCCTTTTCTATCTGCTCAAGCAGGAGTTCAACGAGGGCAAGATTCGCGTCCTGGCGAGGGTTTGACATCCATCTGAAGCTTACACGCCTGCTTACTTCACGCCCAGCGCCGCCAGTTCCTCCCGGAGCTGCGCGGCGTTCTCGTAGCGGACAGCGTGCATACCGACCCGGCGGGCGGCTTCGGTGTTCTGGGCGCGGTCGTCGATCATGACGGCCTCGTGCGGGGCGACGGCGGCCAGGGTCAGGGCGGCGCGGTAGATGGCGGGGTTGGGTTTCATGAGTTCCAGCGTGGAGGACGTGAAGAACGCCAGCAGGAAGTCGCTGAGGCCGTAGGTGCGGATGCGGTGGTCGTTCAGGTCGCGGCCCTCGTTGTTCAGGGCGTACAGGCGGTGGCGCGTTGCGAGGTCGCGGGCGAGGGCCAGGGCGCCTTCGTGCGGGGTGCTCTGCGCTTCCATCGCCGCGCGGAACTCCTCCTGCGTGAAGGTCTGCGGGTGGCAGAACACGGTCTGCTCGAGGTACTCGTCCAGGGTCATGCGGCCCAGTTCCAGCTCGGGCACGGCCAGCTTGTGCCGCTCGTTGAAGTCCGTGGCGTCCAGCCCGAACTGCGCGGCGACGACGGCACGCTGCTCGCGGTCCCAGCCGTTGCTGAGCAGCACGCCGCCGATGTCGAAGAAGAGGGCGCGGATGGTCATGCCCGCAGGGTACGCCCGCACCCGACTGGGGCGACCTCAACGCCAAGAAAGAGTGAGGGGGGTAGGCCGTTCCCACTGCCCACCCCCCACAGAGCGGATTCATCCGATTCCCGGCTTCCCGGAACGTCACCGGGAAGCCGTCCATCTCCTGAACCCGCCTTGATTGCTCCTCCCTCCGGTCGGGTTCGTCTGCGACTCACCGCAATTTTATTTCGTGTCGTACCAGTTCGGTCCGACGCCGACCTCGACGGCGAGGGGCACGGTGAGGCTGGCGGCGCCTTCCATGATGCGTCGTACGGTGTCGCTGATCTCCTCGGCTTTGTCTTCGGGGGCTTCGAGGAGCAGTTCGTCGTGGACCTGTAGCAGGAGGCGGGCGCCGGTGCCCTGGAGTTCGCGTTCCAGGGTGATCATGGCGAGTTTGATGATGTCGGCGGCGGTGCCCTGGATGGGCATGTTGTACGCGAGGCGTTCCCCGGCTTCGCGCAGGGTGCGGTTGGTGGCGACGAGTTCCGGGACGTAGCGGCGGCGGCCGTAGAGGGTTTCGACGTAGCCGTGCTGGCGGCCGAATTCGAGGGTGCGGTCGATGTACGCGCGGATGCCGGGGTACGTGGCGAAGTACGTTTCGATGAATCCGGCGGCGTCCGCGTAGGGAATGCCGAGGTCGCCCGAGAGGCGGTGGGCGCTCATGCCGTACAGCACGCCGAAGTTGACGGTCTTGGCGGCGCGGCGCTGATCGGGCGTGATGGTGCCCTCGTTCAGGCCGAGGACCTGCGCGGCGGTGCGGCGGTGGATGTCCGCGCCGTCCTGGAAGGCCTGCTGCATGAGGGGGTCGTCGGCGATGTGCGCCAGGAGGCGCAGTTCGATCTGGGAGTAGTCGGCGCTGATCAGGCAGTGGCCGGGGTCGGCGATGAAGCCCTTGCGGATCTCGCGGCCGGTCTCGCTGCGGATGGGGATGTTCTGCAGGTTGGGGTTGAGGCTGCTGAGGCGTCCGGTGGCGACGGCGGCCTGCGCGAAGGTGGTGTGCAGGCGGCCGGTGCGGGGATTGACGAGGTTCGGGAGGGGGTCGAGGTACGTGCCGCGCAGTTTTTCCAGTTCGCGGTATTCGAGCAGGGCGGGGATGATGGGGTGCTCGTCCCGGAGGGGTTCGAGGGCGGCGACGGCGGTGCTGCGTTTGCCGGTGAGTTTGGTCTTCTTGCCGCTGGCGAGGCCGAGTTCGTCGTACAGGACGGCTTCGAGCTGGTCGCGGCTGCGGATCTGGAATTCGCGTCCGGCCAGCGAGTGGATCTGGGTTTCCAGGGTGCTCAGGCGCGCGCCCGTGGCGGCGGACAGGCCGCGCAGGTACTCGCTGTCCAGGCGCACGCCGCGCACTTCCATGCGGGCGAGGACGGCGGACAGGGGTTTTTCCATGTCGTCGTACAGCTTGCGGCGGGTGTCGTCCAGCAGGGGCGGCAGCAGGTCGAGGAGCTGCCCGGTGATCGCGGCGCGTCCGGCGGCGTCATCGGGCCAGGGAACGTTCAGATACCGCTGACTAACGGCGCTCATGGTGGTGTTGGCGGGGTCGAGCAGGTACGCCATCAGCAGGGGGTCGTCGCCGGGTTCCACGCTGGTGCCGCGCACGCTGAGGTGCGTGGCGAGGGCCTTGGCGGCGGCGGCGGTGACGGTGCGCTGCGCCACGAACTGCGCGTCGTCCACCGTGGCGGGGAACTGCTCGCGGAGTTTCGCGGCCGCTTTCTCCTGCTCCTTGCGGGCCTTCTCGGCGGCTTTCTGCTGGGTTTTGGTGAGGGGCGCGGCGGGTTCGTCCGGGCTGTCGAACAGGCCGCCGGGCTGGGCGTACACCTCGGCTTTGCGCCACTCGGTGGGTTCGGTGGTGGGCGCGGTGCGGACGGTGCCGGTCGTGCCGTCGAGTTCGAGGGTGGCGGCGTCCACGAGGGCGGCGGTCAGGTCGTCCTCGCGGGATAGGCGGTACCCCCAGATGACACCCTGCGCGGGGGTGCGCCACTCGGCGGTCTGGATGGTCAGGGCCGGAACGGCGGGCACGGCAGCAGCGTCTGGGGCGTCGTGCGGCGCGTCGCGGTGGGTGGTGTCATGCACCGCGTCGGGGACGCTCAGGACACTCTCGATGCCGTCCAGGGCCGCCACGTCCCGCTTGATGGAGTGCAGGTCCAGCTCGGTCAGCAGTTCGTGCAACCTCTCCGGGTTGCCCGGCAGGCGGCCCGCGCCGAGCTGCACGTCCAGCGGGAGGTCCGTGACCATGCACGACAGCCGGTGGCTGAACTCCACGGCTTCCTCGGAATCGAGGAGTTTCTGGCGGGTCCCGTCCGGTTTCAGCGTGCCGGCCTTCGCGGCGGCGTAGATGCCCTCCAGCGTGCCGTACTCCTGCAGGAGTTTCGCGGCGGTTTTCGGGCCGATGCCCTTCGCACCGGGGATGTTGTCGCTGGCGTCGCCGGTCAGCGCGCGGTAGTCCACCCACTGCCCCACGGTCACGCCGTACTTTTCCAGCACCTCGGCGGGGCCGATCAGGCGGAAGTCGTTCGTGATGACGCGCACGTGGTCGTCGAGCAGCTGGTACGCGTCGCGGTCGCTCGTGACGATCCGGACCTGCATGCCGGTGCCCTCGGCCTTGCGGGTCAGGCTGGCGATCACGTCGTCGGCTTCATAGCCGGGTTCTTCGAGGCGGGGGAAGCCGATGGCGTCCACGATCTCGCGGATGCGGTTGATCTGCCCTGGCAGGTCGGCGGGCGTCTCGGCGCGGCCGGACTTGTACCCGTCGAACTGCTCGTGCCGGAAGGTCTTCACGGGCGGGTCGAACACCACGATGACCTGATTGCTGCGCTGCCGCGCGAGGCGCAGCGTGAGGCGCAGAAAGCCCAGGATGGCGTTGGTGGTCTCGCCCTGCCGGTTCGTGAGGGGCGGCAGGGCGAAGTACGAGCGGAACGCCAGGGCGTGGCCGTCGATCAGCACCAGGGTGTCGGGGGCGGCGGAGGTCATACCCGCCATTCTACTGGGGACGTAATGAATTCCGGCGCGGGCAGCAGAACGCCGCTGCGGGCGTGAGGGCACAGGCAGCGGCTCGTGGATGGACTGGATTGTGAGTCGGGGTGGCGAGTTGGTGTCAGTCCCCGGCCTGGAGGTTGCGTAGGGGCAGGTCCTCCATCTCGCGGAGGATCGCGCGGTCCTCATGCGTCATGACCACGAAGGACACGAGCATGACCAGGAGGGTCAGGGCGGCCATGATCAGCAGGAGGCTCATGGGTCCAGTGTGCGCCGCGCGCCCCGGCTGTCCATGACACGCGCCTCAAGGGGGCTGAAGCTGCCCTTGAGGGGAACTCTATGTATGAACGGGGCGTTCATCTGTGGCCGGACCGCATGACCCTGAGCCTGACTGGGCGCATGAAAAAGCCCCGCGTCTGGCGGGGCGTCCCGTCCCGACTTCACCCGGCCGGGAGATGAATTGTGGGTATCCGGAGGGTATCCAGCCTACGTGAGTCCGTCATGCGCCGCGCGTGGGGACGCGTTGATCTGTGAACGTTCGGTGGGGGGCAGTTATCGGCGCCGGACCTTGCGGTAGCCCTTGCGCAGGCCGTGGTCGGGCCGGACGCCATCGGCGATCAGGTGTAGCCACTGACTGAGGTAGTACCCGATCAGGAAGGGCAGTACGACCTTCCACGCGATGGGCTGCGGGATGGTCGGCATCTGCAGGTCCGGCGCGACGAACCGCACGAGCCCCACGATGAGCGCCGTGATCAGCGCGACGTACAGCAGGCGGGTCAGTGGGCCGATCAGCCAGCTGTGCGACCAGCCGCGGTGGCTGAACATCATCCCGTACGGCACCCACAGCACGCCCAGCACGCCCCAGTGGCGTTTGCTGTCCACCTTCCCCTCGGCGAGGTCGAGGTCCGGGGAGAGCAGGAACGTCCCGGCGGCGTACGCCAGCGTGAAGTTCAGCGCCTGGGCGGGCGTGACCACCAGCAGGTCCTGCCGGGTGGCGTACAGGGCGCCGGCGGCCAGGACGCTGTACGCGGCGATGTTGATCAGGTTGTGCACTCGTCCGCTGGGCATGCGCGGCCCATTGTGCCACTCCGCGCGCCGGGATTCACGGAGGCGGCGCCGTCACCTCCGGACCATCACCTCTGGGCCGTCACCTCCGGGCGGGACTTCATGCGCCGTCAGGTTTCTTGCGGCATGCTGTGGCGTACATGACTCATCACTTCGGGAAGGCGGGACTGCTCGTGGCGGCGCTGGCCCTGACGGCCTGCGATCAGTTGAACCTGAGCGGTCTGGGCGTTCAGGACCGCACGGTGGCGCTGGGGCTGCGCGCGCAGCAGGACGTGACGGTGCCGTTCACGGGCAGCTGGCGGATCACGGAGTACCCGACGTGGGTGCGGGTGTCGCGCTCGGCGGGCACCGGGGCGATCGCGCTGTCGGTCGCGGCAGTCCGGCAGGACGCGACGCCGGTGACGGCAGATCAGGCGCAGCTGAGCGGCGTGATCAAGGTCGCGTGGACGACCGGGAACGGCGCGACCGCGAAGAACGGCGCGGCGACGTGGGTGGTGACGGCGCAGCAGTACGAACTGACCGGGCGCGTGACCCAGCCGGTCGCCGTGACCGGAACGGACGTCGTCACGAGCGTGCCTGGCCCGGCGGCGGTCACGCCGGAAGCGCGGGGCGTGATCGTGAAGTACCGCGCGGGCCTGAGTGCCCAGAGGCTCGGGGCGTCCGGCGCACTGGGGCCCGAGGCCCGGAGCATCGAGCGGCTGCGCGCGGCGGGCCTGAGCGTGCGGCGGCACGCGCCGCTGGGCGAGAGGAGTGCCACGCTGGACGTCGCGGACGTGCCGGGCGCACTGGCAGCGCTGCGGGCCGACCCGGACGTGGAGTACGCCGTGCCGAACGCTGTGCTGCGCACCCAGGCAATGAACACACAGGCGCTCGCGCAGCCGGTCACGCCGACCGATCAGTTCGCGCCGCTGCAGTGGGCGTACCCGCTGCTGGGGTACGGCGCGGTGTGGCGCGACATGGAGACCGGCGCGTACAGCCGCGCGGTGACGGTCGCGGTGATCGATACCGGCGTGCGCTTCGATCACCCGGATCTCGCGGGGGCGCTGTGGGGGCCGGGCGAGGGCGCCATGGACGTCATCACGGACACGACCAACGGCGACGGGGACGGCGCGGACACCGATCCGACCGATCCGTCCGTGCCGGGGCGCACGACCGGCAGTCACGGCACGCACGTCACCGGGATCGTCGCGGCCCGCTGGGGCGAGAACAGCGGCGTGTGCGCCGGGTGCAGTCCCAGCGGCGTGGTGGGCGCCGCCTACAAGGCGAACGTGAAGGTGCTGCCAGTCCGGGTGATCGACGCGACCGGGAACGCGACCGAAGCGGACGTCTCGCGGGGCATCCGCTACGCGGCGGGGCTGCCGGTCACGATCGACGGCGTGACGTACCGCACGCCGCACGCCGCGCAGGTGATCAACCTGAGTCTGGGCGGCGCGATCAGCGCGGCGGACGCGCAACCCATGTGCGAGGCGATCGCGGAGGCCCGCGCGGCGGGGTCGCTGGTGATCGCGGCGGCCGGGAACGGGTACGGCACGGCGCCGTACTACCCGGCGGCGTGTGACGGGGCGGTGGCGGTGGGCAGCGTGACCCTGTCGGGCGCGAGCGCGCCGATGCACTCGGCGTTCAGCAACGCGTACCCGCAGGTGCAGCTGGCCGCGCCCGGCGGGGCGGACCCTGGCAGCGGCGCGACCTTCAACGGTGGGACGTTCAACGGGGCGGCGTTCCCGGACATGATCCTGTCCACCAGCTGGAATTACAGCAAGAACGTCCCCATCTACGAGGCGGAGGTCGGGACGAGTCAGGCGAGTCCGCAGGTGGCGGCGCTGGCGGCGCTGCTGCTCAGCAAGGGCGTCACGAGCGGGCCGGACGATACACTGGCGCGCCTGCGCGGCACCGCGACGGACCTGGGCGCGGCGGGCCGTGACGACCGCTTCGGCTTCGGGATGATCAATGCGGCGGCGGCGCTGAACGCCCCGCAGGTGAGCAGCGGCCTGGGCGTGCGCGTGCAGAGCAGCCGCGGCCTGAGCTTCCAGCCGGCACTGGACAGCACCGGGGCGTTCCGGGCGTTCCTGGGCGAGGGCACGTACCGGGTCGTGGCGGGGTCGGACGTGAACGGCAACGGCGTGTTCGGCGAGAGTGGCGAGACGAGCGACGAGCGCAGCGCGACCCTCTCGGAGGCGGCGCCGCGCGTGGCGCTGGGCGACCTCAGCCCCCGCTGATCCCATTAGGAGGAGGCCCCCACACCGTTTGCCGGGTGGGGGCCTCCTCTCTGTGGCGTTTACAGCACGTCGTCGGCGCTGCCGCGCTTGCGGAGGTTGTTCTGCGTCTTGCGCCAGCGCAGCGCCTTCACGATGGCGGGCGCGGCGGGGTTCAGGTTCAGGTCGTACGCGGGGTACCAGACGCGCTGCTCGCTGAACTTCAGTTTCATCTTGAACACCCCGTACGAGTGTTTGCTCTCGTCCAGGACGCGTGGGATGCCCCAGAAGTCGAACAGTTCGTAGCCGCGCTGTTTCGCGTCCAGCATGGCGTTCCAGTAGAAGGCGTCGGGGGCCTTGGCGTCTTTCAGGGGGCTGCCGTCCTCGTTCACGCGGTCGTCGCGGACGCTGCCGCCGAACAGGTAGTACGTGCCCTTGCCCATCGCCAGGAAGAAACCTCCGGCCAGCGCGCGGCCCTGGTAGCGGGACAGGACGATGTACGCCTCGCCGCCGTGGGCGTTCCCCTCGCGCAGCATGGTCTCGTAGTACTCGCGGGGGAAGGCCCCCAGCTGGGCGCGTTCGTTGGTGGCAGTGAAGATCTCCCAGAACGCGTCGAAGTCGTCGTCCCGTCCGGCGACCACGCCGAGTTTCTGCGCGGTGCGGACGTTCCGGCGGGCCATGGAGTGCAGGCCCGCGAAGAGTTCGTCCTCGCTGCGGGTCAGGTCCGCGACGATGGTGTGTTCCGGCTGCTCGGTGTCCGCGCGGCGGAACGGGCCGTACGCCTCGGGCAGGGCGACGCCCTCGGCGGCCAGGAACGGCACGGGCGGTTCGATCTTCAGCAGGGCGTCGGTGGGGCGTGCCACGCGCCGGACGGCGTCGGCCACGCCCGGCAGCAGGTCCAGGCTCTCCAGGGCGGGGCCGCGCGGGGCGTACAGGGTGCTGAAGCCCGGCACGAGCCGTTTGCGGATCAGTTGCAGCGCGCCGACGGTGCGGCCCTCCTGCTGGATCAGGTAGCGGGCCGGCGTCTGACCCAGCTGCCGCCTGGCCTCGCCGTAGCCCCAGCCCTGCAGGGCGCTGGTGATGGGCAGGTTCCGCACGGCGTCGTCGTAGACGCGCGGATCGGTGGTTTCGACGAGGTTCAGGCGCACGCGGGGGATTGTAGCAGTCTGCCCTGACCGCCGCGTGTGTCACGGTCTGGCCGCGCGGGGACGCTAGAGTGGCGGGGTGAAACAACTCCTGTTGACTGCCCTGCTGCTGTCCGGGGCTGCCCTGGCCCAGACCGACACGACCGCGCCCGCGAGCCCGGTCACCTCGCCCGCCCCGGTCACGGCGCCCGCGAGCAATGAGATGACGGCCGCGGTGATCGTGGCGCGCGTCGGGACGGTCAGTTACACGCTGGCGGACTACAACCGCGCGTTCCGGCTGGCGGTCGCGCAGGTCCTGAACGGGCAGGGGCTACCGTTCGAGGAGTCGTACCTCGCGCAGTTCGCGGATGCCCGCGCGGACTTCCTGAAGCAGTTCGCGCGGGACCGCGCCATCGAGCAGCTGGCGCGGTCGTCCGGCGAGGTGGACGCCGCCCAGATCGACGCGCAGGTGCAGGAAGCCCGAGCGGACTTCGAGTCCGACGCGGAATTCCAGGAGGCGCTGACCGCCACCGGGTACGCCAGCCCGGACGACCTGCGCGCCGAACTGGAACGCCGCGCGGTCGTGAACGCGTACCTGCAGGCGGTGCAGGACCGCTTCACGTTCGGGGACGCCACCGTGGCGGCCATGTACACCCTGTACCGCGACGAGTTCCAGCGTGACCCGGAAGCGTGCGTGAAGCACATCCTGGTGCCCACCCAGGCCGAGGCGCAGGCCATTGCCAGGGACCTGGCGGGCGGCGCGGATTTCGCGACCGTCGCCAAGGCGAAGAGTCAGGACCCCGGCAGCGGTCCGCAGGGCGGCGACCTGGGCTGCTTCGGTCCCGGCGAGATGGTCGAGTCCTTCGATGCGGCCAGCTTCAGAGGACCGCTGAATCAGGTGCAGACCGTGCAGTCGCAGTTCGGCTGGCACCTCGTGCTCGTCACGAAGCGCACCGAGGGGGGGGTCATGCCGCTCGACGAGGCCGCGCCGCTGATCCGCGAGAAGCTGGCCGGTGACGCCGCGCAGAAGTACCTGGACGCCCAGTTCGTCCGCCTCGGCAGTGAGACCTACCCGGCCACGGTGACGGTCCAGCCCGCCGACAAGTAAACCCGACAAGTCCACGGAGTGCAGGAGGAGGCCCCACCAGCTGAACCGGTGGGGCCTCCTCCTGCACTGGTCAGGGGGGCGGTTCAGGGCAGCGGTGCCCACCACCAGCCGCCCACGTCGTGCCGTCCGGCGCGCGTGGCGGCGTGCAGCGAGCCCCGGTTGCGGCCGTGGATGGTGCCGCTGAGGACCTGCCCAACTTCGGGGAGGTGCCGGGCGAGCAGGGTGCTCAGCGCCGCGCCCAGGCCGTGACCGCGTGCGTGTGGGGCGAGCAGGAGTTCCTGCACGACCTGCGCGTCCAGGCCCAGCTGCGGGTGCGCGAGGGTCCCGGCGTATCCGGCCCACTCGCCGCGCCAGTGGACGTCGAACATGGTTCCGGCGTCGATGCACTCCCGCAGGTCCTCGGCGGACAGGAGGCGGGCCTCGTGCGGGTGGTGGGGGTGGGCGGCGTCCACGGCGTCGTACGCGGCCTGCGCGTCGGCGTAGCGTTCGGTGGTCGTGGTGGGGACCAGGGTCAGGTCGTCCGGGACGGGGTGCCCGCGCAGGTTTCCCACGGGCGCGGCCAGCACGCGCCGGTCCGGGTCGAGGTCCGCCCAGTCGGTCATGGGGGCGGCGCTCCAGAAGCGCAGGCGCGGTGGGTGGAACGCGGCGTACGCGCGGGCGGCTTCCGCCAGCGCCGGGAGGTCGGCGTGCGTGACCGGGCGGTTGGTGACACTGACGTCCACGAAGGGTTTCGTGACGTCCAGGCCCTCGAAGCGGATGCTGAGCATGGCGTGCAGGTCGGGGCGGACGGGCGTCCAGACGTTCAGGTAGGCGGGCGCGGCGGGTCCGGCATTCAGGAATTCGGCGCGCTGAGCGGCGAGGTCGAGGTCGGTGGCGAGTTGCACGTCGAACTCGTGTTCCTCGGTCAGGTTCCCGAGGCGGGCGGCGGGGTCCATCCACCCGTGCGTGGCGGGGTGCTGCGTTTCTAGGGTGAAGGCGGCCAGTTCGGCGGCCGTGGGCAGGTCGGTGGTGCCCGGCAGTTGGTCGGTGGTCGTCACTGCCGGACACGCTAGCGCCGCCCGGGCGGGCACGCTGCCGCACCTGGGGTCCGGGGGTCGGGCGCCCTGCTATCCTGGCAGGAACCTAACGAGCGTTTGTTCCAGCCTCTCCCCCGCCCCGGAGGTCCCCGATGAAAAGCAAGAACGAGTGGATGCAGAGCGTCTACAGCCCCGCCGCGCAGAAGTTCCCCGAGCGCAAGTACAACTTCAAGAACCTCTCCGACATGGAGCCCGAACCCATCTACACCGCAGACGACCTGAAGGACTGGGACGCCGAGCGGGACCTGGGCTACCCCGGCGAGTTCCCGTACACGCGCGGCGTGCAGCCCAGCGTGTACCGCGGGAAACTGTGGACCATGCGGATGTTCGCGGGCTTCGGCAGCGCCGAGCAGACCAACGAACGCTTCCACGCGCTGCTGAAGGCCGGGCAGACGGGCCTCTCGACCGCCTTCGACCTGCCCACCCTGATGGGCTACGACAGCGACCACCCCTTCAGCAAGGGCGAGGTCGGCAAGTGCGGCGTAGCCGTCAGCAGCCTCGCGGACATGGAAATCCTGTTCCGGGGCATCGACCCCACGCAGGTCACGACGTCCATGACCATCAACAGCCCCGCGAACGCCATCTGGGCCATGTACATCGCCAATGCGCAGAAGCAGGGCAAGGACCTGGGGCAGGTGGGCGGCACCATCCAGAACGACATCCTGAAGGAATTCATCGCGCAGAAGGAATTCATCTACCCCCCCGCCCCCAGCGTGAAACTGGTCATCGACACCTTCGAGTGGGGCCCGAAAGTCCTGCCCAAGTGGAACTTCATCAGCGTGTCCGGCTACCACATCCGCGAAGCCGGGGCGACCGGCGTGCAGGAACTCGCGTTCACCCTCGCGGACGGCTTCCACTACGTGGAGAAGGCGCTCGAGCGGGGTTTGAACATCGACGAGTTCGCGCCGCGCATCAGCTTCTTCTGGGACATCCACAACGACTTCTTCGAGGAGATCGCCAAGCTCCGCGCCGCGCGGCGCATCTGGGCGCGGCAGATGCGCGACCGCTACGGCGCGAAGAACCCCCGCTCCTGGATGCTGCGCACGCACTCGCAGACCGCCGGAGTGTCCCTGCCCGCGCAGCAGCCGCTGAACAACATCGCCCGCGTCGCCATCCAGGCGCTCGCGGCGGTGCTGGGCGGCACGCAGAGCCTCCACACCGACTCCTTCGACGAGGCGCTGGCGCTGCCCACCGAGGAAGCCGCGACCATCGCCCTGCGCACCCAGCAGATCATCGCCTACGAGACCGGCGTGGCGGGCGTCGTGGACCCCCTGGCGGGCAGCTACTACGTCGAGAAACTCACGGACGACATCGAAGCGGCCGCGATGGGCTACATCGAGCAGATCCGCATGATGGGCGGCGTGGAGGCAGGGATCGACAGCGGGTTCTTCCAGCTGGAGATGGCCGAGGCCGCCTACCGCTACCAGCGCGAGGTCGAGTCCAGGGACCGCATCGTGGTCGGCGTGAACGAGTTCGTGCAGGACGCCGTCGAGGTGCCCATCCAGCTGATCGACCCGCAGGTCGAGCGGGTGCAGGAGGCGCGGCTGGCGCAGGTGCGCCGCGAACGTGACCCGCAGCGCGTGCAGGCCGCGCTGGACGCCCTTCGCGACACCGCCGTGACCGGGGCGAACTCCATGCCCGCCTTCCTGGAGTGCGCGCACGCGTACTGCACGCTGGGCGAGCAGATGGACGTCCTGAAGACCGTGTACGGCGAGTACGTGGAGCCCGCCATCGTCTGAGTGGACGGCAGCGCTGGAGAGGGGGCCCGGTCGGTGCTTCCTCTTCTTTTTGGTGAAGGGACGCTGGTGGGCGAGTGAAGGCGCGCCGCGCGGGCGGGCGCTAGGGTGCGGCATGATCTCCGACACCGCGATCCGTGCCCGGCTGGGCGAGCAGGCCAGTTCCGACCGCGAGGTGGCCCTGATGCGCGACCTGCTCCAGGTCAGTGGCCGCACCCCGGACGACCTGAGTGACGACGAGTGGCTGCAACTGGTCGGGCAGATGGAGGCCCGGAAATTGCAGGACGACCCGAACATGAAGTGACCCGCCCCGGCGGCTGAACCGGGTCAAGGCGGGCCGGTGGCGCGGGGCGCAGGCCT
Organism: Deinococcus sp. JMULE3; assembly: GCF_013337115.1. Lineage (NCBI taxonomy): Bacteria > Thermotogati > Deinococcota > Deinococci > Deinococcales > Deinococcaceae > Deinococcus > Deinococcus sp. JMULE3. Next base: position 294,662 of record NZ_SGWE01000004.1, read on the forward strand.
TATCCTGCTGGGATCGTGAGTGACGTTTCTCTCCGCGCGGCGGACTTTCCGGAACTGGCTGTCGTCCTGAACCCCAACGCGGGGGGTGGGCTGGCGGCGCGGGAATGGCCGCGCCTGCGGGAGGAACTGGAGCGGCGTGGGCTGCGGCACACCCTGATTCAGGAGGAGAACGCCGCGCTGGCCCTGGCGCGCGTGCAGGAGCTCCCGGCAGACACGGCGCTGATGGCGGTCGGTGGGGACGGCACGGTGGGCGCGCTCCTCCCGGCCGTGGTGGGGACCGGGCGGCCCCTGGCGATCCTGCCGCTGGGCACCGGGAACGACTTCGCGGGCCTGCTGGGCCTGAAGCCCGGCGCGTTCGGCGAGGCGCTGGACCGGCTGGCGTTCACGCCGCGTGCCGTGGACGCCCTGTGGGTCCGGGCCCAACACGCGGACGGGACGGTGACCGAGCGGGCGCTGCTGAACGGGCTGGGCATGGGCTTCGACGCGGACGTCACCACGAACATGGACCGCGTTCCGGCGAGCGTGCAGGGCTTCGCGCGGTACGCGTGGTCCGCCGTGGCGACCCTGAAGGACCTGTCCCTGGCGGACGTGACGGTGGACGCGGACGGCGCAACGCTGTATGAGGGACCCAGCGCGATCGTGGCGGTCATGAACGGCACCCGCTACGGCGGCGGGTTCCTGATCAGCCCCGAGTCGGACGTGCGCGACGGCCTGCTGAACGTCGTCGTGGGCGGCCCGATGACGCGCCTGCAGTTGGCGGGTCTGCTGGCGCGGGTGCTGCGTGGCGCGCACCTGGGGCACCCGCTGGCGCACCACGCGGCGGCGCGGCAGGTCACGGTCCGCTGGAACCGGCCCATGCGGGTGCATCTGGACGGCGACCTGGGTGCGCCCGTCACGCGGCTGGACGTGGAGGTCCGGCCCGGCGCGGTGCGCCTCCTGAACGCCTGAACCCCGAGGGGCAGTCCTCCCCCGTCAATCCTCGCCGATCACTCCTCGCCTTCCCAGTCGGGTTCGTCGCCGGGTTCCTCGGCCGGGCGGTCCGCCATGAACTCGCGCAGGGCGGGCCAGATGACGTTCCCGGTGTACCCGCGCCGCGCGAGGAACGCGAACGCGCTGGCCTGCGGGTCGCGCTTGCGGGCCAGAGAGGACCAGCGGCGCTCCAGCAGGGTCAGGACCTCGGCGTGCTCACGGTCGGGGTCGCGGGCCTGCACGACCTCCTGGATCAGGTCGTCCTGCACGCCGCGCCGCTTGAGGGTCTGCCGGACGCGCATGGTGCCCACGCCCCGACGGTTGCCCTCGCTGCGGGCGACCTGCTCGTCGTTCTGGTACCCGAGTTCCTGCACGCGCTTCAGGACCTCCTCGATCAGGTCCGGGTTGTCGCTGCGGCGTTCCAGGCGGGTACGCAGTTCGGCGGCACTCAGGGCCCGCTGGCCCAGCGCGCGGAACGCGTAGGCGAGCAGCGCGTCGCGTTCCTCCTGCGGGTCGCGGGGTTTCGCGGGGCGGGCGCGGTCCTCCCCGGCGTCCGGGAGGTCGGGTCGGGGTCGGCGGGCTCTCACGGGGGAAGTATGACGCGGGGCGGAGGGCGTGAAGGTGCGCGGCGCCGCGTGTGCTCCCGGGTGGGCTCTTGCCGGGTGGGGCGGCGGGCCGCTATAGTGCGCAGGTTGCCCACCGCGCGCGGTGAGTGACCCGGAGCACGGCGACGTGCCCGGCGCGCCGGACGCCGCGAGGCCCGGACGCTCGTGTTCCCGCCATGGGAACCGCCCCGATCCGCCGGACAGGCGGCGGGAGAACAAGGAGAACCCACATGGCCCTTCGTCACAAGTCCGCCCAGAAACGTCACCGCCAGAGCCTCAAGCGCCGCATGCTGAACCGCAGCCGCAAGAGCACCATCAAGACCTTCAGCAAGAAGGCCCTGGTGGCCGCCCAGACCGGCGCCGAGGACATGGCCGCCGTGCAGTCCCGCGCCGAGAGCCTGATCGACAAGGCCGCCAAGGGCAGCACCCTGCACAAGAACGCTGCGGCCCGCAAGAAGAGCCGCCTGGCCAAGGCCATCAACAAGGCCAAGGCCGCGCAGCAGGGCTAAACCGCCCGGTTTGCTGGGGCGCGTCGGCTGCGGCTGACGCGCCCCACTTCATGGTCTGCTGGCCTGAACAAGCGGCCCCCCGCACCCTGGTGGTGGGGGGGCCGCTTTCGTGTCGGCGGTCAGCGGACGGTGGCGCGGATGGCGCAGCGGCCGGTCACACCGGCCTTCAGGGTGGGGATCTCCCAGCGGACGGCGCGGTACTCGCTGGGTCTGACCTCCACCTGTTTCTGCACCTGCTTGCCGTTCTCGGTGACGGTCACGGTCTTCATCAGGGGCGCGGGGCCGAAGGTCTTCCCGTCGGCGGAGTACAGGGTGGTGACCCCGGCGACGGTGCAGGTCGCGGTCTGGAAGGCGACGGCCTTGTCGACCGGCATGTTCAGTTTCAGGCCATTCAGGTCGCGGGTGCTGACGTTCTCGAAGGTCTGCGCGAGTTCCAGGGTCATGCCGGGCAGCACGCCCACCTTGCTCGCGTCGGTGAGGGTCTCGGTGGTCTTGCCGTCCTTCGTGGTCTTCGTGACGACAGAGGTGCTCGCGGTGAGTTTCAGGGGGCCGGGGGTGGTGGCGGCGGCCAGTGCGGCGCCGCTCAGGGTCAGGATCAGGGCGATGGCTTTCATGGGGTCCTCCGGGGCGGGGTTCTGGATTCAGGGTGGTGCGCGATGCGGGGGTTCAGCGTGCTCGGGTCATTGTGAGGGCGCGCCTCTGACGCGGGTCTGACGCTGTCCCAGATGTACCCCGGCGGCGCATGAGCGTGCTGTGGAACCCCACCGGTCCGGGGCCGTTCAGGCGGTCAGGGCGCCGCGCGTCTCGACCACGCCTGCCAGTTCGCGGGCGATCTCGTGGATCTCGGTCTCGTCCTGACCCTCGACCATCACGCGGATGAGGTTCTCGGTGCCGCTGGGGCGCAGGTTCACGCGGCCCTTCCCGTGCAGGCGGTCCTCGGCGCGCTGCACGGCGGCCCTGACCTCGGGGTCCACGGCGATGGCTTTCTTGTCGGTCACGCGGACGTTCACGAGGGTCTGCGGGAACATCACGAGGTCGTCGTGCAGGGCGTCCAGCGTGGTGCCGAGCTGCTGCATGCTCTTCAGGGTCAGCAGGGCGGTCAGCACGCCGTCCCCGGTGGGCGACACGTCCAGGAAGAGGATGTGGCCGCTCTGCTCGCCGCCCAGGTGCAGGCCGCCGCCGTGCAGACGCTCGTGCACGTAGCGGTCGCCGACGGCGGTGCGTTCCAGCGGGATGCCCGCGTCGCGCAGTTTCACCTCCAGGCCCATGTTCGCCATGATGGTGGTCACGACGGCCGTCTCGCCGCGCGCGCGGGCGTTCAGCAGCAGCATGTGGTCCCCGTGCACGACGTTCCCGCGGCTGTCCACGAACAGGGCGCGGTCGGCGTCCCCGTCGAAGGCGACGCCCAGGTCGTACTTCCCTTCGCGCACGATGCGCTGGAGGTGGTCCATGTGGGTGCTGCCGCAGCCGCGGTTGATGTTGCGGCCGTCCGGGGTGGTGTACACGGCGAACACGTCCGCCCCGGCCGCCTGGAAGACCTTGGGTCCCACGCGGTACGCGGCGCCGTTGGCGCAGTCCATGGCGATCCGCAGGCCGCTCAGGTCCGGCGCGAGGGACTTGAGGTAGTTCACGTACAGCCGCTCGGCCTCGGAGTAGTTGGTGACGCCGCCCAGGTCCACGCCGGTCACGGGGGTCAGGTCGGGCACGCGGTCGATGGCGGCCTCGATCTCGTGTTCGGTCGCGTCGCTGAGTTTCTGGCCGTCCGCGCCGAAGAACTTGATGCCGTTGTCCTCGTAGGGGTTGTGCGACGCGCTGATGACGACGCCCGCGTCGGCCTTCAGGTGGCGGGTCAGGAAGCTGACGCCGGGGGTGGGCAGCACGCCCAGGTGGATGACGTTCACGCCGCGGCTGGTCAGTCCGGCGGCCAGCGCGGCTTCCAGCATGTCGCCGCTCTGGCGGGTGTCCTTGCCGATCACGACCGTCGCGCGGGGGTTGCTGCTCTTGAGCACCTCGCCCGCAGCGGCGCCGAGGGTCATGACCCAGCTGGCCGTGAGGGGGTGGGTGCCTGCGACGGCGCGCACGCCGTCCGTTCCGAAGTACTTCCGTTCCGTCATGATCGCGCCCATCATACGCGTCGGAGTGTCGGCCTCGCCGGAGGCCGTGCAGGCCAGTGCGCCTGAATGGACCCGGTTCAGACGGCGCAACTTTTACCGGGCGGGCCGCGTAGTGCAGGGCATGAGTGGATTCTCGATCGGATCGTTCTCCTTCAGTCGCAGCGGGCACGGGCACCGGGGCGGGTTCCTGGGGCATCACAGCCGCTCCTCGCACAGCCACGGGCGGCACCACTACGGGCACGGCGGGCACTACCGCGCGCGCCGCCGGGGCCCGCTGGGCTGCCTGGGCGTGTTCATGGTGGGGGCGGCACTGGCGGGCGGGTCGCTGCTGGGCCTCGTGTCCCTGCTGACCTGATGAGGCTCTCCTGATGAGGCTGACCTGATGCGGCTGGGGGCGCTGCTCGCGGATACGTGGCGCGCCCCGTCCGGCGAGGTGGCGGTGGACGCCCGCGTGTGGCCCCGCAAGCTGCGGGCGCAGTTTCCCGGTGCGCGGCTGCGGGAGTCGTGGGTGGGCGAGGGCGCGGCCTTCGCCCGTTACGCGTCGCCGGGTGGGCCGCTGTTCCTGAAGTACCTCCCGGCCGGGTGGCGGGACGCGCGGGCCGCCGCGCGCCTGGAGCGGGAGGCGGCCTACCTGCGCGACCTCGCGCCGGGCTGCCCGGTGCCGGTCGCGCCGCTGCTGCACGAGGCCCGCAGCGCGGATCGGCCGCTGGCGCACCTGCTCATGCGGGACCTGACGGACGCGACGACCGGCTGGGGCTACTTCACGGACGACGCCGCGCGGGAGGAGGGCCTGCGGGACGTGGTGCGGCTGCTGGCGGTCCTGCACGCGTACTGGGCCGGGCCGGGCCGCGCGGCCCTGAGCGGCGAGTGGGTGTGGCGCCCGCAGGAGGTGCTGGAGCGGAATCGCGTGGCGCGGTGGCAGGACCGGCCCGGCGTGCCGGATCTGCCCGCCGCGCAGCGGGACGCGCTGCTGGACGCCGCGCAGGCCCTCCCGGCGCTGCTGCGGGACGCGCCGGTCTGGACGCTGGTGCACGGCGACATTCACGCCGGGCAGGTGCTGTGGTCCCGCGCGGACGGCACGCCGGTCCTGATCGATTACGGGCAGGTGCATCCCAGCCTGCCGGGCGAGGACTTGGCGCACCTGCTGACGCTCCGGCTGGACGCCGGGGAACGCGCCCGGCTGGGCGGTGACCTGCGGGCGGTCTACGCGGACGCGCTGGCGCAGGCGGGCCTGCCGCTGTCCCCGGCGGCACTGCGAGCGCAGGAGCGGGCGGGGCTGGCGCTGAATCTGCTGTCCACTGCCCGGCAGACCCTGCGCCGCAGGTCGGCGGGGTCGGGTGGCGTGGCGGAGGCGCTGGAGCGCGCCGCTCAGGTCTGGTCGAACGACACCGCGACCTGAGCGGCGTTCAGGAACGCGCGGTGGCGGTCCAGTTCGCGGTCCAGCGCGGCCGTGAACGCACTGGTGCGCCGCATGCCGGGCCGCAGGCCGATCTGAGCGTGCAAAGTGTCCCCTCGGACACTCAGGTTCGCCCAGCCGACCGCGCGGCCCGCGTGCAGCAGCGGCAGCGCGTAGTACCCCATGGTGCGCTTCGGGGCGGGGGTGTACGCCTCGAAACGGTACGCCCAGCCGTGCAGGTGCTCGAAACGGCGGCGGTCCCACACCAGCGGGTCGAAGGGGTTCACGATCCGCACGCCGCGCGGGGCGGGGGCGTCGCCGGGGTGGTCGCCCGGAGCCCAGACGTACGGCACGCCGTCCACGCGCGCCCCCTCCAGTTCGCCCTTCAGGGCGTCCCGCAGCGCGCCACGCAGGTCCGCGCGCAGGTGCGGCAGGCCGTAGCCGGACAGGCTGGTCAGGTAGCGCAGGCTGGCCTCCGGCAGCGGGCCGTACAGCCGCGCAAGCAACCGCACCACCGCGCGCAGGCGGTCCGGGGTGGGGAGCGGGTCGGCCCGCAGGGCGTCCAGGTGCGGGGCCAGCCCATACACGCGTACGCCACCGTCGCGGCGCACGATCCGCGCCTCGCCCCGGTAGTGCAGGGCGTCCAGGGCACGGGTGGTCGCCTGACTTTTCCCACCCCAGTAGTTCGAGGCGCGCCGTGCACCCAGCGCGGCGATCACGTCGCGGGGGTGGACCTCGCCCCGCTCGTGCAGGACGGCGCGCACGTCGGCGATCAGGCCGGGATGCTCGCGTTCCACGCGGGTGGGCGGCACCTCGCGCGGGTGCAGGAGGCGCTGCACGTCCCGCGTCACGAACCCGTAGTTCGGAATGATGTCCTCCTCGGCGTCCAGCGTCGGGTACAGCCGTTCGAGGTCCCCGGCGCGGTAGTCCCTCACGCGGGCCATCAGGGTGAGGTCCTGCGCGCGGGCGGGCGCGCGGATCGGGTCGGCCTGCACGAAACCCAGCCGGCTCAGCGCGGCCTGCACGCCGGTCGCGGGGGCCAGGGTCCGCAGCGCGGCGGCGCGCAGGTCGGCGGGCGTGAGGCTCATGCGGTCAGGCTAGCGCAGGGCAACGGCGGCGGGACGCCCCGGTTGGAGCGTCCCGCCTCTACGTGCGTCAGGTCAGGGCTTACCCTTGCCGGGGTTGGTGCTGGGCTTGCCGCCCTTCTCGCCCTTGTCTTCCCTGTCGGGCTTCTCCGACTTGTCCTCGCCGCTGTCCGCGCTGTCATCACTGCCGGGCGCGGCTTTCAGGCGATTCACGACCGCCGGGAGGGGCAGGGACTGGGTGCGCCCGCTGGCGTCGGTGAACTCGATCTTGATCGCGCCGGGTTTGCTGAGGTCACGGGTGACGTTCACGGTGATGGCCTCGCCGGTCGCGGGGGTCAGGCGAACGCTCCGGACGTCGCTCAGGGTCGCCGTGCCGGTCAGGGTGACGGTGCCGTCGGCGTTCAGGGTGCCGATGACGGTACCGTCCGCGCCGAGCAGTTCGGCCGTCCCACCGGCCGTGGCGAAGGCGACCCAGGCGTCCTTCACGCTGGTGGTGACGGTGCCGGGCAGGGTGACGGTCGTCGCGGCGTCCTCGGCGAGGGCAGCCGTGCCCAGGGTTGCGGTGCCCAGGGTCAGGGCGGTCAGGGTGACGATCAGGGTGCGGTTCATGGGGCCTCCTCTGGCAGGGGGCGGCGCGGGGGCCGCCGTGAATTGATACGGACTCCGGTTGAAAGGTTTGCAAAAACTTTCAACCCGAGCGGAGCGAGCAGGAGAAACACGGGTTCCGGGCGTGGAGTTGGCAACCCGGTGTGGTTCCGGGTTGTTAACGAAACAGACGGAATCCGTATGAGACAACATCGGCAGTGTGCGCCGCGAAGCTGACGGAAAGCTGTGAACACGAAAAACTTCGCGTCCCTCCCGCCAATCGGGGGGGCGGCCCGGCGGCGCCTCTGCCCCCGGCTGGACACCGCGCGCCGGGCGGCGGCGGGGGGGTGGTACGCTGGAAAACCGTGATTGACCGTTACCTGACCCCGGAAATGAAGGCGCTGTGGAGCGAGGCCAGCAAGTACCGCGCGTGGCTGCGTGTGGAGCTGGCCGCCATGCAGGCGCAGGCGCGGCACGGCGAGGTGCCCCAGGCCGCCTACGACACCCTGACGGCCAAGAGTGCGGCCGACCCGCTGGACGAGGCGTTCGCGCTGAAGGTCGCCCAGATCGAGGCGGTGACCCGGCACGACATCGTGGCGTTCACCCGCGCTCTGACGGACCGTTACGGCGACGAGGCGCGTTTCATCCATCACGGCCTGACGAGCACGGACGTGGTGGATACCGCGCAGAACCTCGTGCTGGACGAGGCGCTGGGCGTGATCATCACGGACGTGGAGGCGCTGCGCGAGGTGTGCCGCATCCAGGCCGCGGCGCACAAGCACACGCCGACGGTGGGCCGCACGCACGGCATTCACGCCGAACCGATGACGTTCGGCCTGAAGTTCCTGAACTGGATGGCGACCCTGGACCGCGACCTGGAACGCCTGCACGCCGCCAGGAAGCGCATTCAGGTCGTCATGCTGTCGGGTTCGGTGGGGACGTTCGCACACGTCTCGCCACGCATTGAGGAGGAGGTCGCGCAGGCGTGGGGCTGGCAGGCCGCGCCCGTCACGAACCAGACGCTCGCCCGCGACCGTCACGCGGAGGTGCTGAGCGCCCTGGCGATCTACGGCACGACCGTCGAGAAGATCGCCGTGGAGATCCGCCACCTGCAGCGCAGCGAGGTGCGCGAGGCGATGGAACCCTTCGGGAAGGGCCAGACCGGCAGTTCCTCCATGCCGCACAAGAAAAACCCCATCCTCACGGAAAACGTGACCGGACTGGCGCGGCTGCTGCGCGGGTACCTGCTGACGGGTCTGGAGAACGTGCCGCTGTGGCACGAGCGGGACATCAGCCATTCCAGCGCCGAGCGGGTCATCCTGCCCGACGCGACCGCCGCGACGAGTTACGCCACGCGCCGCCTGACGGGCGTGCTGCGTGACCTCGTGGTGTTCCCCGAGCGGATGCTGCGCAACCTGAACGACCTGGGCGGCCTGGTGTTCAGCCAGCGCGTGCTGCACGCCCTGATCGACGAGAAAGGCATGACCCGCGAGGACGCCTACACGCTCGTGCAGCGCAACGCCCTGCGCTCCTGGGAGACCGGCGAGGGCCTGCGTGACCTGCTGAAGGCCGACGCGGAGAGCCCCCTGAGCGACGCGGAACTGGACGCGGCGTTCGACCTGGGCTGGTACCTGCGGCACGTGGACGACATCTACGCGCGTTTCGGCATGTAAACCGGTCGCTTCTGTGCGGGGCGGGTGGGGGCGCATGCTCTCCCCCGCCCCGCCTGCTTGACGCTGTCCTGCACGGGCCGCAGGTGCCCCCGGCGGGGGCGTTTGCATGGTTTTTCCCGTTCTGCCGGGCCTGCTGGTGGTACCTTCGCCACTCGATGGCCCGGAAACGACGTGCGAAACGCAGAAAATCCCGCCGGGGCGCGGGGACCTTCGAGCCGGGCTGGGTGGTGCCCGCGTCGAACGTGCTGCTGTGCGTGAACGTGCTGCTGCTCGCCGCCGTGCTGCGCGAACTGAGTTAGGGAACCTCCGGTCAGGTCCAGTCGGTGGGCAGGAAGTCCAGGTGCAGGCCGCCGTCCGGGGTGACGTGCGCGCCGATCAGGTGGTTCCCGGCGGGCAGGGCGGCCAGCTGCAGGGGCCTGCGCAGCAGGTCGTCCAGGGCGCGCAGGGCGTGGCGGGCGGCGCGGGCGGGCGTGCCGGGCGGCAGGTCGATCAGTCCGGCCTGCCGGGCGCCGAGGTGCACCTCGCGCCGCGCGTCGGGGGCAGGGCTGACCTTCAGGGCCAGCGGCACGCACAGCGTCAGCGGGCCGCCGGGCGCATTCAGGGTCAGCGGGTAGCGCAGCGGCGGGCCGGGCCAGGGGTCGCCGAAGGTCGCGCCGGGGGCGGCCCGGTCGAGGTGCGCCTGGAGCCAGCGGGTGACGCGGGCGGGCCGGACGCTCAGGGTCCTGGGGGTGATCCGGGCGGGCCGGGTGGGGTCGACGAGCAGGGTGCCGTGTTCGCACGGCGTGACGTCCAGCGGGCCGCGTGGGCGGTCGAGGCGGGTGGTGTCGGCGACCGGCAGGCCGAGGGTGGCGCCGGCGGCGGGCCAGTGGGCGGCGGCCGCGCGGGTCAGGAGGGCGGTGTGGCCGCGGTCGTGCCGCAGGGTGTGCCTGGCGAAGGCGAGGGTCCACCCGGGGCTGGTCAGGGCGTCGCCGGTGGGGAGGCCCAGGGGACCGCCGGGGCCGCCGCGGGCTTGGTAGTGGGCGTCGGCGTGGTGGTGCAGGGCGCTGAGGCGCTGGCCGTCGTGGTACAGGGTGCCGTGGTCGGTGGTCAGCTGGTACCCGCCGGGCACGGCCTGCAGGTGCCCGGGGGTCCAGCCCAGGCTGCCCGCGCGGGCGTGCAGGGCGCCGCCCGGGTCGGGTCCGGCGGGGCTCAGGGTACAGCGCAGGGTCAGGTGCGCGTAGGGGTGCGGGTCGCCCGGCAGGTGCAGGGGCAGGTCGAGCGGGGCGGCCGGGCCGGGCCGCAGGGGGAGGCGGGCGTGGTGCCGGGCGCGGGCGGGGGCGGGGCGGGTCTCACGGATGGTGGCCTCGACGCGCAGGGTGTGAGGGTGCCGGTCCAGGGGGCAGTGGACGGCGATGGTCAGGGTGCGGCTGCCCCCCAGCCGCAGGTCGTGCCGGTGGGTGTGGGGGCGCTCCCGCAGGGGCAGGCGGATCTGGCTGGCGTGGCGGGTATGGTCGCCGGGGGCGAAGTTCTCGTCGTTCAGGACGCGCAGGTCCAGCGTGAGGTCCAGGTGTGGGGGCGGCGGTGGGTCTGGTGGTCGCTGCGGTGGGGGTGTGGTCATGAGGCGCCTCTGGCCCGTGTTGTACCGGGTGGGGCGTGATCAGCTCATGATCAGCGTGGGTGGACGGGCTGGGCGCCACCGGGCTGGGGACAGGTGCGTGGGGGGCCGCGGCCCTGATAAGATTGAACCCAGTACAATCCCCCATTCTGCCCCCCATTCCGGCGCAGCCGCGCGCCCACCCCGAGGAGTGACCATGGACTTCACCCTGAACGACGAACAACGCCAGCTGCAGCAGCTCGCCCGCGACTTCACCCGCAAGGAGATCATCCCGATCGCCTCCGAGTACGACCAGAAGGAGGAACTGCCCTGGCAGGTCGTCGAGAAGGCCTTCGAGGTCGGCCTGCTCAACCCCAGCATCCCCGAACACGCGGGCGGCCTGGGCCTGGGCATGTTCGACGAGTGCCTGATCGGCGAGGAGATCGCCTACGGCTGCATGGGCATCTACACCGTCCTGATGGCCAGCGAACTGGGCATAGCCCCGATCCTGATCGGCGGGACCGAGGAGCAGCAGAAGCGCTTCCTGACGCCTCTGACCGAGAAGGCCGGGCTGGCCGCGTTCGCGCTGAGCGAACCGAACAACGGCTCCGACGCCGCCGCGATGGGCACCACCGCCGTGCTGGACGGCGACGAGTGGGTCATCAACGGCACGAAGATGTGGATCAGCAACGGCGGTCTGGCCGAGGTCACGGTCGTGTTCGCCACCACCGACAAGCAGGGCGGCCACAAGGCGACCGTCGCGCTGGTCGTGCCCAAGGACGCGCCGGGCTTCTCGTACAACAAGATCAAGCACAAGCTGGGCCAGCGCGCCAGCCTGACCAGCGAACTGGTGTTCGAGAACGTCCGCGTGCCGAAAGCGAACCAGCTGGGCGGCCTGGGTGACGGCTTCAAGATCGCCATGAAGACGCTGGACAAGACCCGCATTCCGGTCGCGGCGGGCTCGGTCGGGATCGCGCGGCGCGCCATGGAGGAAAGCGTCAAGTACGCCAAGGACCGCGAGGCGTTCGGGAAGCCCATCGCGCAGTTCCAGGCGATCCAGTTCAAGCTGGCCGAGATGGCCATCGGCATCGAGACGGGCCGCCTGATGTACCAGAAGGCCGCGTGGCTGGTCGATCAGGGCCAACCGCACGGCTTCGAGAGCGCGATCGCCAAGGCGTACTGCAGCGAGATGGCGTTCAGCGCCGCGAACGAGGGCATCCAGATTCACGGCGGGTACGGCTACGTGGCCGAGTACCCGGTCGAGAAGCTGCTGCGCGACGTGAAACTGAACATGATCTACGAGGGCACCAACGAGATCCAGCGCGTCGTGATCAGCCGCAACCTGCTGAAGTAATCCCATCAGGAGGGGCCGGGCGCAGGGTGGGCTGACCGTCCGCGCCCGGCCCCTCCCCTGTCCTTCATGAAGGTGCGTGGAGGTGTGTGTCATACGGACTCGGATTGAATGGCTGACGAAGCCGCTGGGTCCGAGCGGATGCAAGTGGGAGAAAAAACCCCTCCGGACGTGGATTTGACAGATCGGTGTCGTTCCGATCGGTCAACGAAACAAACGGAATCCGTATCAGCCAATGGTGAGGACACTGTTCATGCACCAGCAGGGACGGGCATGCAAAACGTCTTCTATGACGCCGCTCCTGCTCACCCCCTCCCAGCCTCCCCCCTCAAGGGGGGGGGGAAACACCGCGTGCTCATCGTTGGTCTGCCCTGAAGAGATGAACCTGTCCGCACCATTGATCATATGGGGCTCAAGTGATGCGGCGTCGCCCGGTGGCCTCCTCACCCTTACGGCGTTTTGCGCCACTGCTGCGCCGATCTTCAAATCGCACTGGGACGAAGCGACAGCGGGCGGTCGCGGGGTCGGCACGTCACGTTCATCATGGATCAGCCAGATCTGGTGTGGCCGGGGGGGCCTCCGGTCGCGCGGCTGGTCTGTGCTTCCGATCTGTGCGGCTGGCCTGCGCTGTTGGTCTGCGCTGATCGCTTGTGCTGGTCTGGCGGTCACCGGGCGGAGGGGTTGGGGGAGCTGGTGGCCGTTCTGGAGTGGGGATGCCGTGCCGATCGCAGTGGAACTGATTCCATTAATGTCCCGCCAGACAGAATCGTGTGAGATCACTTCATGGACACTTGAGGCATGACGGACGGTCGCCCTCACCTCAATCCCTATCAGGCACTCGGCATGGTCGGGGACGAGGCCGGGCGCGTGGACGCCGTCCAGACGAGTGGACTGTGGCGCTCCGCTCCGGAGGCGGCCTTCGATCGCATCGTGGATCTCGCGCGGACACTGTGCGGCACGCCCGTCGCTCTGTTCAGCCTGATCAACCGTGACCAGCAGTGGTTCAAGGCGCGCCGCGGCACCGACGTGGACGGTTCACCACGGGCCGACTCGATCTGCACGCTGGTGGTCGAGCAGGTCAGGCCGCTGGTGATTCCGGACACGCACCTCGACCCGCGCGTGGCGGAACGCGCGACCGTCACCGGGCCCATGAATGTCCGCGCCTACGCGGGCGTGCCCGTGGTCACGGCTGACGGGTACGCGCTGGGCACCCTGTGCGTGATCGACCACCGCCCCCGACCCTTCACGCCCGAGCAGATCGAGGCCCTCACGCAGCTGGCCGAGGTGCTCGGTGCGGAACTGGAACGCCGCGCGGCGCAGGTTCAGCTCAAGCGGATGTCCCTGACCGACGCGCTGACCGGCCTGCCGAACCGCGCGCAGTTCCGCGAGCACCTGCGGCAGGCGACGCAGCGGGTCACGCTGACCGGGGAGCGGGTCGCGCTGGCGCTGCTGGACCTCGACGGGTTCAAGGACGTCAACGATTCGCTGGGTCATCAGGCCGGGGATGATCTGCTGCAGCAGGTCGCGACCCGCCTGCGGGAGGTCCTGTCGAGCAGTGATCTCGTGGCACGCATGGGCGGTGACGAGTTCGCGCTGGTGCTGACCGACGTGCGCGGCATCGGGTCGGTCGAGCGGGTCCTGACCCGGCTGCGGGACGCGATGCAGCGCCCGTTCACGGTGGCGGGGCGGGAATTGAGCGTCAGTTTCAGCACCGGGGTGAGCCTGTACCCGGACGACGGCGTGGACGCCGAGGAGATGCTGGCCCGCGCCGATACCGCCATGTACCGCGCCAAGCGCACCGGTCAGGGCTGGGCGTTCTTCAACGCGCTGCACGACTCCCGCAGCGCGCAGGACCTGGAGACCCTGTCGGCACTGAAACGCGCCCATGAACTCGGTGAGCTGCGCGCGTTCTTCCAGCCGGTCGTCCGCGCAAACGATTACAGTCCGGTCGGGTTCGAGGCGCTCGTCCGCTGGCAACGCGCCGGGCAGCTGGTCAGTCCCGCCGAATTCATTCCCCTGGCGGAACGGTCCGGGCAGATTCACCAGCTGGGCGCGTTCATGCTGCGCGAGGCGACCCGGCAGATCCGCGAGGACCGCCTGGCGCGGGTGTCCGTGAACGTCAGCCCGCTGGAGTTCGACCAGCCGGGGTACGTGCAGCGCCTGGCGGGCATCCTCGCCGAGAGCGGCATCGACCCCTCGCGGCTGGTGCTGGAGATCACCGAGACGTCCCTGCTGAACGCCGAGCACTCCCGCGTGGTCCTCGCGGAACTGCGGGGGCTGGGCGTGCAGCTGGCCCTCGATGACTTCGGGACCGGGTACTCCAGTCTGTCGGCGCTGTCCACTCTGCCGGTCCAGCACCTGAAGATCGACCGGTCGTTCGTGCGGCATGTCGGCGAGAGCGGCGAGCAGGGCGACCGCGCACTGGAGGTCGTGCGGGCCATCGTGACCCTGGCCCGCGCGCTGCGCCTGACCACCGTCGCCGAGGGCGTCGAGACCGCCGTGCAGGCCGACCTGCTGCGGGACGTGGGCTGCACGTTCCTGCAGGGCTTCCACTTCGGGCGTCCCGCCCCGCTGGCCTGAACCACGGGGATCCGGCCAGGACCGACCCGCACGGGCCGTATCCTGCGCGCATGAAACTCGTCAGATTCACGGCAGGGGACAGCGCGGCGCAGTGGGGCGTCCTGAGCGGCACGCAGGTGCAGGTCACGCGCGGCATGGGCGGCGAGATCACGGGCGAGACGCTGGAGGTCGCAGCGGTCAGCCTCCTGCCCCCGGCCGAGCCGAGCAAGATCGTGTGCGTGGGCCGCAACTACCTGGATCACATCCGGGAACTGGGCAACGACACCGGCGACCTGCCCGCCGAGCCCGGCATCTTCCTGAAAGGCCCCAACGCGCTGGCCGAACCCGGCGGGAGCGTGCAGAAACCCGACTGGACCGACAACTTCCACTTCGAGGGCGAACTGGCCCTAGTGATCGGCCAGCGCGCCCGGAGCCTCACGCCGCAGAACGCGCTGGCGGCGGTCGCCGGGTACACCTGCGGCCTGGACCTGACCGCGCGTGACCGGCAGAAGACCGACCTGCAGTGGTTCCGCGCGAAGGCTGCCGACCGCTTCTGCCCGCTGGGCCCCTGGCTGGAGACCGAGTTCGACCCGCGCGACGTGCGCGTGCAGACCCGCGTGAACGGCGTGGTTCGCCAGGACGGCCGCACCGCGCAGATGATCTTCCCGGTCGTGGACATCCTGGTGTACCTGACGCGCTTCGTGACGCTGGAACCCGGCGACGTCGTCCTGACCGGCACGCCCGAGGGCGTCGGCCCGGTCGGCCCCGGCGACGTGGTCGAGGTGGAGGTCGAGGGTATCGGCGTGCTCGTGACGCCGATCAGCTGATCCGGAATCCAGCCGCGCGCCCTGCCGGGAGAGCAGGACCGCAGCGGGGGTCAGGGCGTCCCGAAGAGCGCCCCAACTGACGGCGCGGTCAGCGCTTGTCGCTTGACACCCCAGGGGGTGGCCCATACCCTGAACGAACGTTTTCCCTTTTCATCGTCCTGCCAGCCGCTCTCATGAATCCCCCGCGTGGGGCATGACAGTCATGCCGGTCAGGACCGGAGGTTCCATGAAGAAAGTGCTTCTGACTGCCCTGCTCGCGACCCTCAGTGCCGCGTCGGCCGCCACCCTCGTCTTCGGCGGTAACGGCGAACCCGTCAGCCTGGAATCCGGGAACATCACCGACGGCATCAGCATCCTGGTGCAGCGTCAGATCTACGACACCCTGATCGACTTCGAGGACGGCACCACCGACCTCAAGCCCGGTCTGGCCACCAAGTGGACCGCCAACGCGAACAACACCGCCTGGACGTTCACGCTGCGCAAGGGCGTGCGCTTCCACGACGGCACCCCCATGAACGCCGACGCCGTGATCTTCAACCTGGGCCGCTGGTGGGACAAGAGCCACCCCTACGGCTTCCGTGACCAGGGCCGCACCTTCGAGATCGTCGGCGAACTGCTCGGCGGGTACAAGGGCGACGCCACGGCCGTCATCAAGAACATCGTCAAGGTGAACGACACGACCGTCCGCGTGGACCTGAACAAGCCCTCCAGCGTCCTGCCGGAAGTGCTCGCCGCCGGGTACTTCGGCATCGCCAGCCCTGCGGCGATCAAGAAGGAAGGCGCGAAGTACGGCACGCCCGCCAGCAAACCCGTCGGCACCGGCCCCTTCATCTTCCAGAGCTGGCGCACCGGGGACCGCGTGACCCTGCTGCCCAACAAGCTGTACTGGGGTGAAAAGGCCAAGGTGGACCAGCTGGTCATCCGCAGCATCAAGGACGCCAGCCAGCGCCTGAACGAACTGAAGGCCGGGACCATCGACTTCGCCAACGACCTGACGCCCGACAGCCTCAAGAGCATCCAGGCCGACCGGAACCTCGTGGCGGTCAAGCGCCCGAGCTTCAACGTGGGCTTCGTCAGCCTGAACAACCGCAACCAGTACCTGAAGAACCAGACGGTGCGTCAGGCGATCAGCATGGCCATCAACAAGAAGGAGATCGCCGCCGCCTTCTGGAACGGCCTGGCCGTCAGCAACGCCAGCTTCCTGCCCCCGGTGCTCGCCTGGGCGAACAGCCCGAAAGTCCCGGCGGACTACAAGTTCGACCCCGCCGCCGCGAAGAAGATGCTGGCCGACGCCGGGTACCCCAACGGCTTCTCGATCGACCTGTGGTACATGCCGGTCAGCCGCCCGTACTTCCCGACGCCCAAACCCATCGCGGAGGCCATCGCCGCGGACCTGAGCGTCATCGGCATCAAGGTGAACCTGAAGACCGAGGACTGGGCCAAGTACCTGCAGGACCGCAACAAGGAACCCGGCTTCGACATGTACATGATCGGCTGGACCGGCGACTACGGCGACCCGGACAACTTCTACGGCGCGTACTACGGCAGCAACGCCAGCGACGACATCAACTGGAACCCCGCGAACGTCGAGACGCTGCTGCAGCAGGGCCGCGCCGCGAACACCCAGGCCGCCAAGACCAAGGTGTACCAGCAGCTGCACGAGATCACCTACAACGCCGCGTACCGCATTCCCATGGTGCACAGCAACCCGCTGGCCGCCGCGCGCAGCTACGTGAAGGGCTGGACGCCCAGCCCGCTGGGCAGCGAACCCTTCAACACCATCAGCGTCGGCAGCAAGAAGTAAGCCCGACTGACGCCTGGGCCGGAGCAGCGCCCCACACGGGTCGCCTCCGGCCCTCCCCCTTTCGCCTCCTGACGTTCCCCCTGGAGATCCACCTTGGGCAGTTACCTGATCCGCCGCCTCGCACGCACCCTGCTGGTCATGCTGGGCATCAGTCTGGTCGTGTTCGTGTTCGTCCGTTCCATTCCCGGCGACCCGGCCGTCGCCATGCTCGGCGAGCGCGCCACGCCCGAAGCGGCCGCCGCGCTGCGCGAGCAGCTGGGCCTGAACAAACCCTGGTTCTTCAACCCCGCCAACCCGCTGGACGCGCAGTACCCGAAGTACATGACGGCGCTGCTCAGCGGTGACCTGGGCACCGGCCTGAAGAGCAACATTCCCGTGCTGGACGACCTGAAGGCCCGCTTCCCCGCCACGGCGGAGCTGAGTATCGCGGCGCTGCTGGTCGCGCTGCTGATCGGCATGCCCGCCGGGATCCTGGCGGCGCTGCGTCGCAACAGCATCTGGGACAACCTCGCCACGACGATTTCACTGGTGGGCGTGAGCATGCCGGTGTTCTGGCTGGGCCTGCTGCTGTCGTACTTCTTCGGCGTGCAGCTGGGCATCCTGCCGCCCAGTGGGCGCACCGGCACGGAATTCAACGTGGACCCCATCACAGGTTTCAACGTGCTCGACGCCCTGCTGCGCGGTCAAGTGGCCGCCGCGTGGGACGGCGTGCGGCACCTGATCCTCCCGGCCATCGCGCTGGGCAGCATTCCGCTGGCGATCGTGGCGCGCATCACGCGCAGCGCCATGCTGGACGTGCTGAACCAGGATTACGTACGCACCGCGCGTGCCAAGGGCCTCGCGGACCGCACGGTGACCATGAAGCACGCGCTGCGCAACGCGCTGCTGCCGGTCGTGACCGTGATCGGCCTGCAGGCGGGCGCGCTGCTGGGCGGCGCCGTGCTGACCGAGACGATCTTCTCCTGGCCGGGCCTGGGCTCGTGGGTGTACGACGCGATCAGCCAGCGGGACTACCCGATCATCCAGGGCGGCGTGATCTTCGCGGCGCTGGTGGTCAGCGTGGTGAACCTGCTCGTGGACCTCAGTTACGCGTCCCTCGATCCCCGCATCCAGTACAGCTGAAAGGAACAGTGACCCCATGACGACAACGACTGTTCCGCAGTCCACTCCCAAGCAGGACAGCATCTTCTGGCGGCGCTTCCGGCGCAGCACGCCCGGCAAGGTCGGCGCGGTGATCGTGCTGGCGTTCGTGCTGCTGGCCGTGTTCGCCAGCGTCCTGAAACCCTACGATCCGCGCAACGAACCCAACCGCTACAGCCTGCGCCTGAAACCGCCGTCCGTCACGGCCCTGTGGAACGAGGAGGCGAAGCAGACGTACACCGACCCCGTCAGCGGGAAGGTGAACGTGTTCGCCGCGCCGTTCGGGACGGACAATCTGGGGCGCGACATCATGACGCGCGTGCTGCACGGCACCCGCATCAGCCTGAAGGTCGGGGTGGTCAGCACCATCCTGGCCCTGGTGATCGGGTCGCTGCTGGGCGTCCTCGCCGGGTACTTCGGCGGGTGGCTCGACAGCGTCCTGGGCTACGTCACGGACGTGATGCTGGCCTTCCCCGGCATCCTGCTCGCCATCGGCTTCGCCAGCATCTTCAGCGCCGACAACCCGCCGCTGCTGATCGCGGGCATGGACCGCCTGTTCGCACTGAACAGCCCGCAGCTGGTCACCGCGATGCTGGCCGTGTCGCTGGTACAGATTCCGGTGTACCTGCGCCTGGCGCGCGGCGTGGTGCTGTCCATCCGCGAGCGGGAGTTCGTGGCCGCCGCCGGGGCGCTGGGCGCCTCGCAGGGCCGCATGGTGTTCCGGCACGTGCTGCCCAACAGCCTCTCGCCGCTGATCGTGCAGGGCGCGCTGAGCATCGCCACCGCGACCATCGAGGTCGCCGCGCTGGGCTTCCTGGGCATCGGCGCGCAGCCGCCCCTGCCTGAGTGGGGCACCATGATCAGCGACAGCCGCCAGTACTACCTGGACGCCCCCTGGACCATGATCTTCCCCGGTCTGGCGATCTTCCTGACCGTGCTGGGCTTCAACCTGCTCGGCGACGGCCTGCGCGACGTCCTGGACCCCCGCAGCACCCAGTAGACCCCACGCGACGAGGCGGCCCCCGGATCACCTGGGGGCCGCCTCCACATCTGGTCTATTCGCGGGGGATGTTCACGTCGAACAGCGCGCGGACGAACTCGCGGCTGTCGAAGGGTTGCAGGTCGCCGGGCTGCTCGCCCACCCCGATGAACTTGATCGGCACGCCCAGTTCCCGCACGATCGGCACCAGAATGCCGCCCTTGGCGGTGCCGTCCAGTTTCGTGACGATCACGCCGGTCAGCGGGGTGGCCTCGTGGAACTTCTTGGCCTGCTGCAGGCCGTTCTGGCCGGTCACGGCGTCCAGCACCAGCCAGACCTCGGCCGGTTCGTTCGGGTCGGCCTTCTCGATCACGCGGCGGACCTTCTTCAGTTCCTCCATCAGGTTGTGCTTGTTGTGCAGCCGCCCGGCGGTGTCCACGAACAGCAGGTCCGTGCCGCGCGCCGCGCGGGCAGCGGCCCCGTCGAAGGCCACGGCGGCCGGGTCGCCCCCGTCCACGCCCTGCACGACCGGGATGCCCAGCCGGTCACCCCAGACGCCCAGCTGCGTGCCGGCGGCGGCGCGGAAGGTGTCCCCGGCGGCGAACATGACGCTGCGACCGCGGTCCACGTAGTACTGCCCGAGCTTGGCGATGGTGGTGGTCTTCCCCACCCCGTTCACACCGATCACCATGACGACGTGGCCCCTGGGGTCCACGCTGCTGCGCCGCGCGTCGGGGCTGAAGCCCAGCTTGCGGAACTCGGCACGTTTCGAGTCCGGTTCGAGCTGCAGGGTCAGGGCGTCCATCAGCGCGTCCTGGAGGTTCTTGCCCTCGCTGCGGCGGATGTCCTCCAGGATCTCCTCGGTGGCGGCGCGGCCCACGTCGGCGGCGATCAGGGCGTACTCGAGGTCCTCGATGGTGTCCAGGCGGTTGGTGAGGACGTCGCGGACGTCCGTGCCCAGGAAGCCTGCGGTGTCGTTGATCTGCTTGCGGGTCTTGGACAGCCCGTCGCGGAGGCGTTCGAGCCAGCTCACGCGGGCACTCCGGCGGGGGGACAGGGATGAGTCATGTGCCCACGATAGCGTCCCGGTGGGCCGACGCGCGTCCCCGGACATCCTCAGGGGCTGCGCGGTCAGGTTCTACGCCATCTGTGCCGTCAGGTGCCGCGCTTCAGGTGCCGGGTGCGGTCCGCATGAGGTGCAGTTTGATCTGCCCGGCCCGCGCGCGGCTGAACGCACCCTTGCCGAGCACCTGCTCCGGCTGGCCGGGCGGCGTCCAGGCCAGCACCGGGACGTGATCGGTCCAGCGGGCACGCAGGTCGGGGTCGGCGTCGATGTCCACCGGGGTGAACGCAAGGGCCGCCGCGCCGAGGTTCGCAGCGGCCTGTTCGCACAGGTGACACCCGGCGCGGGTGTACAGCGTCAGGGTCGGCAGGGGCACGGTCAGGCGGGCTGCAGGACGTGCGGGCGTTGCAGCAGCGACATGGCCTGCACCGGGGCGTACATGTCGTTCGAGGACAGCAGGTCCCCGACGCCGGAGTAGATGCGTAGCACCTGCCCGCCCTGCCGCACGGCGTACAGCTGCCCTTCCGGGCCGACCTGGATCAGCCAGGGCGCGTCGGCGGGTTCGCCCACCAGCGTCTCCATGGAGAAGGTCAGGCCCGGCGTGCCGTCCGCCTCGATCTTGCGGACCTTGCGGGCGACGCTGTCCACGATGTACACCGCGCCGAACTGGTCGACGCCCAGTCCCTCGAGGGGGCGCAGCGCGTCGCTGTTGCGGTCCAGGCGGAACGCGAAGCGGCTGAGGTACTCGCCCTGCGCGTTGAAGCGCTGCACCTCGTTGTTGCCGGTGTCGAGCACGTACACGTTTCCGTCGGGCGCACTGACGATCGAGCGGGGTTTCTCGAAGCGGCCCAGGCCCTGGCCGCGCCCGCCGAAGCGGCGCAGGAAGCGGCCCTCGAGGTCGAACACGACGACGTGGTGGGCCTCGGCGTCCAGCACGAACACCTGCCCCTGCGCGACCGCCACCCCGACCGGCTGGAGCAGTTCCCCGTCGCCCAGTCCGTACGGGCCGAAGGACGCGAGTTCCTTGCCGTCCGGGTCGAGTTTGCGGACCAGCGCGCCGCTGCGGCCCTGGCGGTAGTCGAGCAGCGTGATGAACATGTTGCCCTCGTGGTCGCTGGCCATGGCGTTGGGCGCGCCGGGCAGGCCCTGGGTGCCGCCGGTCTGGTCGCGCAGACTGGCGCGCAGTTTGCCCTTGAGGTCCAGCAGGCGCAGCGTGCCGCGTTTCTCCTGCACGCTCAGGGCCAGCGCGACGGGGTCGTTGAACACGTCGTCGCTGAGCACCCCGGCGTCGATGCGGGCGATCACGTCGTCCAGGGTGGGGCGCGCGGCCGGGTCCTTCTCGATCATGTGCAGGATCAGGTCGTTCAGTTTGCCCGGCACTTCCAGCCTCACCTGCTTGGGCGGCTTGGGGGACTCGAACACCTGCTGGTGCACGACGGCCTCGTAGCTGCCCTTGAAGGCGGTTTGCCCGGTGACCAGTTCGTAGGCGAGCAGGCCCAGCGAGTACACGTCGCTGCGGGCGTCCACGCGGTTGCCCTTGGCCTGCTCGGGCGCCATGTAGATGGGCGTGCCGACGCGCGCGCCGGTCATGGTCAGGCGGGTCAGGACCTTCCCGACGGCGATACCGAAGTCCATGAGTTTCACGCCGCCCTCGCGCAGGGTGCCCTCGGTGAAGGCGTTTTTCAGCAGCATGACGTTGGCGGGTTTGATGTCGCGGTGCACGACGTTCTGCATGTGGATGTGCCGCAGCGCGTCCGCGAGCGCCCGCATGATCTGCGCGCTTTCCGTGAAGGCCAACGTGCGGTTTTCCAGTACGTCCTCGAGGCTCTCACCATCCAGGAATTCCATGGCGATGTAATGCTCGGGGTCCTGCATGCGGTAGTCGTACACCCGCACGATGTTCGGGTGGCTGAAGCGCTTGAGGACCTCGGCCTCGCGGTAGAAGCGTTTGACGAACTTCGCGTCCGCGAGGTACTTGTCCTGCGGGACCTTCAGCGCGACCGTGCGGCCGTCCTGGCGGCGGCGGGCGCGGTACACGCTGCCCATGCCGCCCACCCCGATCCGGTCGAGGACCTCGTACTCCTGGAAGCGCAGGTCGCTGGTCACCTGCGTCTGCGTGAGGTTCGTGCGGCGCTGCACCTGGGTGGGCGCGGCGGTGCGCTGCACCTTCACCGGGCGCCGACCGGGGCGGTTCAGGCTGGGCAGGACCATGCGGCCCATGTGGAACGCCGCCGTGCCGATCAGGAACGCGGCGGCAACCAGCAGGCCCTGCGCGCGGTTCAGGTCCGCGAGTTGCATGTCGGCGGCGCGCGGCCCGCCGACGCCCAGCGCCAGTGCGGCCAGCAGCAGGGTCAGGGCGCCCACCACGACCGCCACGACGACGCTCAGGACCCGTTCGTTCAGGCGGACGGTCAGCAGGACCCCGACGACGAACAGGGCCGCGAGCAGGGCCGGGGTCACGCTCGGCTCCGGGGTGGGCGGGGGGTGGGGCACGTCATTGTTCTCTGTTATACAGGGCGCGGCTGTCACGCGCCTTACATCACGCGGCGCCTGAACGTGAAGGGGGACGCGTCCGACTGGGGGAGGCGGGGGAGGACCGCACCCACGGGCGGGGTCAGGCGGGGCATACTGTCGGTGATGCCCGCTTCGCTGCTGAACTGCCCGGAGGTGCGCCGTGGACTTCTGGCTTGAACTGGTGGAACTGTACGAGTACAAGGTGCAGGACCTGATGGAGGGCCGCGTGCCGCGCGGCGGGCGGCGCGGACTGGCCGTGCTGCGCGACGAACTGCTGGGCGCGCCGCTGGAACCGCCGCTGCTGCGCCGCCTGATGGAAACCGACCGGCAGTACCGCCTGAATCAGGGCAATCCCGTGCAGCACACCCGCCCGCGCGCCGGTCACGGCGGGCAGAGCACCTGGACGGCGCCGCCCACCGCCGATTCCGAGGAGTCGCGCGCGTGGGAGGAACTGCAGCTGCTGCAGTGGCATCAGCGGGCGGCGGCGCAGGCGCGGGACCTGACGCTGCGCTGGCAGCGTGAACCGGAGTTCGGGCACCTGCGGGTGCTGTACACCGTGATCGAGAACGCCGAGCGGCTCTCGCGGCCCGGCACGCAGCCGCTGGCGGTGCCGCCCGCGCATGACGCGCTGATGGACCTGCACGACCCGGAGGTCACCGGGCGGCTGGCGGCGGCGCTGTCGGTGCTGCTCCTCACGGAGGACGGGCGGGCGCGGGTGCGGGCGGCGCTGTCGGCCGTGCACGCCGAGCCGTTCCCGCGTCACCCGGACGAGGACGTGCTCGCCGCGCGCATCGCGGCCGCCGAACGTGAACCCGTGTCGCACGAGGCGCGTGCGGCCCTTGTGCGGGCGCTGCAGGCCGAGTTTCCGCTGCCGCGCGACCCGCGTGAACGGCCCGCGATCCGCGCGGCGGCCCGGCACGTCGCGCAACTGCTCGAACCGGTGCTGGACGCGCTGCCCAAACCCAGCCTGAACGGCGCGCCGCAGGGCAGCATCCTGCTGGCGCAGCATCCGGGCAGCGCCATGCGCGTCCCGGACGACGGCGGCGAACGCCTGACGGTGTACCTGCGCGGCGGGTCCAGCACCCGCTGGCGCGGCCTGAACATCGAGTGGCAGCCCATCGGGCCGAACTGGCAGGTGCAGGTCGGGTCGCAACTGACGCTGCTGCGCCCCGGCCTGCCGCCGCACGAGCGCTCGCAGACGCTGAAACTGCCGGACCAGCAGTTCCGGGCGTTCATCAGCGGGGCGTACATGACGCTGGTCGTCGAGAGTCACACCGCGCTGGAACTGGGGCGGCGGGCGTCCACGGCGCGGGCGGCGGCGCTGCTGCTGGACCCGGCGGTGGATTTCGCGTTCCTGCGCCTGGCGCGCGCGGCAGCGCAGGTGATGCGCGGCGGGCCGCTGCAGCTGGAGAAACTCACGCCGGACAGCGCCCGCAAGTACCTGGACGCCACGCCGGACGTGCTGCTGTCGTTCGCGCGTAAGGGCGTGGAGACGCTGGTGGTGCGACTGGCGCGCCTGGGGACCGAGGAGGCCGCGCAGGCCTTCCGCACGGCGGCGCAGGCGCTGGGACTGCACCGGGTGGTGGCCGACCGGTTGCACGCGGCGCTGCACATCGCGCTGCACGACCCGGAGACCCTGCCCGAGGGCGTGGCGCTGACGCACGTGGATCTCGCGCCCGGCGGGCAGTTCACGAGCGTGGTCCTCAGCGACGAGCCGCTGACCGTGCAGGTCGAGGGGCGCGGCGTGACGATCCGCTGGGATTACAAGGGGGAACTGGTCGTGATGATGCCCGGGCTGGCCCCGATGGTCCTGCATGACCTGCTGGTGGCGCGCCTGCCGGGCGGGAACCTGCTGCTGGTCCGGCACGGGTCGTGGCTGGGCGCGGCGCTCGCGGCGGACGTGGCAGTCCCGACGCTGGAGGCGGCGGACCTGTCCACCGAGGACATCCGCATCGTGAACTGACCCCTTCCACGGTCGGTCGGGGCGGCCCTGTTGGTGGGGCGGGTCGGGTTCGGTACCATGGGCGGCATGTCCGGTGTCTCGGTATCTTGCGCGGTTGTGATTGCGGCCTTCAACGAGGAGGACACCGTGGGCGAGGTGGTGCGCGTGGCGCGGACCTTCACGCCGGAGGTGATCGTCGTGTCCGACGGGAGTGTGGACGGCACGGTCCGCGCGGCGCGTGGGGCGGGCGCGGAGGTCGTGGATCTCGCGGTGAATGTCGGCAAGGGCGGGGCGCTGAGGGCGGGGCTGGAGGCGGCGCGCTCAGACGTAGTGATCCTGCTGGATGCGGACCTGACGGGCCTGAGTGCCGCGCACCTGGAGACGCTGTGCGACCCGGTGCGGCGTGGGGACCTGGACATGAGCATCGGGGTATTCGAGGGCGGCGGGTTCGTGACGGACTGGGGGAACAAGCTCACGCCGCACCTGAGTGGGCAGCGGGCCTGCCGCCGCGAGTGGCTGCTGTCGGTGCCGGACCTGGGCACGGAACGCTGGCCGGAACCGGCGATCACGCGGCACCTGAAGGCGACCGGGGCGCGCTGGGCGTACGTGGAGCTGCCGAACGTGGCGCAGGTCGTCAAGGAAAAGAAGCGGGGCTTCTGGGGCGGCGCGAAGGCCCGCACGAAGATGTACGTGTCCCTGCTGACGTACCGCGCCCGCCGCCGGGGCTGAACCGGGGCGGCGGGCGCGGGCTCCCCTGTCGCGTTCAGCGTTGCAGGTCGATGGTGCTGCCGTCGGCGGTCTGGTACCGGACGATGCCGAATGCGGGCACGAAGTAGGTCAGCTGGGTGCTGGTGCGGCCGCCGGTGACGGTGTCGGTGCGCAGCACCAGGGCGTTGAAGGTCCCGGCGGCGAGTTTCAGCGGGGCGGTGCCGGTCACGGTGACGGTCATGCGCAGCGGACCGCTGGCGGCCTGCCAGCTCTGACCGGTCTTCAGGGGCCCGGCGGGGTACACCAGCAGCGGCGGGCTGTACCAGGTGAGCCTCCCGGCGGCGTTCACGCCGCGCAACCAGACGCTGCCGTCGGCGCGGTGTTCCAGCAGGTCCTGGCTGTAGGTGGTGCTGCCGTACTGGTGGCTGACCGGAGTCACTTTCACGCCCCGGTGCGTGACGGGCGCTCCGACGACCTGGGTTTCGCCGCTGGTGTACGTCCAGCGGGTGCCGGGTCGGTGCGGGTAGTAGTTGGGGTCCAGGGTGGGGGCGGCCTGGGCGGGCAGGGCCGTCAGGACGGTCAGCAGCAGGGGCAGGAGGGAACGCATGAACGGCCTCCAGGGTAGCGCGCCGCGCGGGTGGGCGTGGTCAGGGCTGCGCGGCGCCGAGGGTGAAGCCGCCCTTCGAGTGGGGGCGCAACTGCGCGAAGGCGGTGTCCGGGTCGTGCGGCGTACAGATGACGGCTCCTTCCTCGAACCACTGGCCCAGGTACCGTTTGCGGGTCTCCAGGGTGGTGACGGGGTACAGGTCGTAGCCCATGACATACGCGGTGGGGGCGTGGGCCAGGGTGGGGATCAGGTCGGCGACGTACACGAGGGTCTGGTCGCCGCCGCGCAGGACGACGCCCTGCTGCCCGAGGTTGTGGCCGGGCAGCGGCAGGACGCTCAGACCGGGGCGCAGTTCGTGCTCGCCGTCCACGATCTCGAACAGGCCCGCGTGCTCGATGGGGTCGATGTACGCGCCGATGTAACTGGCGCGGCTGCGTTCGTGGGTGTGGCGCGCGTCGTGGAGTTCCTGTTTCTGCACGACGTAGCGGGCGTTCGGGAAGGTGGGGTCGCCCAGGGTGGTGACGTTCCGTCCGGCGTGGTCGAAATGCAGGTGCGTGTTGATCACGAGGTGGATGTCGTCGGGGCTCAGGCCCAGGGCGTTCAGGCCCCGGAAGACGGTCTCGTCGCGGTCGAGGGCGTACATGGCCTCGAACTTCTCGCCGCCCTGGTCCCACATGCCGGTCTCGACGAGGATGTTCTCGCCGCCCAGCTGGATCAGCAGCGGGTTGATGCGCAGGCGGATGCGGTTCAGTTCGTCGGGGGTGGCAGCGCGTTCCCACAGGACGCGGGGGACGCTGCCGAACATCGCGCCGCCGTCCAGGCGGAACTGCCCGTCGGTCAGGGAGTGGACGGTGGCGGGGCCGATCTGGCGGGACTGGGTCCAGGTGCTCACGCTGCCGAGCCTAGCAGACGACCTAACGGTCGTTCGTTGGCCCGGTGAGCTGCGGGGTGTACAGGTCAGGGTTCAGGGCGGGAGCCAGCGCCAGTGCGAGCGCCTGCGCCCACACGCCGGGGCGCGTCACCAGCCCGCCGGTCAGCGCGCCGACGGTGCCCACCCCGCGCTTCAGGTCGCGGGTGCCCAGCAGGCCGTCCATCACCGGGCCGAGTTCCTGCCCGCCCAGCACGCGGGGCAGCACGAGCGGCGGCAGGGGCAGTTCCGCCGTGCGGGAGGTGTACAGGGTGCCGTCCGCCCGCGTGGCGGCCACCACGCCGAACAGCCAGCCCTGACCGCCCTCGACGCGCACGCCGCCCTCCAGGCCCACGCCCCAGGTCGCGCCGGGCAGCCGCGCGGCACTCCGGGCGCGGTTCACGGCGCCCCGGCGGGTCTCCTCCACCCCGATCGGCTGGTCGCGCACGCCGCTGGGCACGGACACGCCGCGCACCTCCAGCCCCGGAAACAGCGCCGCGAAGACCTCCTGCACCGGCTGGACCTTGCCGGGGTTGAGCGAGCCGACGAGGACGCTCACGCCTGCGGTCCGTGCGGCAGGGTGCCGTGCAGGCG
The DNA here is from genome assembly GCF_013337115.1 of Deinococcus sp. JMULE3. Classification (NCBI taxonomy): domain Bacteria; kingdom Thermotogati; phylum Deinococcota; class Deinococci; order Deinococcales; family Deinococcaceae; genus Deinococcus; species Deinococcus sp. JMULE3. The sequence continues at coordinate 322,166 of NZ_SGWE01000004.1, forward strand.
GCGGATCAGGGCGACCTGTCCCCAGTGGTACGCGCTGTGCGCCGCGAGGTCCGTCAGGACGTCCCGCGCGCGGGTGCTGGGGTCCGCCGCGAGCGCCTGCGCCTCGGCCAGTCCGGCCCGCAGGTCCAGCAGCGCCGCGTCCAGCTGTGCGGGGGTGGTCAGGGTCGGCCAGACGTCCAGACCGTCCGGCCAGGACTCGGCGCGGCCGGACGCGAGGTTCAGGCTGGCGCGCTGCGTGACCTGCAGGTGCGCCAGCACCTCCGCCAGGGTGTAGGGCAGCCCGGGCACGCTGCGGGTGGCCTCGGCGTGGGTCAGGCCAGCCAGGAGGGCGTCGGGGGTGCGGAAGGCCGCGCCTCCGGCCAGGGCGTACTGCAGGACGTTCATGCGGTCCAGAGTACCGGGTGGATTTCAAGGCTGGCTCAAGGGTGGGTGGGGAGCGCGTGAACCTGTATGGCGGCACACTGTCATGTCAGGGTGACAGACTGGCCGACAGTGCCCCAGGAGCGGGCCGGAGGCCGCACATGACTCAGACCCCCATGCCCGTTCATATCCTGCTGGTCGAGGACAGCGAGGCAGACATCATCCTGACCCAGGAGGCCTTCCGCGAGGCGGGCATCCTGATCGACCTGAACGTGGCGCGTGACGGTGTCGAGGCGCTGGAGTTCCTGCGTGACCCCACCTGTCCCCGCCCGGACGTGATCCTGCTCGACATCAACATGCCACGCATGAACGGCCTGGAACTGCTGCGCGTCCTCAAGCACGACCCGGCGTTCATGACGATTCCCGTGATCATGCTGACCACCAGCCGCGCCGAGGAGGACATCCTGCGCTCGTATCAGGCGTTCGCCGCGAGCTACGTGGTCAAACCCGTGGAGTTCGGGAAGTTCTACGACGCGATCCAGGCGCTGGGCCGGTACATGCTGACCATCGTGCGCCTGCCGCCGCGCGCCAGCTGAGCGGCGGACAGGAACGGGGCCGCCGAGTTCAGATCGGCGGCCCCGCTTCATGGGATCACTCGGCGCCGAGGTACCAGTTGCGGTCCCAGCGGTGGGCGTGCAACTGCTGCACCTGTGCCTGCGGAAGTCCCTTCCCGTCGGCCAGCGCGACGTTGCGTTCGACGTTACGCACCGAGCGCATCCCGACGATCACGGTGGACACGGCGGGGTGGGACAGCACGAAGCGCAGGCTGGTCTCGGCGAGCTGGTCGGTGCGGATGCCGAGGTCCTGCTCGATGGCGCGCAGGCGGGGTTGCAGTTGCGTCAGGCGGTCGCCGCCGAAGTACCCGTTGCGCCAGTCGCCGTCGGGGAAGGTGGAGTCCTGGGTCAGGGTGCCGGTCAGGCTGCCCTCGTCCAGCGCGACGCGCACGATGACGCCCACGCCGTTCGCGAGGCAGGCGTCGAGCAGGCGGTCCTGCGGGGACTGGTCGAACACGTTGTAGATGACCTGCACGCTGTCCACCGCGCCGGCCTCGACGGCCTTCACGGCGTTGTCGGGCTGGTGGTCGTTGATGCTGATCCCGAAGGCGCGGATCAGCCCGTCGCGCTTGAGCTGCGCTGCGGCGTCCTGCCAGTCGCCCTGACCCAGCCAGGTGTCGTTCCAGACGTGCAACTGCTGCACGTCGATGGTCGGCAGGCCGAGGCGTTCCAGGCTGGCGCGGGTCATGTCGGTGATGTACCCGCCTGGGAACGCCTCGTCGGCGGTGGTGCCGGGCGCGGCGGGCCACTCCATGTTCTTCGGGCTGATCTTCGTGGCGACCAGCGTGCCGGGGTGCTCGCGGGCCACCTGCCCGACGAGGCGTTCGCTGTGGCCGCTGCCGTAGCCCATGGCGGTGTCGATGAAGTTCCCGCCCAGTTCGATGTAGCGGCGCAGGGCGTCCAGGCTCTGGTCGTCCTGGGCGCCTTTCCACATGTCGGCGCCGATGCCCCAGGCGCCGTAGCCGATCTCGGTGACGTTCAGGCCGCTGCGGCCGAGGGGTCGTTGGTGCATGCTCATGCGCAGACTGTAACGATTCAGATCGTGTGAATCCAGTCCCACCCCTGACCCGGCGTTCACGGGAGTACGCTGCGCGGGTGAATGCCCTCCCCAACCTGAGCCCGCAGGCGCGGCAACTGGCCACCACCGGCCTGATCGTGGGCGTGTTCCTGGCCGCGCTGGAGGCCAGCGTGGTCGCCACCGCCATGCCCAGCGTCATCCGCGACCTGGGTGGCGAGCACCTGTACGCCCTGCCGTTCGCCGTGTACCTGCTGACCAGCACCGTCAGCAGCCCCCTGTGGGGCCGCGCCAGCGACGTCGTGGGGCGCCGCCGCCTGTACCTCGCGGCCATCGTGATCTTCCTGATCGGCTCGGCCCTGTGCGGGCAGAGCCACTCCATGGGCCTGCTGATCGCCGCGCGGGTCGTGCAGGGCATCGGCGCGGGCGGCCTGCTGCCCCTGACCCTCACGATGGTCGGCGAACTGTACTCGTTGCAGGAACGCAGCCGCGTGCAGTCCCTGATCTCCGGCGTGTGGGGCGTGTCCGGGCTGGTCGGGCCGCTGCTGGGCGGCTGGCTCACGGAGGCCGTCTCGTGGCGCTGGACCTTCTACGCCAGCCTGCCGTTCGGCGTGGCGGCACTGCTGCTGGCCCTGCGTTTCCTGCCGGAGACCGGGCAGCCCCGCCCCGCCCGGATCGACTGGGCGGGCGCGGCGCTGTTCACGCTGGGCAGCGGTCTGGTCGTGTGGGGCCTGGAGCAGCGGCAGTGGCTGCTGGTGGGCCTGGGCGCCGCGACGCTGGTGGGCGCGATCCTGCTCGAACGGCGCCACCCGGACCCGCTGCTGCCCATGCGCGCCCTGCGCGAGCGGCTGCCGCGCGTGGCGTTCGCGGGGAACCTGCTGGGCGGCGCGGCGTACTTCGGCGTGATCGCTTACCTGCCGCTGTACGCGCAGGGCGTCACGGGCGGCGGGGCCACGGCAGGCGGCGCGATCCTGACGCCCATGCTGGTCGGCTGGACGCTGACCGCCATCGTCACCTCGCGCCTCGTGAAGACCGTTCCCCTGGCGCGCATCGCGCAGGCGGGCTTCGCAGTGCTCGTCGTGATGTTCGGCGCGCTGACGTTGGCGGTGCACGCGCCGCTGTGGGTCACGAGCGCCCTGGGCTTCGCGGTGGGGACCGGCATGGGCTTTTCCATGTTGAGCCTGCTGCTGGCCGCGCAGGAGTCCTCTGCACGCGAGGAACTGGGCGCCGTAACCAGCGGCGTGCTGTTCGCCCGGCAGATGGGCGGGGCGCTGGGCACCGCGCTGATGGCGCTGCTGATCGGCTCGGCCGCCATCCAGAGCGGCGGCTTCGAACTCGCCGAGGGCCTGCGCCGCGCGTACCTGCTGGCGCTGGGACTGGTGGTGGTGGCCCTGGCGCTGAGCCTGCGCCTGCGCGTCACCCGGCCCACGCAGGCCCCAACATCCGCGAGCAACGACTGACCGATCACAGAACAGGCCGCCACCCCATTCAGAGGTGGCGGCCTGTGACGCCCACGTTCAGGCGGGCGTGAGGCAGCCCTGGAGGAACAGCGCGTGCAGGCGGTCGTCCCCGGTGAGTTCCGGGTGGAACGCGGTGGCGAGCACGCGGCCCTGCCGCACCGCGACGGCCTGCCCCCCGTACTCGGACAGGACCTCCACGCCGTCGCCGACGCGGGCGAAGGCGGGCGCGCGGATGAACACGGCGGGGAACGCGCCGTTCAGGCCGCGCACGTCCAGTCCGGTCGTGAACGAGTCGATCTGCCGCCCGAAGGCGTTGCGCTGCACCGTCACGTCCAGCAGGTCCAGGCTGTCCTGACGGCCGAACTGCGGCGGGGCGCCCTGCACCTCACGGGACAGCAGGATGGCGCCCGCGCAGGTGCCCCACAGCTGCCCGCCGCGCGCGTGGAAGGCCCGCAGGGGTTCCCACAGCGCGTACTCGGTCATCAGGCGGGCCATGGTGGTGCTTTCCCCGCCGGGGAGGATCAGGCCGTGCAGGCCGTCCAGGTCCGCCGCGAGACGGACCTCGGTCACCTGGGCGCCCAGGCGTTCCAGGGCGGCGCGGTGCTCGCGGAACGCGCCCTGGAGGGCCAGCACGCCGATGCGGGCCATGTTTACCAGCCGCGCGCGGCGAGGCGCTCGGCGGGAATCAGGTCGTCGATGTTGATGCCGGTCATGGGCGCGCCCAGGTCCTCGCTGATCTCGGCGAGCACCTCGGGGTTCTGGAAGTGCGTGACGGCCTTCACGATGGCCTGCGCGCGGCGCTCGGGGTTGTCGCTCTTGAAGATGCCGCTGCCGACGAACACGCCGTCCAGGCCCAGGAGCATCATCAGCGCGGCGTCGGCGGGCGTGGCGACGCCACCGGCGGCGAAGTTCACGACGGGCAGCTTGCCGTGCTCGTGGACGTAGCGGACCAGTTCGTACGGGGCCTGGAGGTCGCGGGCGACGGTCATGAGTTCCTCGGCGGGGCGGGCCTGGATGTGCTTGATCTCGCCCAGCACGGTGCGGGCGTGGCGGACGGCCTCGATGACGTTGCCGGTCCCGGCCTCGCCCTTGGTGCGGATCATGCTGGCGCCCTCGCCGACGCGGCGCAGGGCCTCGCCGAGGTTCTTGGCGCCGCACACGAAGGGCACTTTGAAGTCGTGCTTGAGGATGTGGTACTGGTCGTCGGCGGGGGTCAGGACCTCGGACTCGTCGATGAAGTCCACGCCGAGCGCCTGGAGGATCTGCGCCTCGACGATGTGCCCGATGCGGACCTTGGCCATGACGGGGATGCTGACGGCGCCGATGATCTCCTTGATCATCTTGGGGTCGCTCATGCGGGCCACGCCGCCGTCCTTGCGGATGTCGGCGGGGACGCGTTCGAGGGCCATGACGGCGGTCGCGCCGGCGGCCTCGGCGATGCGGGCCTGGTCGGCGGTGACGACGTCCATGATGACGCCGCCCTTGAACATTTCAGCGAAGCCCTGCTTCAGGGCGGGGGTACCGGTGCTTGCTTCGGTCATATGTGCAGGGTAGACCAGAACTGACCCCCCAGGAAGGGTCACATGGACACCATCAGGGGGGTCAGATTCAGGCAGGGGGAATCCAGTCCAGATCAGCTGGACAGCTTGCGCCGCCGGGCCTCCTCGATCCGCTCGACGAGTTGCGACGGTCGGAACGGCTTGACCAGGTACTCCTGCACCACGTCCGGCCCCAGGTCCGGCATCACCGCCGGGCGCGCCAGCCCGGACAGGAACACCACGGGCGGCAGCGCCGCGCCGTACTGCGCCGCCATGCGCCGCACCGTCTCGAACCCGTCCCAGGGCGTCATCAGGACGTCCATGACGATCACGTCGATCTGCTCGCGGGCCAGGACCTCCAGCGCGACCGGGCCGCTGCCCGCCGGGCAGACCTCGTAGCCCTGGATCGACAGGGTCAGGTCCAGCAGTTCCAGGATCTGTGCCTCGTCATCCACGACCAGCAGGCGCACGGCGTCGGGCGACGTCACGGCAGCAGGCCCAGCGGATCGACCGTCTGCCCGTTCAGACGCACCTCGAAGTGCAGGTGCGGACCGGTGCAGATCCCGGTGCAGCCGATATAGCCCAGCAGCTGCCCCTGCTGGACCGATTGACCCGCCACGACCGCCGTGCGGCTCATGTGGCCGTACACCAGCGTGCTTCCCCCACTCTGCGTGAACACGTTCAGACCATACGCCCCGAAGCCGCTCTGCGTGACCTCACCTGCCGCAGCGGCGTAGATCGGCGTGCCGTAGGGCGCGGCCAGATCGATGCCACCGTGGAACACCTGACGGTGGAATTCGATGTCCTGCTCGGCGTACCGGCTGGTCAGGCGGTAGTTGCGCATCGGCCAGATCAGCCCGCTGCGCCCGGGGCCCATCCCGGCGGCCGTGACGCTGGACCGCTGCGCGGACTGCCGCGCGCGGGCCTGCGCGGCCGCCTGCGCCGCCTCGAACTGCTGCTGGCGTTCCAGCGCCGCGATGGCCGCCTTGCGTTCGGGGCTGTTCTTCCACGCCAGGAACTTCTCGTACTGCGCCTGCGCCTCGTACTTCTCCTCCAGACGCTCTCGTTCCCGCTGTTTCTTCCACGCGACGAACTTCTCGTACTGCGCCTGACGCTGCGCGGCGACCTGCGCGCGCCGCTCGGCCTCGCGGCGGTCGGCGAGCTGCTGCGCGAAGCCCTCGGCGCGGATGCCGGGCAGCAGCAGCTGATCCCCGACGTTCAGTTCGGTGGGCAGCACGTCGTTCGCCTGCGCGGTCGCCACGAGGTCCGCGCCGTACCCGGCGATCAGCGACAGGGCGCTCTGACCGGGCTTGATCCGCACGAGCAGGCCGCGCGCCCCGGTCGGGACGTTCAGGGTGCTGCCGACCTCCAGCCGGTCCAGGCTGGTGCGGTCCAGGTTCACGCCGAGCAGGTCCACGACCGTGATCCCGAATTTCCCCGCGACGCGGGCCAGCGTGTCGCCCGGACGCACGCGGTACGTGACGACCGATGAGGGCCGCAGCGGCTGGCGTTCCTGCACGCGGCCCGGCAGGGTCAGCTGCACCAGTTGCGTACTGCCACGCGCGGAGACGAGTTTCACCGCGCCGGACGTCACGCCGTAGCGGCGGGCGACGTTCGGCAGGGGCGTGGTGCGGGTCGTGACGATCTGCATGACCCGCTCGCCGCTGTCACGGCTGAGGATGACGTCCGCCGGGGCGTCGAGGTTCAGTTGCAGGGGGGCCAGCAGCCGTTCGGCGGGGGCCTGTTGGGCGTGGGCGAGGCCCAGCAGGGCGCCGAGGGTCAGGAGCCGCGTCGCGCGGCGAAGGGGTGACAGGGACAAGGGTGAGCTCCGGTGGTTCAGGATCGAGTGGGCGAACGTCAGCCGCCGGCCAGGGCCGCCAGGAATTCGACGTTGTTGCGGGTTTTTCCCATGCGGGACAGCAGCATTTCCATCGCGTCCGCGGGGTCCATGTCGCTGATGACCTTGCGCAGCAGCCACATCTTCTTCAGGACTTCGGGCTGCAGCAGCAGTTCCTCGCGGCGCGTGCCGGACTTCAGGATGTCCAGCGCCGGGAAGATCCGGCGTTCCTCGAGGCGGCGCGACAGCACGAGTTCCGCGTTGCCGGTGCCCTTGAATTCCTCGAAGATCACGTCGTCCATGCGGCTGCCGGTTTCCACCAGGGCGGTCGCCAGGATGGTCAGGCTGCCGCCCTCGCGGATGTTGCGCGCGGCCCCCAGGAAGCGCTTGGGCCAGTGCAGGGCGTTGCTGTCCAGACCGCCGGACAGGGTGCGTCCGGTGGGCGGGGTGACGAGGTTGTTCGCGCGGGCCAGTCGCGTGATCGAGTCCAGCAGGATCACGACGTGCCCACCTTCCTCCACGATGCGGCGGGCGCGTTCGTGCACGAACTCCGCGACGCGCACGTGATGCTGGGGCGGCTCGTCGAAGGTACTGGCGATCACCTGCGCACCCTGCACGCTCTCGCGGAAGTCCGTGACCTCCTCGGGGCGCTCGTCGACGAGCAGGACCATCACGGTCACGTCCGGGTAGTTCTTGACGATGGAGTTCGCGACCTTCTTCAGCAGGCTGGTCTTCCCGGCCTTGGGCGGCGCGACGATCAGCGCACGCTGCCCGCGCCCGATGGGCACCAGCAGGTCCACGACGCGCAGGCTCAGCCCATCGTCCATGGTCGGATCTTCCAGCACCAGCTGCGCGTCCGGGAAGGTGGGGGTCAGGTCGTCGAAGCGCGGGCGGCGGCGGGCCGTCTCGGGGTCCACGCCGTTCACGGCCTCCACCTGCACCAGCGACCCGAAACGTTCGTTCTCGCGGGGCTTACGGGCGCGGCCGATGATCTCGTCCCCGGTGCGCAGGTGGTACTGCTTGATGACCCCAGCGCTGATCAGCACCGTGCGGCTGTTCGGGTCGAGCAGGTCGGCCTGCAGGAAACCGTACCCGTCGGGGCTGATCTCCAGGAAACCGCGCGCGAGCAGCTGGCCCTCGCTGGCCGCCTGATGCTCCATGATCGCCAGGGCCAGGGCGTCTTTTTTCAGTTTGCGGTAGTTCTCGATGCCGTACCCGGCGGCGATCAGGTGCAGTTCGGGCAGGATCTTCTGCTGCAGTTCGTGGTACGGGAGGCTCTGGTGGGTGTCGGTCACAGCGGGGCCTCCGTGGGTGGGAACCTGTCAGGCACGCCCGCCACGCGCGCGGCGGGCTGGTCGTTCAGGCAGGTGGGATGGATTGAGATCATTCGTCACGTACTCCTGAAACCGATTCTAAACGCGCGCTGACGCTTTTCACACGTACGCGCCGGGGGCAGGGGGGGTGGGACGCTGGAGGAACGGACGTCCAGCATACCCGCAAGCGCGGCCCGCCGGGGGACCACGTTGACCGCCCCCAGCCTGCCGCCCTACCATGAGGGGCACCCCAGACCGGGGTGAGACAGCAGAGGCGACCGAGAGGACAGTAGGGCCGCAGGGCAGCGCGAGCGAGTCAGGGACGGTGGAAGCCTGACGCCAGCCGCGAGCACCGAACATCACCTCCCGCGCCGGCGGAAGAAAGGCCAGCAGGCCGACTAGACCCGCCCGGACACCCCCCGGCAGAGGGCCAATGGAGACCGGCACGCGCCGGTGAAGTTGGGTGGTACCACGCACCAGCTCCCCACGGGGGCGGCGCGTCCCAGCACCGTCCCCCCACGTGGGGGCGTGACCGCTGAGACCCGCCGCCCCCTTACTGTTGCCCTGTCCCCGGAGGCCTGAACCATGCACCTGACCGACATTCCCTTCGGGGTGACCACCTGGGCCGACGTGCCCGCCACCGACCACCCCGGCGAGCGCGGCGCGGCGACGTGGCGCACCCGGCAGTTCGGCGCGGTCCGCGTGCGGATGGTCGAGTACTCCGCCGGGTACCTCGCCGACCACTGGTGCGAGAAGGGCCACGTCCTGCTCGTGCTGGCCGGGCAGCTGGACACCGAACTGGCCGACGGGCGCACCTTCACGCTGCGGCCCGGCGAGTCGTATCAGGTGGCTGATCATGCCGAAGCGCACCGGTCGAGCACCGCCGTGGGGGCCACGCTGTTCATCGTCGACTAGCCGCCCCCTCTCCCCTGTCCTGACCCGCACCCGCCGGAGGTGACCATGCCCCGCACCCGAATCCACCACACCCGACTGGCCAACACCACGCCCCTCTGCCCCGCCCGGCCCAGGCGGCCGATTCGGACGCGGGTGACCCCCGCCTCCGACGCCCGACCCACCACGACCCTCACCGCCCACCCGGAGATCACATGACCGACAAGAAGACCCTCTTCACGCCCGTGCAGGGCAACCCGAACTTCCCCGCGCTGGAACAGGGCATCCTCGACTTCTGGAAACGCGAACGCGTGTTCGAACGCTCGCTGGAACAGACCCAGGGCGGCCCCGTCTTCACGTTCTTCGAGGGGCCACCCACCGCGAACGGCCAGCCCGGCGTGCACCACGTCCAGGCCCGCTCGTTCAAGGACCTCTTCCCGCGCTTCCGGACCATGCAGGGCTTCCACGTGCCCCGCAAGGCCGGCTGGGACACGCACGGCCTGCCGGTCGAGCTGGGCGTCGAGAAGAAACTCGGCCTGAACAGCAAACGTGAGGTCGAGGCGTACGGCATCGACAAGTTCAACGCCGAGTGCCGCGCCAGCGTGTTCGAGTACGAGGCCGAGTGGCGCCGCTTCACCGAGCGCATGGGCTACTGGGTGGACCTGGACGACGCGTACATGACGCTGCACAGGGACTACATCGAGAGCATCTGGTGGAGCGTCAAGAACCTCAGCGAGAAGGGCCTGCTGTACAAGGGCTTCCGCGTCGCGCCGTACTGCCCCAAGGACGGCACGACCCTGAGCAACGCCGAGGTCAGCGAGGGGTACAAGGACATCCAGGACCCCAGCGTGTACGTGCCGTTCCGCCTGACCGACCCGGCCCGCCTGGGCCTGGAGGACGGCGCGGCGTTCCTGGTGTGGACGACCACCCCCTGGACGCTGCCGTACAACGTGGGCGTCGCCATCCACCCGGAGTTCGAGTACGTGGCCGCGCGCGACAAGGACGGCCACGTGCTGATCCTGGCCGCCAGCCTGCGCGCCGAGGTGCTGGGCGAGGACGCCGAGGTCGTGAAGACCTTCAAGGGCAGCGAACTGGAGCGCGTGGCGTACCAGCCGCTGTTCACGGAAGCCTACGAGGCCGAGGGCGAGGGCAAGCCCGTGTGGATGTCGGGTCTGGACACCTACGTGTCCGACAGCGACGGGACCGGGATCGTGCACACCGCGCCCGCCTTCGGTGAGGACGACATGCGCCTGGCGCGGAACTACGGCTTCCCGGTGATCGTCGGTGTGGACGGCGAGGGCAAGCACCGCTTCGGCCCCTGGCAGGGCGTGTTCTTCCGCGACGCGAACACCGAGATCGTCCGCGACCTGCGCGCGCGCGGCCTGATGTGGCGCGAGAAGAACTTCCTGCACGCCTACCCGCACTGCTGGCGCTGCGGCACCCCGCTGATGTACTACGCCACCGAGAGCTGGTACCTGAACAACACCCGCCTCAAGGAGCGTCTGATCGAACTGAACCAGACGATCGACTGGCACCCGCCGCACATCAGGAACGGCCGCTACGGCGGGTGGCTGGAGAACCTGATCGACTGGAACCTCTCGCGCAACCGCTACTGGGGCACGCCGCTGCCCGTGTGGGAGGCCGAGGACGGCGAGTACCGCGTGATCGGCAGCTACGCCGAACTGGCCGAACTGAGTGGCCGCCCCGAACTGACCGGCCCGGACTTCGACCCGCACCGGCCGTTCGTGGACGACATCACCTTCGAGGCGGATGGCAAGACCTTCCGGCGCGTGCCGTACGTGATGGACGTCTGGTACGACAGCGGCAGCATGCCGTTCGCGCAGCACCACTACCCCTTCGAGAACAAAGAAAAATTCGAGAACGGCGGCTTCCCCGCCGACTTCATCGCGGAGGCCATCGACCAGACGCGCGGCTGGTTCAACAGCCTGCACCAGATCGGCACGATGGTGTTCGATTCCGTGGCGTACAAGAGCGTCATCTGCTCCGGGCACATCCTGGACGAGAAGGGCGCGAAGATGAGCAAGAGCAAGGGGAACGTCGTGAACCCCTGGGACGTGTTCGAGCAGTACGGCGCGGACGCCGCCCGCTGGTACATGTACGTCAGCGCGCCGCCCGAACTGAGCCGCCGCTTCGGCATGAACCTCGTGGGCGAGGCGTTCCGCTCCTACTTCCTGACGCTGTGGAACACCTACTCGTTCTTCGTGCTGTACGCCAACCTGGACCAGCCGGACCTGAAGGCCGCCGCGCCCGCCGATCAGCGTCCCGAGGTGGACCGCTGGCTGCTCGCCAAGGTGCAGGCCCTGATCGCCACGGTCACGGGCGCGCTGGAGAACTACGACCCGACCGGGGCCAGCCGCGCCCTGCAGGACTTCGTGGTGGAGGACCTGAGCAACTGGTACGTGCGCCGCAACCGCCGCCGCTTCTGGGCCGGGGACGACGGCGCCGACCACAACGCGTACGCCACGCTGCACTACGCCCTGGTGACCGTCACGCAGCTCACCGCGCCGTTCACGCCGTTCCTCGCCGAGACGCTGTACGGGAACCTCGTGCGCTCGCTGGTCCCGGACGCGCCCGACAGCGTGCACCTCACCCCCTGGCCCAAAGTCGACGAGGCGCTGGCCGCCCCGACCCTGGTGGGCGAGATGGACGCCGTCCTGCGCGTCGTCAGCCTGGGTCGCGCCGTTCGCGGACAGACCGGCATGCGCCAGCGTCAGCCCCTCCCGAAGGTCATGGTCCGCGCCCGCACCGCCGACCAGACCCAGGCGCTGGGCCGTTTCGCCGAGCAGCTCAAGGAGGAACTGAACGTCAAGGAGGTCGAACTGATCGACCAGTACGCGGAACTCGTCAGCTACGTGCTGCGCCCCAACCTCCCGGTGCTGGGCAAGAAGTTCGGGAAGGCCGTCCCGCAGGTCCGCGCCGCGCTGGCCGCCGCCGACGCCAGCGAGGTCGCCCGCTTCGTGCGCGACGGCAAGCAGTTCGAGGTCATCGCCCCGACCGGTGAACGCTTCGAACTCGGGCCGGACGAGGTCCTCGTGGACGCCAAGTCCCCCGAAGGCTTCGCCGCGCAGGAGGAAGCCGGGTACCTCGTCGCGTTCGACACCACCCTCACCCGCGAACTGGAACTCGAAGGGCTCGCCCGCGACCTCGTACGCGGCGTGCAGGACGCCCGCAAGAAGGCCGGATTCGAGGTGCAGGACCGCATCGCCCTCCACCTGGACCTTCAAGGCGACGCCCGCGAGGCCGCCGAAGCGTGGCAGGAATACCTGATGAGCGAAACGCTGGCCGAGACGCTGGTGTTCGCCGCCGCCGACGGCTTCGAAGCCGAACTCGAAGGCGGGAAGGCCTACCTGCAGAAACTGGACACCGCCAGCCACAACTGAGCGGAAGGTCACCATCCTGATCGGGAAGGCTGACAGGTGGGGCGCATCCGGCAGACGGGTGCGCCCCTGTCCTTCTGGCCGCCTACACTGCCTGCGTGCTGTCTGAAGTCGTGATGTGGCTGACCCTGTGCCTGGCTTTCTTCGCGCCACTCGTGTGGCCTGTGCACCGGCCGTCGAGTCTGGTGCTGCTGGCCCTGGCGGCGGTCGGGACGGGCCTGTGCCTCTTGCTGCCTTCCGCCCTGCGGCTGAATGTCGTGACGTTGCTGGTCGCGTTGATCTCCGGGTACGGGAGTGGCTTCACCCTGCACCTGGTCAGGCGGGCATTGGTACCTTCGGCCCCGGTGGCCCCGACTCCGCGCCCCCAGCGGGACGAACTGGCCTGGGCCCGCGCCCTGGGTGGGTTCGTGTTCCTGGGCTTCGGGCTGAGTTTCTGCTTCGCTCTGGGTCAGGGGAACGCGGATGCGGTGACGGTGGCCTTCGCGGTCCTGCAACTGGCGGCAGGCGTGTTCTTCCTCCCCGGCGCGCTGCTGGTGAGGGTCGGTGCTGCCGGACTGCTGGCGGTCGTGGCGACGATCCTCGGCACGGCTTTTCCTGCCCCGGCGTGAACCGGGCGAGGCCTGAAGCGGGGAGAGGCGCACCCCACATCCGGGTGCGCCTCTCCCCTTTTTCCCTTACACGAGGGCCTGCAGGGCTCCTTCGAGTTCCTGCGGGTGGAAGCGCTGACCGGTGGCGTGTTCCAGCTGACGGGCGAGGCGGCGCAGGGGGAGGTCGCGCAGGTCGAGGGTGCTGGCGCCGCTGCCGGTGACGCTGGCGCGGCCGGTCAGGTCGATGACGGTGTGGTACGGCTGCACGAGTCCACTGGGGAGCGGTCCGGCGGTGAGCACGATCAGGTCGGCGCGGGCGGCGAAGTCGCCGACGCTGGGGTCGCGGCGGCTCAGGGGGTAGGCGCGGCGTCCGGCGGGGAGGTCGCGGGCGGCGCGTTCCGCTTCGGGGGTGCTCTCGGCGGCGATGCCGATCTCGGTGAAGCCCAGCCGGGCGAGGGGCAGGGCGAGGGCGAGGTCGTGGGCGTCCACACCGAGGATCAGGGCACTCGCGCCGCGAGAGGCGTACCCGCTGGCGTCCAGCGCGTCGGTCAGGGCGTCGCTGAGGGCGAAGGTACCGTGGAATTCGCCGCTCAGGGCGATGGCGTCCACGCGTCCCACGCGGCGGGCGACGGCGTCGGGTGTGACAGCGCCGAGCGCGTGCGTTTCCTGGCTGGGGTGGACGAGTGCGCCGGTAAAGTGGAGGGTGCGGCTGGCGTCCAGCACGGCGCGCAGGTCGTCAGTGGGGACGTTCACGGCGATCAGGCCGAGGTCGCGCAGGGCGCGGGCGGCCGGGGCGGGGTAGCCGATCAGGGCCAGGGGCGAGTCGGGATGCATGTGAAGTTCAGTGTAGCGACCGCAGATGGGCCGCTGCCGGTCATGCCCGCAGCGGCCCATCCAGGGAGTGAGATTACAGGGCGGTGCGGCGGGTCCGCAGGCTGAGCAGGGCGCCCAGCACGACGATCACGGCGGCGATGGCGACGCCGGTCACGACGGTCGCGGCGTCGGGACGGGCGACGTACACGCCGTAGAAGGCCCACAGCAGCACCCCAGCGAAGGCGTAGTCGTGGAAGCGGGCCAGGAAGAAGACGCCGATCGCGGCGGCGATCACGACGAGCACGGCGGACCAGACGGGGCGCTGAGGCCCAGCGCGCCGGTGGTCACGCCGACGCTGACGAGGTACGCGGTGATGTTGGCGATCGTGGCGACGCTGATCCAGCCCAGGTACAGCGAGGTGGGCAGCGCGAGCGTCCAGCGTTCCGCGCCCTGAGGCGGCAGGCCGCGCACCGTGAGGTACAGCCAGACGAGGCTGGCGAGCAGGGCCAGCATGATGATCACGCTGGGGCCGAAGTTGAGGCTCTGGAAGGCCAGCAGCCAGGAGACGTTCAGCAGGTTGCTCAGCAGGAACGGCCAGAACAGCCGGTCATAGCGGGGGCCGCGCTGGGCGGGCAGCGCCTGGTACACGGCGAAGACCAGCAGGCCCAGGAAGATGGGGCCCCACACGGCGAACGTGAGTCCGGCGGGCGTGAAGGCGTTCGGGAGGGCGTCGCTGACTTCCTTGTTGGAGTTGCCGAAGAGCGGGAGGGCGTTGCTGAGGTAGTTCATCACGAGCGTGAGGATCGTGGCGAGCAGTAGCGTGATCTGCCTGGGAAGTCCGGTCATGCGTTCAGCGTAGGAGGCGACCCTTCGTGGGGCTGTCGCCTCGCGCCCAGTCTGCGCGCGTGGGGCTTCAGGTGTTCTTGAGGTTCGCCCCGGCGCGGCGGGCGGCGACGGTCAGGCACGCGGCAGCCAGTGGAAGGAGCCCCCGCGATTGCCGCGTGAGCAGCCCGGCGGCCAGGGCCAGCGTGGCGACCTGCCGGGCGCGGCGCACCTCCTCGGCCCGCACGGCGCGCGGGGCGCGGTCGCAGGCGCTCTGCACGGGTTCCGGCGCGGTCAGGTCACGGGCCAGCGGCAGGGCGGCCGCCGACAGCAGTGCGCCCGTCCACGACCCGCCGCTCGCGGGGCCCAGCGGGGGCAGCAGCGCACCCATCAATGGGGTCACGCTCCGCCCGCCTCCGGTCAGGAGGGGCGCCGCACCGGCCACCAGCGCCCCCACCGTGCCGCCCGTCCCCGCCGCCGCGAGCGACTGCGCCAGCAGACCCAGGTGGTCGGTGCGGGTCAGGGTCTCCCCCGTCGTCCCCGCGATTCCCCGCAGGCCGGACAGCACCGCCACCGCGGGCAACAGCGGCGCCAGCCCTCCGCCCCGGCTGACCAGTCCGGCCACTGCCGCCACGGGCAGCGCCGCGTTCGCCGTCGCCGGGTGGTCCGGGTCGAGTTCCCGCGCGGTCGCCCACGCCAGGAACGCCGCGCCCCCTGCACCCACCGCGTCCGCCCAGCCCCGCCCGCGCAGGCGGGCCAGCGCCACCGTCCCCAGCAGTCCCAGCGCCGCCACGCGGTTTGACAGGTACGTGAAGTCCAGCGGACGCGCCAGCGCCGAACGGGAGGCAGCCGGGCGAAGGGGAGATTCGGCACTCATGTCCGCACCCTACCCTCCACCGCCGGTCGGGCGGGGCAATCGGTAAGGAATGCTGAGCAGCGCGAGTGGCACATGAGGGGAGTTGGACGGGACGCCGGTGTCAGATTGAGCGGCATGACCGAGACGCCGCTGTGGTTCACCACGTCCGACCCACACACGCGGGCGCCGCTGGCGCCGATGCTGGACAGGTCGGCGGTCACGCCTGATCCCGCGTGGGTGAAGGGTCAGGTGGGGCGTGTTCCCTTCGCGCTGGTCGCGGCGGGGCAGGCGGCGGATCAGGTGCCGCTGCGCTGGGAGGGTCGGGGATACTCCGGCGCCGCGCTTCGCGTTCAAGGGCGGGTGGCGGCGCTGATCGGGATGGGGTCGGCCACGCTGCCCGCGCTGTTTCACGTGCTGCCCCTGACTCGGCGTCCTTCCCTGGCGGGAGTGGATGGCCTGCAGGACGCTCTGGCGGGCGGCCTGCAGGCGCTCGATGGGGCGACTGTCACGCGGCTGGCGTCGCTCCTCCCGCCGGGGTGGTACGTGGCGGGTCTGGTCACGACCCGCCCGTCGGTGGTGGTGCCGGGCGGCCCGCTGGACTACATGACGCACGAGCGGGAGCGGTACTGGCCGGGCGATCGTCAGCAGGGCTCCTGGCCCGGAGCGGACGTGCCCAAGGCACCACCGGCCCTGTCCTACCGCGCGCCGGGCTGGCGGGAACCGGGCGTGATCTCGTACACGGGTGGTCGGCAGGTACCGGGCGAGGAGGCAGGCGTCTCGGTCCTGCTGCCCACACAGGAGACAGAGTCACTGGAGGCCCGGAGGGTGGCGTTCTACCGTGAGCAGTTCCGGGCCGGGGCGCGCCCCACGGCGGTCTGCCTGCAGGTGATCGAGGAGCGGGACAGCAACAGTCAATGGGAGGGGACACTGCTGTCGAACCTGACCCTGGCCGTGAACGTGATCGTGGATGGGCACCACAAGGTGCAGGCGGCGGCGCTGGAGGGCGCGGCGCTGACCGTGCTGACGTTCACCGCCCTGCCGTTCACCGCGACGCCACGTGTCCTGAAAACGTGGATCGAGCGCACGCAGCGGCACCTTTCCCGGTTCGACGCGCTGTCCAGATCGGCGGAATGACGCGGGGGGCAGGCACCACGTCCCGCCCCCCGCACACCGCCAGCCCAATCAGGTCGTGTAGTCGGCGTTGATGCTGACGTATTCGGCGCTGAGGTCGCAGCCCCAGGCCTCGCCGCGCGCGTCGCCGACGCCGAGGTCGATGGTGAAGACGACCTCCTCGGCTTTCATGCTGGCGCTGACCTGCGCGTCGTCGTACGGGAGGGGTTTGCCCTGGAAGACCGGGTGGTCCTGCACAGTGACGCGGAGTTTCTCGATGTTCACGCCGGCGCCGCTGCGGCCGACGGCCATGATGACGCGGCCCCAGTTGGGGTCGTTGCCGTGCACGGCGCTTTTCAGGAGGGGGCTGACGCAGCAGGTGCGGGCGGCGGCGAGGGCCTCGGCTTCGGTGCGGGCGCCGCTGACCTGCACGGTCAGGAGTTTGGTGGCGCCTTCGCCGTCGGCGGCGATCTGCCGGGCGAGGTCACGCATGACGCCCTCAAGGGCGGCCAGGAATTCGGTGAGGTCGGCGGGTCCGGCCTGGCCGTTGCACAGGACGACGGCCATGTCGTTGGTGCTGGTGTCGCCGTCGACGGTGACGGCGTTGAAGGTGCGGTTCACGATGGCGGGGAACGCGTCGCGCAGCGCGGCCTGATCGATTTCTGCGTCGGTGAACGCGAAGGCGAACATGGTCGCCATGTCGGGGTGGATCATGCCGCTGCCCTTGGCGGTGCCGACGATGCGCGCCCCGCTGCTCAGGGTGGCTGACGCGGTCTTGGGTCGGGTGTCGGTGGTCATGATGGCGCTGGCGAAGGCGTCCGCGCCGCTGTCGAGTTCGTCGGGCAGGTGCTCGATGCCGCTGAGGACCTTATCCATGGGCAGCAGGTGCCCGATGATGCCGGTGCTGGCGGTCAGGACCGCTTCGGGCTGGACGTTCAGGACGCTGCCGAACGCGTCGGCCATGTCGGCGTTGTCATGGGCGCCGCGGGTGCCGGTGGCGGCGTTGGCGTTCCCGGCGTTCACGAGCAGCGCGCGGATGGGGGCGCCCTGCGCGTACAGGTCGCGGTTGCGGGTGACGCACGCGGCGGCGGTGGTGCTGCGCGTCCCCGCGAACGCCCAGGTGCAGTCAGTGCTGCTGGTGACGCCGCTCAGGTCGGTCTTGCCGCTGGGTTTGATCCCGGCGGCCATGGCGGCGGCGGTGAAACCGGTGGGAAAGGTGAGGCTCATGTACGGGAGTGTACCGGGCGGTCTGCCCGGACCGGGAGGGCGCGCGGGGTGGGCGTCTATACTCGGGGCACATGACAAGCGGGGACGCAGGGCAGGGGCGCGTGGATTTCATCGTGGTGGGGGCCGGTTCGGGCGGGTGTGTGGCGGCGCGGCGGCTGCTGGACGCGGGCACGCGGGTGCTGCTGCTGGAGGCGGGCGGACCGGACTCTCACCCGCTGATCCGCGCGCCGGGTGCATTCAACAAGCTGTTCCGCACGTCGGTGGACTGGAACCTGACGACGGTGCCGCAGCCGCGCGCGGCGGGTCGGTCGTTCTACTGGCCACGCGGGAAGGTGCTGGGTGGCAGCAGTGCGATCAACGCGACCATCTGGATTCGAGGCTCGCGGCGGGATTTCGACAGCTGGGGCGACGGCTGGACCTGGGAGGACGTGCTGCCGGAGTTCCGCGCGCTGGAGTCGTATCGGGGTCCGGCGTCCGAATTGCGCGGCGTGGACGGCCCGATGCCTGCCGGGGCGCGCGGCGCGTCCCATGAGCTGAGTCATGCGTTCGTGAAGGCGGCGGCGGTGGGGCTGGGCGTGCCGGTCGTGGAGACCTTCAATGATGGCGTGCTGGACGGCGCCGGTCTGTTCGAGAGCAATCACCTGGGCGGCGAGCGCTTCAGTGCGTTCCGGGCGTTCCTGAAGCCGGTGCTGGACCACCCGAACCTGACGGTCCTGACCGGCGCGCACGTGCTGGAACTGCTGTGGGACGGGAACCGTGCGGCGGGTGTGCGGCTGCGCTGGCGGGGCCGGACGCTGGACGCCCCGGCGGGCGGGGTGATCCTCACGGCGGGCGCGGTGCAGACGCCGCAACTGCTGATGCTGTCGGGGATCGGACCGCGCGCGGAACTGGACCGGCACGGCATCCCGGTCCGCGTGGCACTGGAGGGCGTGGGTGGTGGCCTGCAGGATCACCTCGCGGTGCCGGTGATCAGCCGATCGCGGATCACGAGTCTGGACCGGGTGCCGCAGGGCGAGGCGCTGGCGCGGTACCTGTGGAACCGCAGCGGGCCGCTGAGCAGCAATGTCGCGGAGGCCTGCGCGTTCACGCACGCCCCACCGGGCCTGAGCAGCCAGGACGATCCGGACATCCAGTTCCATTTCGGTCCGGCGTACTTCCGGGATCACGGGTTCCGGACCGAGCCGGGCAATCATTTCTCGGTGGGGCCGGTGCTGGTGGACGTGCACAGCCGGGGCCGCCTGAGCCTGGCGTCGCGCGACCCGCTGGCGGCGCCCGTGATCGATCCGGGGTACCTGACGGACGAGCGGGACGTGCAGAGTCTCGTGGCGGGCGTGCGGCAGGCGCGCGAGATCGCCGCGACCCCTCCCCTGTCCGAGCTGCGCGGCGCGGAGGTCCTGCCGGGCGAGGGGCACCGCAGTGACGCGGCGCTGCGCCAGCACGTGGCGCGCGAGTGCGCGACCCTGTACCACCCGGTCGGCACGGCGGCCCTGGGCGACGGGGAGGACGCCGTGGTGAGCCGTGAACTGGCGGTACGGGACGTGCGGGGTCTGTGGGTGGGGGACGCGAGCGTCATGCCGCGCATCATCCATGCGAACACGAACGCGACGAGCATGATGATCGGCGCGCGGGCCGCGACCTTCGCCCTCCGGGCAGATGGGCTGGGCTGACGTGAGATTGATGCGAATCGCACAGTCCTCATGCTCGGTTCACGAGCGTTCTCACCTCTCACGCTAGGGTGGCACTGACATGAAGCCCCGCTCCCTTCTCCTGACGCTCGCCGCCCTGACCCTGGGCGCCGCCAGCGCGGTGCCCGTGAAGCTGGGCAGCGTGCCGGTGACCGTCGAACCGAACGCCAAACTCCTGACCCTGAGTGCCGCCGGAATCCGCACCGCGTTCCCCAGCGCCGCCGGGCGCCCCGACGCCGTCTTCATGACCGAGGACCGCAAGGTCAGCGTCGCGTTCGAATGGCGCGCCAGCAAACTGAACAGGACCGAGGTCGGCAAACTCGTCGAGCAGTTCCCCAGCGTCATCCGCGCGCAGGTGCCCAACGTGAAGACCCTCAAGGCGAACCTGCTGCAGGTCAGCGGCACGCCCTGGGCGCAGTTCATCTTCACCACCCCCAGCCAGGGCGACGAACTGCGCCGCGAACTGCTCGTCACCAGCGCCGGGGGCCGCATGCTGGTCGTGACCATCGCCGGGAACCTGAAGGACTACGCGAAGAACGAGGCCGTGGTCCGCACCCTGACGAACAGCGTCCGCGTGAACTGACCTTCACCGAAATGGGGGCGTGCGCCGGAGGATCAACCCCGGCGCACGCCCCGTTGTCTGTGTACATTTAGGCGAATTCCGTTTGTTTCGCTGACAATCCGTGACCTCACCGGATTGCCAGCTCCACGTCCGGAACCCGCTTTGCTCCTTCTCGCATCCGCTCGGGTTGAAAGATTTTGCAAACCTTTCAACCGGAGTTGGTATTACTCGCCGAGCGCGGCGTCGAGGGCGATCTCGATCATGGCGTTGAAGGTCAGCTGGCGTTCCTCAGCGGTAGTTTCCTCGCGGGTGACGAGGTGGTCACTGATGGTAAGGACAGTCAGGGCCTTCACGCCGTGCTTGGCGGCCAGGGTGTACAGCCCGGCGGCTTCCATCTCGACGGCCAGCACGCCGAAGTCCGCCCAGATTTTGTACTGGTCGAAGTCGTCGTGGTAGAAGGTGTCGCTGCTCATGATGTTGCCGACGTGCGTGGCGTGGCCGCGTTCGCGGGCGATCTGGTAGGCGCGCATCAGCAGGTCGAAGTCGGCGATGGGGGCGAAGTTCTTCGCGCCGAAACGGATGTTGTTGATGTTGCTGTCCGTGCACGCGGCCTGCGCCAAGACGATGTCGCGCACGTGCACGTCCGCCTGGTAGCTGCCGGCCGTGCCGACGCGGATCAGATTCTTGCAGCCGTACTGGGTGATCAGTTCGCTGACGTAGATCATGGAGCTGGCGATGCCCATGCCGGTGCCCTGCACGCTGACGCGCTTGCCCTTGTACGTGCCGGTGTAGCCGTGCATGCCGCGCACGGTGTTGTGCAGGACGGGGTCGGTCAGGAACGTCTCGGCGATGTGCTTGGCGCGCAGGGGGTCGCCCGGGAGGAGGACGGTTTCGGCGATCTGGCCGGGTTCAGCGTTCAGGTGAATACTCATGACCCCTGAGCCTATCAAGTTCCGGCGCGGCTGTGAATGTCCCCATGCTCAGCGTTGGAAGGTCAGGAGGGTGGCGGCGCTGTCCGTGCCGAGCTGACCGCGCCCGACGAGGAGTTGAGTTCCGGCGGCGTTCCAGGTGAGCCCGCCGTCGTACATGGACAGTTTCGGGCTGCGCGCGACCTCCTGACCGTCGCTGACGCGCAGCACAATGACGTGCGGCAGGTCCCCGGACGCGTTCACGGCGAGGTGGGTGCCGTCGGGGCTGAACGCGAGGTCCTCGATCCAGCCGCCCAGGGTGACCTGCTTGTAGGGGGTGGTGTCCTCGTCCCTGAACAGCCAGATCTGGTTCTTGCCGCCCCGGCGGACACTGACGGCCAGGGTGCCGTCGGCGGCGCTCGCCAGCAACTTGGGGGTGGTGTCCTCGGGGAACTGCGCCTGACTGATGAGTTCCCGCTCGGTGGTGTCGATCCGCAGGGCGTGCCCCTGCTCCGTGATGAGGGCCAGCACCCTGCCCCCGGCGCTGACCGCGACGTCCAGGAACGTGTCGTCCGGGTCGATGTCCAGGTCCTCCAGCGCCTCGACGGACAGGCCGAAGACTTTCTTCCCGGTGGCATCGAACAGTTCGGCGTACGAGCCGGAGTTCACGATGACCAGTGTGCCGTCCGGGCTGGCGGTGATCAGTTCCGCGTCGCTCAGGTCGATCTCGTACAGGTCGTCCGTGGTGTCGAAGCCCTGCTCGCCCAGCAGCGCGAGGTACGGCTCGAAGTTCAGTTCGTCTTCCAGCACGCCGAAGCCCTGCCCGGCGGCGGACGCGATGGACCGCAGCCACGTCTCGTCCTCCGTGATGACCTGCGGCGTGGCGGACAGGCGGTAGCCGACGCTGGCGCTCGCGGCGACGGGCGTGCCGTTCAGGAAACCGCTGTCGCTCGCGTGACTGGCCGGGTACAGCAGTTCCCGCGCAGCCAGGGGCCTGGCGAGGGGGGCGATCCGGGCGGGAACATCCTGCGCCAGGAAGATCACGTTCTGCCCGTCGGGTGAGATGCGCAGCACCTCCCCGCTGTAGTGACTGGTGGGCGCGTCACCCTGACCGGACTGCAGGTTCCAGCGTTGCAGTTTGTTCTCCGCCTTCGCGTACAGGACGCCAGGGGACGCGAAGGCCAGCGAGGCGCGCTCGCCGTGCAGGGTCAGGGTGCGGTTCGCGCCGGGCTTCAGGATCAGCCCCTTCCTGCCGTCGCAGCTGGCCGCCCCCACGCTGCCGTCCGGGGCGATAGCCAGGGCGTACAGGGTCTTGCAGGGCAGCGGCTGCCCCACGGCCTTCCAGGCGACCGGGTCCCACAGGGTCACGTTGCCCTTCCCGTCCGCCACCATGGCCCGCTTTCCATCGGGGGATGTGACGAGGTTCAGGAAGGGACTTTCGAGGTTGAGGACCTGATCCTTCCCTGGGTTCCAGAGGACGGTGGTGTCGCGCAGGCCCTCAGCGACCAGGATCACCTGTCCGTCCGCGCGGAACTGCGCGGAGGTGACGTTCAGGTCCTCGAAGGTGTTCAGCAGCCGCCCGTCACTGAGGCTCCAGGCGTACGCCACCCCGTCGCTGATCGCGGTAAGGAGGTCCCCGGCCGGGCTGACGTCCACGTGCGTGACCGGTTCGCTGGGACCGCGAAGGGTCATCAGAACCCGGTCGGGCTGGGCGGCGGACGCGATGTTGACGGTGTTGTCGGTCGCCACCGCGAACCGCTGGCCGTTCTGGAACCACGCGGCGTCCTGGCCGGTCGCGCCGCTCAGCCTGTACGAGGCGGCGACGGTCAGGCTGGCCGCGCCTGCCGTGCCTGCACTCAGCAGGAGGGCCAGGGTGGTGAGGTTCAGGGCCGTCAGGTGCGCGCGCCGGGTTCGGGTCATGCCTGCACTGTAGGAACCGGGCGGGACAGTTGACGGGACAGTTCCACGCCCGCGCGTCAGGCGGGGACGGTCAGGCCGGGACAATCAGGGTCTCGCGGACGGCCCGCGTGAAAGCGGGGACGTCGGGGGTGCTGCCCTGCGCGAGGTCCGGGCGCCCGCCGCCCTTGCCGCCGCTGGCGGTCAGCGCGGCGCGTAGCAGGGTCCCGGCGTTCACGGTGGGCTGCGCGCTGCCGATGCCCACGCGGCCCGCGTCGGTGACCGCCACGACGACCTCGCCGGGCGGAAGATCGGTCAGCGCCGCCTGGAGTCCGGCCGGGTCACTCAGGGTGATGACGCGCAGGGTCACCTCACCGTGCGTCTCGGTGGGGGCGGCGTCCCGTAGCGTGCGGGCGTGCGTGGCATGCAGGGCGTCCAGTTGCGCGGCCAGCGCGGCCCGCTCGGCGGTCAGGGCGTCCACGCGTTCCGGCAGCCGCTCGACCGGCACGCTGAACCCCTGGGCGAGGCGCCGCGCGTCGGCGTACACGCTGCCCAGGTACTCGGCGGCCTCCTCGCCTGCCATGAAGGTCACGCGGGTCACGCCGCCCTTGATGCGTTCGGTGCGCAGGATCACGACCGGGGCGGCCATGCTCGCGCGCGGGACGTGCGTGCCGCCGCAGGCGCTCACGTCGAACGGCGTGCCGTCCGCGCGGCGGTAGATGACCAGCCGCGTGTCGCCCCGCACCTTCGATTCGCGCCGCAGGGGGTACCCGTGCAGGTCGGCCTCGGGCACGACCGGGGTGTCCAGGGTCAGTTCGTCGCGGCCCAGCGTCTCGCGCAGCAGCGCCTCGGCGGCGCGGACGTGCGACTCGGCCGGTTCACCACTCAGGTCGATGGTGCACTCCGGAGCGTTCATGTTCACGGCCACCACCTCGAACACCGGGTTCACCTGCACGAACGCCTGGGCGAGCAGGTGCTCGGCGCTGTGGCGCTGCATGTGCCGCCAGCGGCGATCCCGGTCCACCTCGCCCTGCACGGCCCGCCCGACCGGCGGGAGCATGCCGTCCAGCGTGTGCCAGATCAGCCCGGTCGCCTTGTCACGGCGGCTGCCGGTCACGTGAGCCTCACCGCCGTCCCAGCGGAGCGTGCCCGTGTCGGCCGCCTGCCCACCGGCGTCCGGGTACAGGGCGGTGGCGTCCAGCGCGACCTCGTGGCCGTGCGCGTGCGTGACGGTGCCGGTGAAGGTCATCCGGGTGCTGTCGTGGTACAGGGGGCGGGTCATGCCGCCCAGGGTAGCGCCGCCGACCTCAGGGTCACCTCAAGACCATGTGAATTCACCGTCAAGAGCGGCTGAACCTTTCATTTCGGCAGCGTCAGACACACATTCCTACACTGGGGTCATTCAAGCGGGAGCGGTGTCCGCCCCTCAGGAGGAACATATGTCGAACTTCGGAATCTACATGATCGGGATCATCGTGCTGATCGTGGCACTGTTCATCGCCGGGAACGCCTTCGCGTGGCCGCAGTCCTACACCCTGATCGGCGCGGTCGTGCTGCTGGGCATCGGCATTCTGGCGGGCGTGACGAGCACCAAGCGCCGCGACCCGCCCGCCGGTGATCCGCCCGTCCGCTGATCGTCGCCGGCCCCCCAGACCTGAATCGCCCCGACCACTCCGGCCGGGGCGATTGCATATGGGGAATGGTCAGATCTCGACGTGGGCGGGCTGGGCGCGTTCGCCCTTGGCGCGGCGGGGAATTTCCAGGTTCGGCATCATCAGCGTCGCCAGGAAGGCCAGCGCAGCGACGAGGATCGAGTAGCGGTAGATGGAGCTGATGGTGTCCGCGAAGGCGACCTTGGCGGCGCGGGCGCTGGCGAGTGTGATCTTCTCGCCGTCGTTCACGCCGCTCAGGGCGCCGCTGAGGGCCTGTGCGCGGGCCGGGGCGGGCACGCCACCTGCGGGAATGTTCGTGAACTGCGCCTGCGCGGGTGCAGGCAGCGTCCTGATGAACGGGTCGTTCTTCACGGCCGTCAGGGCCTGCTGGTCGCCGGTCTGGATGGCTTTCGTGAGGTTCTCGCGCAGTGCGGCGAAGCGAGCCTTGACGTCCTCGGGGTTCTCGGGGGTGGCGTTGCGGTCACCGGTGGGTGCGTTGCCGCTCCTGATGTCGTCACTGATCTTCTGGAGGGTCGTGGCGACGGTGCCCTGATTGCTGGCGGCCTGCGCGGCGAACTGCGTGGCGAGGTTGCCGCTCACCCCGGCGGTCAGGATCGCGCCGAAGATGGCGGTGCCGATGGTGCTGCCCATCTGCTGGAAGAACTGCCCGGCGCTGGTCGCCACGCCGATCTCCCAGGGCTTGACGGCCAGCTGCAGGGCGGTGGTGTACAGCGGCAGGGCGGGGCCGAGGCCCAGGCCCAGCAGCACCATGCGGAACACGACGCTGCCATAGCTGCTGTCGGCGTTCAGGGTGCTCAGCGCGAAGAAGCCCAGTCCGGCGGTGATCAGGCCGATCAGCATCAGGGGCTTGTATCGGCCCATGCGGCTGGCGATCTGGCCGCTGCCGATCGCGCCGATGATCAGGCCGACGGTCAGGGGGATGGTGGCGGTCCCGGCGGCGGTGGCGCTGACGCCCTGCACCTGCACGAGGTACAGGCTGAGGAACAGGATCGCGCCCAGGAACCCGGCGCCGATCATGAAGCGCGCCAGGGCGCCCCAGGCGAACGTGGGGTTCTTGAACAGCGTCAGGGGCAGGATGGGGCTCTCGTGGCGGCTCTCGACGAACAGGAACGCGACGAGGCTGGCGGCGCTCAGGCCGAACAGGCCCAGGATCTGCGGGCTGGTCCAGGCGTAGTTGCCGTCGGCGCCCCAGGTGAGGGCCAGCAGCAGCGGCACGGCGAACACCAGGATCAGGAAAGCGCCCAGCCAGTCCACGCGGGCTTTCAGGCCGCTGGCGAGGCGGGGCATCTTGCTGGCGATGAACGCCAGGGCGATCAGGCCGATGGGCAGGTTCACGTAGAACACCCAGCGCCACGACACCTGGTCGGTCAGGAAGCCGCCCAGCAGCGGCCCGATGACGCTGCTCAGGCCGAACACGGCGCCGAACAGGCCCTGGTAGCGGGGACGGTCGACGGGTTCGAACAGGTCGGCGATGATCGCGAACGCTACCGAGCCGAGCGCGGCGGCGCCGACGCCCTGCAGGCCGCGGAACACGACGAGCTGCATCATGCCGCCGCCGAACAGGTTGCCCAGGAAGGGTTCACCGGCCAGGCCGCACAGGGCGCTGCCGATCAGGAAGATCACGATGCCGATCATCAGGATGGGTTTGCGGCCGTACAGGTCGGACAGTTTTCCGTAGATGGGCACGAGCGCGGTGTTCGTCAGCAGGTACGCGGTGGTGACCCAGGAGTACAGGCTCAGGCCGTTGAGTTCCTGGGTGATGCGCGGCAGGGCGGTGGACACGATGGTCTGGTCCAGCGCGCTGAGGAACAGACCCAGCAGCACGCCGAAGAGGATCAGGCGTTTGGTGGGCATGTCGAGGGTCTTGGCGTAGTCGATACGCCCTTCGGGTTCGGCGGTGTGTGCGCTCATGGGTGCTCCTGGCAGGAGTAGATGGGTTCGAGTTCGTCCAGCACGCGCTGGAGGTGGTGGGTGGCGGCCTGGACGGTGTCCAGTTGCAGGCCCTGGAAGGCAGTGACGTACGCCCTGACGAATTCGCTGTCCATGCGGCCGACGATGTCGCGTCCGGCGTCGGTGAGGTCCACGAGTTTCTCGCGGCGGTTCTCGGGGTTCTCGGTCCGCTGCGCCAGTCCCCGTTTCACGAGGCGTTCGACGAGGTGACTGGCGGCCGGGACGCTCAGGCGGGTCAGTTCGCTGAGCTGCGTGACGGTCATGGGCGCGCGGGCGCGCAGCTGGTGCATGGCGGTGATCTGCGAGAAGCTCAGGTCCCACTCGAGCAGTTCGTCCTGCATGCCCCGCATGACGCGGCTGCTGATCAGACGGTGCAGGCGTTTCATGGTCTTGCCGAAGGCTTCGGCGGCCTGGACGTGCTCGGGGCTGCGGTTCGGGTGATCTGACTCGGGGGGTGGCTGTTCCGGGGGCAACATGGTTCGAAGTGTGAAACAGTCTTACAGTCAGGAAGGTGAAGTGCCCCACATCTTTCGAAGGGTCGTCCATTCGGCCTATCTGATACGGGATTCCATTGACTGGCCTGCAACGTGCTCTCGTTCCACTGTCCCCTCTCCCCCTGAGGGACTCGAAAAGCTGCGCAGCAGTGGAGTGAAGCGACGGAAGGGTGAGGTGGCCACCGGGCGACTCCGAAGGACCTGAAATCACCTGAATCCCGTATGACCAGTGGTGCGGACAGGTTCATCACTTCAGGGCAGACCAACGATGAACACGCCGTATTTCCCCCTCCCCCTTGAGGGGGGAGGCTGGGAGGGGGTGAGCAGGAAAGGCGTCATAGAAGACGTTTTCCATGCCCGTCCCTTCTGGTGCCTGAACAGTGAACGCACCATTGATGACGTCCTCAACAGGCAGACAACGGCAGAGGCGGCCCGCCTCCGGACCGCCCCTCTCCCCCCTCCCTGTCAGCCTGGCTTCAGCGCGTTCCAGGCGGCCTGCACCGCCGCGCCACGCTCGAACGGCACGCCCAGCGCACTGAAGGCGTCCTCCAGAATCCCGGCGATCGCCAGCGCGTCGTAGCGGTCCGCGTAGCCCATGGTGCTCACGCGGAACACCGTGTCCTCGTGCGGCGCCTGGCCCGGCAGGGCGCGCTGGCCCATCGCGGCCAGCTGGGCGGCCACCTGCCGTCCGGTGATCCCGGCGGGCGGCGTGAGAACGGCCACCGCGGGGCTGGTGCGCGGCGCCCACGCGGGGGCGCCCAGCGCGGTCCCGGCGGCGATCAGCGCGTCGGTCTTGCGGCGCTGCTCGGCCCACAGGACCTCCAAGGGCACGCTCAGCAGGCGGTCCAGGGCCGTGCTCAGGGCGTAGATCAGGTTGATGGCCGGGGTCTGCGGGGTGTTCCCGGCCTTCTGCCCGGCCAGTTCGCGGGTCATGTCGAGGTAGAAGCCGCGTTCCGGGTTCTGGATCATGCGGGCCTGGACTTCAGGGCTGAACAGCACGAAGCCCAGTCCGGGGGGCGTGGCGGTGCCCTTCTGGCTGCCGGACACGATGACGTCCACGCCCCACGCGGCGGGGCGTAGTTCCGCCACGCCGTAGGAGGTGATGCCGTCGGCAATGATGATCAGGTCCGGGTTCTGCGCCTTCGCGGCCCGCGCGATGGCTTCGAGGTCGTGCAGGGCGCCAGTGCTCGTCTCGCTGTGCGTGATGAGCAGCGTGTGCGCGTCGCGCGAGGCGTCGGCGACCTCCTGCGGGTCGAGGACCTCACCCCAGGGTTTCGATACGAGGGTGGTGTCGTACCCGAAGCGGCGGGCCATCTCGCCCCAGCGTTCGCTGAACTTCCCGGCCTGGGCGTTCACGACCTTCGCGCCGCCGGGCGTGGTGCTGACCAGCGCGCCCTCGAACGCGCCGGTGCCGCTGCTGGTGGTGATGACGGCGTCGTAGGGGTCGCCCAGCAGCCGCGTGAGTTTCTCGCGGGCTTCCATCAGCTTGGCGATCCCGGCCTGCGCGCGGTGGTGCATCTGCGGCTGCGCCAGTTCCGCCAGGACGTTCGGCGCGACCTCGACGGGACCGGGGGCGATCAGGCGTTCGCGGTTCAGGGGCGTGAAGTCCGGACGGGCAGCGTCGCTCATGCCCTGCATCTTAGGCGGGGTGCCGGGCGGGCGCGGCGCCCCTGTGCAGCACTGCGTGAGAAACACCACGTTGAATGGGCAGACTGTGAGGACAATGTTGGGATTTCTTGATGAAATGAGGTCATGACCCGTCCCCTCCTGACCCTCCTGACCGGCCTGACCCTCGCGGCAGGTGCATATGCCCAGACCGGCGCCCCGCTGTCCACCCCACTGCCGACCCCGCCGACCGCCCCGCCGGTCCAGACGCCCAGCGTCCCGGTCGGGCAACCCAAGCTGCCCACGACCCTCCCGAACCCCCTGACCCTCCCCGGCGGGCAGGCAGTGGACGCGAACGCCATGGTCGACAGCGCCGACCTCTTCGCCCTGCTCGTGCAGGCGGACTTCCTGAGCTGCGGGCAGACGGCACACCGCGACCCGGCCCTGGACGCCGTCGCGGCCCGCGTCGCTCGGGGTTTTGAGCTGAGCAGTGAACTGCGGGCCGCAAAATTGCGCCACCGGCGCGCCAACCAGTTCATCCTGCCGAAACTGGGGCGCGCCCCGGCCGTCCTGAAGGCCATGGCGAACCAGTGCGCCTACCGCGTCGGCTTCACCCGCTACGGCGTCGCCGTGCAGGACGGCCGCGCCGCACTGGTCGCCATGCAGCCCGCGCAGATCGTCGCGGACGACCCCCGCGCGTGGCTGCTGCGCTTCATGGACCTGACCAACGAGGCCCGCCGCCAGGGGCAACGCTGCGGCGACCAGCTGTTCCACAGCGCCCCGCCACTGACCTGGAACGACCAGCTGGGCGTGGCCGCACAGGGCCACGTCAGTGACATGATTCGCCTGAACTTCCGCGGGCACATCAACCCCGAGACCGGCAGCACCCCCGAAAGCCGCGCGCAGGCCGCCGGGTACCCCAGCGACGCGGTCGGCGAGAACGCCGCGTACGACTCGGTCACGCCCGAGGACGCCCTCCAGAGCCTGCTCGACAGCCCCGGCCACTGCCGGACCCTCATGAACCCCGAGTGGCGCGAATTCGGCGCCGCGATGGGCAACGGCACGCCCGACACGGTCTTCGCCACGTACTGGGTGCAGAGCTTCGGACGGTAAGACGGACTCCGGTTGAAAGGTTTGCAAAAACTTTCAACCCGAGCGGACTCGGAGAGCTGCGCCGCAGAGCGAGCAGAAGAGAAATGGGTTCCGGGCGTGGAGTTGGCAACCCGGTGTCGTTCCGGGTTGTGAACGAAACAGACGGAATCCGTATAAGCGGCAGACGGATGATGGCAGACGGCTGCTGGCGGGGAGGGGGTGCAGGCGGGTGCGCCCCTCTCCCCCATCTGCACTGCCCTGCCGCCAACCCACTGGCCCGCATAAAGGCCGCCGATACGGCTGATGGGCGGGCAGCGGCTAGGCTGCGGGCATGCGAATCGTGATCGTGGGCGGCGTGGCGGCCGGAATGAGCGCGGCCAGTCGGGCGCGGCGTTTCAATCCGGACGCGCAGATCGTGGTGTTCGAGCGGGGAGAACAGATCAGTTACGGCGCGTGCGGCCTGCCTTACGTGATCGGCGGGGAGGTCGAGTCCTTCGAGCGGCTGATCGCGCGCACGCCCGAGCAGATGCGCGGGCGGGGCATCGGGGTGAGGTTGCAGCACGACGTGACTGGCGTGGACTCGGGGGCCGCGACCGTCACCGTGACCGACCGCGCCACCGGGCAGTCCTGCACGGAACCGTACGACCGGCTGCTCATCGCGACCGGGGTCTCCCCTGTGCGGCCCGACTGGGCGGTCACGCCCCTGGGCGGCGTGCACGTCCTGCGCGACATCCCGGACGGCGAGGCGCTGGACGCCAGCGTGCGGGACGCGAAGCGGGCCTGCATCGTGGGCGGCGGGTATATCGGACTGGAACTGGCCGAGGCGCTGCGCTCACGCGGCCTGAGCGTCGTGCTGCTGGAGAAGGGGCCGGAAGTCGCCGGGCGCATGCTGGACCCCGAACATCAGCGCCGCGTGCGCGCCGAACTGGAACGCAACGGTGTGGACGTCCGCTGCGGCGTGACCGTGCAGGGCCTGACCGGCAAGGGCCGCGTGAGTGGCGTGCAGACCGACCAGGGCCTCGTGCGGGCCGATCTGGTCGTCGTGGCGGTCGGCGTGAAACCGAACGTGGGGCTGGCGAAGGCGGCGGGCGCGCGGCTGGGGAAAACCGGTGCGGTCGCCGTGAACGCCCGGCAGGAAACCAGCGTTCCGGGCGTGTTCAGCGCCGGGGACAACACCGAGAGCGTGCACCGCGTCACGCGCCGCCGCGTGCACATTCCGCTGGGCCTCACCGCGAACCGCATGGGCCGTATCGCCGGGGTGAACATGGCGGGCGGTGAGGCGCGCTTCCCCGGCGTGGTCGGCACCGGCATCTTCAAGGCGTTCGACCTGGGCGTGGCCCGCACCGGCCTCACACAGACCGACGCCGAGGCCGTGGGCCTGAACGCCGTCAGTGTGGACGTCAGCAGCACCGACCACGCCGGGTACCACCGCACCAGCCGCCCCATCCACGTCCGCCTGACCGCCGAGAAGGGATCGGGCCGCCTGCTGGGCGCGCAGCTGGTCGGCGAGAACCACCTCAGCGTCAAGCGGGTGGACGTCGTCGCGGCCCTGCTGGGCGAGCGGGCCACCGCGCAGGACCTCTTCGACGCGGACCTCGCGTACGCCCCACCGTTCAGCGGCGTGTGGGACGTCCTGCTGGTCGCCGCCGACCGACTGCACAGGCTGGTGTGATCACAGCGCGGCCCGCCTCCACCGGGAAGCGGGCCGCGAGTTCTGACCGGTTTACGCCCGGACGAGGTACGCGCTGTCGATGACGTCCAGTGCGCGGACCTGATCGAGTTGCTCGGCAGTCAGGGCGTCGTCGAGGGTCAGGGTGAACAGCGCCTGTCCGCCCTTCTCGGCGCGGCCGAGGGCCATCCCGGCGATGTTCACGCCCCAGCTGCCCAGCAGGGTGCTGAGTTTGGCGACCGCGCCGGGTTTGTCCTGGTTGCTGGCGATCAGGATGAACCCTTCGGGTTCGAGTTCCACGCGGAAGTCCCGCAGGCGGGTCAGGCGGGGGTTGCGGCCGAAGACGGTGCCGCCGACGGTGCGGGTGCGTTCCTTCTCGCCGCTGGCGCCGCCCGTGACTTTCACGATGACCTCGGTCTGGTAGTCGGGGCTGTCCCCTTCCTCGCGGATGGCGAGGTTCACGCCGCGTTCCTTGGCCAGGGCGCGGGCGTTGATCATGTTGGGCGTCTCGTCGGTGATGCCCGACAGGTAGCCGACGAGGACGCTGGTGACGACCGGGGCGGGGTCGGCGGGGAACTCGCCCCGGAAGGTGACCTCGACATCGTGCGCGCCGGGCAGCAGCTGCGCGAGGACGCGGCCCAGCTTCTCGCCGAGTTTCAGGTACCCACCCAGGGCTTCCATCGTCTTGGCGTCCAGGGCGGGGGCGTTCACGGCGCCCTTACTGACGTCGCCGTGCAGGGCGTCCAGGACACGCGACACGATCTCTGCGCCGACGCGTTCCTGCGCCTCGAAGGTGTTCGCTCCCAGGTGCGCGGTGATGCCCAGGTTCGGCGCGCCCAGGAAGATGTGCTCCGGAGCGGGGGGTTCGTCCACGAACACGTCCACCCCGGCGGCGAACAGGTGACCGCTGTGCAGGGCGTCCACGAGGGCCTGCTCGTCGATGATGCCGCCGCGCGCGGCGTTCACGGCGATCGCGCCCTTCTTCAGGCGGGCGAGCTGCTCGGCGCCGATCATGCCGCGCGTCTCGTCCGTCAGGGGGGTGTGCACCGTGATGGCGTCCACCTGCGCGAGCAGGTCGTCCAGCGTGGCGGCGCGGGTGACGCCCAGCCGCTCGAACTTGCTGTCCGGCACGTAGGGGTCGAAGGCGACGACGTGCATGCGAAGGCCCTGCGCGCGGTCGGCGACGATGCTGCCGATGCGGCCCAGGCCCACGATGCCAAGGGTCTTGTCCTTGAGTTCCAGGCCCAGGTACTTGCGGTCCCACTGTCCGGCCCGGGTCTTGCTGTCGCTGCGGGTCAGGCCGCGCGCGGCGGCCATGAGGTGCATGACGGCCAGTTCCGCCGCCGAGACGTTGTTGCTTTCCGGGGCGTTCAGCACCAGCAGGCCGCGCAGGCTGGCGTACTCCAGGTCGATGTTGTCCACGCCCACGCCGCCGCGCCCGATGACCTTCAGGCGGGGCCCGGCCGCGTCGATCAGTTCGCGGTCGACCTTGGTGCGGCTGCGGGTGATCAGCGCGTCGTACTCCGGCAGGCGGCGCAGCGTCTCGGCGCGGTCCATGTTGCCCTGGTAGTCGATCTGGAAACCGTCGTGGTTCAGGTCGCCGGGATTCATCTCGTCGCAGATCAGGACGCGCAGCGGCGCGGCGGCGGTCTGGTCGGCCTGGGTGGGGGCGGTGGCGGTCATGCCCCGAGGGTACGCGCCGGGGCCGGGGGCGGCGCTGATTTGGCTAGGGGGAGGTTGCGGGTTTCTTGGGGTGACGGGGGCGGCAGTGGACAATTTTTTTTAGGGCCGCCTAAGATGCGCTTCGATGAGCCTGCCTCCCCCCGATCGACCCAGCGCCGGCAGCCTGGACGACCGCATGACCCGCCGGGCCGAGGCCGTCCTGGCCCGGCACTCGCAGAAGCGCGGACTGGCCCGCATCCTGCCGTTCCTCGGCCCGGCCGTGATCGCGTCCATCGCGTACATGGACCCCGGCAACTTCGCCACGAACATCCAGGGCGGCGCGCAGTTCGGGTACGCGCTGCTGTGGGTGATCCTCGCGGCGAACCTCATGGCGATGCTGATCCAGAACCTCAGCGCGAAACTGGGCATCGCGACCGGGAAGAACCTCCCGGAGACCATCCGGGAACGCTGGCCGCGCCCGGTCGTGTGGCTGTACTGGGTGCAGGCGGAGATCGTCGCCATGGCGACCGACCTCGCGGAGTTCCTGGGCGCGGCGGTCGCCATTCAGCTGCTGACCGGCCTGCCGCTGATCTGGGGCGCGAGCATCACGGCCGTCCTGACCTTCTGGCTGCTGACCATCCAGCGCCGGGGCTTCCGCCCGCTGGAACTAGTCATCGGGGGCTTCGTGTCCATCATCGGGGTGGCGTACCTGACGCAGTTCGTGCTGGCCCGCCCCGCCCTGGCCGAGCTGGGGCGCGGGTTCATTCCCAGCTTCCAGGGCGTGGACAGCGTGTACCTCGCCGTGGGGATCATCGGCGCGACCGTCATGCCGCACGTCATCTACCTCCACTCCGCGCTGACGCAGGGCCGCGTTCCCACCCGCAACGACGACGAGAAACTGCGCCTCAGCCGCCTGAACCGCGTGGACGTGATCGCCTCCATGGGCGTGGCGGGCCTGATCAACATGAGCATGCTGGCCGTCGCCGCCGCCACCTTCTACGGCAAGGGCGTCGAGAACGCCGGGGACCTGGAAACCGCGTACCGCACGCTGACGCCATTGCTCGGCCCGGCCGCCGCGACCGCGTTCGCCATCGCGCTGCTCGCCAGCGGCCTGAGCAGCAGCGCGGTGGGCACCATGGCCGGGCAGGTCATCATGCAGGGCTTCGTGAACTTCAGCATTCCCCTGTGGCTGCGCCGCACGATCACGATGCTCCCGGCGTTCATCGTGATCCTGCTGGGCCTGAACCCCACCGACGTGCTGGTGCTGTCGCAGGTGATCCTGTCCTTCGGCGTGCCGTTCGCGCTCGTGCCGCTGCTGCTGTTCACCGCCCGGCGCGACGTGATGGGCGTGCTGACCAGCAAGCCGCTCGTCACCGGGCTGGGCTGGCTGTTCGCGAGCATCATCATCGGCCTGAACGTGTACCTGCTGTGGGGAGCATTCACGAACTGACGCGGAATCGAGAAACAAAGGGGGCGGCCCGGTTCACCTAACCGGGCCGCCCCCTTTCATTCCGTGTTCAGCGGGGGTACATGGCGTTGATGGTGCTCTTGTCGGTCGTGGAGAAGCCGTTGCGCTGCCCCATGCGGTTCAGGTCGATGCTCGGGTCGATCGGCTGGATGGCGATCTTGCCGTCGAAGAACGCGGGGTAGTGCATGATCGAGTCGAAGTCGTACGCGCCGTACCCGGCGCTGCCACTGCGGATCTGGTACTGGCTCTGCCAGTCGGCGGGAATGTTCGCCCAGATGATCGTCACGGACTTGTCGCGGTCGGGGCGGGTCTGCTCGTGGAACAGGCCCATGGCGTGCCCGAACTCGTGGATGATCGAGCCGGTCGTGCAGCGGTCGGCCAGGGTGATGGTCTGCTTGCCGCCCACCATGCCCAGGCTGGACGCGCAGCTGGTGCCGGTGTTGTACGTGATCTCCACGTAGTTGCGCTGCGTGGTGCTGGTGCGGGGGGTCACGACGACGTTCGTGGTCGAGCGGATCGTGGCGGCGGCGGCCGCCACGCGGTCACGGATCGCCTGGGGGACGTTCGCGGCGAAGGTATAAGGAATGGTGCGGCCCGTCCAGCGGTACCGGGTGTCCACGACGTACGTGCCCTGCTCGCCGACCCTGGCGCTGCTGAGGTCCGCGAGGATGATGTCGTCCTCCAGCATCAGGTAGCCGTCCTGCTTGAAGCCCATGACCTGCTGCTCGGTGCCGTCGGGCATGATCAGGGTCGCGGGGGCCTTCTCGGGGGTCACGCGGGCGTCGGGGGTGGGGGACGGGCTGCAGGCAGCCAGGATGACGGACAGGGCAATGAGGGAAGACGCGACGCGCATGGGTGAAACCTCCGTTGTGTGGTGTACCCCGCGAAGATAGTGAAGGTCTGATGAAAAGTAAAGGGGGCGACGCGAACGTCTGCCCCCCATCGGCCGTTCCGGCACACGCAGGCGCCGGGAGAGCCGCTTCGCTCCTTCTCTGCTCCGCAGCTCTACGAGTCGCATCCGCTCGGGTTGAAAGATGTTGCGCACCTTTCAACCGGAGTCCGTATCAGCCTGTGCGGGCGCGCAGCCAGTCGAGGATCACCTGCCGCACCTGCTCGCGCGGTTCGTCGTTCAGGAGCTCGTGGTAGCCGCCCTCGACGGTGTGCAGCGTCTTGTCCGTGGACGTGATCGTGTCGTGGAAGCGCTGGCTGCCGCGCGGGTCGGTGATCTTGTCGGCGGTGCCGTGCAGGGTCAGGGTGGGCAGCGTCCAGCGGGCGTACTCGGGCCACAGGCGCCCGCTGAGGCCCAGCATGGTCGCGCCGGTCAGGGCCGGGACGTTCCCGTGGTACATGACCGGGTCGGCCTCGTACGCGGCGACCTCGTCGGGCAGGCGCGAGAGGCCGCCGGTGCCGAGGTCGCTGGTCTTCAGGCCCGGCGCGACGCGCGCGATGACCGGCGCCAGCCGCTTGAGCCACGCGGGTTCCTTCTCCCCCACCAGCAGCGCCGGGCTGGACAGGATCACGCCGCTCAGGCCGCGCGGGTCACGGGCCGCGCTGGCCGCCGTGACCAGTCCGCCCATGGAGTGCCCCAGCGCGAACACAGGCAGGTCCTGCGCCCGCAGCGCCTCGCGGGCTTTCAGATGATCCTCGACGAGCACGTTCATGTCCGCGACTGCCTGCCGCCCCGGAGATTTCCCGTGACTGCGCTGATCGAAGGCGTACACGCTGATCCCGGCGTCCACCAGCGTGGGAATCAGTCGGTGGTACCGCTCCACGTAGCGGCCCGCGTACTCCCCGAACCCGTGCGAGAGCAGCAGCGCCGCCTTCGGGCTGGCCGCCCGCCACAGGTATCCCTCGACCGGCGCGCCCGGTACCGTCCACGCTTCGTTTTGCATGAACCGAGTCTAACGGGGGTGATGGGTGATGGGTGATGGGTGATGGGTGATGGGTGATGGGTGATGGGTGATGGGTGATGGGTGATGGGTGATGGGTGATGGGTGATGGGTGATGGGTGATGGGTGATGGGTGATGGTCAACAGCGTGCGCGCGACCCGACCGCCCCCGTCAAGCCCCCCACTCCCCACTGCCTACTCCCCCAGAAAGTCGTCCACCAGCGCGCGGTACCGCTCCGCCTCCTCCAGCGCGGGGAAGTGCCCGCTGTGGGCCAGGACCTCCTGGCGGGCGTGGGGGATCAGGGCGGCGATCTCCGCTCCGGCGGGGGGTGGGTTGAGGGGGTCGTGCGCGCCGCTGAGGATCAGGGTGGGGGCGGTGACGCGCGGCAGGCCGGGCCGGAAGTCGAAGCGTTCCAGGGCGCGGCGGGCGGCGTCGGCCTGTTCCGGCGTCTGGGCCAGTCCAGTCGCGTGGTCGTCGGCGGTGCGGCGGGCGACCTCGTCCCGGATGGCCTGCGGGGTGCCGGGGGCGAACATGCGCTCCAGCAGGAACGCCTGGACCTCCTGCGGGGTCAGGTCCCGCAGTTCGGCCTCGTGCTGCGCCATCAGGATGGCGGTGCCGCTGGTCTGCCCGCTGGCCTTCGGGACGACCAGGATCAGCCGCGAGACGCGCGCAGGGTGCGTGGTGGCAAGCGCCTGCGCGACGTAGCTGCCCATGCTGGTGCCCATCACGTCCGCCTGCGGGACGCCCAGGGCGTCCATGACGGTCAGCACGTCGCTGACGTGATCGGCCAGCGTGAAGTTCGCGGGGCGGCCCGAGCGCCCGTGCCCGCGACTGTCGGGAGCAATCACGCGCCGCTTCCCGGCGAGGTGGTGCAGGTCGCCGTCCAGCCAGCCGCTGTGGCTGCCCAGCCCGTGCAGGAGGATCAGGGGGTGCCCGTCGCCCGCCTGCTGCACGAACAGGGGGGTGCCGTCGGCGGCGGGGATGATCACGGGGCGTCCGGGGTGGGCAGGGTGCCGTCCACGGCGGCCAGCGCGTAGGCGTATTCCTCGGCGATCTCGTTGAGGTACTCGTAGCGGCTGCTGGACCCGCCGTGCCCGGCGCCCATGATGGTCTTCAGGACGGTCACGCCGCTGCCCGGCTGCGCGAGGTCGCGCACGCGGGCGGCGAACTTGGCGGGTTCCCAGTACGCGACGCGCGGGTCGTTCAGGCCGGTGCTGATGAACAGGTGCGGGTAGCGGGTGGCCTTCAGGTTGTCGTAGGGGCTGTACGCGGCCATCACGGCGTACTGCTCGTCGTGGTTGGGGTTGCCCCACTCGTCGTACTCGTTCGTGGTCAGGGGGATGGTGTCGTCGAGCATGGTGCTCAGCACGTCCACGAACGGCACGCCGGGGAACACGGCGGTCCACAGGTCTGGGCGCAGGTTCAGCGCGGCGCCCATCAGGAGGCCGCCCGCACTGCGGCCCATGGCGACCAGTTCGCGCGCGGTGCCGTCCGCCTTCAGGGCCTCCCCGGCGGCGACGAAGTCGGTGAAGGTGTTCATCTTGTGCGCCAGTCGCCCGGCGTCGTACCAGCGGCGGCCCAGTTCGGACCCGCCCCGGACGTGCGCGATGGCGTACACCCAGCCGCGGTCCACCAGCGGCAGGCGCGCGATGGAGAACGCGGGGTCCATGCTGAAGCCGTAACTGCCGTACCCGTACAGCAGCGTCGGCGCGGGCAGGAGGGTGTCCCGGCGGCGCAGCAGGCTCACGGGGACGCGCTCGCCGTCGGGCGCGGTGATCCAGGTCTGCTCGCTGACGTACAGGCTGGCGTCGTAGCCGGGGACCGGCGTGGCCTTCACCAGGGTGGTGTCCAGGCGGTCCAGGTCGAGGTGCAGGTGCTCGACGGGTCGGGTGAGGCTGGTGAACACGATCCGCGCGCTGCCCGAGTCGAAGACGTGGTTCGCGCCGATGCGGACGGTGACGCTGTCCTCCGGGAACTCGACACGGCGGGCCGGGCCGTACCCGCCGGGCGTGCGGGCCAGCACCCACAGGCGCGTGAAGCCCCCCTCTCGCCCGGACAGCAGCAGGTGATCCCGGAAGAGGTGCAGGCCGGTCAGGTGCCGCGCCGGGTCGTACGGGAGGACGTCCTGCGCGTCGGCCCAGTCCAGCGTGCCCGCGCGTTTCGGGAAGCGCACGAGTTTGAATTCCTCCGCGCCTCCGTGGTTCGTCAGGGCCAGCCAGTGGTCCCCGGCGTCGGTGAGGACCGGGACCTCGGTGCCGCGTTCCCGCGCGAGGAGCAGCGTGGGCTGCGCGCCGTCCTGCGCGGTGTCCAGCACCCACCACTCCTGCGCCATGTTGCTCTGGCTGACCAGCCGCAGCGTGCCGCCGTCCTCGGTCGTCAGGGCGGCCACGCGGAAGGTGGGGTCCGGTTCGTGCAGCAGCCGCTCGTCCTGCGCCTGCGGCCGCCCCAGCGTGTGCCGCCAGATGCTGTCCGGGCGCTGCGTGGCGTCGTCGGTCGCGTAGTACAGCCCCGTGCCCGACGCGTTCCAGTCCAGCACCCAGCCACTCAGGCCGGTCAACGGGGCCTCGACCAGTTCGCCGCTGGCAGTGTCCAGCACGCGCAGTTCGAAGACCTCCTGCCCGGTCGTGTCCAGCAGGTACGCCCACAGCCGCCCGTCCGGGCTGGGCACCGCGCGGTACACCCACACGTTCTCCAGACCCTCGCGGACCTTCAGGGCGTTCAGGTCCAGCAGCGTCTCCTCCGGGCCGCCCGCCAGGGGGCGGCGCATGAAGATCGCGTGCGCCTGTCCCTCCAGGGTGCGCTGGAAGTACGCGTACGCGCCTCGCACCACCTCCGGCTGGTCGTCCTGCTCCTGCACTTGGGACAGCAGCTCCCGGTAGATCGCCGCCTGCGTGTCCCGCAGCGGGGCCATCACGGCGTCCAGGTGCGCGTTCTCGGCGCTCAGGTACGCCAGCACCTCGGAGTCGGCCTTGCCCTGCGTTTTCAGCCAGTGGTAATCGTCGGCGCGCTGAATGCCGTGAATATCGTGCAGGACGCCCTTGCGGGCGGCGCGGGGTGCAGAGGTCATACCCCGCAGCATAGGCGTAACCGGGCCCGCCTGCGGCCTCGAATGGTGAAGTTCCGCTCAAGCCGTCCCGCACCCCACGCCACACCCGAGCCCGCCAGACTGGCAGGTATGGCAGACATCGCACGCAAGGCAACGGCCCACTGGGAAGGCGACCTCAAGCACGGCAAGGGCACCGTGAGCACCGAGAGTGGCGTGCTGGACGGCGCGCAGTACTCGTTCGGCACCCGCTTCGAGAACGGCAGGGGCACCAACCCCGAAGAACTCCTGGCCAGCGCGCACGCCGGGTGCTTCACCATGCAACTGTCCGCGCTGCTCGCCAACCACGGCCACACCATCGAGTCCCTGGACACCCAGGCCACCTGCGAGATGGTCAAGGACGGCGCGGGCTTCAAGGTCAGCGCGATGAAACTCGTGGTGCGCGGTAAGGTCACGGGCAGCGACCAGGCCGACTTCGAGGCGCACGTCAAGCAGGCCGCCGACATGTGCCCCATGAGCCAGGTCATGAAAGGCAACGTGGAAATCACCCACGAAGCCATCCTGGAATAAGGTTCCGGGTTCTGCGGCGCCCCCGATCACCAGGGGCGCCGTTTTCCATGGCGGCAGGCCAATGGGCGCATGTGCAGGTGACCCCTGCATGGCAGGCTGGCGCGCATGAGTTTCCTGTTCTACCTGGTCGGCCCGCCCGGCAGCGGCAAACGCACGGTCGGCAAGGCACTGTCAGCCCTGACGGGCGCGGCGCTGCTGGACAATCACCTGTTCAACGATCCGGTGTTCACGGCGTTCGGTGTGGACGGCGTGAGTCCGGTGCCGCCTGAACTGTTCGATCTGGCCGAGGAGGTCCGGCAGGTGGGGCTGCGGGCGCTGCGGCTGGCTCCGCCTGCGCGGTCGCACATCCTGACGAATTACCTGAGTCGCGTGGAAGAGGGCGAGGCGGTCGTCGCCGAGTTACGTGCCCTGGCGCAGGAGCGGGGTGCAGCGTTCGTGCCGGTGTGGCTGACGTGCCCGCTGCCGGAACTGGAGGCGCGGATGGAGCACCCGGAGCGGCGGGAGCGGCTGAAGCTGCGCGATCCGCTGATCCTGCGCGGCCTGCTGGAACGCGGTGGGGTGATGGACGCCCCGGCGGACGCACTGGTGCTGGACACGACGCAACTGGACCCGCGCGAGGCGGCGCGGCGCATCGTGGCGTTCGCGGGAGTGCTCAGCGGAGGGGACCTGCCTTGACCGCAAGGACCGGGAGCCGCAGCGTGACCGTCTGGAGTCGCCACCTGAAGGCCCAGCGCCGGGGGCGGTCGTGCTGAGCGGTGCGGGCGCGGTGCGCGTCCTGCGCTTCCCTGACGAGCTGGGCGTGGCGGTCGAGGGCGTGCTGGTGGCGTTCGTGGAACATGGTGGGACCTCGCTTGGGGTATGAGGGGGGTGTCCCGCCGTCCGCCGGGGCGGTCGGGGGTGGGATGGGCTGAGGGTGGTCAGTTCAGGTGGAGCTGGCCCCTGAAGCTCATGTGGACGAAGGTACTCGTGCGACTCACGTCGGTTTCCTCGGTTTCCAGGCGGTCGAGGATGGCGTTGATGGCGTCCTGCGCGCGCGGTACTGCTGCGGGCTGAGTTGCACGGTGCGGAGGCGCATGGCGGGTGCGAACGCGCCGGGGTCGCTGCGGGTGTCGGTCGCGCCGCGGCCCAGGTGGATGGTGAGGTCGTCCCCGGCGGCGGGGTGGCCCTGGCGGGTCTGCCAGTCGAGGATGGCGTGGGCGTACGCCGCGGTGATCTCGCGCATGGCGGGGCCGATGACGGTCAGGGGTTCGTCGAGTTGCACCAGGGTACGGGGAACGTGGAAGGTGCGGGCTGCGGTGACGTACAGGACGCGTTTGCCCTGATGTCCGGCGGCGCGCAGCAGGCCGCAGGCCACGAGTTTGCGGACGTGGTACGTGACGCGGTTGGCGGGTTCGTTCAGGGCGCGGGCGGCGTGGCTGGCGGTGGCGGGCGTCAGGAACTGTTCGAGCAGGCGTGCGCCGTACGCGAAGTCCATGAGGGCGGAGGCCTGGGCGGGGGTGGTGACGTGCAGGGTCGCGGGTGGATTCAGGGGGTCGGGTGCGGCATGGGCTGGTGGGGTCGTTGTGGGCATGGCTGCATTGTGCGAGCTTCGATTTTCAGTTGAAAGCTGAGATTCTGAAAAAGCGCCTGGGGCGTTCGGACCTCTCCTGCTTCGGCTGCGGATTCGCGTTCCGGACGGTCTTCCGGTGCAGGTTCACTTGCCAGTTCAGCGTGAGTTCAGTTACAATACATTATGTCTGTAACATATCTGGAATATTCAGATCCGAACGGAGCCGAGCATAAGTTCTACGAGGTCACCGTGGACGGCGCGGACCTGACCGTCCGCTACGGCCGCATCGGCACCGACGGGCAGACCCAGCGCAAGACCTTCCCCAGCCCCGAAAAGGCCCAGGCGGAAGCCGACAAGAAGCTCCGGGAAAAACGCCGCAAGGGCTACGAGGACGCCGTGCAGGGCGTGCGCCAGAAACGCGAGGTGGTGCGCCGCACCTTCACCGAGACCCGCGCCACCACCCGCCGGGGCGCGCCGCTGCTGTGGAAGTTCGACACGAAAGCCACTGCGTTCGGCATCTTCGCGGACGACGATCAGGTCTGGGTGGGCAACGAGGCCGGGCAGGTGCACGCCCTGAGCCCCGACGGCGAGGTGCAGCGCTCCTTCACCCTGCCCGACGGCGTGAAATGCCTCGTGCGGGACGACCGCTGGACCTTCGCCGGGTGCGACGACGGGAACGTGTACGACCTGAGCGGCAAGCTGCCCTTCGTGGCGTACGAGGTCGAGGGCAGCGCCGCGCTGCTGTGGCTGGACATCCACGCCGGAACCCTGGCCGCCAGCGACGCGGGCGGGAACGTGTTCGCCTTCGACGCCGAGAGCGACCAGCAGTGGGCGAACGTCGCCACCGGCGGCAAGATGGGCTGGATGGTCCGCGTGGACGACCGGGGCGTGTACTACGGGCACTCGGCGGGCGTGGGCATGTACGACCGCACCAGCGGCCTCCCGCTGTGGCAGGCAAAGACGCGCGGCGGGGTGCTGTTCGGCTGGCAGGACGGCCAGGACCTGTACGCGGGCACCACCCAGAACCTCATCCAGCGCTTCACGAAGGGCGGCGAGCACGTGCAGGACTACGCCTGCGACGCCGCCGTGCTGTCCTGCGCCACCAGTCCCGGCGGGGAGTACGTGTTCGCCGGGGACAGCGGCAGCGCCGTGTACTGCTTCACCCGCACCGGCGAGCGCCTGTGGAAGCTGGGCAGCGGGGTGGGCGGCGCGCTGAGCATGCAGTACTCGGGTGGGCGGCTGTACCTCGTGACCTCGCGCGGCACCCTGGCCGCCCTGGACGCCAGCCAAGGGGCGATCCAGGCCGCGCAGCGCGGCGAGGCCCCCGCCCCCCGCGACGTGAAACTCGCCGCCGCCGCGCAGGTCAGCGCCCCCCTGACGCAACTGGCCGTCACTGCCGACACCGGCGAGGGCGTGCGACTGGTATGCGAACGTGACGGCGCCCGCCTGCGCGTGCGCCCCACCACCCCCGGCTATCACGCCTGGAACGTGCAGTTCCCCCGCAACCTCCGCGAGGCGGGCGCGACGTACCTCGTGGACGACCTCGTGGACGCCGGGGGCTTCTACCGCGTGGTGGGCGACATCCGCCGCGTGGGGTAAAGGGGCTGTGGGTCGTGGGCTGTGGGGTGTGGGACAGGCGGCAGCCCACCACCCGCAGCCCACGTTGCACAGTGGTGAGCCGTGGACCAGGGGCACCCCCTTCGATTCCACTGCCGACCGCTGATGGCAACGGGTCCTCGCACTGCTCGATTCGGGGAGACTGAACAAACCGCTCAGTCTCCCCGAACACCGCTGTGCGTTCAGTGGCAGTCGCGTCCGGTCAGGCCGCACTCGGGGCGCGGCGTGAAGGGCGCGGCGAGGACCGCCTGACCGAGCGTCCAGGCCGTGCGGGCGGCGTCCTGCACGAGTGCGGGGTCCAGGGTGGTGTCCTGCGGGGTGTGGTAATGCCCGTCCAGGCCTCGGTGCAGGAACGCGGCGGGAATGCGGACCTCCTTGAACGCGGCGTGGTCGCTCAGGCCGGTGGTGCCCAGGCTGCGGCCGAAAGTCTCGCGGGTGGACTGCGCCTCGTCCTCGAATTCACGCAGGCCGGGGCGGGCGGCGCGGATCAGGGGCAGCAGGTCCTCGGTGGCGGCGACGCCCAGCGGCTGGGCGCTGACGCCGACCATGTCGAGGTTGATCATGGCGCGGGTCTGTTCCATGGGGTACGCGTACGTCCGGACGAACTGGCGGCTGCCGATCAGGCCGAGTTCCTCCGCGTCGAACAGCGCGAACCACGCCCGTTCGGCGTCCGGGGTGCCTGCCGCGCGCCGCGCGAGGTCCAGCACGGCCAGCACGCCGCTGGCGTTGTCGTTCGCGCCGCTGGCGCCGGGCATGCTGTCCAGGTGCGCGCCGTAGATGACCTGCGCCTGCCCGTCCACGCGCCGGGCGACGAGGTTCGCGGCCTGCACGGTCTGCTCGCCGGTGCGGGCGGTGAAGGTGACGGTCTGCCCCAGGTGCGCCTCCAGCGCCGACCCGGCCTCCCGGTCCAGCACGAGCATGGGCAGGGGCGTGGCGGGCGCGCGGGACAGGGCGGGCGTGACCGGGCAGTCGTCGATGATCGCCACGCCGAACGCCCCCTGGTCGATCAGTGCCGCGGCGAACCGCCCCCAGGGGCGCGCGGGGCAGTGCGTGACGGCCAGCTGCATCTGCAGGTCCAGGGTTTCGAGTTGCGCGTCGCTGGCATCGCCGGGCACCGCCACGAGGCGACCCTGCTGGTCGAAACCCTGCGAGCCGTACAGGGCGCGGCCCGTGACGTTCAGCCCGCCGGGTCCGGTGACGGTCGCGCCGCCGTCCGTCCAGATGTTCAGCGGAAAGGTGTCGCGGGTGACGTGGTAGCCCAGCGCGGTCAGTTTCGCCTGCGCCCAGTCCAGGGTGCGGTCGTGTCCGGGCGTGCCGGGCGTGCGCGGCCCGAAGGTCTTCAGGGTCGCCCAGTCGCCCGCGACGCTGCCCTGGCGCGCGGCGGGGTCCAGTGGTGGGTTCACGGGCCGGGTGGCCCAGCTGTACCCCCACCAGCCC
The DNA here is from genome assembly GCF_013337115.1 of Deinococcus sp. JMULE3. Lineage (NCBI taxonomy): Bacteria > Thermotogati > Deinococcota > Deinococci > Deinococcales > Deinococcaceae > Deinococcus > Deinococcus sp. JMULE3. Next base: position 366,777 of record NZ_SGWE01000004.1, read on the forward strand.
AGCGCCGCCGCGCCGAGGACGGGGAGGATGATCTTCCACGCGGGAATGGCGGGTCGGGTGGGCAGGGCGCGGGTGCGGGGGTACATGCTGACTCCTTGATACGCCGCCCGGGCGGGCCGGGTTGCCGCATGTGCCGCGCCACGGTGGACGGGTCACTGTGGACGGGTCACAGGGCGCGGGTCACTGCATGCGTTCGGCGTGCCACGCTAGACTGCGGATTGTGAACGTCAGGAACTTCTCGATCATCGCCCATGTGGACCACGGGAAATCCACCCTCGCGGACCGCATTCTGGAGCGGCTGGGTGCCATGTCCGAACGGGACAAGCGCGACCAGACCCTCGACACGCTGGAACTCGAACGCGAGCGCGGCATCACCATCAAGAGCACCCCGGTGCGCCTCACGTACACGCGTGAGGACGGCGAGGAGTACACCTTCAACCTGATCGACACGCCCGGCCACGTGGACTTCAACTACGAGGTCTCGCGGTCCCTGGCGGCGTGCGAGGGCGTGCTGCTGCTCGTGGACGCCTCGCAGGGCGTCGAGGCGCAGACGATCGTGAACGCGTACCTCGCCATCGACAGCAACCTGGAGATCGTGCCGGTCATCAACAAGATCGACCTCCCCGCCGCCGACCCGGAGGGCGCCGCGCAGGAGCTGGAGGAGGTCATCGGGATTCCCGCGTCGGACGCCGTGTTCGCGTCCGGCAAGGCCGGGATCGGCATTCCCGAGATCCTGGAAGCCATCGTGGAGCGCATCCCCGCGCCCAGCGGCGACCCGGAGGCCCCGCTGAAGGCGCTGATCTTCGATTCGTTCTTCGACGCGTATCAGGGCGTGATCCTGTTCGTGCGGGTGCTGGAAGGGACCCTGAACCCGAAGGATCAGATCCGCCTGATGAACGCCGGGAAGAACTTCGAGGTGGACAAGGTCGGCACGTTCAGCCCCGGGCTGGTCGTGGGGCAGTCCCTCCCGGCGGGCGCGGTCGGCTGGGTCGCGGCGGGGATCAAGGACATCCAGGACGCGCAGGTGGGCGACACCCTGACCGGGCGCGAGCGGCAGACGGCCGAGCCGTTCCCCGGCTTCAAGCCCGCGCAGCCCGTGGTGTTCTCGGGCCTGTACCCGACCGACACCGAGGACTACCGCAAGCTGCGTGACGCGCTGGAGAAACTGAAGCTGAACGACGCGGCGTTCTCCTTCGAGCCGGAGACGTCCGAGGCGCTGGGCTTCGGATTCCGCTGCGGCTTCCTGGGCCTGCTGCACGCCGAGATCATCCAGGAGCGCCTGGAACGCGAGTACGACCTGGACCTGATCGCCACGGCGCCCGCCGTCGTGTACCGCGTGACCCTCACGAACGGCGAGGTGTTCGAGACGCAGAACCCGGCCGAGTTCCCCACCCGTGACCGCATCACGACCGTGGAGGAACCGTACATCAAGCTGAGCATCATGCTGCCCGAGGACTACGTGGGGCCGGTCATGCAGCTGCTGCAGGAACGGCGCGGCTCGATGATCACCATGAACTACGTCGGCAAGCGCGTGGAGTTGCTGTACGAGGTGCCGTTCGCGGAGATCCTGTACGACTTCCACGACCGCCTCAAGAGCATCTCCCGTGGGTACGCCAGCATGGACTACGAGCAGCTGGGGTACCGCGAGGGCGACCTGCGCAAGGTCGACATCATGGTGAACAACGAGATCATCGACGCGCTGGCCGTGATCGTCCACGAGACCAAGACCTACGGGCTGGGCCGCAAGATCGTGGACAAGATGGCCGACGTGATCCCCCGGCAGATGTTCCCCGTGCCGGTGCAGGCCGTGATCGGCGGGAAGATCATCGCGCGCGCCACCGTGAAGGCCTTCCGCAAGGACGTGCTCGCCAAGTGCTACGGCGGCGACATCAGCCGAAAGAAGAAACTGCTGGAAAAGCAGAAGAAGGGCCGCGCCCGCATGAAGCAGTTCGGGACGGTCGAGGTACCGCAGGAAGCGTTCCTGGCGGTGCTCAGCACCGAGGAGTAAGGACCGGGCAAAAAGCCAGAAATCCAGTCGGAGGGGAGCCCCGCGTTCAGGCTCCCCTCCGGCTGTCACGGTGCCTTCACGTGCGCGTTCCCCCCAGGCGGGGGTGCCCATCCTTCCCCCATGCGGTGGGGGTGGGGGGATTGACAGGTGAGTGAGGGTTCTGTCAGAGGGGCGCGCGTAGCCTGAGCTTCATGAGCGCCGGGTCAAATCTGAATGCCGCTGCCCGCCCACGCGGACTGCGGGTGCGCACGACCCTGCGCGCGCAGTTCACGCTGGTGATCTTTCTGCTGGCGTTCCTCCCGAACCTCGTGATGACCCTGATGGCCCAGCCGTCGCTGCCCAGTGGCGCGATCCTCGCGTGGATGGTGCTGGTGGGCGCCACCTGCGCGCTGGTGGGCTTCGTGCTCAGCGGCGCGCTGCTCACGTCTGTCAGCCGCCTGCGGGGCGAGGTCATGAGCGGGCATTTCGGTGAACCCCACCCGGACGACCCCAGCGAGATCCTGTCGCTGCGCCAGGCGTTCACGGATCTGCTGGGTCGCCTGAGCACCGAACAGGCCCGGCGCAACGCGTTCATGGCGACGCTGGTGCACGACCTGAAGACGCCGCTGATCGCCACCGGGCACCTGACGAAGATCATCACGACCATGCCCGTCCCGGACGCCGAGCGGCGCATGATGGGCGAGCAGATCCAGGCGGAAACGGCGCGGCTGCTGGCGCTGGTGCAGCAGATGGCCGACGCGCACCGCTTCGAGCAGGAGCAGGTGCAGGTGCGCGTCGCCCCGGCCGACCTGCGCGCCCTGCTGGACGAGGTCGCCACCCGCGTCGCCACGCAGGCGCACGAGCGGGGCGTGCAGGTCCGCGTGTGCGGGCGCGGCGTCGCGGCGGCCGACGCGGCCGTCCTGGAACGCGCCGTCACGAACCTCACCGTGAATGCCCTGCGGTACGCGCGGACGCACGTCACGCTGGAAGTCACGCCGTCGGGCCTGACCGTCACCGACGACGGCCCCGGCCTGCCCGCCCCGCTGGACGAACTGGCGCAGCCGTTCAACGCGCAACCCACCACCATCGCCGGGAAGCAGTACACGTCCGGCACCGCCGGGCTGGGCCTGTTCATCGTGCGGCGCATCGCGCAGGCGCACGGCGGCGACCTGCATTACGACCGCGTGCCCGCCACGCCCCCCGAACACCCACCGGCGCCCCCGCCCGACGACCAGCCCGCCCCCCCCGCTGCCCTGACCCGCTTCACCCTGTCCCTCCCGGAGGTTCAACCATGAGATTAGTCATCGCCGACGACCACCCCCTCTTCCGCATGGGCCTGAAGTACGCCCTGATCCACCAGGGGTTCGACGTGGTCGCCGAGGCCAGCGACGGCCTGGCCGCGCTGGAAGCCTGCCGGGCGCTGCAGCCCGACGCGGCGCTGCTGGACGTGAAGATGCCCGGCATGACCGGCATCGAGGTCTGCGAGCGGCTGCGCCAGAGCAACCCCCGGCTGGTCAGCGTGCTGATCACGACCTTCGCGGAGCCCGCCATCGTGCAGGCTGCGCGGGCCGCCGGGGCGCGCGGGTACGTCAGCAAGGAAACCGACCCCGAGAGCCTCGCGCGGCAGTTGCGGGACATCGTCGCGAACCCCGAGATCGACCGCCTGCCACAGGTGGACGTGCCGCGCCTGACACCCCGCGAGTCCGAGGTGCTGCCCCTGCTGGCACAGGGCTACAGCAACAAGGAGATCGCGAAGAACCTCGGGGTCAGCCCGGACACCGTCAAGGACCACCTGGCGCGCCTGTACGCGAAACTGGACGCCGGGGACCGCACCGAGGCGGTCAGTCGCGCCCGCAGCATCGGCCTGCTGCACTGAACGTCGCCTGAGATGCGCCGCCTCTCCCCCGCCGGGGGCACGGGGCGGCGCGCGTCATGTGTGGCAGGTGAGGGTCCACGCAGCCCATACACTCGCCGCATGAAGACTGCTGCCCTGATCACTGGTGCCGCCCTCCTCCTGAGCGGGACTGCCGCCGCGCAGACCGGCGTGCAGGTCTGGGGTGGGCTGGGCCCCGACGCGTACATCATGCCGACCGCCAGCCTGGGCCTGAGTGCGGACGTGGCGCGCTTCGGCGGCCTGACCGCGTCGGTGCGTGGCGGCGCCAGCCTGTCCGTGCTACTGCTGGTGCCGGACGCGACCGGCCCGGTGCCCACGTACTCCGCCGAGCTACTGCTGCGCGGCAATGAACCCGGCATGAACCTGTACGGTGGCCCGAGCGTCGGGAACATCGCGGGGCTGGCCTGGATTCTGGGCGGCGTGGCGGGCGTACAGGGTCCCCTGGGTCAGGGGAACTGGGGGTACTTCGGGGAACTCAAGGCCCGGTACCTGCTGGGCGTGGACCAGCCCGTGCTGCTGCCCGGCGTGAACCTGGGCGTGACCTACCGCTTCTGATACGGACTCGGATTGAATGTCTTGCAGAGCCGTTCACTCCGAGCGGATGCGACTCACTTAGCTGCCCCGCAGGCGAGGCAACCTGGCGTTCTCCCGGCTGCTACCTTACGCACAGAATGAGGAATCTTAAGCTGTCTTCATGCGTGGTCACGCTGGCCGCCCTGCTGCTCGCCACTCCTGCACAGGCACAGTCAGCAGGTCGGTCGCCCCTGCTGTGGGCGCACAGCGGCCTGGAGTTCATGGTGTTCCCCACAGCGGGCGTCGGGGCCAGCCTGCCGTTGGGGCGCGTGGACCTGCGCGCTCAGCTCGGAGCCGTCTACTCGCGCTGGATGCCGGGCACGGACGGCACAACGCCCCTCCAGGTGAACCTGGACGCGCTGTACACCTGGCCGCGGGGGGACGTCGTGTGGTACGCCGGTCCGGGCGCCGGACTGTTCGGAGCCCCGATTCTGGTGGGCAACGTGACCGGTGGCGTGCGGGGTGAGTACGGCAGTGGCCCGCTCGGGTGGTTCATGGAGGGGCAACTGCGGGGCCGGATCGAGCAACCGCACCCGGAAGTGTTGCCCACCCTGCACCTGGGCCTCACGTACCGGTTCTGACCGAACTGCGCCGCGCCGCCTCTCCCCCGCCGGGGGCATGGGGCGGCGCGCGTCATGTGAGGCAGGTATCGGGCGGCCCGGTCCCTAGACTCGGCGGGTGAAGATTCTGAAGTCCGTTCTGGTCGCGGCGTGCCTGTCGGGCGCGGCCGCCGCGCAGTCCTCGTCCACCCCGGTGTCGTCCACCGATCTGCCGCGCGGCACGACCGTGTGGGTGAATACCGGCACGGAGTTTGTCATTCTCCCCGCGCTGGGTCTGTCCGTGAGTGTCCCGGTCGGCAGCGTGGACGTGCGCGGCAGTGTGGGCACGATGTTCCTCCCGATTGCCGCCGATGGGATGAACGGACCGGCGACCCTGCCGGTGTACGCCAGCGTGGACGCGCTGTTCAACTTCCCGCAGGGGAGCGTCAATCTGTACGCCGGGCCGGGACTCGGCACGGTGAGTGGGCAGGTGCTGCTGCTGAACGCCACGGCGGGTGTGCGCGGCGAGTTCCGTCAGGGCAATCTGGGCTGGTTCTCCGAGGCGAAACTGCGGAGTTACTTCGTGGACGGCGGCTCCGTCACTCTGCCGGGACTGCATCTGGGCGTGACGTACCGCTTCTAAACCTCTCGCCGCGCGCCAGTCGGGCCGCCTGTACCCTGCGGGGTATGAGCGGCCCTTTTCTGCTGTCCGAGCGTGCCCTGAGCCTGAAGCCTTCCGCGACGGTCGCGGTGACGAGCCGCGCGCTGGAGTTGCGGCGGCAGGGCGTGGACGTGATCAGCATGAGCGTCGGCGAGCCGGATTTCGACACGCCGGATCACGTGAAGGCGGCGGCCATCGCCGCGATCGAATCGGGCAAGACGAAGTACACGGCGGTGAACGGCATCCCGGAGCTGCGCGAGGCGATCAGCGCGAAGTTCGCCCGTGAGAACGGCCTGAGCTACACACCGGACGCGGTGACGGTCACGAGCGGCGGGAAGCAGGCGCTGTTCAACGCTTTTCTGGCGCTGCTGAACCCGGGGGACGAGGTGCTGATCCCGGCGCCGTACTGGGTGAGCTACCCGGAGATGGTGGCCCTGACGGGCGCGGTGCCGGTGACGGTGCCGACCACGCCGGAGTCGGGGTTCCTGCTCGATCCCGATGAGCTGGAGGCGCGCGTGACGCCCAGGACGCGGATGATCGTGCTGAACAGCCCCGGCAACCCGACGGGCGCGGTGTTCCCGCCGGAGGTGCTGCGCGCGGTGGGGGCGGTGGCGCAGAAGCACAACCTCGTGATCGTGACGGACGAGATGTACGAGCATCTGGTATACGACGCCGAGCAGGTCAGCATCGGACGGTACGCGCCCGAGCACACGCTGACCATCAACGGGGCGAGCAAGGCGTACGCGATGACCGGGTGGCGCATCGGGTACGCGGGCGGCCCGAAGGGCGTGATCGCCGCGATGAACGCCCTGCAGTCGCAGAGCACGAGTAACGCAAGCAGCGTGTCGCAGTACGCGACGCTGGCGGCCCTGTCGGATCAGGCGCACACGGCGGCGTTCGTGGACATGGCCCGCGCGGCGTACCGCGAGCGGCGCGACCGGATCGTCGCGGGCCTGAACGCGCTGGGCCTGCGCACCCCCACGCCGCAGGGCGCGTTCTACGTGATGGCCGACACGACCACGATTCACCCGGATGAGCTGGAGGCGGCGCGGCGCATTCTGGACGACGCGCGGGTGGCGGTCGTGCCTGGCACGGATTTCGCCGCGCCGGGGCAGGTGCGCCTGAGTTACGCGACGAGCATGGCGAACATAGAGGAGGTCCTGCGCCGCATCGGTGGGCTGCTGGGCTGACCCGGTCACGCGGCCGGGAACCGTTCGGCGCGGCCCGTCGTACTGTGGTGTCATGACGAACATGCATCCCGGCAGTGACGGCACCTACAGCCTCCGTGACTTCATCGCGCAGACCGCCGAGCGGGACAACCCCGGCGAGGTATTCGAGCTCGAAAGCAGCAAGATGCTGGAGGTCAAGGTCAACGGCCGCATCTGGAGCAAGCTGGGCGCCATGGTCGCCTACAAGGGCAACCTCTCGTTCACGCGTGAAGGCATGCTCGAAGGCGGCCTGATGAAGGCCCTGAAGCGCGCCGTGTCGCAGGAGATGAGCCCCCTGGCGAAGATCGAGGGGCGCGGCGTGGCGTACCTCGCCGATCAGGGCAAGGAAGTGCAGATCCTGCGCCTGCAGGGTGACGCGCTGAACGTGAACGGCAACGACCTGCTGGCCTTCGAGGACACCGTGCAGTACGACATCACCATGCAGCGCCGCATCGCGGGCATGGCAGCCGGTGGGCTGTTCAGCGTGCGCGTGCAGGGGCACGGCATGGTCGCGATCCTCAGTCACGGCAAGCCGCTGACGCTGCGCGTGACGCCGCAGGAGCCGATCTTCACCGACCCGAACGCCACGATCGCCTGGAGTGGCAACCTGCAGCCGCAGCTGCGGATGGATTCCAGCATGCGCAGCATGTTCGGGCGAGGCGGCGGCGAGACGTACCAGATGGTCTTCCAGGGCGACGGCTTCGTGGTCGTGCAGCCCTACGAGGAGTTCGAGGCCGGGATGCTCGGCGGCGACAGCCACGGCGGCAGCGTCGGCAAGAGCCTGGGCGACCTGTTCGACTGAGCGCGGGGAAGTGGGCAGTGGGGAGTGGGTCGGCTGGATGACCCGCCCCGTGCCCTGGGGGGAGGCGACGCGGTGTGGTCGTCTCCCCTTCCTGTCGTCGCCCCCTGACCGCTCCCACCGCGGCATTGTGGATTCCACTGCCCACTCACCACTTCCCACTGCCTACACCCCACAACCCACCCCCCTGACGGGCTAGACTCGCCCGCGATGAGTCTGGTTGTGATGGCGACGGGGGGCACGGGGGGGCATATCTATCCGGCGGTGGCGACGGCGCGGGAGCTGTCGCGGCGTGGGCATGAGGTGCTGCTGCTGGGGCAGCGGGGCGGCATGGAGGAGCGCGTGGCGCGCGAGCAGGGCCTGCCGTTCGAGGGTGTGGACGCCGGGAAGCTGGCGCGCAGCGGGCAGGGCCGCCCGGACCCGCGTGAGCTGCTGCGGGCCGGTCAGGGCGTGTTGCAGGCCCGCTCGGTGCTGAACCGGCTGAAGCCGGGCGTGGTGGTCGGGTACGGGGGCTTCGCGAGCCTGCCGGGGGTGCTGGCCGCGCAGAGTCTGGGCGTGCCGACGGTGCTGCACGAGCAGAACGCCCGCCTGGGCCTGACGCAGCGGCTGGCGGTCCGCAAGGCGCGGGCAGTGGGGACGGCGTACGAGCGCGTGATCGGCCTGAACCCGGCGCTGGCGACGATGGTGGGCATGCCAGTGCGCGAGGAGCGGCTGCCGCGCGCGGAGGCACTGGCGCGGCTGGGCCTCCAGGAGGGGCCGCTGACGATCTTCGTGATGGGCGGGTCGCAGGGGTCGCTGTTCCTGAACCAGACGGTGCCGGACGTGCTGCGGCACGCCTTCGGGTCCGAGGGCCTGCTGCCCCCCGGGCATGAGCCGAGCCGGGGGCTGGTGGATCTGGACTTCACGGGGGCAGGCGGCGCGGGGGGTGGGGTGCAGGTGCTGCACTCGACCGGGCCGCGCTGGCTCTCGGAGGTCGCGCCGGGCGTGCAGGACCTGGAGTGGTTCGAAGCGGCCGGGTACGTGGACGCGGTGGCGGCGTGGTCCGTGGCTGACCTGGCGATCACGCGCGCGGGGACGAGCACGCTGGCGGAGGCGGCGTATCACGGCGTGCCGCTGATCATGGTGCCGCTGCCGGAGTCGGCGGAGAACCATCAGTTCCATAACGCGCAGGCGGTGCAGGCAGCGGGGGCGGGGCTCGTGGTGGAGCAGAAGAACGCCTCAGAAGCGCTGGGGCGGGCGGTGTTAGAGTGTGCGGCAGCGGGGACGCGCGCCTCGATGGCAGAGGCGGCGCTCGGCCGGGCCCAGACGGGCGCGGCGGGGCGGTTCGCGGACCTGATCGAACGGCACCTGCGTTAGTGGGCCGCACTCCACTCATGACTGACCTATCCAATGCTGTTTCCTCGCCCGGCGTGGCCGCGGCGTCCTCAATCGATTCTTCCCGTCCCGAGGCCCTGCACTATCACCTGATGGGGGCGGGCGGCATTGGCATGAGTGCCTTCGCGCGCCTGCTGTCGGCGCAGGGGCACCGCGTGAGCGGCTGTGACGAGCACGTCACGGACCTGACGGCGCGCCTGTCGCAGGAGGGTATTCCGGTCGCGCCGGAGCACTCGGCGTCGCACGTGACCGACGAGCCGTTCGGGCGCGTTGACGTGCTGGTCGCGTCGGAAGCGGTTCCGAAGGACCATCCGGAGCTGGTGGCCGCGCGCGCGGCGGGTGTGGAGATCCGGCCGCGCATGGCGCTGCTGGACGAACTGCTGCGGGCCGGGACGAGCATCGGCGTGATCGGCACGCACGGCAAGACGACCACGACCAGCATGATCGCCGTAGCGCTGGCGGGGGCCGGGCTGGACCCGTCGGCGTTCGTGGGCGGCATCGTCCCGGAGTTCGGCAGCAACGCCCGGACGGGCAGCGGTCCCTTCGTGGCCGAGGTGGACGAGAGCGACAAGGGTTTCGCGGCGCTGGCGGCGGGCACGGCGGTGTTCACGAACGCCGAGGACGACCACGTGGGCGGCAACCAGGCCACCTACTGGGAAACGGTGGAGGAGCAGCACGCGGCGTTCGCGCGCTTCGTGGCGCAGTCGGGCCGGGTGCTGCTGTGCGCCGACTGGCCGGGCCTGGACGCCCTGTGCGCAGGCGCCCGTGAGCGCCTGACGTACGGGCAGGCCGAGGGGGCGGACTACCGCGCCGTGAACCTGCGCCCGGACGCGGACGGCACGACGTTCACGGTGCTGCGCCGGGGCGAACCGCTGGCCGAGGCGCGCGTGGCGCTGCCGGGCCTGCACAACGTCCTGAACGCGCTGGCAGCGCTGGCGGTCGTGGACCTGCACGGCGGGAACGTGGAGCAGGCGGCCTCGGCCCTGGCGGAGTTCCGGGGGCCTGGGCGGCGCTGGCAGCGCATCGGGGAACTGAACGGCGCGCTGGTGATCGACGATTACGCGCACAACGCCACGAAGGTCGCGGCGGCGGTGCAGGCGGCCCGGCAGACGGGGCGGCGCGTGCGGGTGGTGTTCCAGCCTCACCGGTATCTGCGCACGCAGCAGTCCTGGCCGCGTCTGGCGGACGCGCTGATGGACGCGGACGAGGTGCTGCTGCTGGACATCGCGGCGGCCAGCGAGACGCCCATTCCCGGCATCCACGCGACGCTGATCAGCGACCGCATGAGCGAAGGCGGGCACGCGGGCGTGCGCTACCTGCCCGACCGCGCCGAGGTGCTGCGCGTGCTGCGCGAGACGGCCGGACCCGGCGACCTGATCGTGACGATGGGCGCGGGCGACGTGTGGAAACTGTCGCGTGAACTGGTGGGGACGCTGTGACCGCCACGCTCAGCCGCACGGGCGCGCGCGTCGAGCGGCTGCCCCTGGCGCGCTTCACGACGCTGGGCGTCGGCGGCGAGGCCGAGGTGTGGTTTGTCGAGACGCACGAGCAGCTGCGCGAGGCCATGGCGCAGCCGTACCGCATCCTGGGGGGCGGCAGCAACCTCGTGATCGCGGATGAGGGCGTGCCGGAACGCGTGATCCGCCTGAGCGGCCCGCTGGCCGAGCGGGACCTCACGCCGGACCCCACCCTGAGTGACGACACCTGGGTCGTGACCGGCTGGGTGGGCGGCGGCGTGCCCCTGCCCGGATTGATCCGGCAGCTGCAGAAGCTGGGTCTGAGCGGCCTGGAGGGCACCGTCGGCATTCCCGCGCAGGTGGGCGGCGCGGTGTGGATGAACGCCGGTACCCGCTACGGCGAGATGTTCGACGGGCTGCACACCCTGGAGATCGTCACGCCCGAGGGGTTGCGGCAGGTCACGCCGGACGACCTGAACTGGGGCTACCGCGACAGCGGTATTCCGCGCAACCACATCGTGACCCGAGTGCGCCTGAAACTGCGCCGCGCCGCGCCCGACGAGGTCCTGGCGAAGATGGACTTCGCGGATCAGGCCCGCAAGGGCCAGCCGAAGATGAAGACGCCGGGCTGCGCGTTCAAGAACCCGGGCGGCGTCAGCGCCGGGAAACTCATCGACGAGGCGGGCCTGAAGGGCACCCGCGTCGGCAACGCGCTGATCGCGCCGGAACACGCGAACTTCATCGTGAACCTGGGCGGCGCGACCGCCGCCGACGTGCACGCCCTGCTGGACGTCATCCGCGAGCGCGTGCCGGTCCCGATGGAACTGGAGTACGAACTGTGGCCGGGGATCGCCTCCTCGTGAGCAGCCCGGAGCGGCCCCGCAACCGTCGCCTGGACCCACCCGGTCCAGACGTGACGGGTGGCCCGGCAGTGGCCGCCCCTCCTGCGGCGCCGGATCCGGCTGGCCCGGCACCGGTCACGTCCGGGCTGGACCCTGCACCTGCTGATCCCGCCGGACCCGCGCCCCGCCGTCGCTCGCGCCGTCCCCTGTGGACGGCCCTGGCGGCGGCGCTCGTGGTGGGGGCCGGGGTGGGCGCGTGGTTCGCGCTGCCCGTGAAGACCGTGACGGTCAGTGGCAACGTCCGCCTGAGCGAGGCGCGGGTACGGACCCTGGCGGGCCTGGACGGCAGTTTCGGCTGGCTGTACTACGGCGCGTGGCGCGCACGGGGCCTGCTGGACAGCCCGTGGGTGCAGTCGGCGGCCGTGACGCGGATCTTCCCGGACCGCGTCACGGTGCAGGTGACGGAACGCACGCCCGCCGCGCGCTGGCAGCGCCGCCCCGGCGAGGTCGTCGCGGTCGCGCGGGACGGAACGGTCCTGCCGGGCGCGACAGGCACGGCGAAACTCCCGCTGATCAGCGGCTGGGGGCCGGACCGGGTGCCGGAAGTCCTGCACCTGCTGGACACCCTGGCCCGCTACAATGCGCAGTCGGTCAGCTATACGCCGTCGGGCGTGACCGTGAAATTCCGCTCCTCGTCGGTGTGGAGTGGCGACCTGCGCGCCCTTGTGAAGTATGCTGGGAGCATCAGCATGTATCCAGACCGTGACATCTACATCTACCCCTGGGGGGTGAGCGTCCAGGAATGAAAGAGAACAGCATCATCGTCGGCCTGGACATCGGGACCACGAAAATCACCACCGTGATCGGCGAGGTCGGTCCGAACGGCAGCGTCGACATCATCGGTGAAGGCAGCGTGCCCAGCGAGGGCATGAAGCGCGGCTCAGTCGTGAACCTCGAACGGGCCACGCACGCCATCCGGCAGTCGGTGCAGAGCGCCGAACGCGTCAGCGGCGTGAAGGTCGAGTCCGTGTACGTCACGGTCGCCGGGAATCACGCCAAGGCCATCACCAGCCACGGACTGGCCGCGATCCGCCGCAACCAGGAGATCGGGCAGACCGACGTGGACCGCGCCATCGAGAACGCCCGCGCCGTGCCGCTCGATCCCAACCTGGAGATCATCCACACCCTCCCGCAGGAGTACGTCGTGGACGGCCAGGAAGGCATCAAGAACCCGGTCGGAATGCACGGCGTACGCCTGGAGGTCGACGTGCACATCGTCGCCGGGACAGGCGGACCGCTGCTGAACCTGCGCCGCTGCGTGCAGGAGGCCGGGCTGCGCGTCGAGGGTTTCGCGCTGCACGCGCTGGCCAGCGGCCTGGCGACCCTGGAGGCCGCCGAGCAGGCGCAGACGGTCATCGTGGTGGACATGGGCGGCGGGACAACCGACGTGGCCGTGTTCAAACGCGGGAACCTCGCGCACTCGGCGTGCATTCCGATCGGCGGGGATCACGTCACGGCGGACCTCGCGCAGATCCTGAAGATCCCCACCGAGGAGGCCGAGAACGTCAAGCGGCGCTACGGCGCGGCCCTGCCGGAACTCGCCGATCAGGACCTGACGCTGGAGATCACGACGTCGTCGGGCAGCACGCACGCCATCACGGCCTTCGAACTGTCGCGGATCATCAAACCGCGCCTCGCGGAGATCTTCGGCATGATCCGCGACGAGATCGACCAGACCCTCGGGCCTGTCGAGCTCGTGGCGAACGGCGTGATCCTCACGGGCGGCGCGGCGCTGCTGCGCGGCACGCCGGAACTCGCCCGCGACCGCTTCCGCCTGCCGGTCCGGGTGGGCCGCCCGCGCGGCATCGGCGGCCTGACTGACATCGTCAGCGGTCCCGGCCACGCCGGAAGCGTGGGGCTGGTGCTGTACGGCATGGCCGAGGACGGCATGCCGCACCTGATGTACGGCGACATGGCGCCCGCCACGACCGCGCCCACCCCGGTGCCCCCGGCGCCCACCCACACGCCCAGCGCGCCCGCCCCCGAGGTCAGCGCCCCCGAATCCCGCCCGGCCCCCGCGCCGCGCGAGAAGGACAAGCAGGGTCCCAGCCTCGCCGAACGGATGCGTAACTGGTTCAAGGACTGGATGTGAATCCGCCCCCCTGCGTGAACCGCAGGGGAAGGTCACTGGGGGGGAGGTCGGGGCCGGGTGCCGCCGACCTCCCCCCGGCCCGCTTCGTCTGCCCGCTTCGTCTGCCCGCTTCGTCTGCCCGCTTCGTCTGCCTGCTTGGTCTGGGCAGGCGATTGACGATCAGGCCCAGCGGGACTGGCGGGTGGGACCGGCACGTGACTCGTTCGGGGCGTGCGCGCCTGATATGGTGCGCTAAACTGCCAAGCAGTCAACGACACCGGCCTGCTGTTCGGGTCGGGTCGTGGTAAGGAGAGATGATGCAAGCGGCCAGAATTCGCGTGATCGGCTTGGGCGGGGCGGGCAACAATGCCGTCAACCGCATGATTGAATCGGGACTTGAAGGCGTGGAGTTCATCGCCGGGAACACGGACGCGCAGGTGCTCGCCAAGAGTCACGCGGAGATCCGCATCCAGCTCGGGGACCGCCTGACCCGCGGCCTGGGCGCCGGGGCCGACCCCGAGGTGGGCGAGAAGGCCGCCCTGGAGGACCGCGAGCGCATCAAGGAGTACCTCGACGGGACGGACATGCTGTTCATCACCGCCGGGATGGGCGGCGGCACCGGCACGGGCAGCGCGCCCGTCGTCGCGGAGATCGCCCGCGAGATGGGCATCCTGACGGTCGCGATCGTCACCCGCCCCTTCCGCTTTGAGGGCCCCAAGCGCCTGCGCGTGGCGGAGGAAGGCATCAGCAAGCTGGCGGACCGCGTGGACGGCATGATCGTCGTGAACAACGAGAAGCTGCTGACCGCCGTGGACAAGAAGGTCTCGTTCCGCGAGGCGTTCCTGATCGCCGACCGCGTGCTGTACTACGGCGTGAAGGGCATCAGCGACGTCATCAACGTCGAGGGCATGATCAACCTGGACTTCGCGGACGTGCGCAACCTGCTCGCGAACAGCGGCACGGTCCTGATGGGCATCGGCGCCGGGCGCGGCGAGAAGGTCGCCGAGGAAGCCGCGATGAGCGCCATCCACAGCCCGCTGCTGGAACGCGGCATCGAGGGCGCGCGGCGCATTCTGGTGAACGTGACCGGCAGTTACGACCTGAGCATGACCGACGCGAACGAGATCGTCGAGAAGATCCGCGAGGCGACCGGCTTCGAGGAACCCGACATCCTGTTCGGCATCACGCCCGACGAGGCCGCCGGGGACGAGGTGCGCGTCACCGTCATCGCCACCGGCTTCAACGACATGCCGGTCACCGTGGCCGGCGGGCGTTCCAGCGTGATCGACACGATCGTCAAGCCCGTGCGCGGCGGCAGTTTCGACCCGAAGGACTACGACATTCCCGCGTTCCTGCGCAACGTCGACCGCGACTGATATGCACTCCGGCTGAAAGGTTATGCAAACCTTTCAACCCGAGCGGAGCGAGTAGGAGCGAAACGGGTTCCGGTCGTGGAGTTGGCAACCCGGTGCCTTTCCGGGTTGTCAACGAATCAAACGGAACCCGTATGACGGTTAGACTCCCCCCCTCTCCCCCACCCTCGCGGTGGGGGTTTTTCGTCGGCCCTTTTCATTGGCCCAGACGGGGTAGAGCTCTGCTTCGCCAAAAGGGGCTGTGTAGACACACCGGCCTTCACAGGGGCGCATTTGTCCGGACATCCGGCCGGGAGGCGGGCCGGGCCGCCTATCTTGAACGCTCCAGCTCCGGACTGACCGTCCGGGCAGCCGCCTCTTTCCCCTGCATCCGGACCTGCCCCCTGCGGCGGGTGTCGTCAAGGAGTTCCCATGCCCCGAGTTCCCACCACCCACCTCCTGACCGTGTCCATCCTGGCCCTGGGTGCCGCGCACGCCCAGACGCCCGTTCCCGTGAAACTCGCGACGATCAGTCCGCTGTCCGGTTCGATCAGCAACCTGGGTGTGCAGGTCCGCAACGGCGCGCAGCTGGCCGTGAACGAGTACGCACCCCGCTTCGCGAAGCTGGGCTTCCGCCTGAGCCTCGTGGCGTTCGACGATCAGGCGGACCCCGCGACCGGCACGGCCGCCGCGCGCAAGATCGCCGCGGACCGTCAGGTGCTCGCGGTGGTGGGCGCGCTGAACAGCGGCGTGACCATCCCCGCGAGCGCCGCGCTGAGTGCCAGCCGGGTGGCGGTCGTGAATTCGGGCAGCACCGCGAATCAGGTGACGGACCGCGGCCTGAAGAACGTGAGCCGGATCGTGCCGCGTGACGACGCGCAGGGTCCGGCCGGAGCGGCGTTCCTGGCGGGGACGCTGAAGGCGAAGCGGGTGTACGTCCTGAACGACAAGACCGCGTACGGCGAGGGGCTGGCCGCCGAGGTCGAGAAGACCCTCAGGGCGCGCGGCGTGAAGGTCCTGGCAAACGAGGGCACCGAGGAGAAGAGCGACTTCAGCGGCGTGATCGCCAAGATCCGCCTGCAGAAACCGGACGCGATCTACTTCGGAGGTGTGTACAACCAGGTGGGCGTGTTCCTCTCGCAGCTGCGCGGCGCGGGTGTCACGGCGCCCGTGGTGGGCGGCGACGGCCTGGACAGCCCGGACCTGGCCCGCGTGGCCGGGGCGGGCGGCACGAACGTGTACTACACGACCGTGTCGGCGCCGCTGAGTGCCCTGCCCGCCGCGAAGGCGTTCGCCGGGTCGTACCGCAAGGCGTTCGGCCGTGATCCGCAGGGCTTCGCGGCGTTCGCGTACGACGCGGCCCGCGTGGCGCTGCAGGGCATCCTGAATGCCGCGAAGACCAACGGTGGGAAGGTGCCCAGCCGCGCGCAGGTGGAATCGGCGGTGCGGGCCGGGACGTACGCCGGACTGCTGTCCGGCAGCGTGAAGTTCAACGCGGACGGGGACCGGCAGAGCGCGAAGCTGTACGTCATGAAGCTCACGGGTGGGAAGGTCAGCCTGAGCACCAGCGTGAACGTGACGCCTGCACGCCGCTGAGCACGGTATTTCCCGGCACCGGGCGCCCCTGCGCTCTCTCCGGCACGCGGGTCCGGTGTGAACGGCCTGACAGGCCGGGCCGGGCAGCTTGAGCGGGTCTGGAGCGTGCATTCGGTCACCGTTCAGACTGTGTGCGGGGCACGCCCCGGTCCGGCGCGTGCGGGCACACTGCCCCTCACAGTTCACACCGGACCGCGCCGCATCTGTCCGCCTGACCCTTCCCTGCCCCGGCGTCGCCCTGCGCGCCGGGGTGACGCCGTCCGTGGGCCTGTGTCCGTACCGGAGACCTTCCATGCCACGACCTGCCCGTACCGCCCGCACCCGTCATGCCCGCACCCTCGCCACCGTGACCCTGAGCCTGACCCTGGCCGCCTGCGCTCCGGGCGGAAGCCCGACGCCGCCCGCGCCCGACACCCGCCCGGAAGGCACCTTCACGGACCGCTGGACCCTGCAGGAGGCGCTGCAGATCCCGGCCGACGCCGACAAGACCGCTCAGACGACCATGCCGCTGATCACCAGCTGGCCGCAGGGCGCGCAGAAGACCCTGCCGGACCAGTGGGTGTGGGACACCTGGCCGCTGAAGACCGAGGACATGCAGATCGCCACGGTCCGCGCCGCGGACGGCACGCCGTACTACGTGCTCATTCACCTCAGCGTGGACGACAGCGTGCTGCCGGGCGCGCGGCACGACCTCGCCACGCTGCGCTACTCGTACTCCACCGACGGGCGCAGCTGGCAGCCGGGCGGGTACCTGTTCCCGGAGGGCGTGGTACTCGGGTCGCGCAACTGGGCGGGTTCGGCGCTGCTGAAGGCCGACGGCAGCGTCGAGGTGTACTACACCGTGACCGGCGAGCGGAACGAGGGGCCGGTGCAGGGGCCGTCTTCGGTACTGGAACGCCAGCACGTCGGGGACGTGCGGGGCGCCCTGACGGCAGACGGGCAGCTCGCGCCGCAGAGTGGCAGCGGCTTCCCGAACGAGGGCGGAGTCGGGTTCGAGCAGCGGATCGCGCTGGCGGACGGCGTGAAAGCCGAGGTCGTCGGTGGCCGCGTGGTCTTCAGCGGCACCTGGAAGCACCGGGTGATCCTGCGCGCCGACGGCACGCTGTACCAGACGGCCGCGCAGTCCGACGCGGGGCCGCTGTACGGCTTCCGTGACCCGTGGGCGTTCCGGAATCCGGCGGACGGCAAGCGGTACGTGGTGTTCACCGGGAACATGGGCGGCCTGAAATCCCAGCAGACCTGCCAGCCCGAGGATCTGGGCGACGCGACCTTCCGCGCCGGCCTGGGCGCCCTGAACGCCGAGATGCCGCTGCACAACGGCGCGATCGGGCTGGCGGTGGAGACCGCGCCGGGCGCGTGGAAGCTGCTGAACCCGCTGCTCACGGCCCGCTGCGTGAACCAGGAACTGGAGCGGCCGAACCTGCTCATGAAGGGCGGCAAGGTGTACCTGTTCTTCAGCAGCCACATCGGGAAGTTCGCGCCGTACGGGGACCTGCGCGACCGGGGCGAGGAAGGCCTGTACGGGTTCGTGGGCGACTCGCTGCGCGGCGACTACACCCCGCTGAACCGGGGTGGGCTGGTGCTGAACACCCCGCTGAACCAGCGGTACCAGAGTTACTCGTACGACGTGCTGCCCGGCGGCCTGACCACCCTGTTCGTGGACGTGCCGGGCATCGGCAATCAGGACATCAGCGTGGTGTCCACCCTGCCGCCCGAGCAGCAGCGGGCGGTGTTCGGCGGGACGCTGGGCCGGACATTGAAACTCGATATCAGCGGGAAGACCACGAACATCGTGTCGGAACTGAACTACGGGCAGATCATTCCCTGATACGCACTCGGGTTGAACGGGGTGCGCCGTCGTTCAACCCGAGTCCGTATCAGCCCGCCAGGGTCAGGACGCTCTGGTTGCCGCGCAGGACGTAGACCAGAATGCCGGATTCGGCCAGGACAGCGGCGCGGCGTTCGAGGTCCCGCACGGCGTCCGGCAGGCCCGCCCACTGCCGCCGGGCCTGCTCGCCGGGCTCGAGGTAGAAGCCTTCGGGCAGCGCGACGATGCTGACGCGGCTGGCGGTGGCGCGGGCGTGCAGCGCCTGGGTGGTCAGGTCGGCGCTGGGGCGGGCGGTGAGGATGATCAGGTTCCCCCCGGCGCGCGTGACCGGCAGCGCGGGCGGCGCCGGGTCGGGTTCCAGCCGGGCCAGCAGGTGCAGCGCGGCGTGCAGGGCGTCCGCGCCGCGCCCGGCGGGCGTGACCTGCCCCGCGGCGGCGGCCGCGACCGGGAGGCCCAGCGTCTGGCCCTCGCGCAGGAGGCTCGCGGCCAGCCGGGCGGCGCTGTCCACGAAGGTGCTGCCCCCGGCGCTGGCGTCCACGAAGACGGTCAGGCTGCTGGCGGCGGTGCGTTCGGGTTCCCGCACGACCAGTTCGCCGCGGCGGGCGCTGAGGCGCCAGTGGATGCGGCCCGGCGCGTCCCCGGTGACGTACTCGCGGGCGCTGCGCAGGCTGAGTGGGTCGTCGAGGCCCAGCTGCCGCGACAGGGTCCCCTCGGAGAGGAGGGGGCGCAGCAGGTCCGGCAGGAGCAGGCCGTGCGTGCCGGGGTACACGGTGACGGCGGTCGTGGCGGGCAGGGTGGTCTGCTGCCAGAACAGCCCCAGCGGATCGGCCCACGCGAGGTCCAGGCCCGGCCACTCGAAGTGGCCCCGGCGGTTCAGGCGCAGGGTGGTCGTGAAGGTCTGGGTGGTCTGCCCGATGTGCAGCGCGGCGGCGGTCAGTTCATGAGCGGGGACCACGCCGCGCGGAGTGGGGTCGCTGAGCGTGACGCGCAGGGGTCGGCGGGACTGCACGGTGACGGTGACGGTCAGGGGCAGCCCGCCGCCCTCGAAGCCGCTGCCCGGAACCTCACGCGTGACGGTCACGCGGGGCGGGCGGCGGGCCAGCCACCACAGGCCCCCCGTCACCGCGGCGATCAGGGCCAGCCACAGCAGCGCGGCGGTCATGCGTGCGCGGCGTTCTCGACCGGGACCGGCTGGGCGCGCAGGACCTCCGCGACGATGCCTTCCGCACTCTGACCCTGCAGGCGCGCCTCGATCCGCAGGCTCAGGCGGTGCGCGAGGACGCCGGTCGCGGCGCGCTGCACGTCGTCCGGTGTGACGAACGAGCGTCCCGCGAGCCACGCCAGGGCCTGCGCCGTGCCCTGCAATCCCAGGCTGGCGCGCGGCCCGCCGCCCAGCGTGACCAGGGGGTGCGCCCGCGTGGCGGCGCTCAGGCCCGCGACGTACGCCCGCACGGGTTCCGACACGAACACGCGCCGCACGGCCTCCTGCGCGTCCAGCAGCGCCGCCGGGGTCGTCACGGCCCGCAGCGCCTGGATCGGGTGCTCGCCCTGCAGGCGGCCCAGCATCCGCACCTCCTCCTCCGGCGTGGGGTACCCGACCGAGAGTTTCAGCAGGAAGCGGTCCAGCTGCGCTTCGGGCAGGCGGTAGGTGCCCTCGTGCTCGACGGGGTTCTGCGTGGCGATCACCACGAACGGCGCGGGCAGCGGGTGGGTCACGCCGGACTCCGTGACCTGCCCCTCGGCCATGGCTTCCAGCAGTGCGGACTGCGTCTTGGGCGTGGCGCGGTTGATCTCGTCCGCGAGCAGCACCCCGGTGAAGATCGGGCCCGGCACGAAGCGGAACTCGTGGGTGTCCGGGCGGTACACGCTGACGCCGGTCACGTCGCCGGGCAGCAGGTCCGGCGTGAACTGCACGCGCCGGAAGTCCAGGCCCAGGCTGACGGCCAGCGCGCGCGCCAGCATGGTCTTCCCGGTGCCCGGGGCGTCCTCCAGCAGGACGTGCCCCCCGGCCAGGACGCCCGCCAGCGCGAGGCGCGTGACGTCCTCCTTGCCGACCAGGACCTGGGCGACGTTGTCGAGAATCGAGCGGGCGAAGGCGGGCGTGGGTGCAGTGTGGGTCATGGCAGGTCCTTGTGATCGACGGAATCTTCGGGTGGGAGGGTCGGGATGATCTGGAAGACGGCGCGGGCGGCCTGCTCGGCCTGTCCGGCCTGCTCGTCGGTCAGCTGCCCGCCGTAGCGGACGGGTTCGTACAGGGCGGTCAGGGTGCCCAGCGGGTCCGCCAGCGGTGGGTGGTGCGCACCGAGCCGCGCGGCGTACCCGGCGGGCGTCTCGTGCGCGGCGCGGCCCAGACCGGCGTCCGACAGGGCCGCCAGCGCCTCCCGGTAGGCGACGCGCACCCGGTGCAGCGGGGCCGGCGGGGCAGAGGTGGTGGGGAGGTCGTCATGCTCCGGGGTGCCTGTCACGGTCGCAGCGACGCGGCGGCGGTTGACGAGCAGCACGGCGGCCACGATCAGCAGGGCCGCCAGGGCCAGCAGTTGCGCCAGCGGGGCGAGCCAGGTCACGCTGACGACCTGAGCGGCCGGTCCCGTGGCGGCCTCGGCCATGCGGGCCGCCTCGTCCGGGGGCGGCGCCGCGCCCGAATCGGCCGGACCGGGGGCGCGCCCCCCCAGGTTCAGCAGGATGGCCGACACGACCCACAGCAGGCCCGTCAGGACCAGCCCGGCCACCATGAGCACCTCGGACGGGTGCGGGGGGCGGCCCGCGCGGCGGCGCAGCTGGGGCACACCTGCCGCCGCCAGCAGGCACAGCAGGCCCGCGCCCAGCGCCAGCTCCGGCGGGAGCAGCGGCACGCCCACGTCCAATTGGAGCTGAGGGACGTTCCCGGACCGGTTCAGCAGATTCGGAGTGGCCGGATCAGCAGGCGCTGGCGGGGCCGCCTGGGACTCACGGGCGACCTGGGCCGTCTGCGTGGGAGTCGGCAGGAAGGCCCCCGCGATGTCCGGGCGGGGCATGGGCAGCAGGGTGCCGAGCAGCGCGGCGGCCACGGCGGCGCCCGCCACCCAGGTCCACCAGCCAGGAGCGGTCCGGGCTGCGTGGCGGGCGTCCCGCGCGGGCCGCGCCAGGGCGCCCCCGGCCAGCGCCAGGATCAGCCCCGGCTGCGGCGCGAGCAGGCCCGGCAGCAGCGCCAGCAGGCCCCGGCGCCGCCCGTCCTCCAGGGCGTGCGCCCCGGCACCCAGGGCGAACCCGGACAGGCTGAGCAGCAGGTACGTCCCGGCCAGGACCAGCAGCTGCCGGGGCTGCGCGAGCGCGGCGGGCACCTGCGCCGCCACGCTCAGCCCGATGATCAGCTGCGTGCCAAGCACGCGGGCCTGCGCCCACACGGGAAAACGGACGCCCAGTGCGAACAGCCCGCACAGGAGCGCCGCGCCCCAGGGCGGCAGCAGACCCGCGAGGCCCAGGGGCAGCAGCGCCAGGCCGTACGCGGTCAGGGGTGGGCCGGTGCGGGGCGCGGCGAGGTCGTCCGGCACCGGGGAGGTCAGTTCGGTCATGTCTGCCGGAGGATACGCGGGGCGCGCGGCGGAAGTTGCCGCAGGCCACGGCGCCGGGGCTGCCGGGTCAGTACAGGTGGAAGTCGTTCAGGCCGGTCGCCTCGCTCTGCTGGGTCTGGACGTCCTGCACGCGGGCGTGGGGCGGGCCGCGCCTGAGCCAGTGCAGCAGCCGCGCGAGGTCGTCCGTGTGGCCCTCGGCGACGACCTCGACTCGGCCGTCACTGAGGTTCTCGGCGTACCCGGCGAGGTTCAGGTCGCGGGCGTGGCGTTGCACGTAGCGTCGGTAGCCGACGCCCTGCACGGTTCCGGTGATGAGGGCGGTCAGGCGCATGGGGGGCATGCTAGCGGCTTTCGCCCGCCCGAAGCGTGGGTTTCTGACGGTTGCGTGAGGACGCCGTGGGTGCGGCATTCACGCGGCGCTGCGTAGAATGCGGGGAATGCGGCCAGGAGCGTGTGGACAGTGGGGGGACCGGGCAACGCCGGGCCGGGTGGAGGCGTGACGGGTCAGCGTCCGGAGGACCGTGACGTGACGGACGAACAGGCCGCGCCCGAGCCGATGAGCCCGGAGGGCACGCCGACCCCGACCCCAGTCCGCCGCCGGGGTCGGGCATGGTGGTGGGTGCTGGGCGTGCTGGGCGCGCTGCTGCTGTTCCTGGCGTTTCTGCCCGCGCTGCTGGGTGGGGCGCTGCTGTCGCGTTTCGGGGCGCCGGCGGGCGTGAGTGCCGACCGGGTGACGGGGCCGCTGTGGGCGCCGGGCCTGTCGGGCGTGCGGGTGAACATTCCGGGCCTGAAGGGCGAGGCGGGACGCGTGGGCGTGACGGTCGCGGGCGTGAATCCCCTGACGCGGGTGGTGCGGCTGAACGTGCAGGCGTCCGACGCGGCGCTGAACCTGAAGCTGCAGGAGCTGTTCGGCGGGGGCGGCGGCGCGGGGGGCGGCGGGGGCGGCTGGAAGGTCGTGCTGGGCGGCCTGGACGTGCAGCGCACCCGCCTGACCGTGGACGGCACGGGCTTCAACGTACCCGACGGGCGTTTCACGGTCACGCCGGGGCAGGGCGGGGCGCTGGCGGTGCGGGGCGCGACCCGCGACGGGGACCTGAACGCGGACGTGCTGGTCGCCGAGAAGGCGGGCGTGAACGTGTTCACGGTGAACCTGGACGCGGACGCGCGGGTGCTGAACCACTACTGGCCGGGCGTGACGGCGGGGCGCATCACCGGGCGTTACGTGCTCGGCGACGGTCCGATCGTGGGTGACCTGCGGGTGACGGACGCGGCGCTGCGCGTGTCGGAGGCGAAGTTCGTGACGGTCACGGGCATCAGCGGCGCGGCCACGCACCGGGGGGACGACATCCGCCTGAACCTCGCGGGGCGCGGCTGGAACGGCCCGGTCACCGCGACGGGCGGCGTGGACCTGAAGGCACAGAACTGGTCGGTCACGGCGGACGCCACGCCGACCGTGTCGGGACTGGCGCGCGCGCTGGGCACGACCGGGGACGGCGACCTGAAGTTGCGGGTCACGGCCGGCGGCTGGAGCACGGTGCGCGTGAAGGCGTACGCGCAGGGCGCGGGGACGCTGGCGGGCGTGGGCTTCAGCGACGCGAACGCCGAGTACACCTTCCTGAGCGAGGACGGGAACGTGGCAGGTCAGACGAACGATCTGGCGTTCAGCGCGGACACGGCGCTGGGCGGCTCGGCGCAGAAACTCGCGGGCCGCTGGGCCTTCGGGCGCGAGGGCCGCGTGAGTCTGAACGGCACCTTCGCGCAGAAGCCGCTGGACGTCGAGGGCCGCATCGACGCGCAGAACCTGCTGGCCTTCGACGGGCAGGGGCTGGGAGGTCCGCTGCGCGGCACCTTCGACCTGAACGGCACGCGCCTGAACGCCACGCTGAACCCGTCCTTCGGCGCGGCGGGCGCCCGCGTGGTCCTGAGCGGCACGCCGGACGACCTGCGCGCCCGCGTCACGGACGCGCAGGCGGGACCGTTCACGGGCCTGTCGGGCACGGCCGCCTTCGACCGGCGGGGCCTGCGGGTGGATCTGGGCGCGGCCAGCCTGAATCTGGATAAGAACTTCCGGGGGACGTGGGCGGCGCGTGACCTGTCGGGCAGCGGCGTGACCCTGAACGGTGGGGGCCGCATCGACCTGACGGGCGGGGACGTGACGGGCACCCTGAGCGCGGCCGTGCCGGGCGTGCCGCAGCCGCTGCAGGGGCCGCTGGCCCTGAACTACGTGCGGCAGCGGGGGACGTTCACGGCGGGCTCGCAGCGCCTGACGTGGAACGGGGACGCGTTCGGGCTGCGCGCCCGGAACCTCGCCGCAGCGGGCGGCCTGCGGGTCACGGGGGACGTGACGGTCACGAACACCCTGAAGGCCTTCGGGTCGCTGCGGGCGGTCGGGTCGGGCGTGACGGTCACGGCTTTCGCGCGGGGCACCAGCGCCAACCTGCGCGCGGACGCGGGCGGCGTGACCGTCCTGGCCGACGCGGACCTGCGCGCCCCGTACAGGGTGCAGGCGCGGGTGGCGGGCGCGGACATCCGGGGGAACGTGACGCTGGACAGCGGCGTGCGTTTCAGTCTGACGACGCGGGGCGATACGGCCAGCGGCACCGTGGACGGCGAGACCATCACCGCAAAGGGGCGCGTGAACCTGGGCGCGCTGCGGCCCCTGCTGCCGGGCCTGGACCTGGGCGGCACGCTGGACCTGAACCTCGCGGGGCGGGGCGGGTCGGCGCGCGTGAACGCGCAGGCGGCAGGGGCGGACATCACGGGCAGCCTGACCCGGCAGCCCACCTCCGGCACGCCGATCACTGCGAACCTGACCGTGGCGTCGGGCAGCGGGGCGGGCAGCGGGGCGGCGCAGGTCGCGGGCCGGGTCTTCCCCGACATTCAGGTGGGCGGGACCGTGCAGGCGCAGGGGCAGACCCTGAACGCCCGCGTGACCGGCCCGTACGGCGCGCTGAGGGCCGCCGTGACCGGCCGCACGGGCATCCTGTCCTTCGGGGGCGTGACGCTGCCCGCGCAGGCGGTGAACCTGCGGGGCACCCTGACACCCGCCGTGCGCGTCAGCGGCACGTGGGGCGACCTGACCGCCGCGTACGACGGGCGCAGTGGGCTGGTGCAGGTCAGCGGCGCGCAGGCGCTGACGGCGTTCGGGCAGGCGGGGCGCGTGCAGGGCCGCGCGTCGTGGGCGCCAGGACCGGGCGGGTCGTTCCGGGGCGGCGTGAACGCGCGCGGGGTGCTGGACCAGTACACCCTGGCGGTCAGCGGGCCGTGGAACGGCCTGAATCTCCTCGTGACGGACGGCGAGGGCCTGCGGGCCGAGGGGACCGCCTCGCTGCCCAGCGGGCGCTACGACGTGGATGTCAGCGGGCCGCTCGGGAACGGGCTGTTCGTGGACGGGAACGTGCAGGGGACCGGCGCGGAGCCGCGTGGGCAGATCGCCGTCCGTGACGCGCAGGGGGGCCGCGCAAGCGTGACCCTGGCGGGCTTCGACAACCTAAACCTGACCGCGCAGGGCCTCACGCTGGCCGGGCAGCGGCTGGAGGGGACCCTGACGGCCCGGAACGGCGTGCTGGATGGCCGCCTGAACGCCGGGCCGTTCCTGGTCCGCGCGGACCGCGGGGCGCTGCGCGTGACCGGTTCCGTCGCGGGACAGGAGGTCACCGCGACCGGACGGGTGCGGCTGCCGGCCACGCTGGAGGGTCTGAACCTGCGCGTGACCGGGCCGTACTTCACGGCGGCGGCGACCGGTGGCGTCGCGGACCTGCGCGGCACCCTGACCTTGAAACCGCAGCGCTTCGCGGCGGGGCCGACCGCGCTGAGCGTGCCGGGGCAGTCGTTCCCGCTGCGCGCGTCGTTGACCGGGCTGCGCGCGACCGTGGGCGGCCTGACGTACGTGGGTGGAAACTGGACCGGAGCGCTGGGCCTGCGCTACGCGCTGGGGAGCAGCCCCGCAACAGAGCAGGCGGGGACCGTGCGGCTGGCCGGGCAGGGCACGACCACCCTGCTGGCGCTGCCGTCGGGGCCGCTGACCGGGCGGGTGTCGGTCCTTCCGGCGCTGGGCGGCACGCTGAGCACCAGCCTCGCGCCGTTCGCGGCGGGCCTCCCGGCGGACGTGCGCGCGGCGCTCGTGCCGGGGCGGCTGGAGGTCGCGCTGGGCGGCAGCAGTGCCACGCTGTTCACGAGCGGCACCCGCTACCTGGGTGACCCGCTGCGACTGGACGCCCGCGCAGACTGGAACAACGGACTGAACGTGAGGGGCACCCTCACCCACCCGGGTTCGCGGATTCCGGTGGCGTACGGCGGCGCGGGCCTGACGGTCCGCAGCGCCGTGCTGGACGCGCGGGTGCTGACCCCGGTGCTGCCGGGCGCGCGGGGCCGCGTCGGCCTGAACCTGAGCGTCCCGCAGCTGGACTTCGCGCGGGCGACCGGACGCGCGGACGTGAACGTGCAGGCCGCCGGGCAGTCGGCGCGCGGGAGTGTCAGCCTGCTGCGCGGGCAGGTCAGCGCATCCCTGAGCAGCACCCTGGGCGGGCAGGCGCTGAGCGTGCGCGGCCCGCTGTACCCGCAGGCGAACGCCGCCGTGACCTTCGAGGACCTGCGCGCCGCCCTGACCGGCCGCGCGGGACCTGGGGCGGGCGACGCGCTGAACCTGCGCGTGAACGGCTCGTACGCCGGGAAGGCCGTGAACGTCACCGCGACCGGCGTGGCCCTGACGGGCGGCGCGGCGCGCGTGACCCTGGGCGGCAGCGTGGCGGGCGCGGCGCTGGACCTGAGTGCGGCGCAGCGGTCCGGGGCGGGCCTGGGCGCCTGGACCCTGGGCGGTTCGGCGAACGCGGGCGACCTGCGGCCCCTGCTGGGGCAGGCGGGCCGGGCGTCCGTCACACTGGGCGGCACTCTGGCCGACGTGCGCGCCACCGCACAGGGGGAGGTCGCGGGCGTGACCTTCCGCGCCCCGCTACGGTACGCGGGCGGCGCGCTGCGCGTGGACGGTGCGCAGGCTGAACTGGCGCAGGGCACCGTGCGGGCGGGCGGGCCGGTGTTCCCGGTCCTGAAGCTGGACGCGAAGGCGACCCTGACCGATCTGCTGCCCGGCACGTACACGGCGCAGGTGCGCGGCAGCTTCGCCCGGCCGGACGTGACGGCGCAGGGCATCCTGACAGACGGTCCATCGGGCCTGCGCGCGGCGGGCACGCGCGTCTCGGCGCACCTGCTGGGCGGCACGTACCGCGCGGTGTTCACCGGCGCGCCCCTGACTGGCGAGGTACGCGGCGACCTGGGCACCGGCGCGCTGGGTGGCCTGCAACGCGCCGCGCTGACCCTGAACGCGGCGCTCGTGAATGCCGACACGGACGTGCGGCTGCGCGGCCCGATCGGCTGGAACGCCCGCACGGGCTTCAGCGGAGCGCTGCGCGCGGTGGGTGACGTGCCCGGCGGGCCGCTGGACGCCCTGCTGGACGGCACGCCCACCGGGGACCTGACCGTGGCCGCCACGCTGGGCACCGGCGTCCGCGAGGCCCGCGTGACCGGGCGCCTGCCCGCCAGCCTCCCGCTGCGGCCGGGCGGCACGCTGACCCTGGCGAGCTTCGACGCGGGTGCCCTGTGGGGCCGCGCGGAGCAGCTGCGCCTGAGCGGCGCGGCCACCCTGGGGGGCGCGTCGTGGAGTGCGCTGAACGCCTCCTTCGGCGGGGCCGTGCAGGACCGCGAGGGGGACCTGAGTGGTGACCTGAGCGCCCGTTACGCCGCCGGGAACGCCCGCGTGCAGCTGAGCGGCGCGCGCTCGAGCGGACTGGCCACCCTGGACAGCGGGCGTTACGCCGCGTCGCTGCGCCTGGACGGGCTGCGTGCCGCGCGGCTGCTGCCCGCCGGTCTGGACGTGGACGCCCTGACCGTGGCGGGCACCCTGACGGCCAGCGGCACCCTGTCGGGTGGGCTGGAGGCGCTGAACGCGCAGAACCTCGCGGTGAAGGGCGAGCAGGCGCAGGCCGGGCCGTTCAGCCTGTACGGCCGCGCCGCCTTCGATCCGCGCGCGGACGTGCTGAGCGCCGACCTGAGCGGCAGCCTGCGGGACGGCGTGCTGCGCGCCCAGGGCTCGCTGCCGGGCGGGCTGCGCGTGACCGCACGGGACCTGAGCGCCGCGTACCTGAACGCCGCGTCGCTGGGGAGCGGCACGCTGGGCGCGGACCTGACCTTCACCGGCCGCGCCGCGGACCCCGCCGTGGCGGGCCGCGTGACGCTGTCCACCGACCAGCTGGAGGCATTGATCACCGCGTCGGGCCGGGTGCTCGACCCGCGCCTGAACGCCCGCGCGACCCTGAAGGGCAGCCTGGGCGGCGCCGTGTATGCCGAGGCGAGCGACCTCGACCTCGCGGCGGGCACCCTGCGCGCGCGCCTGTACGGCACGGTCCGCAGTGGTGACACCCGCGCGACCCTGGATCTGAACGGCGTGTGGCCGCGCCTGTCCGGGGCGGTGCGGGCCAGCGTGGCGGGCCTGCCCGACCCCGTGACCCTGACCGGCGACGGGCGCGGCACGTACGCGCTGGCGGCCGGGCGACTGGGTGCGGGCACGCTGAGTCTCACGCCGGGCGCTAACCTCATTCCGGCGCTGGCGGGCCGCCTGAGTGTCACGCCGCTGCCGCTGGTGGGCGGCGCGGGCGAGGCGACCCTGAGCGCCAGCCTGGGCGGCACGCTGGTCTCACCCACCCTGGCGGGCACGCTGAACACGCGCGGCGCGGCGCTGGCCGGGGTCACGCTGGGCGACCTGAGCGGCACCCTGTCCGGCACGCTGAGCGGCCTGAAGGGCACCCTCGCCCAGGCGGGCCGGACGGTCGCCGCGCTGGACGGCACCCGCCTGACCCTCAGCGGCCTGGGCGCCAGCGCGTTCGGCAGCGACCTGGAGGTCACGGGTACCGCCGCGCTGGACGGCACCGTCGACCTGACCGTGGACGCCTCGGGCACCCTGGCGGGCCGCGTGCAGCTCACGAACCGCGCGCAGGCGCTCGGTGCGCGCGGGAACCTCAGCGGACCGCAGGGCCTGCGCGCCGCGCTGGAGGTCACCGCCGACCGGCTGGGCGGCTGGCGTGGCACGGCGCGCGTCACGGGCGGTCCCGCCGGGGTGCTGACGCAGCCGCTGACGCTGCGCCTGAGCGGTCCGCTGGGGACGCCACTGGCGCAGGGCGAGGCGGGCCTGCTCGGCGCGGGCGCCCGCGTGGTCGCCAGTGCGCGCGGCGTGCAACTGCGCCTCGTGGACGGCCCGCAGGCGCAGGGCAGCGGCGTGCTGGAAGCCCGCCCCGGCGCGCGTGAGTGGGCGCTGCTGGGCACTGCCAGCCTGACCCGCCCCGAGGGCGCCGTGACGGTCACGGCGGACGGCACCCTGGCCGACCCGCGCGCGCAGCTGTCCGTACGGCGCGGCGAGTGGCGCGCCAGCGGCAGCGTCAGCCTGCGGGCCGCCGACCTGAACGTCTCGGACGGACTGGTGGACGGCTCGCTGCGCTGGCAGGCCGGGCAGCTCGCGGCGAACCTGCCGGGCCTGAACCTGGGCCGCCTGGGCGTCACGGGCCTGTCGGGCCTGCTGACCGCCGTGGGCAGCGTGAACACCGACACCAGTTCGGGCCGCGTGACGCTGAACGTGCGGGAGCTGGACACGCCGTTCACCGCGCCGTACCTGGGTGTGGCGCTGCGCGGCAGCCTGGACGGCGACGTGACCCTCGCCGGGGGCCGCCCGAGCGTGAACCTCACGGCGGCCCTGCGCGCCGGGACGCTGACGCTGCGCGCCGCGCAGGGCCCGGACGTCTGGACGGGCACCCTGACGGGCCGCCTGACGCAGGACGCCGGGAGCCTCGACGTGAACGTCCGCGCCGCCGCGGACGGCCTGCGCGGGCAACTGGGCGTGACCGCCTACCCGCTGGACGTGGCGGGCCAGACCGTGCGCCTGAGCGGCACACTGAACCTGGACGGGCAGACGTTCGCCGCCGACCTGCGCGGCGGGAACGGCATGGGCAGCGCGGACCTGACCGCGTCCGGCGGCATCGCCGACCTGATCCCGGCGCTGGAGGGGGTCCTGGCCGTGAACCCCACCGGGGACGGCTACGCCCTGCGGGCCACCCTGGACGAACTGGAGGTCCGGGACCTGAAGATCGCCCCGGCACTGTCGGGCCGCGTGAGCGGCGAGGCGAACCTGCGGGACGGGGGCGGCACCTTCGTGCTGCGCGCCGACGCGCTGACGGTCGGCACCCGCACCCTCCCGGCCCGCCTGGAGGGCACGCAGGTCGGCGCGGACTGGCGCATCCGTGGCTTCCTGGGCGAGTCGGACTTCACGGCGGGCCTCAGCGGCGGCGAGGTGTTCGGACAGGGCAGCCTGCGCGCCCTGCCGGTCGGGGCGCTCGTGGGGGCCTTCACCGGGCAGACGCCCGGCGAGGGCGTCGTGACCGGCGTGGCCCGCTTCCGCTTCCCGCTGGCCGACCCGCCCGCCGGGACGCTGAACGTCGTGGCTGAACGCATCCGCGTCAGTGCCACCAGCGGCGAGGGCGAGGCGGCCGTGACCGAGACCCTGACCGGGAGCGGCACGCTGGACTTCGCGGCGCGTGAACTGCGCGGCGTGAACATCCAGCTGGGCGGTGCCGGCACCTGGGACGTGCGCGGCCAGTACACCCGCGAGAACGTGAACCTCAGCGCGCAGTTCACGGACACCACCTTCACGCCGGTGCTGCGCCTCGTGCCGGGACTGGTGGACCTGACGCCCAGCCTGAAGGGCACCCTGACGGTCAGTGCCGCCGGGACGTACGACCGGCCGCGCGGCCTGATCCGCGCGCAGAACCTGCGCGGCAGCGTGGCGGGCCTGAGCCTCAGCGTGCCGCAGTTCGCCGGGGACCTGCCGGACAGCGGCGCGTTCACGGCGGGCGGCCGGGTCCTGACCGGCGGGACCGTCGGCACGGACGGCACGCTGGACGTCGCCGGGCAGCTCACGCTGGGACGCCTGAGCGGCACGCGCGTGACCTTCACGGGCCTGCTGGCCCCGCAGGCGCTGGGCGCACTGCCGAACACCACCGCGACCCTCGCGCAGCAGAGCGACGGCCGCTGGACGGTGGACGCCCAGAGTCGCAGCAGCACGGCCGCCAGCGGCGCCGGGACGCTCAGCCTGACCGGGACGCTCTCGCCCCGCTGGGACCTGAGTCTCGCCGCGCGGAACTACAACCTGCCGCTGGCGGTCATCTACGGCCGCGAGAGCGCCCTGAACGCCGACCTGCGCGCCGTGGACGACGGCAGCGTGATCCGCGTGACCGGCGCGGCCGACTTCGCACGGCTGATCCTGGGCCGCGTGAACGCCCCCACCACCATCCCCGCGCCCGGCCAGAGCAGCACCGACACCGGCACGGGCCGCACCACCGACAACTTCGTCAGTCCCCTGCCCGAGGAATTCACGACCTTCCCGAAAGCGGCGCAGGCGGACGCCCCGGCGCCCGCGCGACCCTTCCTGCAGCGGCTGGTGTTCGAGGACATTCCCATCCGCGCCACGAACGGCATCCGCATCGACGAGAACCTCGTGCGGGCCGAGTTCACGGGCGACCTGACCCTCGCGGGCAGCGGCGACCGCCCGCGCCTGAGCGGCGAGGTGCGCTCGCAGCGCGGCTTCGTGTACCTGCGCGAGAACGAGTTCGCGCTGCAGGACAGCAGCGTCACGTTCAGCGGCGACAACCTCTACCCGCGCTTCACCGTGCAGGCCAGCGGGACCGTCACCGCCGTCACCACCCGCCAGCGCGTGCCGGTCACACTGGAACTCAGCGGCGAGTTCGTCACCCGCAACGGCACGCCCGTACTGGACCTGACGACCACGCTGCGCTGCACCGCCGAGGGCAGCAGTTGCGCCGACCCCGACACCGGCCTGCCCTACGGCGAGGCGGAACTGTACGCGCTGGTCGCCACCGGCGTCCCGAACCTCGCCGCGCTGCCCAGCAACCTGGGCGCGCTGGGATCGAGCGCCATCCAGACGGCACTGAACGTGTTCGTGCTGGGCGAATTCGAACGGACCATCGCCAACGCGTTCGGGCTGGACGTGTTCCGCCTGACGCCGAACCTGAGCGTGGAGAACGGCACGGTCGGCGCGACCATCACGCTCGGGTCGTACCTGACCCGCGACCTGTACCTGCAGTACCAGGTGGACCTCAGCGGCGAGGGGCTGATCAACGCCGAGTACACCGCGCCCGACAGCCGCTTCACGTTCAAGGTCAGCACGCCCCTGAAGGGCCTGAACCTCCAGTCGATCCGGCCGACCTTCAGCGTCGGGTACAACGTGAACGACCGCACCAACGTCAGCTTCGGCGTGGAGAACGGCGAACGCGGCGCGGTGTTCCGCTTCGGGGTGCGCTACCTGTTCGGCCGGTGAGGCGGGGGGCGGGGGGCGCATCCCCTCCCTGCCCCGGCACCCAGCCATGAAACACAGCCATGAGCAGCGCCGCCCCCGCAGACAGCAGGGGCGGCGCTACTCAGATCGTCAATCAGACAGTGACGTTCGCGCGGGGTTCCAGCGCGTAGAAGGCCACGACGGCCACCAGGGTGCCCACCCAGCCGGGGGCGCTGCCCAGGTCCAGCTCGAAGGGGCGGCCCAGGACGGTGCTGCCCAGCTGCCCGACGAGTTTCTCGCCGGTCTGCTGCGCCACGACGTTCCAGCCGACGATGGGTTCCCCCATGAAGCCGGTCACGCGGTCCACGCCACGCAGCGTGAGTTTCTGCGCGCCGACGTTGCCGCGCAGTTCGCCGTCTTCCAGCTCGATCTTCACGCTGTCGGCGCCGACGGTGCCCTGCACGCCGCGTTCGGTGATCTCGAGGTTGATGTCCTTGCCGTGCAGCTTGCCGCCCGCGCGGCCCGTGATCGTGTCGCCGTCGATGACGCAGCGGATGCCGTAGCCGTCCGCTCCGCCGAGGCGGCCCTTGATGAGGTCTTCCATGCGCGCGAGTATAGCGTGACGCCCACGCGCAGGTGCCGTCCGGACGTGTGACATCATGGTTTCATGGGGCCAGCTTCCACGTTCCACGCCGCCGCGTGGTCGGCGCTGACGCAGGCGTGGCAGGACGTGCAGAAGTGCGCGCAGCCCGCCGCGGCGCTCCTCACGGGCGAGTCCGGCGTCGGGAAAAGCTGGCTGCAGACCCAGTGGTCCCGGCAGTGGCGGCCCGATCAGGTCCTGAGCGGCGGGGCGTTCCTTCACCTGCCGGACGCGGCGCGGCGGTCCCTGCCGGAACAGGTGCAGGCGCAGGCCGATGCGCTGGACGACCTGGCCCGCCGCGCCGGTGGCGTGTGCCTGCACCTGGACGCGCTGGACACCTGGCCGAACGAGGACCTGACCCGGCTGAACCTGCTGTGGCACCACCTGACGCGTCTGGGCACGCCCGCGCTGCTGCTCGGGACCGCGCAGACGCTGCCCGGACCGCTGTGGCAGGGCTGGCAGGCGACCGCCACGCTCACCGGAGGGCCTGCCCCGCTGGAACTGCCGCTGGGGCCACTCCCGCCGGAGCAGGTAGAGGCACTGCTGCGCTCGGCGCTGCGCGGCGCGCCCCCACCGGAACTGCTCGGGTGGCTCGGGGGGCGGGGTGACACGCGGGCCGGACCGCTGCTGGACGCCGTGCGGCAGTTGATTCAGCTGGGCGGTCTGCGCCGCGAGGACAGCACCTGGGTGTACCACGGCGGGGTGGACGCCCTGCTGGATCAGGACCCGTCCGACCTGACGCTGCTGGCTGCGGCGGCCGAACCGGAGGTGCTCGGGGTGCTGGCGACCCTGGCGGTGGCCGGGCGGCCCCTGGGTGCGGACGAGTGGGCGGCGCGGTCCGGCGGCCCGTTCGTACCGGCGCAGCGGCGCGCGCAGGCGCTTCGACTGGTGCGGCCAGTCACGCACGGCACGCAGGTGGTGTGGACGCTGAGTTCGCCGGACCTGTCCGGCGCGGTGCTGGGCCAGCTGTCCCTGGCGCAGGTGCGGGCGCTGCACGCGCAGGCCCTTACACACGAGTCCAGCACGGGCCTGCGCGCCCTGCACGCCCGCCGGTCCGGTCAGCTGGACCTGCCCCTGACGCAGCGGGCCGCGGCGGAGGCGCTGCGTCAGGGCCGCCCGGCCGAGGCGCTGGAGCACCTGCAGGCCCTGCTGGACGGCGCGCCGGGGCACCGGCGGGCGCCGGCGTGGGGGCTGGCGCGTGCGCGGGTCCGCTGGGCGCAGGGGGACCTGCGCGGCGCGCTGGCCCTGCTGGAAGAGCCGGACCTGCTCGGCGCGGGGCGCGGCGTCACGCTGCTGCGCGCGCAGGTCCTGCGCGACCTGGGCCGCCTGCACGAGGCGGCCGACCTGTTCGGGATCGCCGAGCGTCCCGCCGAGCTGTGCCTGCTGGCCCTGACCCTGCGGGAACTTGACCGGGTGGCCGAGGGCGAGGCGGTGGCGCTGCGGGCCATGCGGGGCAGCAGCGGCGCGGCGGCCGCGTACGCCCGCGCGGTCTGGGGGCGGCTGCTGTTCTCACGCGGCGCGTACGACGACGCCCGGCGCGAGGGCGAGGTGGCCGTGCGGACCCTGCGGCGGGACGGCGGCCTGCCGTTCCTGCGGAGCCTGATGTGGCTGGCCGCGACCCTTGACCACCTGGGGCTGCGTGAGGAGGCCGCGGCGTGCCTGCGGGAGGCGCAGGACGAGGCCGTGCGGACCGGGGATCATCACGCCCGCGTGCTGGTCCTGACGTCCCTGGCGGTCACGCGCCTGTCCGCGTGCGACCTGCCGGAAGCCGAGCGGGCCGCCCGGTCCTCGATCAGCCTGTGCCGCAGCCGCGCGCACCTGCCGCAACTGGCCGCCGCGCAGCACAACCTGGGCATGGTGGCGTGGCTGCGCGGGGACCTGCGCGCCGCGGCCGGGCACTTCCTGGAGTCCTGGCGGGTGGGCCGCCGGGCGGGCCGGGCGATGTGGGCGCTGAACGCCAGCGCGTTCCGGGCGCTGTGCCTCGCGCTGCGCGGCGACGTGCGGCTCGCCCGGGCGGTCCTGCGCGACCCGCGCGCCCCCCAGGCGTTCCGCACGACGGGCATGATCGCGGCGTACCTGCACCTCCTGACGGGTGACCCGCGCGCGGCGCTGTCGGTCCTGAGCGACTGGGACGCGCCGGGCAACGCGTGGCTGCAGGCCGAGGGCGAGGTCGTGCGGGGCCACGCGCACGCCCGGCTGCAGGAGTGGGACGCCGCCCAGCGCCGGTTCGAGGAGGCGGCGCGCGTCGCGCAGGCCGGAGGGGCGCCGCCCATGCTCGCCCAGGCCCTCATGGGGCTGGGCACGCTGCGCGCCCTGCGCGGCGACGCGGGGTCGGCGCGGACGCTGGCCACCCAGGCGCAGGACGTGGCCCGCCCGCTGGGCCTGGGTGGCCTCGCCGACCTGAGCCGCGCCGTGCACCGGGACGCGGCTATACAGCTCGACGTTCCGGACGTGCCCACCACGGGCGCGGTCCGGTCGCTGCGGACCCTGGGCCGCTTCACGGTGGACGTCGCGGGCGAGGCGGTCCCGTGGCGGGGGCGGACCACCCGGCACCTGCTGGCCCTGCTGCTCGCCGGGCAGCTGGGGGGACGCCCGGCCCTGCTGACCCGCGACGGACTGTGCGTGAACCTGTGGCCGGACGTGCCGGACGCCGTCGCGTACGGCAACCTGCGCAAGAGCGTCTCCAGACTCCGGTCCCAGCTGGGGGACGCCGCGAGCATCGAACTGAGCGCGCAGGGCACGTACCGCCTGACCCTCGCACGCGTGGACGTGCAGGCGTTCCTGAACGCCGCGCAGGCCGGGGATGATCAGGAGGTCCTGCGGCTCTACGGCGGACCGTTCCTGCCGGGCGAGGACCAGCCGGACGTGATCCTGCTGCGCCTGCACCTGCACGGCCTGTGGCGCGCCGCGACCCTGCGCCGCGCCGCGACCCTGCCCGCCGCGCAGACGCTGGAGGTGCTGTGGCCGCTGCTGCTGGACGATCCCACCGACGAGAACGCCGCGCCGCTGACCGCCCACGCCCTGCGCACCCTGCCCGACCGGGCCGCGAGCCTGGACTGGCTGCGCCGCTGGCGGACCATCCTGGACGCCGAGAACGCCCCCTACCCGCAGGAGCTGCTGCTGCTCGGCCGTCTCCTCAGCGCTGCCGACTGATCGAGGGCCGCAGATTGACTTGCCCACTCGCCCCGGACGGCGCCCGCGCGGTGGCCGGGCAAGTGGCGGAACTCGTGGCGATGAACCTCCGCGTTCCGGGCGGGGTCGGTGGAATCTGCCCCGGAACGTGTCACGCCCGCTCCGTACCCTGCGATCAGTGATGCCGACTGCGGCGCCGCCCTGGGAACCGCGACGCTCCTGGGAGCACCTCGCCGTTCCCTGTGGGCACCGGGATCAGCGCCCGATGTGCCCGCCACGTCCCGGCACGAGGCCCACCCGCTCGAAGTATGCCCGGCGGGTCAGGACCGGCCCGCCTTCACCGAGTTCCACGCGGCCCACGTTCCAGCGTTCGAACAGGACGCGCAGCGTGCCCCCCAGCAGCGCCGCGCCGAACCACGCGGGCGGCTCGCCGTTCCAGCGGAGCGTGTGCCCGTCCCAGGCGAGGTGCGGGCAGCCCTCGTCGTGCGCGGCCCAGAACATCCCGCCCGAGTCGCCGAGACGCTGCGCGCGGACGGTCAGGGGCGGCTCGCGGACCTCCGCGTCGAACTGCGGGGCGCTCCACACCTGCGAGTACAGCCAGTACAGGCCCTGCTGCACGGCGTGCGCCTGGGCTCTCACGCGGGCCTCCTCGCGCCCGGTCAGGCTGCCGGGCGGGCGGTCCAGTTCCGCGCGCAGGGCAGAAAGCTGGGCCTCCAGCGGCGCGAGGCGCTGCCGGGGCGTGGGCGGCGGCGGCGGTGGAGGCGGGTCGCCCTGCAATGTCGCCGCCGGGTCGAGGTACTCGCGGCTGCCCCAGCCGCTCACCTCGCGCAGCGCGGCGTCCTCGATCACCCACAGGCGCGTGGCGACCTCCCGCGCGAAGCGGCGGTCGTGCGTGACGATCACCACCGCGCCCCCGTACGCCTGCACCGCGCCCTCCAGCGCCAGCAGCGCCTCCACATCCAGGTGGTTCGTGGGTTCGTCCAGCAGCAGCAGGTCCGCCCGCAGGCCACTCACGAGGGCCAGCCCCGCCCGCGCCCGCTCGCCGCCCGACAGCACCTCCGGGGTTTTCGGCCAGTCGTCCGCGCCGAACCCCGCGCGGCCCAGCAGGGTGTTCGCCTGCCGCCCGAAGCGCCGCTCGAACTGCGCGTGCAGCCCCTCCCCCGGCGTCAGGCCATGCCACGTCTGATCCAGGCTGGCGACCGTCACGCCCGGCGCAACCCGCAGCGCAGGCGGCGACCCGACCTCCCCCGTCAGCGGATCCGGCGCGGGCGGGTCGGGGTGCAGTTCGCCGGACAGCAGGCGCATCAGCGTGGTCTTGCCCGTGCCGTTCGCGCCCATCAGCGCCACCCGGTCCCCCTGCCGCAGCCGGAACGCCGCGTCTGACAGCACGGGCCGGTCCCCGTACGCCTTGCTCAGGTGCTCCCCCCACGCCACCAGCGGCGCACGCGCCGTGCCCGCCAGCAGGCGCATACGGATCTGCCGCTCGGGCAGCGGCGCCTCCGGCACGCTCTGCCGCTCCGCGCGGGTCTTCAACGCCCGTGAGCGGCGACCCCAGCGGTCCAGCACCTCCACACTCTTCGACAAGCGCTGCGACTCGCGTTCCCCCAGCCGCGCCGCGCGGGCCTGCGTGCGCCGCTCCAGCTCCCGCTGCGCCGACGCCCGCGAGTACCCACCGGGATACCCCGTCGCCCCGCCATGCTCCAGCCACACGCTGCGCGTCGCCACTGCGTCCAGAAACTCCCGGTCATGACTGGTCAGAAGCACCCCACCCCGGAACGCCCGCAGCCACCCCTCCAGCCACTCGCGCATGCGGATATCCAGATGGTTCGTCGGTTCATCCAGCACCAGCAGGTCCGGTTCACGCGCCAGGGCCAGCGCCAGCGCCAGCCGCGTCCGCTCCCCCCCGGACAGCGTGCTCGCGTCCCGGTCCAGAAAGCGCGTCAGGTCCAGCATCCCCAGCACCCGCGCCACGCGCGACGGCCAGCGGAACGCCTCCACGTCCTCCAGGTGCGCGTGCAGCGCCGACCAGCGCGCCAGCACCTCCGGATCACCCAGGTCCGCCTCCAGCTCAAGCAGACTCACCTCCAGCGCCCGGTACGGATGCGCCGCGTCCACCAGCGACCGCACACTCCGCCCCGCCGGATGCGCGTGATGCTGCTCCAGCACCGCCACCCGCAACCCATCCGCGCTCCAGACCTCACCCTCCTCCGGCACCCGCTCCCCGACCAGCACCCGCAGCAGCGTCGTCTTCCCCGCCCCGTTCCGACCCAGGAGCGCCACCCGCTCACCCAGTGACACACCCACACCCACGCCGTCCAGCACCACCCGCTCGCCGAACAACACCGACACGTTCGACGCAGCAATCAGGGTAGACGGCACAGACACGCCCGCAAGGCTAACAGAAGGGCCCGAACAGGAAATGCGCCGAAGGGCTCAGATGGGAGCGAGTTACTCCGAAATCATTTCCTTCAGCAGACTGTCTCTGATCTGCCCGGCCCACTGCTTTCTCTCTTGGCTCAGCGCATATTCCGGCCGCATGAACCAGCGGTCGAACTCCTGTGGCAAGGCTGGGAAGAGCTCGAAATCCCACGCTCCATCATCCGAATACACGACGCCATGGGTCAGCTCCGCCAGAGCGGAGGCGAGACAACCGTACAGAATGTTGATCAGTGCCGACTGCCCCGCCGAGCGTCGGAAGTACCACCAGTGTCCGCTGATTCGCGCGGTATCGAACACAGCGGAGAGATCAGTCCTATCTGCTTCGATAGGCAGCCCGAAAGTCTGCTCGAACCCCTCCAAGTCAAGTTGCTTGAAGTAAGCACTGGTGCCTCCAGCCACGTCCTGCACCGTAAACCAGAAGTAGGCGTTCGCCGTGCAGGCAAACGGCGCATCGAGAAGCAGGCCCTGACCCTCGTGAGTGCCGCTGGTCAGGAGCTGAACCTGAACGGGATTGCTCTGAGGAAGCCCCATTTGAGGTATGCGTCCAGCTTGAGACAGCCCAGCGAGAGCACCTGGCGCGTCGTGGGCAGTTCCACCCGGCCCGGGTAGACGTCGAATGTAGTCGCCACGAAAGCAGGGTGACACACCCACGCGATCCACCATTACACTTTCCACCCGTCCGCTATCCTGTGTCGGATGTCGGTCGTGCCTCACCCTGCCCCTGAAATGTCTTCTTCCGCGCCGTTCGTGGTGGCGGCGCTGTATCAGTTCCGGGCGGTGGCGGACCCGGCGGGTCTGCGGGAGCGGCTGCTGGCGCTCGGTGAGGCGGGGGGACTGTGTGGGACGCTGATCGTGGCGTCCGAGGGGATCAACGGGACGGTCGCGGGGAGCCGCGCGGGCATCGACGCGCTGCACGCGGCGCTGCTCACGGAGGGCTTCGCGGGGCTGGAGTACAAGGAGTCCGGCGCGTCGGCGCAGCCTTTTAAGCGGTTCAAGGTGCGGCTGAAGCGGGAGATCGTGACGCTGGGCGTGCCGGTCGCGCCGGAGCGGGAGGTCGGGCAGTACGTCGAGCCACACGACTGGAACGCGCTGATCGAGTCGGAGGACGTGGTCGTGATCGACACGCGCAACCGGTACGAGGTGAAGGCCGGGACGTTCCGGGGCGCGGTGGATCCGGGGATCGAGTCGTTCCGGGAGTTCCCGGCGTGGCTGGACGAGCACGCCGACGAACTGCGGGGGAAGCGCGTGGCGATGTTCTGCACGGGCGGCATCCGCTGTGAGAAGAGCACGAGTCTGCTGCGGCAGCGCGGGTATCAGGACGTGTTTCACCTGCGGGGCGGGATTCTGCAGTACCTGGAGGACGTGCCGCAGGAGCAGAGCCGCTGGGACGGCGAGTGTTTCGTCTTCGACGGGCGCGTGACGGTCGGGCATGGCCTGCGCGAGGGCGCGGCGGTGATGTGCCACTCGTGCGGCTGGCCGCTGGGTGAGGCCGAGCGGGCGCACGCGCTGTTCGAGGAGGGCGTCAGTTGCGAGCACTGCCACGCGCGGACCACGCCGGAGCAGAAGGCGGCATTCCGGGAGCGGCAGCGGCACTTCGACCGGCAGGGGCAGGAGGGGTGCGGGGCGTGACGGTCGCGTGAGGCGGAGTCCGTCTATTTCGCCCTCCACCCGGAACACCACCGGGTTGCCAACTCCACGCCCGGACTCCGCTCTGCTCCTTCTCTGCGGGGCAGCTCTGCGAGTCGCATCCGCTCGGATTGAACGGTTCTGGCGAACCATTCAATCGGAGCTCATATGAGGCGGCGCGGCGCGCTGGTCGTCCTGGCGGGCCTGGGGGTGGGCGGCGCGCTGCTGCTGGCCCAGCCCCGCCCGGTCACGCCCGCGCCGGGCAGTCCGGAGGTGCGCTTCGTGCAGGACATGCGCTTGCATCACGATCAGGCGGTCACGATGAGCGTCCTCGTGCTGAAGGTCGCGGTAGACCGCTCGGTGCGTTCCCTGGCGCTGGACATTCAGCTGGGTCAGGAGGAACAGAACCGGCAGATGGAGGCGTGGCTGCGCCGCTGGAACGCCCCGGACGGCTCCCAGCCGAACGCGATGCACGCGGGCATGATGGGCATGGCCACGCGGGACGAACTCCTGTCCCTGAAGACCCTGCCCGCCCGCGAGGCCGAAACGCAGTACCTGCGCCTGATGCGCCGCCACCACCAGGGCGCACTACTCATGGCCCGGCCCCTCACAGATAGTCGTCAGCCGCTCGTCGCTGGTCTCGCCCAGCAGGTGACCGCCACGCAGTCCGGTGAGATCCGCACCCTGGACAGCCTCCTGAAGGCACGCGGCGCGCAGCCGCTCCCAGCGCCGCACGGGATGCACTGAGGGGCCGTCAAAGGGTCTGAGGGTCGAAGAGTCCAAAACGCAACGGCCTGAATCTTCGACCGTTCGACCCTCAGACCGCTTCCTCCGGGACGGGTGCGGGGAAGATGAGGGCGCTGAGTGCCAGGCCGCCGAGGGCGGTCATGACGGCCACGCCGAGCCACAGTTCGAGGCTGAGGCTGGTCTGGCCGCGCCACACGGCGTCGCCGAGGTACGGCACCCAGACGCTGAGGGGCAGGAGGAACGCGAAGGCGCGCAGGTGCCAGGGGCGGCTGGGTGCGGGGCGCAGGAGGGCGTGCCACACGTCGATCAGGAGGCCGGTGGCGACCGCCAGCAGCGGCACGCGGACATTGCCGGGGAGGATCATGAGGGTCATGCCGAGGTTCGTGACGCCGTACATGACGGCGACCGCCCCGAACGGCAGGGTGAAGCGGCGCAGCAGGAGCAGGGGCGGCGCGGCCATGATCACGGCAGTCAGGAGGAGGGTGCCCAGTTCCCCGCGCGTCTGCACGTAGCCCATTCCCTGCGGGACGGTCAGGAGGCCCCACAGGTACATGTGCATGAACGCGGTCATGGCGAGCAGGCTCGTGGCACTCAGCGTGGCGACCCAGCGGACGACCGGGCGGGCGGCGCGCGGCTCAGGGCTGCGCCACGCGGCGTTCAGTGGGGACGCGGCGATCAGCATCGCGCCGAGGAACAGCAGGAGGTGCGTGGGGGACAGCAGCGCCTCGATGCCGACCTCGATGCCCAGCACGGTGTGCCACGTCAGGTCTCCGACGCCACCGAGCGCGAAGATCGGCACGCCCAGCGCGGCGAGGTGGTACCCGTCCGGGAAGGCGCTCAGGCCGCGTCGACCTTCGCGCCAGCCCTGCGCCGCGAGGAACAGGCACCACCCGGCGACCGCCAGGAAGCCGCTGTAGAACGCGGCGTGCCAGGGCGTGAAGAACGTCTCCAGCGTCTCGCCGAACTGGTTGTGCGCCCAGCCGTCCGTGAACACGCCCGCGATCAGCCACCACGCCAGGCCGATGGTGACGAGGTTCTGGCGGGTGGTCGCACGCCCCGAGCTGTTGGTCGGGACGAGCTTGGTGGGCGCCGTGGTCATGAGGGCAGTGTACCGGCGTGGGAACTCTATGGATGCAGACCGGTTCGTTGATCACCCGGAAGAAGTTCGGGGTGCTGACTCCAGGCGCTGGACCCGGTTTTGTTTTCTTCTCTGGTTCGCAGATCTGTGGGACACACCCGCGTGTACGGAGTGGTTCGCAGGGACCGTTCTGTCGTTACTCGCGCGCCTCGTTGATGTCGATGATGCCGGTAAAGTCCTTGTACTCCATGACGAGCTCGTACGTGCCGTTCCGTCCTTTACCCAGCGCGTTCAGTGCCCACTTGCCTTTGGGGCACACCTGTCCGGCCACCTGCACCCCGGCGGGGTCGAGCAGGCGCACCGTGACGTTGCCCTTGCGGACGTCGCATACACCCCGGACGCCAACAGATTGATCGTCCTCGTAGGTGATGAAGCCGTAGCGGCTCTCGCCTGTGGCGTTCAGCATGTAGGTGGGTGTCAGGGTGACATAGCCGAACCGGAGTCCGAACGTGAAGTACATCAGCGTCAGGACCAGGGCCAGGGCAGCAAGCAGCAACCGCATTCCACCGAGTCTAACCCGAAGGGGGCGGTGTGTGCGCCACACTGCCGCTTGAACTGACTTCAGTCCGGCCGACTCCAGGCGGCGCCGAGGCGGGCCGCGCCGGTCCTGAGCTGCTCGACCTTCAGGTGAGCGAAGCCGAGCAGCACGGCGGGCGGGTGCCGGTCCTGAGCGAGGGGGGCCACAGCACCGACGGCGACGCCGTGAATGGCCGCGCGGTTCAGGGCGCGGTCCTCGGTCCATGCCGGTGGGAGCGGCAGGTAGAGGTGCAGTCCGCCGGGCGCCGGGTGGGGCGTCCAGCCGGGCAGGTGCGTGGCGAGTTCGTGCGTGAGCACGTCGCGGCGGTGCGTGAGGGTCGCGCGGGCGCGGCGCAGGTGGCGGCTGTACGCGCCGCTGGCGAGCACGTCCGCGAGGGCCAGGGCGTCCAGGCGGCCCGGCACGCGGTCGGTGAGGGGCCGGGTGGCGGCCAGGACGCGCACGACGTCGGGCGGGGCGACCAGGAAGCCGCTGCGGGTGACGGGCGCGAGGCTCTTGCTGAACGAGCCGAGCAGGATCACGCGGTCGGGTGCGACGCCCTGCAGGACGGCGGGTGGGCGTGCGGCGTGGTACAGGTCGGCGGCGTAGTCGTCTTCCAGGATGAACGCGCCGCCGCGGCGCGCCCAGGTGATCAGCGCCTGCCGCCGCGTGGCGGGCAGCGCGGCGCCTGTGGGGTACTGGCAGCCGGGCGTGACGTACAGCAGGGTGGCCTGTGCGGGCAGCCGGTCCGGCCGGACGCCCTGATCGTCCACGGGGACGGGCTGCACCTGCGCGCCGGTGGCGGCCAGCGCGGCGCGCGCGCCGGGGTAGGTGGGGTCCTCGACGGCGGCGACCCGGCCCGGTTCGAGGAAGACGCGGGCCAGGGCGTCCAGCGCGCCCTGCGTCCCGCCGGTCAGGAGGATCATGTCGGGCGTGACCTGCGCGCCGCGTTCGGCGTTCAGGTGCGCGGCCAGCGCGCGGCGGGTCTCCAGGGGGCCGAGGGGATCGTCGGGCTGTCCGGCGCGCAGGGCCTGTGCGGCGCGGCGGGCCAGGGCCTGCGTCCACGCGGCTTCCGGGTACAGGTCCGGGACGGGCTGGCCGACGCGGAAATCCACGAGGTACTCGCCACCCGCGTCCTCGATCTGTCCGGCCAGGGCACGCTGGGCCCAGGCGCTCAGGGGCAACGTCGTGGTCGCGGGTGGGGGCGGCGCGTGGGCGGGGACGCTGACGCGGGTGCCGCTGCGGCCCTGCGCCTGCACGTACCCCTCCAGTTCCAGCTGCGCCAGGGCGTCCACCAGGGTGTTGCGCGCCACGCCCAGGTGCTCGGCGAGGCGGCGGTGCCCGGGCAGTCGGGTGCCTTCGGGCAGCAGGCCGCGCGTGATCGCGGTGCGCAGCGTGCGGGTGACCTGCGCGTGGCGGGTTTCGCCGGGCTGCGCCGGCGGGAGGGTCAGGGCGTCCAGCCAGCCGGGCGCTGAGTGGTCCGGGCTCAGCGGAATTCCCGTTCCAGCCACGCGCGCTGCCCGCCCTCGGCCTCCAGGGCCTGCCCGGCGGTGTCCAGGAAGCGGTCGCGGGCCGCCTGCGCCTGCTCGGGGGTGAGGCCGTGCGCGGCGGGGTCACGCAGCAGCTTGCGCAGCAGCGGGAACACGGGCACGCCCGCGTGCAGCGTGCCGTTCACGGTCACGTCGGCGGGCCATTTCAGCAGCCAGTCCAGCGCGTAAGGGGCGGGTTCCAGCACGCACCCGCCGGGGTACGGGATGCGGCCGGGGGTGGGGAAGGTCACGGCGTCGGTCATGCCCCCAGCATGCGCCGCGCGGGGCGGCGTGAACAGCGGGTGCGGCGTGAACAGCGGGTGCGGCAACCATCCGGGCCGCACGTGCGTACGGTGAGGTATGTCACTCGGACCTCTTGAACTCGTGATGCTGCTTGTGGCCACCCTCTTTATCGCTCTGCTGGTGGCGCTGCCGCTGATGTGGTTGATGCGCGGCGCCCGGAAACGCGCTGCACTTCAACGGCAGGTGGATGATCTGCGCGACCGCCTGGATCACCTCGAACGGCCCTGAAGGCAAGGGAAGGCGGCGGGCCTCTCCCCCATCTCGGAGTGACCCGCCGCCCCTCGTGCCGGGTTCAGCC
Source organism: Deinococcus sp. JMULE3 (assembly GCF_013337115.1). Lineage (NCBI taxonomy): Bacteria > Thermotogati > Deinococcota > Deinococci > Deinococcales > Deinococcaceae > Deinococcus > Deinococcus sp. JMULE3. Next base: position 411,268 of record NZ_SGWE01000004.1, read on the forward strand.
GACGGCGGGCGAGGTTTCCAGCGCGCTGAGGACGGCGCGGGTGAAGGTCTGCGTGTCGGCCCTGCCGCCCAGGTCGCGGGTGGGGTGTTCGCGCAGGGCCAGGGCGACGGCGCGGTCGATCTGGTTGGCGCCCTCGGGGCGTTTGAGGCCGTGGCGCAGGAGCATCCCGGCGCTCATGATCGCGGCGGCGGGGTTCGCGACGCCCTTCCCGGCGATGTCGGGGGCGCTGCCGTGGATGGGTTCGAACAGGCCCGCGCCGTCCCCCAGGCTGGCGCTGGGCATCAGGCCGAGGCTGCCGGGAATGACGGCGGCGAGGTCGCTGAGGATGTCGCCGAAGAGGTTCTCGGTGACGATCACGTCGTAGCGGCTGGGGTCGGACACGATCAGCATGGCGACGCTGTCAACGTACTCGTGGTTCAGGTGGATGCCGCGGTACTCGCGGTCGCGCAGGGCGGTGACGTCGCGGCGCCACAGTTCGCTGACTTCCAGCACGTTGGCCTTGTCCACGCTGGTCACGCGGCCCTTGCGCTGCTCGGCGGCCCAGAAGGCCACGCGGGCGACGCGTTCGACCTCGGGGGTGGTGTAGCGCATGGTGTTGTACGCGGTGTCCCCGTCGATCTTGCGGTCCCCGTCGAAGTACACGCCGCCCAGCAGTTCACGCACGATCAGGATGTCCACGCCGCGCGCCAGTTCCGCCTTCAGCGGCGAGAGGTGCTCCAGGCCGGGCTGCACGCGCACGGGGCGCAGGTTCGCATAACACCCCAGCGCCTTGCGCAGCGCGAGCAGGCCGCTCTCGGGGCGCAGGTGCCGGGGCAGGAGGTTCCAGGCGCTGTCCTGCGCGCCGCCCACCGTGCCCAGCAGCACCGCGTCGGCGTCTTTCAGGGCGTCGCGGGTGACCTGCGGGAACGGGTCGCCGTGCGTGTCGTAGGCGATCCCACCGATCAGGTGCTCCTCGATGGTGACGTCGGGCGCGACCTCGCGCAGGACGGCGACGGCGGCGGCGGTGACCTCGGGGCCGATCCCGTCGCCGGGCAGGGTGACGATCTTAGGCATGCTGTTCCTCCTGTCCGGGGTGGCCGTGACCGGCCTGAGTGGAGTGGGCGTTCAGGGTCTCGGCTTCCAGCGCCGCCTGATCGTTCGCCTTCATGTACTCCAGCCAGCCCCCGGCCTTCTGAACGTCCAGCGCGAACTGCGGAACGGGCACGAACGTCAGGCTCTGCCCGGTGCGGGTGTTCGTGATCGTGCCGCCCGTCAGGTCCAGGTCGGCCGGATCGCCGTCCTGGAAGGCTTCCACGATGCCGTCGCATTCCAGTGCCAGGAAGCCGTTGTTGATGCTGTTGCGGTAGTAGATCCGCGCGAAGTTCGGGGCGATCACGGCCGCCACACCCGCGCCGCGCAGCGCCCAGACGGCGTGCTCGCGGCTGCTGCCGCACCCGAAGTCCGCGCCGGCCACGATGATGTCGCCGGGCTGCACGCGCCGCACGAAGTCCCTGTCGTAGTCCTCCATGGCGTACTTCGCGAGTTCGCTCTCCACGTCGGTGGTCAGGTGGCGGGCGGGAATGATCTCGTCAGTGTTGATGTGATCACGGGCAAACACGTGCACTTTAGGCATGGTGACCTCCGGGAGTGGGGGGCGACCCCAGGATCGGGTCGCCGGACGTGAGTGAGTTATGGAGCAGGGCCACGGCGACCGCGCCCAGGACGGACAGGCCGAAGCCCAGCCAGGGCCAGCCGCGCAGGTGGCCGCGCAGGATCATGGTCAGACCCAGGATCAGGCTCAGGACCGTGACGGCGGCCCAGACCAGCAGGGCGTAGGGAAAGGGCAGATGCGCCCAGAGGGGCATCTCGCGGAAGGTGTACAGCGCCAGGATCACGCCGAGCAGCAGCGGTCCCCACGCGGAGGTGAGCGGCGCGCGCCTTCCCTGACCCGGAACCCGGCACGCCATCCAGAGCGCGAACAGCGCGGCTCCGGTGATGAACAGGCCGGGCAGGTCCATGTCAGTTCAGCCCGCCGGGATGGGCGACGGCGCTGAGTTCCTCGGGGAGTTCCTCGTCGTACAGGTCGCGCCACGACTGACCGTCGAAGGTCACCTCGGATTCCATGAAGGTCTGCGCGAGGGGGTCCGGGTCGGTCAGGGCGTCGAGGGGAATGTCGAGGCGCACGGCGGTCGGGACGGGCAGGTCGGTACCGTCAGGGATCACGAGTTCCTCGGCGTACACGTTCTCCAGCATCTGCCGGGTCCACCTGGCCCAGTCGTCGGGGGTGCCGGCGCCGGTCGTGTCGCGCAGTTCGGTGCGCAGGCGATCGGCGTGCTCGTCGGGAATCTCGTTCTCGTCCCATTCGACGCGGCCGTCGGCGTACACGGTGACGGGCACGGTCTCCAGGTCGAAGATGTCGGCGAGTTCGGCGGGCAGGCCGCCCTCGAAGGTCTGACCGTCCGCGTACGACACCCATTCCTCGCCGTCCAGGGAGTAGGCGGCGCTGCCCTCCTGCGGGACGACCTCGATGTTGCCGAGGACCGCGAAGGCGCGGCTGAACGGCGTCTGCAGGGGCGAGGGCTGGGTGAGGTCGAACACGATGCGCTTGGCGACCGGGCTCTCGTCCCCGGCGTCCGGGGCGAGTTCGCGGTGGATCTCCAGCCACTCGGCGTCGGTTTCACCGTGGTACTCGCGGGCGAGTTCCTCGATGGCTTCGAGCAGCTCGGCGGGTGGTTCGGGGTCGATGTCGGTGCGGCCCTCGCGGTACTGCTCGACGGTCAGCGAGGCGACGGTCTCGCCGGTCAGGCGCGCGGCGGGGTGGTTCAGGAGGCGGCGCACGGCGACGTTCGGGTCGGCGTTCGCGGGGAAGGTCTCCCAGCGCTGCCCGTCGAACGAGTGCTGCACGCCGCGCAGGCGGACGTGCCCGCCGTCCACGCGGATGTCACCCTCGTGCGGCTGCCCGCCGGTCGTGAGTTCCCCCGCGACGTGCCGGTGCGGCGCGACCGGCAGGGCGGCGACGTCCTCGGCGGTGGTCAGCGTGCCGTCCACCCGGCCGTGCAGGACGAGCTGCGTGCGGAACTGGCTGTCCCACGCGGCGCCGTACGGCAGCGCGAGGCGCAGGGCCTGTTCGATCTTCCCGCGCAGCGCGGCGTCGTCGGGCGCCTGCGTGAACGTCAGCGTGCCGTCGGCGTCCAGTTGCGCGTCGAAGGGATGGACGGTGGGCATCAGACCCAGTTGTTTGCGGCGTTTCGCTTCACCCATGGTGCCCCCAGCTTACTCGCGGGACGCGAGCAGCAGCCCTCCGAAGCCCAGCATCAGGGTGCCCGCCACGCGGTCCACGGCCCGGCGGGCGCGCAGGTAGGCGCGCTGCATGGGCGCGGTGGACATGCCCGCAGCGACCAGCGCGAACCAGCCCACGCTGAGGCCCACGATCACGGCGAAGGCCGCGAGTTTCAGCCCGGTGCCCGCGTGCGCGCCGAGCACGCCGCTGAACACGCTGCCGAAGAACACGGCGGCCTTGGGGTTGCTGATGTTTGTCAGGAACCCGGCGCGCAGCGCGGCGAGGTCGCTCAGTGGCGCCTGGATGGGCGCGGCCTGCGCGTCCGGCCGGGCGCTGCTGCGCCAGAGGTTCACGCCCATCCACAGCAGGTACATGCCGCCCGCGACCTTGACGGCGCCGTGAATCCACGGGAACGCCTGGAACAGCAGTCCGATGCCCAGCAGCGCCAGCGCCGCCCAGCACGCGATGCCCAGCACGACGCCCAGTCCGGCCAGCAGCGCCGCGCGGCGGGTACGGGCCAGGGCGGTCTGGCTGACGAGCAGCACGTCCGGGCCTGGGATCACGAGCACCACCGTGTGAATGGCCGCGACGGCCAGCAGAATGTTCAGATCCACGCTTCTCTCCTCCCCTTGACTTCGGGTCGCGGCCGGTCAGTCGGCGGCGTTGATGGTGTCGTTGTACGCGCGCGGGTCGCTGATGAAGCCCGCGACGGCGCTCGCGGCGACGGTGGCCGGACTGGCGAGGTAGATCTGCGCACTGGGATCGCCCATGCGGCCCACGAAGTTGCGGTTAGAGGAGCTGATGCACACGTCGTCCGGCCCCAGAACCCCGGAGTGCATGCCCAGGCACGCGCCGCAACTGGGGTAGCTGACGCTCGCCCCGGCGTCCACGAAGGTCTCCAGCAGGCCCTCCTGCGCGGCCTGTTTCCAGATGGCCTGCGTGGCGGGCACGACGATCATCTGCACGCCCTCGGCGACCTTGCGGCCCTTGAGGATGCGGGCCACGTCGCGCAGGTCGCTGATGCGGCCGTTCGTGCAACTGCCCACGTACGCGTGCGACACGGCAATGCGGTCGCTGCCCGCCACGCGGCCGTTGCTGGGAATGTGCGGGTACGCGACGGTCGGTTCGACCTGCGAGGCGTCCACCTCGACGATCACCTTGAAGCTGGCGTCCGCGTCGGACTGGTACTCGGTGTACGCGTCGGGCGTGACGCCGCGGGCGCTCATGTACGCGCGGGTGGTGTCGTCCACGGCGACGATCCCGGTCTTCCCGCCGGCCTCGATGGCCATGTTCGTCAGGGTGAAGCGGCCCTCCATGTCGAGGTTATCGATGTAGTCCCCGACCCACTCCATGACCATGTAGTTCGCGCCGTCCGCGCCGATGCGCTTGATGACCTCCAGCACGATGTCCTTGGGCGTCACGCCCGGCTGGGCCTGCCCGGTCACGCGGATCAGCATGGTCTCGGGCACCTTGAACCACACCTTCCCAGCGTAGATGGCGCCCGCGAGGTCGGTGCTGCCCACGCCGGTCGCGAAGGTACCCAGCGCGCCCGCGTTGCAGGTGTGACTGTCGCCGCTGACGAGCGTCTGGCCGGGTTTCATCAGGCCGGTGTTCTCCAGCACGACGTGCGCGATGCCGCCGCGCCCCACGTCGAAGAAGTGCTTGATGCCCTTCTCGTGCACCCAGCTCTTGAGTTTCTGGTACATCTTCGCGGCCTTGATGTTCATGGCGGGCACCGAGTGGTCGGGCACCGCGACGATCTGGTCGGGGTTGAACACCTGATCCATGCCGCGTTCCTCGAGCATGCGCAGCGCGGCGGGCGTGGTGATCTCATGGCACAGCACCCAGTCGGTGCGGCACTCGATCAGCTGGCCCGGGACGACGTGGTCGTGCCCGCTGTGCGCGGCGAGGATCTTCTCTGCAATCGTCATTCCCATGATGAAACCTCCCCAGGAAAGACACGCCCCCGGTCGCTGCTCGCTTCCGGGGGCGTGTGGATGAACGCTGGGCTGCGCTCAACGCCCCCAACGAAGAAGAAGCACCGCAGTGGGCGCGTTCCGGCGTCGTGGTGGGTTGAACATGCCCGGAGTCTACGGGAGTGCCGGTGCAGGCGGGGCGCAGGTGTGTAGACGGGCGCGGCGGGCGCTGTCAGATCCTGACAGGACCGCGCGAACCGGCACCTCAAGACGCCCCGCCACCGGACGGGCGGAAAAGGCCCTGCGGGACGCGTCCGGAGTCACCTCTTCCCCCCTGACGTGAGGGCAGGCGGGCGGCGCGGTCCGGGACGGTGAACGCCGTGTGGGCGCACGCCGATCAGCCGATCATCACTTTGGCGTATGAATCCGGTCAGGGCCGCTGCGTATGCTGATGGCATGAATGTCACCCGTCACTTCAGCGATACGCGGACGGAAGAGGGCCGCGTGAGAATTCTCGTGCAGGCCACCCAGTTCATGCTGGAGGCCGAAGGGCCGGGCTGGCATCATCGCAGCGTCCATGCAGACCTGGGCGACGTCACGCTGGAACTGGCGTGGCTGCCGGGTGTGGGGGCGCGCCTGTACGGCGAGGTCATGGAGGACGTCGCCCGGCAGGTGCAACTGGACGGTTCCGCGCCGGAGTGCGGTGGAACCGACCTGCCCGGCGCGGCGTGACCCCTGGACCTCTCCTGAATTGAACGGCCCCGCCTGTGCCCGGCGGGGCCGTTCGCTGCCCGGCGCTCTACTCGACGAACCAGATGACGAACCGCGCGTCGTTCCCCTGCCCTTCCAGCGCGTACGCGAACGCGGCCCAGGCGAGCACGCGGGCGTGGTGCGCTTCGGGCAGGTGCGCGGTCAGCGTGGCGAGATCGGCGGCGCTCAGGACGGTGCGGCCGGTGATCTCGCCGTCCTCGAACAGGGCCTCGGCGCTGACCTGGACGCTCAGGTCGTCCGGGTGGCCCAGGTCGTGCAGGTGCGCGGCGTGCAGGGCGCCGAGCAGGTCGCCGGGCGGGTCGAGCAGGAAGCGGGCCTCGCCGGTCCACTCGGCGGGCTCCTGGGTGTGGGGTCGGGTCTCGCAGAAGATGGTGGTCAGGGTCGGCACGGCGGGCGTCCTCGGGGCGCAGGTGCAGCAGAGCACGCGGGCATGAGGGCCGGGGGAGGTGGGATGGCCTGCGTGCTCATGTTGACGCTCGGTGGGGCTGGGCGCTGTTCGTGACAGAGGCGCTCGTACTCTCCCAGCACGTCCAGCGCTGACGGAAAGGCGGCGGCCCGGCCTCTCATACGGGATTAAATTGACTTGCTTCCAACGTGATTGCCTTCCGTTGTCCCCTCTCCCCCTGTGGGAGAGGGAGGGACTCGCAGAGCTGCGCAGCAGTGGAGCGAAGCGACGGAAGGGTGAGGGGGCCACCGGGCGACTCCGGATGATGTGGAATCACTTGAATCCCGTATCACGTGAGGAGCCGGGCCGCGTGGGGACGGGTCAGCCCGCGGAGCCGACGGCGCGGTTCCCCTCGGGGTTCGCGTCGGCGCGGTTCAGGATGGCCTGCGCGTCGGGCCGCTCGATGATCTGGAAGCGGCTGTTGCGGATGGCGGGCGTGAATCCGGCGTCCACGGCGATGCGGACCAGTTCGCGGACGGTCGCCTGGTGGCGGTCATGTCCGGCGGCGGCCGAGACGACGTTCTCCTCCAGCATGGTGGAGCCGAGGTCGTTGGCGCCGTAGTACAGCGCGGCCTGCCCGACCTTGAAGCCCTGCGCGGGCCAGGACGCCTGGATGTTGGGGATGTTGTCCAGCGCGATGCGGGCAATGGCGAGCTGCTGGAGGTACTCGTGCGCGGTCGCGCCGGGCGCCTTGCCGTGCAGGCGGGTGTGTTCGGTCTGCAGGGTCCACATGGCGAAGCCGGAGAAGCCGTTGCCGTCGTAGTCGCGGTTCGCCTTGTCCTGCTGCTCGCGGATCTTCAGGAGGTGGTTGGCGCGCTGCGCGTAGGTCTCGCCGAAGCCGATGACCATGGTGGCGATGGTGTACAGGCCCTTGCGCTGCGCGGCGTCGATGATGCGGAACCAGTCCTCGCTGCGGATGCGCGCGGGGGCAGCCTTGGCCCGCACGTCGTCCTCCAGGATCTCCCCCCCGGCGCCGGGCAGTCCGTCGAGGCCCGCCTCGATCAGCGTGTCGAGCAGCTCGTCGAGGCTCAGGCCGAAGGTCTTCTCCATGAACAGCACTTCTTCCGGGGAGAAGGCGTCGATGCGGATGGTGGGGTGGTTGGCCTTGACGTGCCGCAGCAGGCCCGTGTAGTAGTCCAGGCCCAGGTCGGGGTTCACGCCGCCCTGCAGCAGGATGCGGGTGCCGCCGACCGCTTCGAGTTCGCGGATCTTGTGGCTGATCTGCTCGTAGTCCAGGGTGTAGCTGTCTTTCTGGCGGCGGGTGCGGTAGAAGGCGCAGAAGTTGCAGCCGACGTTGCAGATGTTCGTGTAGTTGATGTTCCGGTCGATCAGGAACGTGACGGTGTCCGGGTCGCGCCGCGCGAGGCGCAGGTGGTGGGCGACGGCGGCCACGTCCGGGAGGGGCTGGTGGTACAGCGCCTCGATCTCGGCGTGGGTCAGGCGGTCGCCGCGTGCGGCGCGGGGCAGCAGGTCGCCCGCTGCGGGGGTGGGGCGGGTGCGGTCATGTCCGGAGCGTAGCACCGCGCCCGGCGGGCATTGGTCTCCCCTTTCACCGAACCGGCGGGAGGGGTGCCGGAGCATGAAACGCGCCGGGCCGCGGGATCACCCCAGGCCCGGCGCGACGTCTCCCCTACGCTCAGGGGTGCCCGATGGGGGCGCGCAGGCGGCCCGGTCCGGCGAACGCCACGGCGAGGCTGGCAGCGAGCAGCACGAGCGGGAATTCCAGGCCGCCCGGGTTGAAGAACCCGGCTTTCAGGTGCACCAGCGCGATGGCGACGAGCATGTTCACAGCGAGAAGCACCCCGGCGGCGCGGCTGTACACACCCAGGATCAGCAGCAGGCCGCCCAGCAGTTCGACGGTGGCGACCACGGGGGCGCTGATGCCGGGGACGGGCACGCCCATCTGCGTGAAGGCCTGGGTGGTACCGGGCAGGGTGTACGTGAAGAACTTCTGCGCGCCGTGCATGACGAACACCAAGCCGGTGGCGAGGCGCAGCAGCAGCAGGGCGAGGTCGGGGTTCAGGGCGGGCGCGATGCGGGTGGTCATGGGGTGTCCTCCGGTGAGGTGACCGCGGTGAGCAGGCTGATCAGGTCGCGCAGTTGCGTGTCGGTCAGGTGCGCGAACTGCCGGGCGTGCAGGTCGGTCAGGGGTGGGTCGAGGCGGGTCAGCAGGTCGCGTCCGGCGTCGGTGAGGCGGGTGGCGACGATGCGGCGGTCGGGGCGGTCGCGGTCGCGGGTGACCAGTCCGGCCTTCTGGAGGCGGTCGAGGAGGCGGGTGACGTCGGGGTCGTGGTCGAGGAGGCGGTCGCTGATCTCGCTGCAGGTCAGGCCGCCGTCTGCGGCGCCGCGCAGGATGCGCAGGACGTTGAACTGCGGGGCGCTGAGGCCGTGGTCGCGAAACAGGTCGGCGCCCTGGCGTTGCTGGTGCAGCGCGAGGCGTTGCAGGGCGAGGTAGGCGCGGTGCTGCAGGCTGCCGGGCGCGCCGGGGGTGGGGGTGTCGGGCATGGGTTCAGGGTAGCGGTCCGGACGTGTCCGGTCGGCGCTGGACATAAATTAATCGTTGCAACGACATTCTGTCAAACGACTTACTGAAGCCGAACGCATGCAGGGTCTGCCTGCCTGAACCTGCAAGATCAGGCGAACGAGCCGGATGGAGCCCCCCGAACACCATCGCGCGACCACATCCGCGGGTCCTGTGCCTGAAGACAAGGTCTGGCACCAGAGAGAAACGACTCGCCTCCGACGTGGTCGCGTTCCGTTGTCCCCTCTGCCCCAGAAGGGTGTGAACGACGGAAGGGCAATGGGGCTTTCGGGTGACTCCGGATGAACTGGAATCACCCCGGCCATCAGATCCGCGGAGGCGCCGCCCTGCCCAGGCGGGCGAGCAGTCTGCAGCCAAGCGGCGTGCAGCGGAGGGGGCGGGACGCTTCCTGCTCTGCGTCCCGCCCCCCTGCCTCGTGCGTTACTGCTTGATGATCTGCGCGTCCTTGGGGAGCATGCGGATCGCAGCGGCGGTGACGCCACTGTTCACCTTGTAGCTGCTGACGGTCAAGTCGGCGATGGTCTTGCCGCCGCTGAGCAGCTGGATGCGGGTGGGGCGCCAGCCGGCCTCGGTGATCCAGACGCGGCTGCTGTCGCTGCCGCCGGTCTTGGGCGTGGCTTCCAGCTGGTACACGCGCTTCCCGGCCGTACCGGTCGTGCCGATCAGCTTGACGTTGTAGCGGGCGAGCATGCTGGCGGTGTTCGTCAGTTGCGTGAAGTCCAGGCCCAGCCCGGCCTGCTGCGCGGCCTTCTGGGCGCTGGTGACGGTGATCTGGTTGGTGAGGTACATGTACTGCCGGATCTCGGTCTTGTCGGCGACGATGACGTTGTCGGCCAGGGCGTCGGGCGCCATGAACTGCACGCGGGCGAGGCTCTGGGCGGGGATGGCCTTGACGGTCAGGTCGATCTTCTGCGCGGCGCTGTCGAAGCTGGCGTTGCCGCTGAGGCGGAAGGAGACGTCCCTGGCGGCCTTCTGGGCGGCGTCCACCTTGTTCACGATGTCCTGCGCGGACTGCGCGCCCGCGACGCTCAGGAGGCCCGCGAGGAGGGTCAGGGTCAGTCGTTTGCTCATGCGTGGCAGTATCCCGCGCGCCCTCATGAGAAGGGAAGCGCGGGGCTGACGGAAGGTTTAACGTCGCGCCAGGACGGGATTTATCGTCACAATCCGGTCAGGTCCGGGCCGGGCGATCCAGGGTCGACTGAGGGTCCGAAGAAGGCGGGCGGTTCAGGGGCGGGCAAGGTCGAAACTGTACCCGACCTTCACGCCGAAGCCCAGCGCGCCGTCGCGCCCGCGCCCACCGGCGACGTCCACGTTCACGGCGCCGCTCCCGGCGGGCACACTGGCGTTCACGCCGACCCGCAGGGGGGACGCGGCGGCCCGCCAGGGTTCGTACGCGGCGTAGGCACGCAGGGTGCTGCCCTCGCCCAGCAGGTCCGGGGCGGCGACGCTGCCGCCCACGCCCCAGGTGATGTGGCCGTTCAGGGTGTTCGGGCGGCTACGCCAGTCGCTGACGCCCAGCAGCCCGTCGAGGTTCAGGGTGACGCCCGCCGGGGTGGCGTACCCGACGCCGCCCGTGACGGCCAGCAGGTCCGCGCCGCCCCGCGCCCCGGCGCGCCAGGTGACGGTCCCGGTCACCTCGGTTTCCGGGTCGGGGACGGGCGCGGGGTCACTGCCGTCCCCAGTGTCCCCGGCGTCCTCCGGTACGTCCGCCGGGTCGGGCGGCACGACGCGGGTCAGGGCGCGGCGGCCCTCCACGCCGAGCGTCCCGTGCGCCTGCGGGCCGAACTCGCCGCCCAGCACCGCCACCACGTCACGGTTCACGCGGTACCGGACATTCAGGTCGGCGTTCCAGCCGCTCAGGCGCAGGTCGGTGGGCGCCTCGGCGTACAGGGCGAGCGGGTCACTGCCGGTGGCGGGCAGCGTGAAGGTCGTGCCGCCGCCACTCACGGCGACCGGCCCGGCACTGGCGTTCACGCGGGTGCTCAGGCGGTACAGGCGGTTCCAGGTGACCGTCAGGTCCGTGCGGGCCGCCACGGTCGCCAGGGGCGGCAGGCTCAACCCCTGGCGGTACCCGACGCTCAGGGCGCGGGTGGACACGGCCGCGCTCAGCGTCCCGGAGGTCAGGGGGCCGCCTCCGACGCTCAGGTCGTCCACGCCCAGCCGACCCCACACCGGGAAATCCCAGGTGCCGGTGGGATTCGTGTACGACACGCCGAAGTTCAGGCTGGTGGCGTGCGCCTGGGTCAGGGCGGGGGCGGCGAGCAGGCCACCCAGCAGGGCGGCGCGCAGGGGGAAGCGGGGTGGCATACGCGGTTCAGCGTAGCAAAGAGCCGCGCGGCACCCGCAGGTGCCGGTCAGTTTCGCGTGAGCTCCGCGCGCTACCCTGCCCGCATGCGCGCCCTGCCTGCCCTGACCGCCGTCCTTCCCGCCCTGCTCCTGGGAGCCTGCGCGCCCCTGCAGCAGGTCATTCAGGTGCCGCAGGTGGAGGTTCAGGGCGTGCGCCTGACCAGCCTGACCCTGCCGGGGGGCTTCGGGCGGGCGCCCGTGGCGAACCTGACCGTGAACCTGCGCGTCACGAACCCCAACCCGCTGCCGCTGCGCGTCGCGAACCTCGCGGGGTCGCTGATCATCGACGGGGCGAACGTGGGGGACGTGAACTTCCCGAACGTCGCCCTGCCCGCGCGGGGCAGCGCCGATCAGGTGGCAGAGGTCAGCGTGCTCGTGACCCTGAACACCGCCGCGTCGTTCCTGAAGGTCGCGCGCGGGCAGCTCGTCACGTACCGGCTGGACGGAGGCTTCACCGCCGACCTCGGGCCGCTGGGCCTGCAGCCGTTCGGGCCGTTCACGCTGTCGCAGGGGCAGTGGAAGCAGGACCCGATCATCCCGTTCTGAGTGGAAGGGGCTCTGGGCTCTGAGCGCAGCACGAGCGTGCCTCCTTACGGCTCAGAGCTCACGGCTCACAGCCCTTGCCCTCCGCGCTACGCTGCGGGCGTGACTGACGCCACTTCTGCCGTTCCGGACCCGCAGCGGGCCTGGGCGTTCCGTCCGGCCTCTCCCCTGCCCGGCGCGCCCGGTGGGCCTCTGGCGGGGTTGACGTTCAGCGTGAAGGACCTGTTCGGCGTGGCGGGGTGGCCGCTGCGGGCCAGTACCCGCGCGCCCGTTCCGGACCCCGGCCCGAGTCCGCTGGTGACGCGGCTACTGGCGCTGGGCGCGTCGGCGGTCGGGAAGACGCACCTGCATGAGATCGCGCTGGGCATCACGGGCGTCAACGGCTTCGGAGGCACGGACCACCCGTTCCTGCCGGGCCGCGTGCCGGGCGGGAGCAGCAGCGGCGCGGCGGTCAGCGTGGCGCTGAAACAGGTGGACTTCGCGCTGGGGACGGACACGGGCGGCAGCGTCCGCGTGCCCGCCGCGTGGTGCGGCGTGGTGGGCTTCAAACCCACCAGGGATCATCCGGCGTGGCCGACGGACGGCGTGCTGCCCCTGTCCGTGACGTGCGATCACGCGGGACCGCTGGCGCGGGACGTGGCGACCGTCACGCGCGTCCACGAGGCCCTGACCGGGCAGACGGTGCCGGAGGCGGCCCTGGGTGGCCTGCGGGTGGGCCTGTGGCTGCCCGGCGGCTGGGTCACGGAGGACGTCCGCGCGGCGCTGCGCGACGTGGCGGGCGCCCTCACCGGCGCGGGCGCGACCGTGGAGGACGTGGACTTCCCCGAGGTGCTGGACGCGTACTCCCCGATCGTGCTGAGCGAGGCGGCGCAGGTTCACCGCGAGGCGCTGCACCTGGACGATCCGGGCTTCCTGCCGTTCACGCTGGCCTCGCTGCGGCAGGGCGCGGCCCTGACGGACGCGGAGGTGCAGGCCGCCCACGAGCGCCGCGCCGCGTACCGCGCGCAGCTGAACGACCTGCTGACCCGCTTCGACCTGCTTCTCGCCCCGGCGGTGCCCACCCCGCCCCCCGCGCAGGGCCAGGACGAGGTGCTGCTGCCGGACGGCCCCACGCCGCTGCGCCGGGCAGTGCTGCGCCTCACCGCGCCGTTCAGTCTGCTGGGCGCGCCCGTGGTGGCCCTGCCGACCCGCACTGCGTTCATCGGCGCGCAGCTGATCGCCCCGCACGGACAGGACGACCGCCTGCTGGGCCTGGCCCGCGCGCTGGAACGTACCCTGGACGGTGCATGAAACCCCTTCACCTCCTCCCTGCCCTGGCGCTGCTGACCGCGTGCGCGCCCACCACACAGATCCAGCCGACGTACACCTACGAGGGTGAGGCCCGCTTCCTGCTCCTCCCGCAGAAGCTGCGCGTCACGTACACCGTGAACCCAGGCACGCACGAGGTCCGAGGCGAGTACCGCAACCTCAGCAGCGGCGACACCTTCACTCTGACCGGCACGCAACTCCCTACCCCGGACGGCGAGACGCTGACCGCGAAGATCGACCCTGGCGACACCCCCCGCCTGAACGCCAGCCTGCTGGGCTTCGGCATCAGCAACGTGCCCCTGAAGGCCAGCGGCACCCTGTCCGCCACCGTCACCGCCACCCGCCTGAGCGGCACGCTGCGCGTGAACGGCCTCAGTTACCCCGTCACCCTGAACCGCGTGCGCTGAACCGCCCGCACCGAACGTCCCTGGACCCGGGATCGGGGGGACGTTCAGTGCAGCGTCACGGCCGCCCCCTGGACGGGCAGGGCCGCGATGCGCGCCCGCAGGTGCGCGCCCGTCAGGTCCGGCAGGCCGTCCAGCACCACCTGCGCCAGCGCGCCGCTCGGCAGGCCCGCGCGGGTCAGCCAGCCGCCCTGCGTCAGGGCGTCCACGGCGTCCAGCACGGCACGTTCCGGACGGCCCAGGAGTGCGGCGAGCCACGGGACACTCAGGCGCTCCGGCGGGACGCCCAGCGCCAGCACCCGCAGCACATCCAGCGCCGCGCCCCGCACCGCCCCGATCCGCCGCGCCAGCCCGTCACGGGTCGGGCCGGGCGGGACCAGCAGCGCCTCGGGCAGGTCGCCGCGCGCACGGGCGTCCTCCAGCACGGCGCGCAGCACGCCCGGATGCCCGCCACTGAAGCGGTGCAGGGCGTCCAGTTGCGCGTCCCGCACACCCGGCAGGAAGTGCTGCGCGAGCGCCTCGCACGCCGCGCGGCCCAGCGGCGGCAGGCGGAACTCCACGGCGGCCCCCGCGTCCACCAGCGCCGCGTTCCGCGCCCGGTACGGTTCGCCCAGTTCGTCCGGGCGGTACGCGACGAGCACCGAGTGCCGCGAGCCCTCCAGCCACGCCCGCTGCGTCAGGTGCACCGCGAACGCGTGCGACGCCGCGTCCCAGTGATGGAAGTCGTCCGTCCAGCCCACCCCGCCACGCGGGAAGACCTCCGCCAGGAGCGCCACGACCGCCGCGAACGCGTCCGGCGTGACCGGCTGCGCCGACAGCGTCCGCAGCCGCGCCTCGACCGCCGAGGGCAGACCGGCGCAGGGACGCGCCCGCAGGTCCCGCAGCAGGTCGTCCACCGTCCGCTGGTACGTGCTCAGCGGCGCGGCCGAATCGCCCGGCAGCGCGACGGACGACGTGCACGGCACCCCCCCAAGGTGCGGACGCAGCGCGTCCCACACGGCACTCTTGCCGCTGCCCGCCTCGCCGCTGATGAACACCACCTTCCGCGCCTCCAGGCTGTCCAGCACCCGAATGATCAGGTCATCCAGGCCCACGATGGGCGCTTCCGGCCGCACCGGGGCGTCCTGGGACGGCGTGGGCGGCGCGAGCAGCAGCGGGCCGCGCACCTCCCGCCACTCGCGCGCCGCCGCGCCCCGCAGTGGCGAGTGCAGCGGCAGCACCGCCAGCAGGCGCCGCAGTTCAGGCTCCTCGAACGGCGCGGCGCCCGGCAACGTGAACGCCGCCTCCGCGTGACGGGCCGCCTCGACACTGCGCCCCCCGTCCCGCGCGGCCTCCGCCAGCGTCAGGTGCGCCGCACGCGCGCCCCCGGCCAGCGCCTCGCGCGTGGACAGCACCCATTCCTCCAGTTCCGCGCCCAGCGGCACGTCCAGCCCGCACAGGAACTCCCCGCCGTACACGTCCAGCGCGCCGCGCGCGTCCCCGGTCGTCAGGTGATCCCGGAACAGGTGCGCGTCGGTCGTGACGGTCGCCTCCAGCCAGCCGGGACCCTCGCGCAGCACCGCGCCCAGGGGCCGCAGGCGGATCAGGTGCTGCGCCAGACTGTTCAGCGCGTTGCGGGACTCCGGCCAGAACAATCGCGCCAGCCGCGCGCGGGACTGACGGCCCTCCAGGGACAGGTACGCCAGCAGCAGCAGCGGCTTGGGCCTCTGAACCACCCCGCCGACACTCAGTTCACCCAGCGTCCGCAGCGCGGGCACGGGGGCAGGACAGGTTGACTCCACGGGGACCTCCAGAGGGAAAGTCGCCTGCGGCCCGCCTCAGGTAGACAGCGGGGATACTCAGCGGCAGCAGCGTACCTCTCATTGTTCCCACCTGCGCCCCGCGCGCAAGCAGAAATGACCACGCGCCCACACCCGCTTCCCCATCAGCCCCGCTTCATGAGCCGCGCGTACCCTGCCCCGCATGCGCCCCCGCACCCTCGCCCGCCCCGCGCTGACCGCCACCCTGCTCCTGACGCCCGCCCTGAGCGGCTGCGCGTGGGGCGCGTACTTCCCCGCGATCACGCCCCTGGAACGGCAGGTCAACGGCGTGTACGAGGGCGAAGGCAACGGCCCCACCGGACGCGTTCCGTACCGCCTGACGCTGGGCCTCGTGGAACGCGACGGGCGCGCCAGCGGCAGCCTCGTGAACCTGGAAAGCCGCAAGGTGTACGCCGGGAGCGGCAGCTTCAAACGGCTCGTGGACGGCACCGAGATCACCCTGCAGCTGTTCGAGAACGGCGCGCACCGCGCGAACCTGTACGTCGTGCGGCGCGACACCGACGGAACAGTCAGTCTGGACGGGCACCTGCGGACCGTCCTGCTGGGCCGCGAAGCCCTCAGCTATGGCGTCAGCCTGCGCCCCGTGCCCGCGCAGCCCTGAGCCTGCCTACCGGTTGAACGGCTTCTCCTGAATGAGGTTGAACCCACGGGACTTGAGCGGAGCCGAAATGGACTGCGTGAACTCCCGGTCCTCCCGCAGCGTCTGCAGGCCCGTGCGGAAGCTGAGCCCCACGTGCACCGTGATCAGCGCCGTGAGCAGCCACGGCAGCACCCGCCGCCACACCGGACGCGGCGCCCACGGAGCCGCCGCCACCGCGCCTCCGGTGAACGCAGCCCGCAGTCGCCGCGCGTCCAGCGCCAGGAGCAGCAGCGCCGCCAGCAGCAGGTGACCACTGAAGAGTTTCACCGGCACGTCGTAGAAGAGGTTCAGCGCGAACACGTTCGTCATGGTGATCGCCGCGACCAGTGCGCCTGCCGTCACGGTGCGGCGGTGCAGGAGCAGCAGCGCGGGCAGCACCTCGGCCACGCCCGCCACGAGCTGATACCCGGGACTGGCCGCCATGAACCGCCACAGCAGCCCCATCGGACTGGATTCACCGTACGTGCCCGCCAGTTGCCAGCTGCCGATCAATCCGAACTGCGAGAACGCGAACTTGCTCAGCCCGTACATGGTCAGCCACCAGATCAGCACCGCCCGCAGGAACGTCCGCAGCGCCACCCGCTGAACAGCGGTAGGGGCCGACCGCTGCCGCTCGGCCCAGACCAGCCCGGCGGCCACCGCCAGCAGCAGCAGGCACAGCGTCCACGCCCAGTCGAACGCAGTGTCCCCACTGCCCGTCGGTTGGGGAATGGGCGGCACCGGCACCTGAAACACCGCGCGGCTGACCACGTCCGCGAGCTGCCGCACGACTGGCAGACCTTCCAGATGCAGGATCGGCTGCGTGCCGACACCCAGCGACAGGAACGCGTACGACGCGGGGAAGGTGAACATCAGCCGCCGCCAGAACGGAATGGCCGTCAGGGCGGGCTCAGCGGGGGCGGCGTTCAGGCTGGTCACGCCTTCAGTGTGCCTCGCGCGGCGTCGGCGCGGGACCGCACCTGCCGCCTCCAACCGCTGCCCCCCAACCCGCTAGAATCCTGAACGCTGCCCCTGCCTGCGCGGGGGCGTGGGAAAGGCCCCGGAATCCATCCGTCCGGCTGAGCGTGGGTGCAAAAAATGAATGCTCACATGATTACGCTCAGATAGATGTTCACAATAGAATCAACGGTTTTTTATATTTCATGCAGAAATTTCTGGGCTAAATGACACAGAGTGACTTTATCGGAAAAGGAGCATCATAATTGGAATTTTTAGCAGGTTGTGTGTTTGGCTTCATAGACGGAATTATATTATCCGCCCTCGTCTTTATTTTTTTATTGTTCGCTAGGGATAATGGATGGTTCGGTGGTTTACTCTGGTTATTTTTTATACCTATTTTAATCATTTTCGTAGCAGTTAGCAGTTATATTACATCTGAGGCCTTTGGATTATTTCCAGATTTGCAGAAAGGCCTAGAGAGAATGAGCTTTAGCGTTGGCGTAGGATCTCAAAAACCTCGCTTTAGACATTCCCCCTCTGGAATAAACTATGCAAACATAGGCTCAGCAGCCGGATATGCCATAGCCGCCATCGCGTCATATTTGTGTTCCTTTATCCCAAATTCGTCAAACCGTATAGAGAGTCCGATTTGGCTCAATCTAGATGGTGGAATCCATCAAGAAAGGCTCGCTTCCAAGAGATGCAGGAAGCCTATGCTCGAGCAATCGATGCTGACACGAAGCACGATGAGGCGTCACCCGTAAACACAAACGATGAAGATAAGTGACTATCGAAACCAAACCGAAGGACAACCTGCGATATTGACTTCCCCATTCAGGCGCGTGTCCAGCCTCAAGGAACACGATGGGCTGTGTGAACTGTCGCACATCGCCGCCAATCTCCGTGATGTCACTGAAAACTCAGAAGTTCTTGTGCTCCGAGTTGATGCGTTCGGAAATCATCGCACTGTCGCTATGAGGCGGCCCTGTGACATTCGGGTTGCGTGGTGGTCGCTAGAATTGCCAGCATGTGCTTTTGGAAATACAACCTGAGGGACTTCTAACGTGCGTGCCCACATCGTCACCTACGGGTGTCAGATGAACGAGTACGACACGCATCTGGTGCAGTCGCAACTCGTGAGTTTCGGGGCGGACATCGTGGACAGCGTGGACGTGGCCGATTTCGTGCTGCTGAACACCTGCGCCATTCGCGGGAAGCCCGTGGAGAAGGTCCGCAGTCTGCTGGGTGACCTGCGCAAGATCAAGGCCCGCCGCCCCCTGGTGATCGGCATGATGGGCTGCCTGGCGCAGCTGGAGGAAGGGCAGCAGATGGCGCGGAAGTTCGGCGTGGACATCCTGCTGGGGCCGGGCAGCCTGCTGGACATCGGCAAGGCGCTGGAGAGCAACGAGCGGTTCTGGGGTCTGGCGTTCCGCGATGAGCTGCATGACCACGTTCCACCCGCTCCGGCGGGGCAGTTGCAGGCGCACCTGACGATCATGCGGGGTGTGATCATCACTGCACGTACTGCATCGTCCCGACGACGCGCGGGCCGCAGGTGAGCCGCCACCCGGACGACATCCTGCGGGAACTGGATTCCCTGCTGGTGGCGGGCGTGCAGGAGGTGACGCTGCTGGGGCAGAACGTGAACGCGTACGGCGTGGATCAGGGAGCGCGCGTGGGCGGGTACCCGAGTTTCGCGAACCTGCTACGGCTGGTGGGGCGCAGTGGGGTGCGGCGCGTGAAGTTCACGACGAGCCACCCGATGAACTTCACGGAGGACGTCGCGGCGGCCATGGCGGAAACGCCCGCCATCTGCGAGTACGTGCATCTCCCGGTACAGAGCGGCAGCAACCGGGTGCTGCGCCGCATGGCGCGCGAGTACACCCGCGAGGATTACCTGCGGCACGTCGCGGATATCCGCAAGCACCTGCCGCACGCGGTCCTGGCGACGGACATCATCGTGGGGTTCCCCGGCGAGACCGAGGAGGACTTCCAGAAGACGCTGAGCCTCTACGACGAGGTGGGCTTCGACAGTGCGTACATGTTCGCGTACTCGCCCCGCCCCGGCACGCCCAGCTACAAACACTTCGACGACCTGCCGCGCGAGGTGAAGACCGAACGGCTGGAGCGGCTGATCGCGCGGCAGAAGGAGTGGAGCGCCCGGAAGAACGCCGCGAAGGTCGGCACCATCCAGGAGCTGCTGCTGCGCGGCGAGGCGCACGACAACGGCTTCCTGGAGGGCCACACGCGCGGCAACCACCCGACGGTGGTGCCCAAGGCAGTCGGCGTGACCGGCCCCGGCGTGCACCTAGCGCGGATCGAGCACGCGACGCCGCACATGATGTACGCGAAACTCGTGGACGCCAGCGGGAACGACCTGCCGGAACTGCCGAAACTGAACCCGGAAGCAGCGGCGCTGACCTCGCCCCTGGCAATGGCCTGACCTGACCCGAGCGCGCCGCCCTGCACCACTGCGGGGCGGCGTTCTCGCTGCGCCCCACGCGCTTCTCAGGGAACCATCATGTTAAAGCTACGCTCAGACGCGAGAGTGGACCGCATGAAGAAAGTGATCCTCGCCGCGCTTGCCACCCCCGTCATCCTCGCGTCCTGCGGCACCGCGCTGGGCGGCAGCGACGGCAGCGAGAAACTCCTGAGCGTCACCACCAGCCACACCGTCTCGGGCGCGCCCGTCCTGTGCGACAGCGTGAACGGCGCGAACAGCGGCACGCAGATCGTGATCGGCCTCGCGGCGGGCGGCACCATCCAGAACGTCAAGGTGAACCTGACCGACGCCGCCGGGAAGGTCGTCAGCACCACCGACGTCGCCGGGAACTACCTCCTGAAGGGCGACAAGGACGGCGAATTCAAACTGCCCGTCACGCGCATCGCCAGCGGCGCACTGACCGTGAACACCGCCGTGACCGCCCCCGCCGCCGTGACGGTCAGCGGAAGCTCCGTCGCCACGCTGAAGGCCGACATCGTGATCAACCGCAGCCGCAGCAGCGTGAAACTGGCAAGTACCGTCGCGCTGCCCGTGTACGCCACCTGCACGAAGTAACCCCCGCACCCTCCCCTGCCCCCCGCCCCGCGCGGGGGTTTTTCTCGTGGCACGCATGAGGACACGGTCGGGGCGTTCCTTCATTCCTTTAGGGAGGATCAAGTGGACCGTCATGTGTGGGTGCGTGTGGGGCGACACAGTGGAAGGCATGAAGAAACTGATGCTGGCAGCGGTGGGATTGACGGGCGTTCTGGCAAGTTGCGGGTCGTACGGGAGTGCGCCGGACGGGAGCGCGAATGGTCGCGTGGTGGAGATCACGACCGAGTACACCCTGCAGGGCAGCAGCCCGGCGAAATACGTGGGCTGCGACAACGTCTCGAACCCGACCGATCCGGCGCGCGCGACGAGCACGCAGGTGGTCGTGAAGTTCGCCACCGCAGGCAGCGTGACGAAAGTGGACGTGACCCTGAAGGGCACGACGAGCAGCACGTACAATGAGACCAAGACGTTCACGCTCAGCCAGCTCAGCAAGGACAGCAGCGGGAACTATCAGGCCGTGTTCGACTTCCAGTCGGCGTCGGGTGATTTCCTGCCCGCCAGCATCATCGTGAACCCCACGCCTCCCGCCATCCGCGAGCCCCGCGCCGTCACCGCGTCCAACCTCGCCGGGTCGTTCTACGCCGACCTGAAGGTGTACACGAGTACCGGCTCGTCCTTCACGATCACCAGTGCGAACCTCAGTAGGGTGAACGTGTACCGCAACTGCACGCTGGCTGGCGTGGCCCAGCCTCTCAGCAAGTAATCCACTGCCCTCACGGAAACCCTTGCCTTCGTGGTCGGGGTTTTTCCTGTGTTCTCACGTCGGGTCAGCCTCTCATCACGCGGGCGTCAGGTTCGCCGGGCAGAGTGAGAGGCATGAAGAAAGTTGCTCTGGCCGCCGCTGCCCTCGCCTCTGCCCTTGCCGGTTGTTCCGTGACCGTCAGCGTGCCGGATTTCACGCCCGGCACGCAGCCCTCGACATCCCTGAAGCTGACGTCGTTCTCGTACAGCACGCAGTACCGCACGAGTGCGGAGTACCGTGATCAGGACGGTCAGGTGATCCCGGCCGGGTCGTACATCATCTGTGACAACAAGAGCACGGAGATGTACGTGGATCTGGACTGGACGGGCGGTCTGAAGCAGGTGTACACGCAGTTCGAGGGTCTGAAGACGGGCGGCACGCAGAACTTCAGCTTCTACTCGTATGGCTCGGCGGATTACAGCGGCAGCGCGGTGCTGAGCGCGACGCTGGGTGCCGGGACCGCGCCGTTGAGCGTGCCCGGGAAGCTGAACGCGCAGGCAATCGTGGTGAACCCGGTGATCCTGGACGTGAAGGGGAACACGTTCGTGAAGGTGCAGGGTCTGGACGCGGCGGGTCGGTACAGCAACATTCTGGAGTCCGCGCAGGCGTTCCCGGTCGTGGACTGCCAGTAAACGTCAGGTGAAACGCGCCGCCCCGAGGAGATGGGGCGGCGCGTTTTGTCGTGCGTTCAGGTCAGGGGGGTGAGGCCCGCTTCGATCTGCGCGCGGTGCGGTTCCAGGAAGGGTGCGAGGATCAGCGTTTCGCCCAGGTGGTCGGGGTGTTCGTCGACAGCGAAGCCGGGGCCGTCGGTGGCGAGTTCGATCAGGACGCCCTGCGGTTCGCGGTAGTAGATGCTGTGGAACCAATGGCGGTCGACCTCGCCGCTGGTGCGCAGGCCCAGGCTGGTCAGGTGGGTGTTCCAGTCGTGGTACTGGTCGTCGTGGACGCGCAGGGCGATGTGGTGCACGCCGCCCGCACCGGGCCGGGCGGGTGGGATGGTCGGGTCGATGCGGAGGTGCAGTTCCGCGTGCGGGCCGCCCTCATTCATGGCATAGACGTGAATGGTCCGCCCTGGTTGTTCGGGGTCGGGGTACGAGCCTGCGGGCGTGAGGTGGTAGGCGCGTTCGAGGACGCGGGTGGTGGGGAACAGGTTCGGGAGGGTCAGTTCGGCGGGTCCCAGGCCGAGGATCTGCTTCTCGGTGGGGATGGGGCTGGCGTCCCAGGGGGTGCCTTCGGGGCCGCCCTCGACGAGGCTGAGGCG
The DNA here is from genome assembly GCF_013337115.1 of Deinococcus sp. JMULE3. Classification (NCBI taxonomy): domain Bacteria; kingdom Thermotogati; phylum Deinococcota; class Deinococci; order Deinococcales; family Deinococcaceae; genus Deinococcus; species Deinococcus sp. JMULE3. Next base: position 433,301 of record NZ_SGWE01000004.1, read on the forward strand.
CTGGCCTTCGGGATCGCTGAAATCAAGGTGGGCGCGGCCGTGGCGGGTCACGGGGGTGACGGGGGTGCCGCTGGCGGTCAGGTGCGCCTGCCACCAGTCGAGGGTGCCGGTGGGGACGCGCAGGCTGGTGCGGCTGACGCTGTTGTTGCCGGGCTGTTCGCGGGGAACGTCCCACTGGAAGAAGGTCAGGTCGCTGCCGGGGGTGCCGTCGCGGTCGGCGTAGAAGAGGTGGTAGGCGGTGACGTCGTCCTGGTTGACGGTCTTCTTGACGAGGCGCAGGCCGAGCGTCTGGGTGTAGTACCCGAGGTTGGCGCGGGCGTCGGCGGTGACGGCGGTGACGTGGTGTAGGCCGTGCGGGGTGAGGGGCGTGGTGGTCATGCCCACACTCTAATTCGTTTGATGTTAAGCGATTGTGACGAGCCGACAGCCGTCACGCCTCCCCGCCCACGTCCCACGCGCCGCCCCGCACCACCCGACGCTCCCAGCCCAGCACGTCCCCCTCCTCGACGTCCGGCACGCCCAGTGTCCGCAGCATGTGAATCAACTGCGCCCGGTGATGCATGGAATGCGTGATCACATGCGCGATGGCCCCACCGAACGACTTGCGCCGCGGCGGATCGTCCAGCACGTCCACCCAGGTGTCATCCAGCCGCTCCTCCGCCTGCACCCACCTCGCGAGCGCCGCCAGCTGCGGCCCCACCACCTCCAGCCGCCACGCCAGCTCATCCAGACTGACCCGGTCCCCCGGACCCACGCGCGGCGGGACGCCGCTCATCAGGTCCGTCCAGACCTCCATGTTCCGCACGATATGGGCCAGGGTCGCCCGCACCGTCCGCCACCCCAGGTCGAACGGCTGATCCAGCCCCGCCTCGTCCAGCACGCGCGCCTGATCCAGTAGCCGCCCCGTCGTCCACGCGTCATGCCCCAGCAGCCGCTCCAGCAGATCCATACCGCACTCTACCCACGCAGCAACAGCACAACAGGAGAGCGGGCCGCAGGATCACCCCCACGGCCCACTCCCGACTGCCTACTTCCCCGGCGATGGTGTCCAGTTCCGGTCACGGGAGAACCGCACTCCCGCGACCTCCACTTCCCACCAACGCCTCTGGCGGCTGCTCGTTCCACTCGGTTCAGGGCCGTGCCCTGAACGCCGTCACAGCACCTCGAACAGGCCCGCCGCGCCCATGCCGCCGCCGATGCACATGGTCACCACGACGTGCTTCGCGCCGCGGCGTTTGCCTTCCAGCAGGGCGTGCCCGGTCAGGCGCGCGCCGCTCATGCCGTACGGGTGCCCGATGCTGATGGAGCCGCCGTTCACGTTGTACTTCTCGGGGTCGATGCCGAGGTGGTCGCGGCAGTACAGGGCCTGCACGGCGAACGCCTCGTTCAGTTCCCACAGGTCGATGTCGTCCACGCTGAGGCCGTGTCGCTTGAGGAGTTTCGGCACGGCGAACACCGGGCCGATGCCCATCTCGTCGGGCTCGCACCCGGCGATGGCGAAGCCCTTGAACAGGCCCAGCGGAGCGAGGCCGCGTTCGCGGGCGACGTCGGCGTTCATGACGACCACGGCAGCCGCGCCGTCGCTGAGCTGGCTGGCATTCCCGGCGGTGATGACGCCGCCCTCGAACACGGGTTTCAGTTTGCCCAGGCCTTCCAGGGTGGTGTCGGCGCGGTTCCCCTCGTCCAGGGTGCGGGTGACGGTCTGGTCGCTGATCTCGCCGGTGGCCTTGTCCTGCACCTTCATGGTGGCGGTCATGGGGACGATCTCGTGCTCGAACAGTCCGGCCTGCTGGGCGCGGGCGGTGCGCATCTGCGAGTGGTACGCGTACTCGTCCTGCTGCTCACGGGTGATGCCGTAGCGTTTGGCGACGATCTCGGCGGTTTCCAGCATGGGCATGTAGATGGCGGGCTTGTGCTCCATGAGCCATTCGCCGCGCAGGCGGTACTTGTTCGCGTGTTCGTTCTGCGTCAGCGTGATGCTTTCCAGGCCGCCCGCGACGTACACGTCGCCCTGGCCGGCCATGACGCTGTTCGCGGCGGTGGCGATGGTCTGCAGGCCGCTGGAGCAGAAGCGGTTCACGGTCTGCCCCGCCACGCCCACCGGCAGGCCGGCGCGCAGCGCGATCTGCCGGGCGATGTTGCTGCCGGTGGCACCCTCGGGGTTCCCGGCGCCCATGATGACGTCCTCGATCTCGGCGGGGTCCACGCCCGCGCGGGCGACGGCGTGCGTGACGGCGTGCGCGCCCAGGTCGCTGCCGTGCGTGTCGTTCAGGAAGCCGCGGTAGGCCTTGCCGATGGGAGTGCGGGCGGTGGAGACGATGACAGCTTCAGGCATGGGGTTTACTCCTTCGCGGCGTGCGCCGCAGGTGAGGGGGTGGAAACAATGCGCTGCAGTTCAGCGAGGACAAGCGCGGCGGTGTGGTCGGTGGTGTGGTGATCGAGGACGAACTGCCGCGCGGCCCGCCCGAACTCCCGGGTGCGCTCCGGGTGTGCCGCGAGCGCCTGCAATGCGCGGGCCAGCACGTCCGGCTGCGCGGGCACCGTCAGGCCGGTCACGCCGTCCTGCACGAGTTCCGCCTGCGCCGGAATGTCCGTCGTGACGACCGGGAGGCCGGACGCCATGGCTTCCAGCGTCACCAGGGACTGGTTCTCCGCCAGGGTGGGTTGCAGCAGCGCGTCCGCCGCGCGGTACAGCTCCGGCATATCCCAGCGGCGGCCCAGGAACCGGACGTTCCGCAACCCCAGGCGCGCCGCGTAGCCCTGCACCAGTTTCCCCACGCTGGAGTCCATGTCCCCGACGAACACGAAATCCAGGTCCGGGGCGTGCCGCGCCGCGCGGACGCTCATCCACTGGTTCTTCTCGGGCGTGAAGCGGCCCGGAATCAGGACCGTGAAGCGCGTGAATCCCAGCGACTCGCGCAGCGCCGCGCGGTCCTCGGGGGTGGCGGGCCGGAACTGCTCTGGGTCCACGCCGTTCGTCACGAAGGTCGTGTCCCGCAGCCCCATCGGACCGCGCAGGAATGCGGCGCCCCAGCGGGACACGGTCAGCAGGTGCCCCGCGCGGCGCAGCGGAATCGCCTTCGTGAAGCGGTACGTCTCGCGGTACAGCGCCCGCAGCGGCGGCGCGTAGTGGTAGTCCAGCTGATCGTGCGACACGACCAGCGTCGGCGCGGCCAGCCGGGGCAGCAGGCGCAGGTACGTGCCGGGGTCCCAGGCCTGCAGCAGGCGCAGGTCGAAGTCACGGGTCAGGTCCGGCAGGCCCGACAGGTCCGCGTAGCGCCGCACCGGAATCCCGGCCTCGCCGAACTGCGCGGCCAGCCGGTCCAGGCTCTCCCCCACCCGCAGGAATACGGTGGGCTGCACGCCCCCCGGCAGCAGGCGCGGCAGGACGTACAGCAGCCACAGTTCACTGCCCGCCACGCGCGGCGCGTCGGTCAGGACCGCCAGTCGCATGGGCGGCGCGGCCGACCCGGCGGCGCGCGTTCCGTCGTCGGGGACAGCTTCCCCCAGCGGAATATTCATGAACCGAGTCTAGCGTCTCCGGTGGGTCGCGTCCCGCGCGGACGCCCCACCCCACCGGAAGGTGCCTCAACTTCCCGGCATGAAGACCCGGTTAATGTCATAGTGACCTGCTGGGACGCCCGCGTCCCCACCCCGGAGCCCCCACTGATGAACTTCCTCGCCTTCCTCGACATTCTCGGCCTCGTCCTGTTCGCGCTGTACGTCGTGCAGCAGACCGCCAGCGCCCTGATGCGCCCCCGCCGCATCCCCCACGCCCAGGGCGGCGTGCACGTCACGTTCCTGATCCCCGCGCTGAACGAGGCGCAGGTCATCGAGGCGACCCTCCAGAACGTCCGCACCGTCGCCCCCGACGCCCGCGTGATCGTCATCGACGACGCCAGCGACGACGGCACCGACCACATCGTCCGCGCGTTCGCGCAGCGCGACCCCGACGTGCGCCTCCTGCGCCGCGAGTTCCCCGAAGCGCGGCAGAACAAGGGCCGCGCCATGAACTGGGCCGTCACGCGCCTCCTGGCCGAACCCGAGATGCAGGGCCAGGACCTCACGCAGCACGTCTTCGTGGGCCTGGACGCCGACGGCCGCCTGGGGAGCGACTTCGTCCCGCAGGTGCGCGGCGCGTTCCAGGACCCGCACGTCCTCGCCGCGCAGGGCTGGATGCGCTACCGCCAGACGACCAGCGAACTCCCGGGCCTGCAGGGCGCGCTGGCGCGCGTGCTGCTCATCCAGCAGGACCTCGAGAACTTCATCCTGGGTCACTACCAGCGCGTGCGGCACTGGGCGGGCACCGCGTCCCTGACCGGCAACGGCCAGTGCATGCGCGCCAGTTACGTCGCCGGGCAGCTCGCACGCGGCGTGGAACCCTGGCCGGACGTGCTGCTCGAGGACTTCGGCAGCGCCCTGGAAATCCGCCTGCACGACCCCAGGGCCCGCATCGCGCTGCTCACCGCGCACGTCGGGCAGCAGGGCATGATCAGCCCCGTGCCGTTCATGCGCCAGCGTGCCCGCTGGATCCAGGGCACCATGCAGTGCCTGCGCTACCTGGGCCGCCTGTGGGGCGCACGCGCCCACCCCGTCACCCTGGCGGACTTCACGTACCTGATCCTCGGCCCGTGGCTGAACACCCTGATGATCATCAGCCTGCTGTCCCAGCCGCTGCGCCGCGCGTTCGGCTGGCACGGCTTCACGTCCCCCGCGTGGGTGGCGACCGTGTTCACGCTGCTGCCCCTGGCGTTCCAGCTGAACTGGGCGCTGCGCTACCGCGCCGAACGCCGCCTGCCGCTGTGGGTGGTCGGGTACATCATGCTGACCCTCCCGGTGTTCAGCGCGATCACGCTGTGGTCGCTGCCGCTGGCGCTGTTCAACCACTTCACCGGGCGGCGCGGCTGGTACAAGAGCGTCCGGCACGACGAACCCACCGACGGCACCCTGGCCGCATCCGGCACCACAGGCTGAGCGGAGCAGGGACAGGAGACGGGCCGGAAGCATGCACGCCTCCGGCCCGTTTCCCGTTCCCGCTGAGGGCTAGATCCGCTCGCCGGACTGCGGGTCGAACAGGACCGCGCCGGGGCACAGCGCCTCGACCGCTTCCATGAGCAGGGCGGCGTCGTTGAAGTGCTCCAGGTCCGGGTCGGGGCTCAGCCCGCCGAGGGTCAGCACCGCCCCGAACGTCTTCCGGCGTTCGGCGTCGGTGGCGACCGTCAGGATCACGTCGCGCAGCCCGGCCAGTTCACTGCCATTGCCGGTGCCGTCATCGAGGGCGATGAAGAAGCGGTACCCGCCGAACGCGACCTCTCCGGCCCGGTCGCCGGGGCGCAGGCTGGCCTCCGCTCCGGCGTGCCGGGCGACCCGCGCGCCCAGCCCGCCCAGGTCGGTGCCTGCCGGAAGAAGCGCGTGGGTCAGGTACGGGGTGACGCTCAAGGCCGTGGTCTCAGCGTCCTCTGCTCGCGTCCAGCCCGGCGAAGCTGCCGCCCTCGTCCGCGAGGCGCTTCAGGAGGGGGGCGGGCGTCTGGCCGTAGCGTTCCAGGTCTGCCACGACGCTCTGCAGGCCCATCTCGTCGGCGTACTGCATGGGGCCGCCGCGGTAGGCGGGGAAGCCGTAGCCGTACAGGTAGATCACGTCGATGTCCCCGGCGCGCGCGGCGATGCCCTCGTCGAGGATCTGCGCGCCCTCGTTCACCAGGGTGTACGCGAGGCGTTTGGTCAGTTCGTCGGTGCTGATGTCGCGGGGGGTGACGCCCTTCTCGGCGCGGTACGTGTCGATCAGGGCCTGCACGTCCGCGTTCGGGCGGGGTTTGCGCGTCTCGTCGTAGTCGTAGATGCCGCCGCCGGTCTTCTGGCCCTTGCGGCCGGTCTTCACGATCCGGTCGAGCCACCCGTCCGGTTCGGGTTCGCCGCTGACCCTGGCGCGGTGCACGCGGATGGCGTGGCCGATGTCCAGTCCGGCCATGTCGCTCATCTGGAAGGGACCCATGGGGAGGCCCAGGGCGTTCATGGCGGCGTCCACGTCCTCGGGGCGGGCACCTTCCTCGACGAGCTGGCGGGCTTCCTCGCCGTAGCGGTGCACCATGCGGTTCCCGACGAAGCCGTCGCACACGCCGACGACCACGCCGACCTTTTTAATTTTGCGGGCGAGGGCCATGCTGGTCGCCAGGACCGTGTCGCTGGTCCTGGCGGCGCGGACGATCTCCAGCAGTTTCATGACGTTGGCGGGGCTGAAGAAGTGCAGGCCGATGACGCTCTCGGGGCGGCTGGTGACGGCGGCGATCTCGTTCACGTCCAGGGTGCTGGTGTTCGTGGCGAGGATCGCGCCGGGTTTGGCGATGGCGTCGAGCCGCGTGAAGATGTCCTTCTTCACGTCCATGTTCTCGAACACCGCCTCGATGATGATGTCGGCGTCCGCGAGGCTGCCCATGTCGAGGCTGGGCGTCAGGAGGCCCATGCGGGTCTCGACGTCGTCCTGGCTCATGCGGCCCTTCTTGGCGGTGTTCTCGTAGTTGCGGCGGATGACGCCCAGGCCCCGGTCGAGCGCCTCCTGGGTGGTCTCCACGATGGTCACGGGGATGCCGGCGTTCAGGAAGTTCATGGCGATGCCGCCGCCCATGGTGCCCGCCCCGATGATCCCGGCGCGGCGGATGTCCAGCGTGGGCGTGTCCTTCCCCAGGCCGGGGATCTTCGCGGCTTCCCGCTCGGCGAAGAACACGTGGCGCAGCGCGCGGGACTGCGGGGAGTCCTTCGCCTGCATGAACTTCGTCGCCTCGGCCGCCCAGCCGTCCTGGAAGGGGGCGCCAGCAGCCATCTCGGCGAGGTCGATGATCAGCTCCGGGGACAGCTGCCCGCGGTGGGTCTTCCTGATGCCCTGGCGGGCGGCGGCGAAGACCTCGGGGGTCGCGCCGTCCACGGCGCGTTCACTGATGCGCGGGAGGGGCCGGGTGTCAGCGACCTCGCGGGCGAAGGCGACCGCGCCGCTCAGGAGGTCCCCGTCGATCAGGCGGTCGATCAGGCCGACCTCCTGCCCTTCGGTCGCCTTGATCGGGTTGCCGCTCAGCATCATCTCCAGGGCCTTGGGCGCGCCGACCACGCGGGGGAGGCGCTGGGTGCCGCCCGCGCCGGGCAGGACGCCGAGTTTCACCTCGGGCAGGCCCAGCTGCGCGTCGGGGGTCGCCACGCGGTACGTGCAGCCCATGGCGAGTTCCAGCCCGCCGCCCAGCGCGGTGCCGTGAATGGCGGCGACGGTGGGTTTGGGGAACGCATCCAGTTTTTCGATGGTGCCGCGCAGGTCCGGCGCCTGCTCGCGGGGCATGTTGAAGGTTTTGATGTCCGCCCCGGCGACGAAGGTGCGCCCCCCGCCGATGATCACGACGGCCTTGACGGTGTCGTCTGCAGCGGCGGCGTCAAGGCCGGCCTTGAGGCCCTCGGGGACGCCGGGGCTGAAGGCGTTCACGGGCGGGTTCTGGATGGTCAGGATCAGGACGTCGTCCTGGCGGGACTGCGCGACGATGTTCTCGGTGCTCATGCGGGGCCTCCTGCGGGGCGGTCGGGTTGCGGGGTGCGGTGTGCGGCCCCAGCTTTCCATGAAAGGCCGGGACGGTCAAACACGTTCACGTTCAGAGTGTACGTTGACGTTCACTTTCGCGCAGGGGCGGGGTATGCTGCCGGGCATGACCGACAGTCAGACTGCCGCCACCCCGCAGGCCAGCATGCGCGCCATCCGCGTGGAACGCCTCGGGCCGCCCGACGTCATGCAGCTTCAGGACGCGCCCGTCCCCTCCCCCGCCCCCGGCGAGGTCCGCGTGCGGGTCGAGGCGGTCGGCATCAACTTCGCCGACGCGCTGGCCGTCGCCGGGGAGTACCTCACCCGCACCCGCGTGCCGTACACGCCCGGCATGGAATTCGCCGGGATCGTGGACGCCCTGGGTGAAGGCGTGCAGGGCGTGCAGGTCGGCACGCGCGTCGCCGCGCTGGGCGGCAGCGGCGCCATGGCCGAGTACGCCACCGTGCCCGCCGCCGCGCTGATCCCCGTCCCGCAATCCCTCAGCGGCGCGCAGGCCGCCGCGTTCCCCGTGTCGTACTTCACCGCGTACCACGGCCTGAAGACCCTCGGGCGCGGCGAGGCCGGCGAGTGGGTGCTCGTGCAGGCCGCCGCCGGGGCGCTGGGCACCGCCAGCATCCAGCTCGCCAAGGCCATGGGCATGAACGTCATCGCGCTGGCCAGCACCGACGAGAAACTGGACATCGCCCGCACCCTGGGCGCGGACGTCACGATCCTGCAGGACGACCCGGACCGCGTGAAGAAAGTCCGCGACGCAGCGGGCGGCAAAGGTGTGCCCCTGATCCTGGAGGTCGTGGGCGGCAAACGCTTCCAGGAGAGCCTCGACATGGCCGCCAGCCGCGGCCGGATCATCGTGATCGGCAACGCCAGCCGCGAACAGGCGAACCTGCGCCCCGTGGAGCTCATGAAACGCAACCTGACCGTCACGGGCCTGTGGCTGACCAGCCTCATGAGCGACGCGCCCGCCACCCAGGAAGCCGCCCGCGCCCTGGCCGACCTGGTCGGCAGTGGCAAGGTCGTCCCGCAGGTCGGCCCCACCTACGCCCTGGATCAGAGCGTGCAGGCCTTTACGGACCTCCTGAACCGCCGCACGACCGGCAAGGTCATCATCGAACCCGGCCGCTGACGGACATCCGCACAGAGAGCGCCACGTTCGACGCCCCTCCGCCGCGGGGGGCGTTTTCTGCTGCCATTCCTAGCCCGGCCCGACTCCGATCACGGGCTGATCATGCCCCGGAAGGCACAGTGCAGGCCAGCCCCGCTAACGCGCCCATAACGCGCGGGCGGGCACACTCGGTTTCACTCGTCCTCTCATCCATCCGGAGCGTCCCTGCCATGATCCCCACCCTGTTCCCAGACCGTCACCCCGTCGCGTTCCTCGTTCACCCCCGCACCGACGTCGCCGCCGATCTGGGCGGTATCTGCCGCCCGCTGGGCTGGGTGCCGAACGGCGTGTACGCGGCCGCGCTGCGCCGCCTGGAGTTCCCCAGTCCGGTCACGGGCACGATTCGCTTCGCGGACGACCCGGCCCGCACCGCCGGGTGGCTGATCACGGTGCCCCTGACGCCCCGCGACCTGCTGAGTGGCGGGCGGCGCGCTCAGCGGATCATCGGGCGGGCCGTGGACCGCGCCGCGCAGCTCGGCGCGCGCACCGTCGGGCTGGGCGCCCTGACCGCCCCGGCCACGGCGGGCGGCGCGGCCCTGCGGCACCGGACGGACATCGGCGTGACGAACGGAAACGCGTTCACGGCCGCCATGACCCTGCTGGGCGCACAGCGGCTGCTGGACGACCTGCCGGGCGACGCGCTGGTGGCGGTCGTGGGCGCGACCGGCAGCGTCGGCGGCTGCCTGACGCGGCTGCTCGCCGAGAGAACGCCGAATCCGCTGCTGCTCGTCGCGCGGAACGAGGCGCGGCTGCGGTCCCTGCGGGCCAGTCTCCCGGCCGGGCGGGCGGTCGCCACGACCGACCTGGACCGCGTGCGGGACGCGGACCTCGTGATCCTGCTGACGAGCGCCGAGGACGCCCTGCTGGGCTCCCGGCACCTGAAACGCGGCGCGGTCGTCCTGGACGACACCCAGCCGCGCAACACCCGCCCGGAGCTGCTGCTGGAACGCCCGGACGTGCGGATCGTGGACGGCGGACTGGTCAGCGTGCCCGGCGTGCAGCGGCGCGGGTTCATCGGCCTGCCGCCCGGCGTGGCGTACGCCTGCCTCGCCGAGACGCTCCTGCTGGGCCTGTGCGGGCACCGGGGGCACTACTCGCTGGGCAGCCCCAGTCCCGAGCAGGCGACGCTGCTGCTGGACGTGGCGCGGCAGGCGCGGCACCTGGGGTTCACGCTGGCCGCCCCTCACTCATTCGGGCAGCCGGTCACCGTGACCCGCCGCTTCGAGCCGCCCCTGCCCGCCGGGGTGGTCCCGCAGGACCGCCAGCGGGGCGAGGTGGTCGCGTGAACGCCCCCGCTCCCCGAAGTCCGGTCACGCGGGTGGTCGTCGTGGGCGGCGGGTACGTGGGCCTGGACGCCTGCCGGGCCCTGCGGCGCGGCGCGCGGCGGCAGCTGGCACGGGGCGAGGTGCAGGTCACGGTCGTGAATCCCACCCCGTACCACACCTTCCACGGGTTCACGGGCGAGGCGCTGGGCGGGCAGCTGGCCCTGTCGCGCACGCTGACGCCCCTGCGGCCCCTGCTGCCCGGCACAGAGGTCGTGCAGGGCACGGTCACGCGGGTGGACCTGACCATGCAGCGCGTGCAGGTGCGCGTCCCGGGCGCGGAGGCGACGTGGCTGCCGTTCGATCACCTGATCCTGGGAGTGGGCTCCGTGGACCCGTTCGGGCGCGTGCCGGGCCTGCGCGAGCACGGCTGGACGCTGAAACGCCCGCAGGACATGCAGGCGTTCCGCGCGCAGGTCGGGCTGCGGTTCGCCGCGCGCACCCCCACGACGATCAACGTGATCGGCGGCGGGTACGCCGGCGTCGAGATGGCCGCCGCGCTGCGTGAACGCCAGCAGCGCGAGGGCCTGCCGGGCGACGTGCACCTGATCAGCGCCGGAGGGGTGCTGGACACCCTCCCGCCCGAACTGGCGGGACTGCGCGCCCACGCCCGCGCGTCCCTGGAGGCGCTGGGCGTGCAGCTGCACGAGCACACCCGCGTGCAGGCCGTCGAACCGCTCGGCGCGCGCCTGGAGGGCGGCACGCTGCGCCGCGCGGACCTCACGCTGCTGGCCGCCGGGATCGCGCACACCGCCCTGCCCGGCACGGAAGGACTGCCCCGCGACGAACGGGGCCGCCTGCTGACCGACGAGTTCCTGCGCGTGACCGGCTGCCATAACGTCTGGGCCGGTGGGGACGCGGCGTGCGTCCGCCAGCCGCGCGGCGAGGACCCGGCGAACGCCCTGTACGCCATGAAACACGGCCAGTGCATCGGCCGGAACGTGGCCCGCAGCGTGCGCCGCCTGCCGCTGCGGCCCTTCCGGTACGGCGGGCTGGGGCAGAGTGCCAGCCTGGGCCGCTGGAACGCCATCACCGAACTGCGCGGCGTGACCTTCACCGGACCGGTCGCGTGGCTGATGCGCCTGCTGTTCTTCACGTGGTTCATGCCCAGCAAAGCGCAGGGAGGACGGGTCCTCCGGGACCTGCTGCGGCCCCCCGCCACCCCGCACGCCCCACTGACCGTCCCCGACGCCATGAGCGCCGCCGACTGACCAATCAAGACTGGTGGGCTGCAGGTCCCGTGGAATCCCCCCACGACCCACAGCCCACCTCCCTCAACCCCTTACTGCGTGAAGAAGCGCAGCAGGGGCCGCCACCAGGGGATGCCGAGCAGGATGGTCACGAGGCTCAGCGCGGTCCAGAGGGTCGCGGCGCGGAACTTGCCCTGGTCGGTGGGGGCCTTGCGGGCCTGCACGCTGGCGAGGGTGCCGAACACGGCGGCGATGATGCCCAGGCCCAGGTGCTCCCACTGGAAGCTGGCGCGCGGCGCACCGGCGAACACGGGGATGTTCTGCATGCCCATGAACGCGAACAGCAGCAGGCCCAGCACGACCTGCAGGTGCAGGCTGCCCATGAACATCACGACCGGGCGGCGGTCGGCGGGCGTGAAGGTCCGCCCGCCGGACGCGCCGGGCACGGTGCGGATCAGCGTCCAGATGCCCGCGATCAGGATCAGCCAGCGGTTGAGGTTGTGGAGGGTCAGGAGCACGAGGTACAGGGTCGCCATGACCGAAAGCCTAACCTGACCGCTCGGTAAGCTCAAGGGACAGGTCGGGCTCCAGTCAGCGAGCCGCTCAGAACACGACGGTCTTGTTGCCGTACACGAGCACGCGGTCTTCCACGTGCGCCTTCACGGCGCGGGCCAGCACCTGCCGTTCCACGTCCCGCCCGATCCGCATCAGGCTGTCGGGCGTCTCGCGGTGCGTGACGGGAATGACGTCCTGCGCGATGATCGGCCCGGCGTCGAGTTCCTCGGTGACGTAGTGGCTGGTCGCGCCGATGAGTTTCACGCCCCGGTTGAACGCCGCGCGGTAGGGGTTCGCGCCGACGAACGCCGGGAGGAACGAGTGGTGAATGTTGATCACGGGCCGCCCGAATGCGCGCAGGAAGTCCCCGCTGAGGATCTGCATGTAGCGGGCCAGCACGGCGAAGTCCGCGCCCGCCTCGTGCATCAGGCGGACCTGCTCGGCTTCCGCCTCGGCCTTGGTGTCCTTCGTGACGGGCACGACGTGGAAGGGAATGCCGAACATCTCCGCGTCGCGGCGCAGGTCATCGTGGTTGCTGATGATCAGCGGAATCTCGATGTTCAGTTCGCCCCGGCGCTTGCGCCACAGCAGGTCCAGGAAGCAGTGGTCGTAGCGGCTGACGAGCAGCGCCATGCGTTTGGGTTCCGTGGTGTACGCGACGCGCCACTCCATCCCGAAGGGCGCGGCGACGACGGTCGCGAAGGCCCGCTCGAACTGGTCCCGGGCGAGGTCCAGGCCCGCGAGGTGGAATTCCATGCGCATGAAGAACGTTCCGCCCGCCGGGTCGGTGCTGTGCTGGTCGCTGTGCAGGATGTTCGCGCCGTGGTTGTGCAGGAACTGCGAGACGGCCGCGACGATCCCGCCCCGGTCGGGGCAGGTGATCGTCAGGACGGCGGTGTTCAGGGGGTCGAGCGCGGCTGGTGGCACCGTCATATCCGGCGAGGATACCGCAGGCCCGCTGAAGGCACCGGCCCCTGTCTTGCCTGACGGCTGCCTTGCCTGTCGGCGAGGCGGGACGCCGTGGGGGCGCGCGGTGCTAGGCTCGCGGCCATGAGTGCAGATCTGCTTCCCTACGCCCCGGACCTTCACGCGGCCCTGCTGGCCGACTACTGCCTGTCGGCCGCGCCGGGCGAGCGCCTGCTGGTCGCCGGGGGGCAGGAGGCGACGCCGCTGATCCGCGCGGTGACGCGGGCGCTGCTCACGCGCGGCGCGCGGCCCGTGGTGCGCGTGGACTACCCGGGGCAGCTGGAGGACTTCGCGGAACTGGCCAGTGACGCGGTGCTGGACGCCATCCACCCGGCGGACCTGTCGGACGTGGAGGCGCTGGACGGCAGCCTGCGCGTCCTGACGCCCGCCGAGCCCCGGAGTGTGGACGCGGCGCGCCGGGCACGGCTGCTCGCGGCGAACGCGCCGGTCGCGTCGGCCCGCGCGCGGAGGAAGTGGAGCCTCACGCTGTACCCGACCGCGTACGCAGCGGCGCAGGCGGGCATGAGCGAGGCGCATTTCGGGGATTTCGTGATGCGCGCCATGTTCCTCGACCGCGCCGACCCGGTGGCCGCCTGGGGTGAGGTCCGCGCGACGCAGGCCCGCATCATCGAGCGCCTGACCCGCGCGGACGTCGTGCGGATCGAGGCGCCCGGCACGGACCTGAGCCTGCGCGTGGGGGGCCGCACCTGGGCGAACAGTGACGGCAAACGCAACATGCCCAGCGGCGAGGTCTTCACCGGCCCGCACGAGGACAGCGCCGATGGCGTCGTGACGTTCACGGTGCCCGCCGAGTACCAGGGCGTGATGGTGCGCGGCGCCCGCCTGGAATTCCGGGGTGGGCTGGTCGTGAACGCCAGTGCCGACGAGGGCGAGGCCGCCCTGCACGCCGCGCTGGACACCGATCCCGGTGCGCGGCGACTGGGCGAACTGGGCATCGGCACGAACGGGGGGATTCAGGTGCCGACCGGGAACATCCTGTTCGACGAGAAGATCGGCGGGACCGTGCACCTCGCGATCGGCAAGAGTTACCCGGAGACCGGCGGCGTGAACGCCAGCGCCGTGCACTGGGACCTGATCACCGACCTGCGACGGGAGGGCCGACTGAGCCTGGACGGCGAGGTCGTGCAGGAGAACGGACAGTTCCTGATCTGATCGGAGGGGCGTATCGCTGGACGCCTGCTGGTCTCATGTCCACTTCTGGACGCCGGATGAACCACCCATGAAGTGAATCTGACGGTCGCGTGAACACCCGTTCTGGTTGCGAGGAGCGGGGGCAGGTCAGACTTGAGTGGTGACCCCGCCGTGCCCGATCGAACGCCACCTGAGCCAGCCCGTCCCGGACTGGGCGCCGCTGGTGCAGGCGGCGTCCCCACTGCTGTTCGCCCTGGCCCGGCGGCACGACGTGCGCGACCCGGAGGAGTTCGCGTTTCAGGTGCTGCGCCGCGCCCTGGCCGAACGCCGGTGCTGGTCCCGTTCGGGCCTGCCGGGCCGGGTGTGGCTGTGCGGCCTGGCGCTGCAGGCGGCCCGCCCGGCCAGCCCCTCTCACCTGTCCGGCACGGCCGCCAGCTGACCCGAACACGACCCGCAGAGCCAACCCGCAGCGCGGACCACAGACGGAATCCGCAGGTGCATTACACACAAGGGAGGCGGCCCGCTCTACTCCGGAGCGGGCCGCCTCCTCTGCCGTGCGTTATACGGATTCCGTCTGTTTCGTTGACAACCCAAAACCGCACCGGGTTGCCAACTCCACGCCCGGAACCCGTTTTTCTCCTCCTCGCATCCGCTCGGGTTGAAAGATGTTGCACACCTTTCAACCGGAGTCCGTATTACTTCCTGTTGGGGTTGCTCAGGTCCTGCTCGGAGATGGCGCTGCCCTGCGCGGCGGCCTTCACGGTGCTGACCGGGGTGCGGCTCGTGGGGGCGGGCGCGGCGCTGCCGTCAGCGGACGCCTGCTGCGCATAGCTCTGGGCGCTGGCGGCAGGCGCGGTGCGGGTGAACGCGCCGACGCCGCTGCTGTAACTCGGGCTGACGTGCCCGCCGGGTCCCTTCTGGACGGTGCCGGGCTGCGCGTCGCGGTCGCGGGGCTGTCCGGCCTTGTCGAGCAGGTTGTCCGCGAAGGTTTCCAGGCGGGGCGTGACGACCTTGTCCATCAGGGTCTTCACGGCCAGCGTGCCCAGCGTGGCGACCAGGGCGCCGCCGACCCCGCCGCCCTTCTGGCTCTTCTGGGCTTTCATCAGGGCTTTCTGGTGCTTGGCGGGGCTCTGGGCGTCCACGTAGATCTTGCGGCTGCGGCGGAACTGACGGCCCACGACGATGCCCATCAGCGCGCCGACGGCGGAAGCCCCGCCGAGCATCTTCAGGGGGTCTTTCTGCATGTTGGCGTGCAGGCTGACCTGGCTGGTCAGGGCGTCGACGCTCTCCTGGAGGCGTTTGCGGGCTTCCTCGCGTTCGGTGAGGTACTCGGGCATGTCACTTGCCGCCTTTCTGCATGTCCTCGCGGAAGGTGGGGGTGGTGCTGACGCTGATCCCGGGGGCGTCCTTGAGCACCTTGGGTTCCTGCAGGTTGGGGTCGTGGTCGTGGTGCCCGCTGAGTTTCTTGTTCAGCCCGCTGCCGTAGTGGGAGGCTTCCCCGCCGGGTTTGCTCTCGTACACGGGCACGTTGACGGTGCCCTCCTCGGTGCGGACGGTGGCGACGCCGTCGGCTTCGTGCAGGACGCGGGTCTCACCGGCAGCGTGCTCCTGGGCGTCGCGGCGCAGTTCGACCTTCGGGCCGCTGCTGTTGTGCGAGTCGCGCGCGGCGTTGCTGCCGCTGGGCGCGGGGACGGGATTGACGGGCTGGCTGGGGGTGTGGTCGTCCATGCTGTCCCTCCGGGTGCGGGGTTCGTCCATGTGGACGTCCGCGCCGAGTTTCTTGATGCCCATGAAGATCAGGGCGCCGGTCACGACGAAGCTCAGGATCGCGATGATCAGCGCGGCGGCCCAGGCGCCCAGGCCCAGGCGCATCAGGCCGTAGAACACGGCCAGGATGATGAAGACCAGACCCAGGATGAGGGGACCGGTGGCGGCCAGCAGCAGCACCGCGCCGATGCCCTTGGCTTTGGCGATCTGACCGGCCTTGCGGGCGACGGCGCTGATCTCCGATTTGACGAGGGTCACGCCCGCGTCGAATACGTCGACCAGGGCGCCTCCCATGCTCTTGCGTTCTTCCATACTTCCTCCGGGTGAAGCCCTCACGTTTCATGAACGGGGGGCGTGAAGTGCCCCCAGCATAATGAACCTCGTGCCCCATGCCGCGCAGGCGAAAGAAAACCTGAATCCAGGCGCACATGCCCGGCCCCTGAGTGCCGCGCAGCGCAGCAACCTCTCGCCCGTGACGGCGTGGGGGTACGCGTGGTGGCGCTCACGGTCCCTGGCGCTGCTGGGTGCGCGCGGCTTCACCCTGGAGCGCGAGGCGGCCCTGTTCACCGCGCTGTGCCGCCCCGCTCCGGGGGAGCACTGGCTGGACGTGGGCACCAGCGCCGGGTTCTACGCGGGCGTGCTGACCCGCGCGGGCGCGCAGGTGACAGCGGCGGACCTGAGCCCGGCGATGCTCGCGGTCGCGGCGCAGCGTGAACGCAGCCCGCTCATCACCTGGGTGAACGTGAACGTGGAGGCCAGTGGCCTGCCGGACGGCAGCTTCGACGGGATCACGGTGGGCGCCACCCTGAACGAGACGCACGATCCGGCGCGGCTGCTGTCGGAACTGGCGCGGCTGCTGCGGCCCGGCGGGCAGCTGTGGCTGATGTACCTGCGCCGCACCGCCGGGCCGGTGCAGGGGCTGCTGTCCCGCCCGGCGCTGGGCGGCCTGACCTTCCCGGACGCGGCGTGGGTGGCGCGGCACCTGCCCGGTTGTGAACGCACGGACGGCCTGTCGGTGGGGGCCGTGCAGTTCGAGCGGTTCGTGCGCTCCGAGGTGCAGGCAGGGTCACCCGTACGGGCGGGGGTGGGCGGCACTCTGTAACAATCCGTGACGTCTCGCCCCCACGCCGCCTCGTACACTGCCTGCAAAGGAACCCCTAACGTGACTGACCTGACCTTCACCTCCGCATCCCCCCCGGACTCGACCGGGCCGTGGCGCACTGTCAGGACGTGACGCGGGAGCACAGCAAGACCTTCTACCTGGGGTCACGCTTCTTTCCCATGGCACAGCGACGCGCCGTGTGGGCCGTGTACGCCGCGTGCCGCGACGGGGACGACATCGTCGACGAACTCAGCGGCGCCTCCGCGCAGCAGGGCCTGGACCAGTGGTGGGCGCGCGTGCAGGGCGCGTTCGCGGGGCGGCCCGGCGATCACCCCATCGACACCGCGCTCGCCTGGGCGGCGCGCGAGTACCCCATTCCGCTGTCGGCGTTCGCGGAACTGCACGAGGGCCTGCGCATGGACCTGCGCGGGCACGAGTACCACTCCATGGACGACCTGATGCTGTACTGCCGCCGGGTGGCGGGCGTGGTGGGCTTCATGATCGCGCCCGTCAGCGGGTACAGCGGCGGTGAACGCACCCTGCACGCCGCACTGATGCTGGGGCAGGCGATGCAACTGACGAACATCCTGCGGGACGTCGGCGAGGACCTCACGCGCGGCCGGGTATACCTGCCCTCGGAGCTGCTGGCCGAGTACCGCGTGAGCCGCGCCGATCTGGACCGCGGCGTGGTCACGCCCGAGTACCGCGCGCTGATGCGGCACCTGAGCGCCCTGGCGCGCGAGTGGTACGCCGAGGGCCGCCAGGGCATTCCCTGCCTGCACGGCAGCGCCCGGCTGGCCGTGGCGACCGCCGCCCGCGCGTACGAGGGCATCCTGGACGACCTCGCCCGGAACGACTTCGACAACTTCGGGCGGCGCGCGCATGTCAGCGGCACCCGCAAACTGCTGATGCTGCCGCAGGCGTGGTGGGAACTGCGCAGCGCGCCCGCCAGCCTGTCCTGACCACCCGACCCGTCCTGAACACCCTGCTTTCACACCACGCCGCCCGCACGACTGGGGCGGCGGGAGGTTGCCACGAATGACTCCTGAATCCTCTCCCCTGCCTGCCTCTTCACGCCGCAAGACCGCCCTGATCGTCGGGGCGGGCATCGGGGGCCTGTCGCTGGGCATCCGCCTGCAGTCGCTGGGCTTCGACACGACCATCGTCGAGCGCCTGGACCAGCCGGGCGGACGCGCGTACCAGAAACGCACCGCCGACGGGTACGTGTTCGACATGGGCCCCACCGTGATCACCGTGCCGCACTTCATCGAGGAACTGTTCGCCCTGGAACGCGACAGGGGCATGCTGGCCGAGCCGGATTACCCCGCGCAGATCCTCGCCCCGGACGCCCGCGTGCGCGAGGGCGAGAGCGGCGGCGAACGCACCCGCGACTACGTGAAGCTCGTGCCGATCCTGCCGTTCTACCGCATCTACTTCGATGACGGCACGTACTTCGACTACGACGGCGATCCGGTCAGCACCCGCCGCCAGATCGCGGACCTCGCCCCCGAGGACCTCGCCGGGTACGAGCGCTTCCACGCGGACGCGCAGGCGATCTTCGAGCGCGGCTTCCTGGAACTGGGGTACACGCACTTCGGGGACATGCCGACCATGCTGCGGGTCGTGCCGGACCTGATGCGCCTGGACGCCGTACGCACGCTGTTCTCGTTCACCAGCAAGTACTTCCAGAATCCCAAGATGCGGCAGGTGTTCTCGTTCGAGACGCTGCTCGTCGGCGGGAACCCCCTGAGCGTCCCGGCGATCTACGCGATGATCCACTTCGTGGAGAAGACCTGGGGCATCCACTACGCGATGGGCGGCACCGGCGCGCTTGTGGACGCCTTCGTGCGCAAGTTCGAGGAACTGGGCGGCACGCTGCGCCTGAACGCCGGCGTGCAGGAGATCCTCGTGACCGACGACCGGGGCCGTCCGGTCCGCCGACCCGGCGGGAAGCGCGTGGCGCGCGGCCTGCGCCTGGAAAGCGGTGAGGAGCTGCACGCGGACATCGTCGTCAGCAACGGCGACTGGGCGAACACGTACCTCAAGCGCGTGCCCGCCGCTGCGCGCCTCGTGAACAGCGACGTGCGCGTCAAGGCCGCCCGCCAGAGCATGAGCCTGCTGGTCATCTACTTCGGGTTCCGCCGGGAAGGCCCGGAGCTGAACCTGCGCCACCACAACATCATCCTCGGGCCGCGCTACGAGGAACTGCTCACCGAGATCTTCGGGAAGAAGGTGCTGGGCCGCGACTTCAGCCAGTACCTGCACGTCCCCACCCTGACCGACCCCACCCTGGCCCCGGAAGGGCATCACGCCGCGTACACGCTGGTGCCCGTGCCCCACAACGCCAGTGGCCTGGACTGGAGCGTGGAGGGCCCGAAGCTGGTCGAGCGCGTGTACGACTTCCTGGAGGAACGCGGGTACATCCCGAACCTGCGCGAGCGCCTGACGCACAGCGAGTTCATCACGCCCGACTACTTCGCCCAGACCCTCGACAGTTACCTCGGCAACGCCTTCGGCCCCGAGCCGATCCTGGCGCAGAGCGCGTACTTCCGCCCGCACAACCGCAGCGAGGACGTCCGCAACCTCTACATGGTCGGCGCGGGCGCACAGCCCGGCGGCGGCACCCCCAGCGTCATGATGAGCGCCAAGATGACCGCCCGCCTCATCGCGCAGGACTTCGGCATCCACCCCAGCGTCCGCGACGGCGTGCCGGAACGGAACACGGCAGACCTGGCCGCCGACTGAGCCGCCCACCCGCAACGCGCCGCCCATGAATCCAGGGGCGGCGCATGCGCTAGGGTACGCCCGATGAGCGTGCCTTCCGTCACCCCCGACTGGTCCTATGAACGTGAGCACTGGCGGCGTGGGTACTTCCGCGTGGCGGGCGTGGACGAGGCCGGGCGAGGCGCGTGGGCGGGTCCGGTGACGGTCGCCGCCGTGATCCTGCCGGGCGCGGCGGCGGAGTACCCGTTCCGGGACAGCAAGCAGCTGAGTGCCGCGCAGCGTGAGGCGTTCGCGGCGCAGGTGCGCGAGGTGGCGGTGAGCTGGGCGGTGGAGCACGCCTGGCCGGACGAGATCGACCGCCTGAACATCCTGGGCGCGACGCACGCGGCGGCTCAGCGGGCCCTGGCGCGGCTGGACCCGGCCCCACAGGCGCTGATCACGGATTACCTGAAGCTCCGCACGGACCTGCCCCTGACGGCCCCCCCGAAAGCGGACGCGCTGAGCTACTCGGTGGCCGCCGCGAGCCTGCTGGCGAAGACGGAACGGGACCTGCTGATGTTGGACCTCGACGCGCAGCACCCCGGCTACGGCTTCGCGGGGCACAAGGGGTACGGTGCGCCCGCCCACCGCGCGGCCCTGCGCGACCTGGGCGTCAGCGAGGCGCACCGCCGGTCCTTCGCACCTATCCGGGCGCTGCTGAACGAACCCGAGCGGCTGCTGTAGCGGGCGGGGTACGCTCGGCGCATGACGATTCAGCAGGCTCAGGTCATCGCCGTCGCGCGGAACGTCACGCACCGCTTCAGCAAGACGCCACAGCCGAGCATCACGCTGCTGGCCGGGCTGGGCGTGCAGGGCGACGCGCACGCGGGCGAGACGGTGCGGCACCGCTCGCGCGTCCGGGCGGACCCCACGCAGCCGAACCTGCGGCAGGTGCACCTGATTCACGCCGAACTGCTTGGTCAGGTCGCGGCGGACGGCTTCCACGTGCAACCCGCCGACCTGGGGGAGAACATCACGACGCGTGGCCTGGACCTGCTGGCCCTGCCGCGCGGCACGCGACTGACCTTCCCGTCCGGCGCGGCGGTCGAGGTGACGGGCCTGCGCAACCCCTGCGCGCAGATCGACGCGTTCCAGCCGGGATTGATGCACCGCCTGATCGGCACGGACGACGCGGGCGACCCGGTGTTCCTCGCCGGGGTGATGGGCACCGTGCTGGAAAGCGGTGAGGTGACACCCGGTGACGCCATCCGCGTGACTCTGCCGCCGGAACCGCACGAGCCCCTGCGGCGCGTGTAGCCACGCCGGAAGCGCCCGTCTGGAGGTCGTGTCCGGACGCGGCGCGGCTTCCTGCTCTGGGTTGAGGTGGGGATCAGCCCTTCAGGAACTCGCTGACCTGCTCCGGGAGGTCGCCCGCGTCCATCAGGAACGCGTCGTGCCCGTGGATGCTGTTCAGTTCCACGTACCGCGCGTGCGGGAGGAGTGCCGCGCTGGCCTGCACCTCGGCGGCCGGGTACAGCTGGTCGCTGCTGATCCCGACGGCCAGAACGGGCGTGCGGATGGTCTGCAGTTCCGCGTCGCTGGGCTGGAAGGCGTCCATCGCGCCGGTCAGGGTGACGTAGGTGCGTTCGCAGAAGCGCGCGTGGAGTTTCTCGCCCTGATGGTGCAGGTAGGACGTGATGGCGGGGACACCCTGCCGCTGCCCGCTCTGGGTGGCGGCGAAACTCTCGGGGCTGCGGTAGGAGAGCATGGCGATCTGCCGCGCGACCTTCAGGCCTTCCCCGCCGGGCGCGGCGCGGATGGCGCTGCGGGCGGCGGTGTTCAGCCCGATCGCCCACGGGGAGTGGCGAGCCGGGGCGCCGATGATCACGGCCTTCTCGACGAGGTCGGGGCATTCGAGCAGCCACGCGTACGCGAGCATGCCGCCCATGCTGCCGCCCACGATCCGCACGCGCCTGACGCCCAGGTGCTCCAGCAGGGCGCGGCCCGCGCGGGCCAGGTCGCGCAGGGTCAGCGGGGCGTCCTGGCCGTTCAGGGTGGGCAGGTCGGCGGGGCCGCTGCTGCCCGCGCAACCGCCCAGGACGTTCGCGCAGATCACGTAGTCCCGCCCTGTATCCAGGGGTTTCCCTTCGCCCAGGAAGTCCGGCCACCACTCGTGCACGGCGCTCGTGCCGGTCAGGGCGTGCAGGACCAGCGTGGCGGTCTCCTGCGGCGTCCCGTAGGTGTGGTACGCCAGCCGGACGTCACTGACGGGCAGGCCGCAGTCGAGCAGCAGCGGCTGGGTCCGGAACAGCCGCGCGACCCGCAGGTGGGGGCGGTCCTCGGCGTGACATCGTTCGGGCGTGTCGTCCGGTGCGCTCAGGGGCATGGTGGGGGTGGTGGGGTGCGTCAGGGCGGTCACGCGTCCCCCAGGGTGGCGTCACCGGCCTCGACGAGCGCGGCAGCCAGCGCCTGCGCGAAGTCCTCGCGGATGTCGTCGATATGCTCGATGCCCACCGACACGCGCACCAGTCCGGGCGTGACCCCGGCGGCGCGCTGCGCGGCCTCCTCCAGCTGGCTGTGCGTGGTGCTGGCCGGGTGGATGACCAGCGTGCGGGTGTCGCCGACGTTCGCGACGTGCTGCGCCAGGGCCACCGAGCGGATGAACGCCTCGCCTGCCGCGCGACCGCCGCGCAGTTCGAAGGTCAGCACGGCGCCCGCCCCGCGCGGCAGGTAATGCTGCGCGCGGTCGAAGTGCGGGTGGTTACTCAGGCCGGGGTAGGTCACGCGGGCCACATCCGGGTGCGACGCCAGCCACGACGCCAGCGCGTGCGCGTTCTGCGCGTGCCGCTCGGCGCGCAGGCTCAGGGTTTCCAGGCCCTGCAGGAACTGCCACGCCTGCTGCGGGGCCAGGGTGGGTCCCAGGTCGCGCAGGCCCTCGGTGCGGGCGCGGATGATGAACGCCACGTTCGGCAGGCCCAGCGGGTTGCCCGCGCCGAAGGTCTCCCAGAAGTTCAGCCCGTGGTAGCTGGGGCTGGGTTCGGTCATCAGCGGGTACCGGCCGTTCCCCCAGTCGAAGGTGCCGCCGTCCACGATCACGCCGCCGATCCCGTTCCCGTGCCCGCCGATCCACTTGCTCGCCGAGTGCAGCACCACGTCCGCGCCGTGCTTCAGGGGCTGGCAGTAGTACCCCCCGGCACCGAACGTGTTGTCGACGATCACCGCGACGCCCTGCGCGTGCGCGGCGGCCGCGATCGCCTCGAAGTCCGGGATGTTCAGCGCGGGGTTCCCGATGGTCTCCAGGTACACGGCGCGGGTGCGGTCGTCGATCAGCGCGGTGAATTCCTCGGGGCGCTCGTCGCGGCTCGTGAAGCGCACCTCGATGCCCAGTCGTTTCAGGGTCACGCGGAACTGGTTCACGGTCCCGCCGTACAGGTTCGGGCTGGACACGATGTTGTCGCCCGCCTGCGCGACGTTCGTGATCGCCAGGAACTGCGCGGCGTGCCCACTGGCGACCGCCAGCGCGCCCACGCCGCCCTCCAGCGCCGCGACGCGGTCCTCGAACACGGCGTTCGTGGGGTTCATGATCCGGCTGTAGATGTTCCCGAACTGCCGCAGGCCGAACAGGTCCGCGGCGTGCTCCGGGGACTGGAACACGTAACTGTTCGTGGGGTAGATGGGCGTCTGCTGCGCGCCTGTGGTGGGGTCGGGCTTCTGCCCGGCGTGAACCTGCAACGTCTCGAACTTGTGCGCCATGACTGCGCCTCCTCGGTGGGGTGCGTCGGTGGGGCGCAAATGCAAATGGAGAAGCGCCCCTGCTCGGATGGACTCGAGAAGGGGCGCTGACATATCACCGCGTGACCTTCCCTCTTGCTCCCCGGCGGCGGTCATCGTCGACCCGCCTGCGGGGCTGGCCTTGGCACCGTGACGTGATGAGGTCCGGTTGCCGCGCCGTCTACGAGCCAGGTCTCTCGGGCGCTCTGAAGTGGGTCGCTCCACGCGGGAGCTGAGATGAAGCCTAGCGTGAGCCGGGCGCGGGGGTCAAGGGAGCTGTCCAGCTGTGGCATACGTCATATCGACACACCCATTCGGGGGAAAGAGGCTATGATGAGCCGGTCGTCCCATTTCCATGTGTCCACCCCTTCCGGGCCGGGCATGACATCCGCTTCCACGCTGCTCCTGCGCGGATCAGCCCACTCCTCCACCCCCATTCAGGAGACTCATGAACCACAAACTCGTCGCCACCGCCCTGCTGGGCGCGGCCCTGCTCGCCGGCTGCACCAAACCCAACACGCCCACACCCACCCCCGGCACGCAGACCGAATTCGGGAAACTGCAGGCCCTGAAACCCGGCACGCAGGACACCATCAACACCAAACTGAAGGTGAACATCGTGTTCGTCGGGTACCGCCAGACCCTGCCCGGTCAGGTCGCCACCGCCCGCCAGGTCAGCACCGCCGACTTCGACCAGATCCTCCCCGGCAGCTACGACGCCGTGAACCGCATCCCCAGCGCGTACGGCCGCACCGAGAAGACCGGCACCAGCTTCGACTTCGACTACAACTACGTCTTCGCCGACCAGACCTTCGAAGACGACTTCTTCAAGTTCGTCCAAACCAAGGAGGTCAGCCAGCCGGCAGCCCTGACCAGCCGCGAGAAAATCTTCAACTGCCAGGGCGACCCGACCTGCACCACCCCAGCAGGCAACATCACGCGCGCCATCGACGCGAACAACAACATCGTCGTCGACGCGCTGAAGACCGAGAACTGGCTGGCGGACAACGTGAGCCGCGTGGGCGTCAAGCCCGGCGAGTACACCATCTACTTCGTGAACTGGTACGACCGCCCGGACTTCAAGTTCCACAGCTACGCCCGACTGGACGCCAAGGACACCGACACGGGCGCGCCGTTCGGCACCTACTCGTCACGCCGCCTGATCGCCTGGGGCGGCAGCGCCCGCGAGAACGCCCCGGCGCAGCGCGTGTGGTTCTACGACCTGTCTGCCAACCCTGACCCCTGGACCGACGCGATTGACGTGACCAACCCGGATGTTGACGGCGACGAGGTCCCCGACTACCGCATGCCGCCCATCTGGGAGTACGGTACCCGCAAGGCGAACATCGGGTACGGCCGCAAGGTCAGCCCGGACCTGGCACTGGTCGCCCGCTACACCGCGATCAACCTGCTGTTCACGCCCAGCCCCATCTACCGCGCGGCCCTCACGCCGCCCGAGATGCCCGACACCATCAACCTGGACGTGCATGTCGAGCAGGGTGACGGCGCCGCCGATCCCGCCACCGTCCTGAAGAACGGCCTGCTGCAGGACCGCGTGAAGGTCCTGCAGCCGTTCGCGACCTTCAAGCAGTCCAGCAAGACCACTGCCCTGGACGGCGACCTCGCGGACGTGTACAAGTGCTTCTTCGGCGTCAGTGAGGACACCTGTTCGCCCGACTACGCCGACTTCAGCGGTGAGAAGCTGTTCCAGTTCGGCGTGAAGGAACTGCGCGAGACGTACAAGACCACGCCCGCCGGGACGTACAACCTGCCCATCTACCTGTTCAACGACAGCACGAACAGCCAGGGCGGCCTGCTGGGCGTCGCGTACGACGACGGCGAGACCGGCACGCAGAGCTTCGTGTACTCCTTCCTGACGCCCGACCTGCTTGACTTCGGGTACGGCTTCACGGACACCACCGTGCACGAGACCGGGCACCACCTCAGCCTGAGCCACCCGCACGACGGGTACGACAGCGAGCAGAACCTCTCGTACGGCCCCAGCGGCGACTTCCACTT
The DNA here is from genome assembly GCF_013337115.1 of Deinococcus sp. JMULE3. Taxonomy (NCBI): domain Bacteria; kingdom Thermotogati; phylum Deinococcota; class Deinococci; order Deinococcales; family Deinococcaceae; genus Deinococcus; species Deinococcus sp. JMULE3. The sequence continues at coordinate 458,583 of NZ_SGWE01000004.1, forward strand.
CGTGAACACCGGCGACCAGAGCGCGACGATCATGTCCTACAACGACCTGTCCCGCACCTTCGGGCAGTTCAACCTGGACAGCCAGTACCGCTACCTGACCGCCGCGTACCTGAACAACACGAACGCCATCCTGGAACTCGTGCGCCGCGCCAACAAAGCGGGCAGCGTCAGCAGCGCCGCGCAGAGCGCCGACAGCAAGTTCGTGCAGGCCAAGACGAAGTACGACGCGCTGGACTACCTGGGTGCCGCGCAGCTCGCGCACGACGGGTACCGCAGCGTCCTGAGCGCCGCGAAGAGCGCCGGCGTGTCCGTCACCGCGTACAAGTGGTACGAGAACCTCAACGGCCTGGAAGGCCTGAGCGTCGGCCAGGGCGCCAAGATGCGCTTCAGCCCGACCTTCAAGGCCCAGACGGGCGTGGTCGCCTTCCCCGAGGAGACCGCCTACCAGCGCAAACTGCGCCTCTCGAAGTAAGGCTCACAGCAAAGGAACCCGGTCCAGGTGGCCGGGTTCTTTCGCGTGTGGGCTGTGGGCTGTGGGCTGTGGGCTGTGGGCTGTGGGCTGTGGGCTGTGGGCTGTGGGCTGTGGGCTGTGGGCTGTGGGCTGTGGGCTGTGGGCTGTGGGCTGTGGGCTGTGGGCTGTGGGCTGTGGGCTGTGGGCTGTGGGCTGTGAAACAGCCGTACCGTGATTGTTTCGGCGGGTCAAGCCCCTCCCCTGCCGAATCTGGAGGTGGGAGGTATCGCGCTTCAGGCCTTCCGGAGGAGTTCCGTCAGGCGCAGGTAGGCCTGCGCGGTGACCTGCACGTCCCCGAAGGAGCGGTGGCGCCCACCGGGCGCGAAGTTCAGGCCCAGCCGCTCGGCCAGCACCGTCAGGTTGTGCGCGCGTTCACGGGGGAAGGCGCGGCGCGAGAGCTGCACGGTGCAGTACTCCGCCTGCGGGTTCCAGTTCAGGCCCGCGCGGGCGGCGTTGGCGCGCATGAACCCGGCGTCGAAACCGATGTTGTGCGCCACGACCGGCCAGCCGTTCACGAACTCCAGGAATTCCGGCAGGACCTCATGGATGGTGGGCGAGGCGCGGACCATGTCGTTGCTGATGCCGTGCACCTTCTCGGCCCGCCAGGGGATCAGCATGGCGTCGCCGTCGGCGGTGGTGGGGCGCACCAGGGTCTCGTACCGCTGAGCCTCGTCCACCTGCCCGTCCACGATGCGGACGGCGCCGATCTCGACGATGCCGTCGCGTTCCGGCGAGAGGCCCGTGGTTTCCAGGTCGAACACGACAACATTCACGCCCCGCAGGGTAGCGCGTGCGGGGCGCGGGGGGTGGTCAGGGCTGGAGTCGGGCCAGGGCCCCACGCAGCACGTCGGCGGGAGTGTCGCGGGCCGTGACGTGCAGCGTGATCGCGTCGGGCTCGTCGGGCTGTGGGGGTTGCAGGGTGGTCAGCTGCGAGGGCAGGAGGTCGGGTCCGGCGTAGTGCCCGTGGCGGTGCCGGAGGCGGTCGCGCAGCAGGTCTTCGGGGACGTGCAGGTGCAGGAAGCGGGTGCCGGGGGCGCGCAGGGCGTCGCGGTAGGGGCGTTTCAGGGCGGAGCAGGCCAGGATCACGCGGTCGTGGGCGTCCAGTTCGGCGCGCAGGCGGGCCAACCAGGGGGCGCGGTCCGCGTCGGTCAGGGGGTGCCCGGCGTGCATGCGCGCGCGGGCCTGGGGGGTGTGATGGTCGTCGCCGTCCAGGAACGGGGCGTGCAGCGCGGCGCCCAGGGCACGGCCCAGGGTGGTCTTGCCGCTGCCGGAGACGCCCATGACGACCACGCGCAGGGGGCCGGGGGTCACGCGGTTCGCACCGGGGTGCAGGCGCCCAGGGCGGCCAGGGCTTCCTCCTTGCCCTTGGCTTCCACCTCGATCCAGGGGACGTCGTGGTACGCGGCGGGCAGGTGCGTGATCAGATGGCTGTGGCGGCGGTCCTGCGGGCCGTCCAGGCCGTTGCTGAGGTGCACGACCTGCCACTCTGGGGGCGTCCAGGTGCGGCGGGCGGCCAGGACCCACTCGCGGACGCTGGGGTGGTCCTGGTCGGGCAGGTGGTCGTGGACGACGTGGTGGTGCGCGTCGAACACCAGTGGGGTGCCGGTGGCCTCGCAGACGGGCATGAGGTCGCGGGGGCTGTAGGCCCGCTCGTCGTTTTCCAGGCCCAGGCGCAGGCGGACCGATTCGGGCAGGTCGGGGATGATCGCCTGGAGTTCCTGGGCGCGGCCGCCCTTGCCGCCGTGCAGGAGCAGGAGGTTCCAGGGGCTGCGCTCCAGGCCCAGGGCGTCCATGACGTGCGCGTGGGTGGTGATGGCGCGCAGGCTGCTCTCTCTGACCTCGGGGCGGTCGCTGTTCAGGACGATGAACTGCTCGGGGTGCATCAGGACGCGGATGCCGTGATCCTGGAAGGCGTGCCCGGCGTCCCGCAGTTGCGGCGCGAGGTGCGCGAGGACCTGCGCGCCGGTGTCGTCGCCTTGCAGGTCCAGCATGGGGAACAGGCTGGAGCTGAGGCGGTACAGGCGGATGCCGCGCGCGGCGCAGTAGTCGGCGGCGCGGCGCACGCGGGCGGTGTTGTCGGCGTACAGGTCGAGCAGCGTGCCGTACCGCTGGTCTGCCGTCAGGGCGCGGTAGCGGGTGAGGGTGATGGTGCGGAAGCGGATCTCGGGGCCGGTGGTCAGACAGACCAGTCCGTAGGTGGGAGCCGTCACGTGCGGTCCCGTTTCGCGGCGGCGCGGCAGCGGTCCGAGCAGTACTTGACGGTGTCCCAGTCGCGCGCCCACTTCCTGCGCCAAGTGAAGGGCAGGCCGCAGTGGGCGCAGATTTTACTGGGACGCTGGCTGGGCGGGCGTCCACCGCCGAAGGGGCGTTCCGGGCGAGGCATCGTTGCCAGCATGGCGCGGCGGGGCGCGGCGTTCCGTAGGCGGGGGTGAAGTTCCCTTCACGGGGCGGGTTCGTTCGGCGAGAAAACGTATTCAGCCGGCCGGGAACGTCGTCTGTCGAGAGACCGCCGGGGCAGGAAGCTGTCATCACGCAGGATCGCGGCTGTGCAGCACCGGTTTCCGCGTGATTCCGGGCAGTGCCGGGGCCATGATTCGCGCCCAGCGAGCAGATTCACCGCTGGCCGGATTCGTTCGACTCGTGAGCAGTTTTGACGCTCTGGCGCATGAATCCCAGCGTGATCCGGATTCTTGACAGCGCTTTCAGAATCCCTTACGCTCCGGGTAATCCAACGTCCGCCGACCCCGAGCCGCCGGGGTCCCTGCCACCGTCCCACCCCCTGGGACGCGGCGCCCTCTGCCCTGCGCCCCACGCGCCAAGGAGAACCCCCATGCCCAGATCACCCCTGCCCATCCTGCTGCCCGTCACGCTGCTGCTCGGCGCCTGCAACCTCACCGGGGCCAGCACCGCCACGCCCGTCTGGGCCGACGAATTCAACGGCACCCAGCTGGACACCAGCAAGTGGAGCTACCAGACCGGCAACGGCTTCATGAACGGCAACGACTACGTCGCCGGGTGGGGCAACAACGAACTGGAGTACTACACCGACCGCGCCAGCAACGTCAGCGTTCAGGGCGGCAACCTCGTGATCACCGCCAAGAAGGAACAGTTCACCGGTCCCACCGGGAACACCACCGGCACCTTCGACTGGACCTCGGGGCGCGTCCGCACCGCCGGGAAGTTCAGCCGCACCTACGGCAGGTTCGAGATCCGCGCCAAATTCCCCAGGGGCAAGGGCTTCTGGCCCGCCGTGTGGATGCTCCCCGAAACCCCCAGCCCCTACCCCGGCTGGGCCGCGAACGGCGAGATCGACATCGCCGAGGGCTGGGGCAGCAAACCCACCGAACTCGCGCAGACCATCCACTACGGCGGCGTGTGGCCCAACAACGTGTACAAGGGCGAAACCGTCACCTTCGCCAACGGCGGCACCATGGACCAGTGGCACACCTACGCCGTCGAGTGGACGCCCGGCAAGATCCAGTGGTTCATCGACGGGAAACTCACCAGTGAAAAGACCCAGTGGTGGAGCGCCAAGAACAATCCCCCCACCAGCGACGCCGACCTGAACGCCTGGCCCGCCCCCTTCGACAAGCCCTTCCACCTGCTGCTGAACCTCGCCGTGGGCGGCAACTTCGACGGGAACCCCGACGCGACCACCCCCGACCAGGGCCAGATGCTCGTGGATTACGTCCGCGTGTACGGCATGCAGAATGAGAACGGCAGCGCCGGACCGAAACCCGACATGACCTACCCCTGGACGCCCAGACCCGCCCGCCCGGCCCTGCCCGACGGGAACCTCGTGTACAACGGGTCGTTCGACCTCAGTGACACCGATCCGCTGGTGACGCCCGACGCCACCTCGCTGAGCGGCGTGAACAACAGCAAGTTCTGGACCATGTACACCAGCGACGGTCAGGTCACCCTGAGCAACGACGCGGGCGCCCTGAAGGCCGACATCACCAACGCCGGGAGCGTCGCCTACGCCGTGCAGGTCCGCCAGGACGGCCTGAACATCGAACTGGGCGGCAAGTACGAGGTCAGCTTCGACGCCTGGGCGCAGACCGCCCGTCCCGTCACGATCAAGGTCGGCGGCGGCCCTGACCGGGGCTACGCCGCGTACTCCGGCGAGAAGACCGTCCAACTGGGCACCACGAAGGCACGCCAGACCCTGACCTTCGACATGAGCGCCACCTCCGACGCCGCCGCCCGCCTGGAATTCAACCTGGGGAACGCCGGGACCGGCCCGGTCTGGATCGACAACGTGGTCATCAAGCGCGTCGGGAACGCCGCCGGAGCCCGTCCGCCCGCCGCCGACGGCAACCTGCTGTACAACGCCGCGTTCACGCAGGACGCCACCGCGACCGTTCCCGGCATCGCGGGCGTGCCCGGCAGCGCGTACTGGAGCACCTGGAGCAACGTCCCCGAACGCCTGAGCACCAGCGTCAGCGGCGGCACGGTCACCCTGAACGTCACGAACGTGGACCCCAGCAACAACTGGCACGTCCAGCTGAACCAGACGAACGTGCCCGTCACGGCCGGGAAGTCCTACACCCTGACCTTCAAGGGCAAGGCCACCGACGCCCGCGAGGTCGCCGTGGTCATCGGCGAGAACGGCGGCAGCTTCACCCGCTACCTGGACGGCAAGGCCGCCCTGACCGGCACCGAGCAGACCTTCACGTACACCTTCACGGCGCCCGTCACGAACATCGGCGCGCAGTTCCAGATCCTCGGCGCGGTCGGCGCGGCGGGCAGCAACTACGGCCTGAGCTTCCGCGACTTCCGCCTCGTGCAGAACCCCTGACCTGAACGGACCTCTCCCCCACCCCGGTCACGCGACCGGGGTGGTTTTTCTAACTGGTCACTTCTGCTTGCAGGGTCAGGCCTCTCATCGCATACTTGGTCAAGCAAGCCTTGCATTGCAAGACATGACTGCGGAGGTCCACTTGAATCCACTGAAATCCGGCACCATCGACCTCGTCATCCTCGCCGCCCTGCAGGAACAGCCCCGCTACGGCCTGGAACTCGCGCAGCACATCGGCACCCGCAGCGGCGGCCTGTTCGAACTCAGCGAGGGCAGCCTCTACCCCGCCCTGCTGCGCCTCAGCCGCGCCGGACTCATCGAGGGTCAGTGGCACCCCACGCCCGGCGGCGGCAGCCCCCGCAAGGTCTACACCCTGACCGACAGTGGCGGCCAGGAACTCACGCGGCGGCGCGGCGAATGGCAGAAACTCCAGGCGGCCGTGAACGCCCTGATCAGCCGGAGCCTCGCGTGAGCCGCGTGTCCCGCTACGTCCGCCGCGCCACCACCGGCCTGCCCCGCCACGAACGCCTGGAGGTCGCCGCCGAACTCCGCACCCACCTCCTCGACCGGGTGCGGCAACTGGAGGCCGAAGGATTCAGCCGCGAGGAAGCCGAGCATCTGGCCGTGACCGCCATGGGGCGCCCGGCGGGCACCAACCGCGCCCTGCTGGGGCACGTGTTCACCACCGCTCTGGGCTGGACGGTCCTGACCGCCCTGGTGATCGGGGGCGGAGGCTGGTGGGTGTGGACCCGCGTGCCCCTCCCACTGCCCGGCGTGCGCGAGGCCAGCTGGAACTGGTCGAAGGAACTGAGCAGCGACGACCTGCGGGACATCCTGGGATATGAGTACGCCCCGCGCGGGCAGATGCTGGCCGGGACCCTGCGCGTGCCGCCGCGCACCGAGTGGGTGTACGTGGCCATTACCCCGGTCGGCAGCGGAGCGGGGCGCGGGAGCGGCTACTGGGCCATGCACCGGCTGGCGCCCGCACCCGGTCTGGGGCCCAACCGGGTTCGCCGCGCGCAGGTGGTGCTGGGCAGCAGCGTCTGGGAAACGGGACGGTGTGGCGGGAACGGGCTGGCCCTGTATGAGGACATGCGCTGGCCCGCCGAGCAAGGCAGGATACGGGGCTCTCCGCAGTGTCTGGCAACCCTGCCCCCCAGAACAACCGTGGAATGGGTCCAGAGCTCTTGGGGCAGGACCAGCTGGATGGTCGGTCAGGTCCGGAGCGACCATCACCGCGCGGCCCGGCCCCTTCCGATGAACACCTGGACGCCGCTGGCGCTCTACGGCCTGGATTACCGGAAGCTGGGCAGCAAGCAGCAGAGCGTGATCTGGCGCGGGGACGGCCAGGGTATGAAAGCGGCGTACCTGTATTCCGTGATGCCTGCAGATCACCAGATGCATCAGGCGGTCTTCCCGAATGAACCTGCTTCTCTATCGGGCCGATTCGACTGGGGACGGCACGCGCTCGGGCTGCCGAAACCGGACCTGCGGCTCAGCCGCTGACGGTCTCGCGGCCCAGCGCGGCGTGAGCTTCGAGCAGCAGCGCTTCGGTCTCGTCCCAGCCGACGCAGGCGTCCGTGACGCTCAGGCCGGGGATCAGGGTGCTCAGGTCGGCGGGGATGCCCTGCTTGCCGGGGCGGAGGTTGCTCTCGATCATCAGGCCGCGCACGGCGTCCTGTCCGGCGGCGCGCTGGTGCAGCACGTCGCGCCACACGAGGCTCTGGCGGGTGTGGTCTGAGCCGCTGTTGGCGTGCGAGCAGTCCACCATGACGGCCGGGGTCAGTCCGGCGCTGCTCATGAGTCCGGCGGCCTCCGTGACGAACTGCGGGGCGTAGTTGGGGCCGCCGCGGCCGCCGCGCAGGATGACGTGCCCGTCGGGGTTGCCCAGGGTGTGGACGATGCAGGCCTGTCCGTCGTCGTCAATGGTGAAGAACGCGTGCGAGGCGCGCGCGGCGACGATGGCGTCCACGGCGAGTTTGATGCCGCCGCCCGTGCCGTTCTTGAAGCCCATGGGGGCGGACACGGCGCTGCTCATGACGCGGTGCGTCTGCGACTCGGTGGTGCGAGCGCCCAGGCAGGCCCAGGCGACGGCGTCGAACACGTACTGCGGCGCGAACGGGTCCAGGAGTTCCGTGGCGACGGGCAGGCCCAGTTCGCTGACCTGCACCATGAGTTTGCGGGTGAGTTCGAGGCCCTTGTTGATGTCGTTCGTGCCGTTCATGTCCGGGTCGAGCAGGTAGCCGCGCCAGCCGACGGTGGTGCGGGGCTTGTCGACGTACACGCGCATGTGCACTTCCAGGCGGTCTTTCACGCGTTCTCGCAGGTCAGCGAGGCGGCGGGCGTAGTCGAGCGCCTGCTCGTGGTCGTGGATGGAGCAGGGGCCGACGACCACGAGCAGGCGCTCGTCGCGGCCGTGCAGGATGTCCTGCGCGGCTTTGCGTCCGGCCAGGACGGTCGCCTCGGCCTGCGGGGTCAGGGGGTGCAGGGCTTTCAGGGCGCGGGGGGTGATCAGGGGCGTGAAGCCGCTGACGTTCAGGTTCTCGGTGCGGCCAGCGTGGATGGTGGGTTCGGGGTGCGTCATGGCGGGTCTCCTGGGGTGTACGGCAGCGCCCGGTGGCTTGTGGGCTCACCGGGCGTCGGGGGGTGGGGATGCAGCGCGACTAGGCCCGGTGGTGACCGAACCAATAAAAGAAGCCGCGCGTCGTCATGGGCCGCAGTGTAGGCCCCGGCGCCGTGCGGGCACTGGCGGGCGGTCTAGGGCACATGCAGACAGGTCGTCCAGGTTTACGGGCCTTCACGGAAGGTCAGCCGGGCAGGTAGGCGCGCAGCGCGCCGAGCACGCTGTCCGCGTCGGGCAGCAGGTTGGGGTTGAGGTGCACGACCGTGACGATGGACCGTTTCTCGCCGCTGTCGTGGATGGTCGGGGACTGCGGGCGGCGGCGGTCGCGGCCGTACGCGCGGGAGGACAGCACGAGGCCCGCCAGGGGTTCGTCCGTGCCCGGCGTGACGAGCACGTAATCGACCTTCACCTGCGACGCCTGTTCCAGCGCGCCCCTGGGACGCTCGGGGGTGACGGTGAAGGCCAGCACGTCCCGCAGGACGGTGGCGCCGCGCACCTCGACCGGCTGCCCGCGCAGGGCGTCACGCAGGCGCTGCTCGAAGTGGTCCTCGCGGCGGGACCGTTCGGTGCGTGGACCCCCGGAGGGCTGGGCCTGGGCGCTGGCCTCCGGGTCTTTTCCTCCCCGTTTCAGGAATCGCAGTGGCATGCGCCATGGTACGCGCTGCCCGGTCCGCCGGGGGGAGCCTGCCCGTCAGGGGTACCGCCGGGGTGCAGGTCAGGTTCAGGCGTCGGCGATCTGCCGGAGTTTCTCCACGCGGGCGGCGAGGTCCGGGAGGTCCAGGGCACGCAGGGCCTTGGCAGTGCGGGTCAGGCCGGCGTCGTCCACGCGGCCCTGGTTCCACCCGGCGATCAGCATGGCGCAGCCCTGCAGGGCGTCAGTGACGGTTTCCTTGTGGAACATGGCGGCCAGGTTGCCGCTCTGGGCGGGCGCGGTCTGCTGGGCCTGGGCCTGGACGTCCAGCACGACCTGCATGAACACCTGGTCCAGGCGGGCGCGGTCGTCGGGGTGGATCGGGGTTCCGGTCATGGGGGGCAGTGTAGCCCGGAGCATACGCGTTTCTTCACGTCCGTTCTCATGTCGGCTGGCGGCATGTCGCTTCGGCGGCGCTTTCCGTATCTTGGTTCATCTAAGGGATGCAGGGGAGCGTGGAACGCGATGGAGTATGAGCCCGGGAGCAGGTTTTTCGATGAGATGTTCACCGCTGATCGCGCCGCCCGTCCACACTACGCGGGTGTCAAGGCGTACCTGGATCAGCTGGGAGTGGCGGAGTTCGAGCGTCGACATCAGCTGCTGGACCTGGCGTTCCGGAATCAGGGCATCACGTTCACGGTGTACGGGGACGCGCAGGGCACCGAGCGGACCTTTCCGTTCGATCCGGTGCCGCGCATCATTCCGTCGTCCGAGTGGGCGCACATCGAGTCGGGCCTGACGCAGCGGGTCCGGGCGCTGAATGCGTTCCTGACGGACATCTACAGTGGCGCGCAGATCATGGGGGACGGCGTCATCCCGGCGGAGCTGGTGTACACCAGCTCGCACTTCCGGCGCGAGGTGCACGGGGTGCTGCCGCCGGGCGGGGTGTTCACGCACGTGGTCGGCACGGACCTGATCCGCAACGAGCAGGGCGAGTACCTCGTGCTGGAGGACAACCTGCGCTCGCCGAGCGGCGTGTCGTACCTGCTGGCGAACCGGCAGGCGATGACGCGGGTGTACCCGGGCATGTTCGAGGGTCAGGGGGTGCGGCCGGTGCAGCATTACGCGTCGGCGCTGCTGCGCCTGCTGCTGGCCAGCAGTCCGCGGGAGAACGGCACGGTGGTGGTGCTGACGCCCGGCATGTACAACAGCGCGTACTTCGAGCACGCGTACCTCGCGCAGCAGATGGGTGTGGAACTCGTGGAGGGCCGCGACCTGTTCGTGGACGGCGGGCGCGTGTGGATGCGCACGACCGGCGGGCGGCAGCAGGTGGACGTCATCTACCGCCGCGTGGACGATGATTTCCTGGATCCGCTGGCATTCCGGCGGGACAGTGCGCTGGGCGTGGCGGGACTGGTGGAGGTCTACCGGCAGGGCCGCGTGGCGATCGCGAACGCCATTGGGACGGGCGTGGCGGACGACAAGGCGGTGTACGCGTACGTGCCGGACATGATCCGGTACTACCTGAACGAGTCGCCGATCCTGAACAACGTGCCCACGTACCTGGGCTGGAACGCCGAGCATCTGGAGTACATGCTGGCGAACGCGGCCGAACTGGTGTTCAAGTCGGTGGGCGAGGCGGGCGGGTACGGCATGCTGATCGGGCCGGAAGCGACCGCGGATCAGATCACGGCGTACCTGCACAAGGTGCGGCAGGATCCGCGGGAGTTCATCGCGCAGCCGGTGGTGGGCCTGTCGCGGCACCCGACGTTCTACCCGGACAGCAGTGGGTTCGAGGCGGCGCACGTGGACCTGCGGCCGTACATCCTGTTCGGTGAGGACGTGACGATCGTGCCGGGCGGCCTGACGCGCGTGGCGCTGCGGCGAGGGAGTCTGGTCGTGAACAGTTCGCAGGGGGGCGGCAGCAAGGACACCTGGGTCCTGGATCACGACGGGCCGGGGGCGCCTCTGGGCATGACGCAGCTGCTGCACGGGGACACGTCGCCTGCCGTGCAGGGTCAGCGGCAGGAGCAGTCGTCGGGGGGGCAGTCCCAATCTCAGTCGCAGTCCCAGTCTCAGGGGCAGTCGCAGTGGCAGGGCGGCTTCGGCGCGGTGCCGCTGGATGCCGAGCCGCTCACCGATGCGACCCGCAACTCCCTGAACGAGCGTGACATGCACGCGCGGGCGCGTGTCGCGGACGACGCGCAGGTCGCCGCGTACGGCGAGAGTCAGCAGGCGCACGCCGAGCCGCCCGGCGACGTGCCCGCCCCCGAGGACGGACCGGGGTCGCACTCGTTCCAGCAGCAGCTGGAAAAACAGCAGCTCGAAGGCGGTGAGCGCTGATGCTGCTGCTGTCGCGACTGGCCGAGAACCTGTTCTGGATGGGCCGCTACATGGAGCGGGCGGAGAACACGGCCCGGCTCCTGAGCGTGAACTACTACGCGACGCTGGAATCCGCCGGGAGTGCGCGGGACCACTGGCGGCCGCTGCTGGACCTGACCGGCGGTGAGAATGCCCTGCGGGAACGCTACGGGCGGGTGGATACCCGCAGCGTGGGGTCCTGGCTGGCGTTCGACCGGGAGAATCCGTCGAGTATCGCCAGCAGTCTGGCGTTCGCCCGGTCGAACGCGCGGGGCCTGCGTGACCGGATTCCCAGTGAGATGTGGGAGGCGATCAACCGCGCGTACCTGAACCTGTGCTTCGAGACGGGCGCGGTCATGGACCGCGACGGGCTGTACGAGTTCTGCGTGTCGGCGCGTGACGCGTCGCAGTTCTTCTTCGGGATTGCGTTCGCGACCCTGCCGCGCGATGAGGGCTGGTCGTTCATGCGGGCCGGGCAGATGCTGGAACGCACCGACAACACGCTGCGGGTGCTGCAGGGTCGCCTGACGCCCGAGGCGCTGCGGCCGTCGACGGACCCGGCGCGGGACATGCTGCTCGAGCAGCGCTGGGTGCAGGTCCTCAAGGGCGCCAGCGCCTACGAGGCGTTCCGCAAGCGCGTCCATGAGGGGATCGAGCCGCGCAGTATCGCGGCGTTCCTGCTGCTCGACGAGTACTTCCCGCGCAGCGTGAGGTACGGCGCGCAGAACCTGCACGAGGCCCTCGAGCAGATCGACCGCTGGCATCCGGGCGCGCATCAGGACGTGACGCGCCTGTCGCGGTGGCTGGTGGCCCGGCTGGAGTACGCCCGCATCGAGGACATCCTGGACCGGCGCGATCCGGCGCTGCCGGACCTGCTGGTGGACGTGAACCGGGTGGGCGCGGCGATCACCGCGGCGTTCTTCGAGAAGGAATGAAACGGATTCCGTCTGTTTCGTTCACAGATCGGAACGCCACCGATCTGCTCACTCTGCTCGTGTTGAAAGAAGGTGCAAACCTTTCAACCGAAATCTGCATGAGCGGGTCCGTGCAGTGCCCGGGCACCGGGAGGGACCGGCATGCGGTGTGAGATCCGGCACGTGACCGAGTACCGGTACCCGCAGCCGGCGTGGGATTCGTTCAATCAGGTGCGGCTGCATCCGACGCAGGAGGCGCGGCAGTCGGTCCGGTCGTTCCATCTGCACGTGGTGCCGGACGCGGAGGTGTCGTCCCATAGGGATTACTTCGGGGCGCTGGTGCATCAGGTGCATGTGCACGCGCATCACACGCACCTGCGGATCGAGGCGCAGGCGATGGTGGACACGCACAACCTGCCGGATCCGGGGCCGGTGCCGGTCTCGGCGCTGGACGGCCAGCGGGCGCCCCTGACGGAGTTCCTGGTGCCGTGTCCGCGGGTGCCGTCGGGTCCGTGGCCGGAGGTGTTCGGCGTGACGCGGCCCACCACGCAGGACGATCTGGGCGAGTACCTGCAGAACCTGAACACGTTCCTGTACAGCCAGTTCCAGTACGACACCGAGGCGACGTCGGTGAACACGCCGCTGGCGGAGTTCGCGCAGCATGGCCGGGGGGTCTGTCAGGATTTCACGCACGCGATGCTGGGGGTCACGCGGCAGCTGGGGATTCCGTCGCGGTACGTGAGCGGGTACCTGTACAGCGGCGGCGAGATGCGCGGCGCGGAGGCCACGCACGCGTGGGTGGAGTGTTTCGTTCCGGGGTACGGCTGGCTGGGTCTGGATCCCACGAACAACTGCGTGGCGCGCGAGAAGCACATCAAGATCGCGCACGGGCGGGAGTACAGCGACGTGTCCCCGGTGCGGGGCACGTATTACGGCGGTGGGAAGGGCAGCATGTCGGTGGCGGTGTACGTGTACCGTGAGGACTGAACCTCCAGTCCCCCCTTCGGCGGAAGGGGAATGGCAAAGCGCAGGGCGCGTGGTCTCCTTCCTGGCCACGCGCCCTGCTGTTCGGTTGGGGTCGGTCAGTCAGTTGCCGGTGATGGCGCGGCCCGTCAGGAAGATCCCGGCGATGATGGTGCCGACCACGCCCACCACGATCATCTGCGCGATCCACGCGAGGACCAGCGTGACGATCGCCTGGGTCTGGTCGCGGAGGTTCATGCTGCTCTGCACGGCCAGGAAGCCGAAGTAGATCATGGCCAGGCCGATCAGGAACATGGCGAGCCAGCCCAGGATGGGAATGACGCCGATCAGGGTGCTGACGATGCTCAGCGGGACGAAGAACAGCGCGAAGGAGTACGCGACCTCGGGGTAGGTGCCGGTGCCTCTGAAGAGGGTCTTCCCGATCAGGTACACGGCGCCCGTGAAGGTCAGGAAGCCCAGCGGGATCGTGATCAGGCGGTTGAACAGCTGTCCGAAGAAGGTCACGTCGCTGTGCAGGAAGGAGAAGAGGGCCGCGATGACCGCGGAGACCACGGCGGCGATCATGACGTAGATGATCGCAGCGGTCAGGCCGCCGCGCCGCTCGAAGCGTTCGAAGGTGGCGGGGCTGGGGCGGCTCAGGACGGCGACGCTCTGGGCGAACATGTCCTGCACTTTGCTTTCGGGACCGCTGGTCACGGGGCTTCTCATGGCACGGAGTACGGCTGCCTTGCCAGCGAAGTTGCCCGCGCCTTCGTTCATGCTTCCTTCATGGTCGGGCGGGGGCGCGGCACCTTTGCCCTCGCCCCGGCGTGTCACAATGCTCCGCGATGACGGAATCTTCTATGACCTCCGGCGAGCAGACCCACTCCGGCTTCGTGGCCATCGTGGGGAAGCCCAACGTCGGCAAAAGCACCCTCCTGAACGCGTTCCTGGGCACCAAGGTCGCCCCGACCAGCCCCCGGCCGCAGACCACCCGCCGCGGCGTGCGCGGCATTCACACCAGCGGCGAGCGGCAGGTCGTGTTCGTGGACACGCCGGGCCTGCACAAGCCCAAGGACGCGCTGGGCAAGTACATGAACCATGAGGTGCACAGCGCCCTGGCGGACGTGGACGCGATCGTGTGGGTCGTGGATCTGCGTCACCCGCCCACCGACGAGGACCAGCTGGTCGCGCGTCAGGTCCGCGAGCTGCCCAAGCCGCTGTTCCTGGTGGGCAACAAGACCGACGCCGCCAAGTACCCCGACGAGGCCATGAAGCTGTACCGCGCGCTGCTGGAGGGGCGTGACGGTGACCTGAGCGACATGATGCTCAGCGCGCAGAACAACCCGAACGCCGTGGCGACGCTGCGTGAGCAGCTGCTGGAGATCCTGCCCGAGGGGCCGTTCTTCTTCCCGGTCGGCCCGGCCAGTGACCAGAGCCGCGAGCAGTGGGCCGCGGAGATCATCCGCGAGGAAGCCATGAAGAAGCTCCGCGATGAACTGCCATACGCGGTGGCGACGCGCGTGAACCGCTGGACGGAACGCGAGGACGGCCTGCAGCGCATCGAGGGTGAGATCGTCGTGGAGAAGAACGCGCACAAGGGCATGGTGATCGGCTCGGGCGGCAAGCAGCTGCGCGAGATCGGTCAGGCGGCCCGCAAGCAGCTGGAGGTCTTCCTGGACCGCAAGGTGTACCTGGGGCTGGAGGTCATCGTGATTCCCGGCTGGCGCGAGGACGTCGAGGCACTGCGCGAACTCGGGTACGAGTAACCACTGCACACACAGCAGGCCGCCCCACACACGGGCGGCCTGTCCTGTGTGTGTTTCAGCGCCTCAGCTGGCCTGCGCGCAGTCGGGGCACTGGCCGTACAGGGTGACCTCGTGCGCCTCGACGATAAAACCGCCGGGGTACACGGTGCCGCTGGGCAGCGCGACCGGGCAGGTGTGCAGCGTGAACACGCGCTGGCAGCGGGTGCAGGCGAAGTGGTGGTGGTGGCCCTTGCCGCTGGCCTCGTACAGCGTCTCGCCGTCCAGGGTGACGGGGTGGATGCGGCCCTGGTCCGTCAGGAGTTTCAGGGTGCGGTACACGGTGGCGACGCCAAGGGCGGGCAGATCGGTGCGGGCGCGGTCCAGCACGTCCGCCACACCGAGGGGTCCCTCGGCGTCGTGCAGGACGCGGGTGATCACGTCACGCTGGCGGGTGCTACGGGTGGCGGTCATGCCTTCAGCGTACCACTTCCACGCCGGTTCTTGATATGCCGCGATCAATAACGTGTGGTCATCTCGCCGGAAAGAGGTCGCGTCCGGCGGTACACTACCCCAACCACTCCACGCAGCTCATCCACCCGCACCCTCTCCCCCGTCGCCCTTCCCCCGCCATGCCGAGGCCGCCATGCTGCGCGAACTGTTCTTCAACCTGTGCCTGCTGATCAGCGTGCATTACCTGCTGCGCTTCACGTTCCGGTCGTGGCCCGTGTCCCGGCGCGGCTGGCACCATACGCTGCGTCTAGCGGCGTTCGCGGCAGCGGGCCTGACCATGCTGCTGTTCCCGGCGACCGTCGCCCCCGGCGTCGTCATCGACCTGCGGGCCGTGCCCGTGGCGTTCGTCACCCTGCAGTTCGGCCCGGTCGCCGGACTGCTGGTCGCGCTGCCCATCATGATCTACCGCGTGCTGCTGGGCGGAATCGGCATGTACGCCGCGCTGCCCAGCCTCCTGAGCGTCATCCTGCTGACCAGCGTGATGCGCCGCTTCATTCCCCCGGTCGGCCCGCTGTTCTGGCAGCACTGGCCGGCCGTGATCGTCATGTTCGCCTTCAACGGCGTGCCCCTGCTGGCCCTGCCGGACGGCGCGAGGCTGTTCGGGCAGGCCTACCCCCTCCTGCTGCTCTCAAACGTCGTGGGCGCACTGGCCGCCTGGGGCGTCCTGAGCGAACGCTTCCACGTCCTGCGCCTGACCAGCCAGTGGCAGTCCGCGGCGCTGACCGACGCCCTGACGGGCCTGGGCAACCGCCGCCAGTTCGACCTGGACCTGGAGGCAATGGGGCCGGGCGACGCGCTGCTGCTGCTGGACATCGATCACTTCAAACGCGTGAACGACACGCACGGGCATCACGTCGGGGACGAGGTCCTGCAGGAGGTCGCCCGGCTGCTGGAACGCGAGGGGCGCGGCCGAGACCGCGCGTACCGCTACGGCGGCGAGGAATTCGCCGTGATCCTGCGGGACGTCAAGGGCGACGGCCTGAACCGCGTCGCCGAGCGCCTGCGCGCCGCCGTCGAGCGGCACCCCATGCGCGCCACCGGCGCGGGCGTGACCGTCTCGGTCGGCGGGGCCAGCTGGGCGTCCGTGCCGCTGCGGCAACTCGCGCAGCGCGCCGACGAGGCCCTGTACGCCGCGAAGCACGGCGGACGCAATCAGGCGCGCGTGTGGGGCATCTGGCTGAACGCGCAGGACTCCGCCCAGCCGACACGCCAGCCTGTAGGCAGTCGCCGCACCTGATCCGGAATCCGTACGCGCCGCGTGTCTCGGGCTAGGCGGTGTCTCGGGCCGGACGCAGGCAGGGCCACCCCGCCGAGGTGACCCTGCCTGTCGTGGGCGGTGCTGTTTACTCCTGGCCCATGTTGGTGCTGGGTGGGTCGCTGGCGTCCATGCTCTGGGTCATGGCGACGTCCTGCTTGTCCAGGCCTTCCTGGCGGTAGGCGCTGGCGGCCTTGTTCTCGGCGTCCACGGCCGCGTCGATTTCCGCTTCCGGGTCGGGTTTGCCCATGAACTGCAGGTCGACGTTGCTGATCTCGTCCTCGGTCTTGGGGTGCTCGGGCTTGTCGTTCGTCATGCCGTCACGCTACCGCCCGCGCGTGGGGCGCGCCTGAACGCGCCCTTCATGTCGGCTGGAGGTTCGCCCGATGAGGTTCAGATGCTCAGGGTCTTGGCGCAGCGGTACAGGTCGCGGCTGACGTCCTTGCGTTTCTCCCAGGTGTCGGCCAGCGGGATGTAACTCGTCTCGTGGTTCTGGCGGCCGATCATGACGTCGCTCCTGCCGTCCATCAGGGCGTACACGGCGGCCTCGCCCAGGCGGCTCGCCAGGATGCGGTCCGAGGACACGGGGCTACCGCCGCGCTGGATGTGACCCAGGATGCTCACGCGGGTTTCCATGCCGGTGCCGTCCTGGATGGCCTGCGCCACGCCGGTCGCGCCGCCGGGGTACCCCTCGGCGACGATGATGATGCTGCCCATCTTGCCCTTCTTCACGGACGCCTTGACGATCTCCAGCACGCCCGCGACTTCCTTGGCGTCCTCGGGGATGAAGACCTCCTCGGCGCCGCCGGCGACCGCGACGTCCAGGGCGATGTGTCCGGCGTGGCGGCCCATGACCTCGATCACGAAGATGCGTTCGTGGCTGGCGCCGGTGTCGCGGAGTTTGTCCACGGCGTCCAGTGCGGTCTCGACGGCCGTGAAGTACCCGATGGTGTGGTCGGTGCCGTACAGGTCGTTGTCGATGGTGCCGGGCAGGCCGATGACGGGAATGCCGTGTTCCTCCTGCAGGAAGTGCGCGCCGTGGAAGCTGCCGTCCCCGCCGATGACGATCAGGGCGTCCACGTCGTGGGCGCGCAGGTGGCGGGCGCCGCGGGCGCGGCCTTCGGGGGTGCGCCAGGTGTGGCTGCGGGCCGAGAGCAGGATGGTCCCGCCGCGCTGCAGGGTGTTGGCGACGTCGCGGGCGCCGAGGGTGATGAAGTCGCCGCGGTGCAGGCCGGAGAAGCCGCGCCGGACGCCGATGACCTCGATGCCCTGCGAGGTGGCGGTACGCACGACGGCGCGGATGGCGGCGTTCATGCCGGGGGCGTCACCGCCGCTGGTGAGGACGGCGACACGTTTGATGCCGGCGGGGTTGGGGTGGGGGTCGCAGTGGGGTTCGGTCATGCTGGGCCTCGCTGTCTGTGGGGGTTGGGGTGGCACCGTGGAAGCAGTTCCAGGTCGCCGGACGGTCCCGCCAGGTGCTGGTGGTGCGTCCCGCCGGGGTCAGGCGTCCGAGGTCGCCTGGAGTGCCAGTGCATAAGCGTCATTCTTACGCAAACCCTCCCGGATGAGAAGATCACGTATATCCCGAGTGCTCAGCCCCTGCCCCGCCAGCTCCCGCGCGCGCGCCGCGTGGTCCACCTCCGCTCCGGCCGATTCGCCCTCCGGGCGGCCCGCGACGACCACCACGATCTCCCCGCGCACGCCCGACTCGAAGTGCGCGGCCAGTTCGGCCAGCGTGCCGCGCACCGTCTCCTCGAAGCGCTTGGTCAGCTCACGGGTCACGCTCGCGGCCCGCTCCGGCCCGCAGGCGTCACGCAGGTCGGCCAGCGTCGCGTGCAGGCGATGCGGACTCTCGTACAGCACGCTCGTCTCGGCACGGGCTGCGACCGCCGAGAGCCGCTCCTTGCGGTCCCGGCCAGAGCGGGGCAGGAAGCCCTCGAAGGTGAACCGCCCGGTCGGCAGGGCCGACAGCACCAGCGCCGGAACGAACGCCGTCGCGCCCGGCAGCGCCTCGACCGGCACGTCCGCCGCCAGCGCCGCCGCGACCAGTTCCGCGCCGGGGTCGCTGATGCCGGGCGTGCCCGCGTCGCTCACGTACGCCAGCCGCGCGTACCGTTCGAGCACCTGCGGCGCGCGGCCCATCGTGTGCGCGTCCAGCCGCACCAGCGGCTTCTTGATGCCCAGGTGCGTCAGCAGCGCCCCGGTCCGGCGGGTGTCCTCGCAGGCGACCGCGTCGGCGGCGCGCAACACGTCCAGCGCCCGCAACGTGATGTCCCCCAGGTTCCCGACCGGGGTGGGGACCAGCCACACCCGCGCGCCGTCGGGGATGCTCACCGGCGTCACGTCCGGCAGGTCGTCCAGCAGGTCGGCAGTCAGCTCGTCGGGCGGCCCGACGGGCAGGTCGAGATCAGGGGTGTCGGTGAACTCCGGCTCAGTCATCGCTGCCGAGTATGACGCCCGGACCGGGATGCACCAGTCCCTCCATCGCCAGACCCTGCATGGCCAGACCGGGTGTGGGCTTGAGCCGCACCCGGACCTTGCGGGGCCGCTTGAGGACGTTCGTGATCCTCGCGCGCAGCAGTTCACCCTCACCGACCGTCACGGTCACCACCGTGCCCTCGGGCAGGCGACCACCCACGATCACCACGACGCCATTCTCGACCACGCCCTTGTAGGCCTTCATGCTTCCCTCCCCTGCGCGCGGTGACGCCGCCGCTCCGCTGCCGACAACGCCTCGCGCAGCGCCACGATCTCCGACTCGCGCGCCCCGCCCAGCCGCGCGTAGCGGTCGATGACCTCCGCCGCCTCGCGCCGCCGGTCCAGGCGCAGCAGCAGCGTCCCCAGGTGCTCGCCACCCACGAAGTACGCCCGTGGATTCTGCGGATCGGCCGCCACTTGCGCGCGCGCCGCCTCCAGCCGCGCCAGCCGCACCCGGTGCCGGTTCACCTGCCACCGGACCGTGAACGTCGCCAGCCCGAAGGTCGCCAGTGCGCCCAGCACGGACAGCACCACCGCCTCGGGCACACCGACCTGCGCGGCCAGCTGCACCGTCAGCGGGAAGCAGAACGCCAGCACGACCAGCACCGCCAGGGTCGCCGCGTAGTTCACGCCGCCCCCCCGACCTGCCGGACCTTCACGCCACTCATGCGCCACAGTCTAGCGGCACGCGCGCCCGCCGCGCCGTGCATGCGGTCATGAAGTCCGCTGCGCGCCGTCCAGGCACGGGGCGTGGCCCGGGGGGGCCAGTGCGCGGGGTGGTAGGGTGCGGGGCGTGCGACTGCACCTGATCACCGTGGGGGAACCGAAACTGGCGTACGCGCGCGCCGGGTGGGACGAGTACGAGAAGAGACTGCGCCGCTACCACAAGGTGCAGGTGACGCGCGTGAGCGGCAAGACCCAGGCGCTGGAGAGCGAGGCGGTGCGCCGCGCCGCCGGGCGCGCCCCGCTGGTGCTGCTCGACCCGCGCGGGCGGCAGTTCACGTCCGAGGGCCTCAGTGCTTACCTGGACGCGCAGGGCGTGGCGGGCGTGGGCGAACTGGCGTTCGCGATCGGCGGTCCCGACGGGCACACCGACGAGCTGCGGGCCGGGGCGCACCTGCTGTGGGGGCTGGGGCAGCTGACCCTGCCGCACGACCTGGCGATGGTGGTGCTCGCGGAGGCGCTGTACCGCGCGAGTACCATCAGCGCGGGCGAACCGTACCACCGCGGCTGACCGCCCGCTGCCCGGTGTGGGCGTAGGCTGCGGGCATGAGCGAGACGACGCCCGCCCCGGCCGAGCAGTGGTTCGAGACGCCCGAGTTGCGCGGGCGGCTGGTGACGCTGGAGGGCCTGCGCCCCGAGCACGGCGCGGACCTGAGCACCGGGGCGACCCAGGACACCATCCGCTTCCTGGCGCGCGGTGGCCCGCCCGAGAACACCCCGGCGGCGTGGGTGGCGTACGTGGAGCGGCTGAACGCCCTGCCGCGCCGGGTGAACTTCGCGGTGCGGTCGCGGGCGTCGGGGCGGGTGGTGGGCCGCATCAGTTACAGCGACGTGAATGTCGCGGACCGCTGGGTGGAGGTCGGAACGATGCTGCTGCCCGAGGCGCAGGGGAGCGGCGTGAACACGGACGCGAAACTGCTCGTCATGGAACGTGCCTTTGGGGTGCTGGGCGCCAACCGGGTGCACTTCAAGGTGGACGCCCGCAACGAGCGGAGCCTGCGGGCCATGCGCCGCCTGGGCGCTGCCGAGGAGGGCGTGCTGCGGGCGTATCAGGTGCGTCCGGACGGGTCGGCGCGTGACTCGGTGATGTTCAGCGTGCTGCGCGCCGAGTGGCCGGCAGTGCGGGCCCGGCTGACGGCGCGGCTGGATGATCACCCCCATCCGGGTGCAACCCTTTCATGAGAAAAAAGACAAGTTTGCCATAAAGGTCCGGGTAGACTGCCGCACGTGACCCGCCGACCAGCCACCCTCCTCGCTGCCACGCTGGCCGCGCTGTTGTGCCCGGCGCAGGCCCTGATCGTTCCCCTGACCGGCTGGACGCCCGTGAACGGCGACGCGAACTACTGGACCGACCCGAGCGGCGCCTGCCTGATGCGCGAGGAACGCTCCGGGCAGGCCTTCCCGACATTCACGAGTGCCGAGGACGCCCGCACGTTCGCCCTGAAACTGCAGAGCAGCCTGGGCCGCAGCATGCGCTCGGTCGTGACGCAGCCCGTGGACCGCGCCGGGGCGTGGGGGGTGCTGGCCGCGTACGACTACCAGCAGGCGGGCGTGACGTACCGCATCAGTCAGCTGTACCTGAGCGACCGGGGCGTGCTGCGGACCGTGACCGGCAGCGCCGCCGCGAAGGACGCCGGGGCCTGCGCGAACGAGATGCGCGACTTCATCCGGTACCTCGCGAACTGAACCGTCACGCCACACAGCGGTTCGCAGGTGATTGCGCTGCGCAGCTCTCCGATGTCCCTCTTCAGAGGGATTGAGAACGACCATCCAGCCCTCTGAATTCTGCTGTTCTTGCGCTACAAAGGGGCATGACACCTGACCCCGTGGAACGCCTGCTGGCCCGCCTGGACGTGATCGCTTCTGGCCTGGAGGCCTCTGGGCGGGCGCTGGCGCTGCTCGCTCTGGGGTCGGTGGGGGCCGAGCTCGACCGGGCCGATCAATTCTCGGACCTGGATTTCTTCGTGGTGGCCCGCCCCGGGCAGGTGGGGGCGCTGCTGGACGACCTGGCGTGGCTGGGCGGCGACGTGGTTTACGTGTTCCGGAACACGCCGGACGGCTTCAAGGTCCTGTTCAGGGATGGTGTGTACGGCGAGTTCGCCGTGTTCGACGAGGCGGCCCTGCGCGGCGCGGAGTTCGTGAACGCGCGGGTGGTATGGCGGTCGCCGGACGCCCCGGCAGACCTTCCGCTACACCTCCGCCCGCAGGAGGCGCAGACGGCACCGCTGAGCGGGGCGCAGCGCGATCATCTTCTGGGCGAGGCGCTGACGAACCTGCTCGTCGGCGTGCGGCGGTTCCGGCGGGGCGAGCGGCTGTCCGCGTGGCAGTTCACGCAGGTCTACGCGCTGGGAAACGCGCTGGCGCTGGCCGCCGACACCATCCCAGCCGCGCCCGGCTGGGCGGACGCGTACGGACTGGAACGCCGCTTCGAGGTGCGCTTCCCGGCCCTGGCGGCGCGGCTGGCGGCCTGCCTGCCGGGTCTGGACGGCACGCCCGGCGCGGCCCTGGCGATCCTGGACCTGCTGAAGTCGCTGGACCTCACAGGCTGGCCGGAGGCTTCGGGGCTGACCGCGCAGGTGCGGCAGGAGGCGCAGGAGGCGTTGGCCGATCAGGGGGCCGATCGAGGGGCCTGAGCCGTGCGTGGTAGGCTCCCCGGTTGAGATGTCGAGACTAAGTGCGTTCCGGGCGGTGCGGCCATGATGGTCGTCACGGCGCTGCTGTCGTGGTTCCTGGTGGGCCTGTTCGTCCGCATGAGCAAGGCGCGCGGGTGGGGGCAGCGGGTGCGGCAGGACGGCCCGCAGACCCACCTGATCAAGGACGGGACGCCCACGGCGGGCGGCGTACCGTTCGTGCTGGCCCTCAGCGTGGTGTTCCTGCCGCTGTACTTCACGGGGAACGCCGGGGGGCCGCGCGAGATGATCATCTGGCTGACGGCCCTGGCGATGGGCGTGATCGGCGGCGTGGACGACCTGCTGAAGATCCGCTCACGCATGACCGGCAAGGGCCGCGCGGAACTGCTGGCCCGCGAGAAGTTCCCGCTGCAGTTCCTGGTGGCGTTGCTGTTCGCGTACTTCGCCGCGCCGCTCGCGTCGCACGAGCTCGTGCCGGGATTCGGCCCGGTGGGCGACGTGATCCTGCTGACGCTGGTCATGGTGGGCAGCGTGAATGCCTTCAACTTCACGGACGGCCTGGACGGCCTGCTGGGCGGCGTGGCGATCATCGTGCTGCTGCCGCTGCTGGCGCTGTCGCCGGTCAGTGCACTGCTGGTCGCGGCGCTGCTGGGCTTCCTGTGGTTCAACGCGCACCCGGCGCGGGTGTTCATGGGCGACATGGGCAGCCACGCGATCGGGGCCATCGCGGCCGGCGCGTACGTGCTGTACGCGGACGTGTGGCTGCTGCCCATCGCGGCGATCATCCCGGTCGTGGCGGTCCTCAGCGTGGTCATTCAGGTGGCGTCGTTCAAACTGCGCGGCAAGCGGGTATTCAAGATGTCCCCCATCCAGCATCACTTCGAGCACAAGGACATCGGCTGGCCCGAGACGCACGTCACCATGCGGTTCTGGGTGGTGTCGGCGGTCGCGACGGCGCTGGTGTGGTGGCTGCTCGGCGGAAGACCTTAAGGCAGTCAGGGCGGGCGGGGTGAGAGGGCCGCCTCTCCCCCGTCCGCCTGTTTCGTGGGGGCGCGGCGGCTAGACTCGGGTGTGACCGAGTTCCACCCCCTGCACCTGCCTGATCTGCCTCGCCTGTTCGCGGCGCGCGCCGCACTGCCCGCGTCAGGCACGACCGTGTACCGCGCCGCGCACCTGACCGAGACGGGCGGGCAGTTCACGCTGGACGTCGCCGGGGACGCCGGGGTGCTGAGCCTGTACGTGCCCCTGACCCCGCCGGACGAGGCGGCGCTCGCGGCGGCCTGCGGCGAGGCGGCGGGGCTGGCGGGGGTGTACCTGAAGCGGCGGCCCGTGGAGGCCCGGCACGCGGCGAACGTCGCCCGTGAGGACCTGTCCCCGCCGGACCCGGTGTGGGGCGAGGCGCGGCCTGAACTGACGGCGCTGGAGGCCGGGGTGCCGCTGCTGATCCGCCCCGGCGCGGACCTGAGCGTGGGGGTGTTCACGGACGCCCGCCCGGCGCGCGCCTGGGTGCGGGAGCACGCGGCGGGGCGGCGGGTACTGAACACCTTCGCGTACACCTGCGGCTTCGGCCTGAGCGCGGCTCTGGGCAGCGCGGCGGTCGTGAAGAACGTGGACCTGTCCCGCAAGGTGCTGGCGTGGGGGCAGGAGAACTACGCCCTGAGCGGATTGGCCGCACCGGACACGGATTTCCTGTTCGGGGACGTGTTCGAGTGGCTCGCGCGGCTGGAGCGGCGCGGGGACGTGTTCGATCTGGTGGTGCTCGACCCGCCCAGTTTCGCGCGGGGCAAGGCCGGGGTGTGGCGCTCAGAGCGGGACTACGCGCGGCTGATGACCCTGGCCGCGCGGGTGACGGCACCGGGCGGGCAGGTGCTGGCGCTGCTGAACCACGCGGGCGTGAACGCGGCGGCGTTCGAGCGGATGGCCGGGGCGGGGCTGGACGCGGCGGGGCGGCGCGGGACAGTACAGGAGCGGTTCGGCGCGGGCGAGGACTACCCGGGCGCGCGGCACCTGAAAGTGCACGTGTGGCAGCTCGACTGACCGGCAGTGGGTCTTGTGCCCTGCCTCACTTCGTTTTCTAAAGCGGGCGCTATGCTGGGCGCATGACGCAAGCTGCTCAGACTGAAGCGCAGGTTCTGGTTCCCCTGACCACCCCCGAGGAAGTGGACCAGTTCCTCACCGAGTACCCGCTGGCCGCCGTGTTCAAGGCCGGAACCTGCCACAAGACCATGCAGGGCTTCGGCGTGCTGGAGACCTTCCTGCAGCGCCACGACCTGCCCGTGGGCTTCATCCGCGTGGTGGACTGGCGCCCCGCGAGCAACCACGTCGCGCAGCGCACCGGCCTGATTCACCACAGCCCGCAGCTGATCCTGTTCCGTGACGGCCAGCCGCAGTTCGAGGTGAACAACTGGGACATCACCCCGCAGGCGCTCGGCCCGGTGTTCGAGGCGCACGTGCCCGTCCGCGAGGGCGTGGCGAGCGTCGCCACCGACGACAACGTGGAACCCTACCGCCGCCTGATGCGCGCCTACCTGGACGGGCAGCTGAGCGACTGGGCCTTCCAGGATCAGTACGTGAACATGTTCCGCGATGACGCCAGCCTGCGCAGCCAGCGGGAATTCGACCTGCTGTCGCGCCTGTTCGGCGACCCGGACGCGTACCACGGTGGTCTGCACCAGCTGGGCGCCCCGCAGGGTCGCGGGGACCTGAAGGTCCGCGTGCAGGAACTCCTGACCGAGCTGGGCTGAACCCACCAGCACTTCACCTCACGCCTCACCCTTCACGTCCGGGGGGTGGGGCGTGAGGTTTTGCACAGGTGTAAGCGGCACGTAAGACGCGAAGGGGTGTCATGATGGGGTATCCCTTAAGGAGTTCCGCCCGAGCCCAGACCGCACCCTCATCCTGACCTCACACGGAAGTCGAATGTCTGATCCCACCACCCCAACCGCGAGTCCGAAACTCATGCACCCGGTCGCCGTGCCGCTCGACGCGGCGGTGTACAGCGCCATCAGCACCGACCACTACCCCTGGACCGACGTGACCGCCGACCTGGGCGTCCGGCAGGGCCAGGGGTTCACCGGCGTCCTCGACGCCTGGCAGGGCAGCCGCTGGGCCCGCTTCCTGTGGAATCAGGGCGCGCTGCTGGGCGGGTACACGCACGGCGGGCAGCCCGTGACGTGGACCACCGTCATGCAGGGCCTCCCACGCGCCCGCGTCAGCCTCGTGGAACTCTCGACCCGCCTCGTGGAACTGCTCTGGACCACCCGTGACGTCGAGGGCCGCCCCGCGCCGGGCAGCTGGCCGCAGACGCAGCAGGCGCTGGAACGCGCCCACTACCACGGCCTGCTCGTCAGTGGGGCCGCGTGCAGCTACTGGCTGTCCGGACGCCTGATGACCGGCACGCTGCCCGAAACGGGCGCCGGGGCGTGGCTGTTCACGCCGCACTCGGAAGCGAACCGCGCCGGGCTGATCAGCTTCTGGCAGGAACTGCTGGCCGTCACGCACCGCACCCAGCCGCTCGACGCGGCGTGGCAGGACGTCACGATGCGCCTCGCGGACGAGCACCCCTGCCTGGACCCCTTCGCGCAGGACGTGACCTTCCAGGCGGGACAGCTGACCATCGACGACGACGTCCCCGTCGACGAGTTCCGCCCCGCCCTGAGCGCCGCGCTGCGCGGCGTGCTGTCCCGCCTGGGCCTGCGCCTCGTGGACCTGCCCATCACGAACCTGCGTGACCGGCCCGAGTGGGCCGCGTCGGGACTGGAGCAGCGGTGAGCGCCCCGGTCTGGCCCGACGGGCTGCAGGACGCCACCCCGCTGCCGTTCAGCGTGTGGCGCGTCATGCATCACGTGGACGGCACGCGCGACATCACCGAGGTCGCCCGGCTGGCGGGCATGACCGTACCCGACGTGCAGGAACGCCTGAACGCCGCCACCGCGTGGGTGGCCCGCGCCGCGCAGCGTGACCTGCCGGTCAGTGACGAACTGGCCGAACGGATCATCCAGTGCCTGACCGGCGTGGTCGGCCCGGTCGCCGCCGTGATGGTCGACGAGGTGCTCGACGATCTGGGCGAGCAGGCCACCCTGAATGCCACGCTGTCCACCCTCGCCAAACAGCTCACGCCGGAACGCGTGCAACTGTTCGCCCGACTGCTGCGCGAACGGGGCGTGACATGAACGCCCCGACTACCCTCCGCCCGTCCCTCACCGACCCCACCGGCACGCCGATCCCTGGAGCACACCCATGAAGTACACGGTCCTCATCCGACAGCCCGTCAACAGCGAACGAAAGCCGGAACTGGAGCAGCAGCTGCGGGAACGCTTCGGCCTGACCGGCGAGCAGGCGCAGCGCCTGAGCGACCGCCGCACCGGCCGC
Organism: Deinococcus sp. JMULE3; assembly: GCF_013337115.1. Taxonomy (NCBI): domain Bacteria; kingdom Thermotogati; phylum Deinococcota; class Deinococci; order Deinococcales; family Deinococcaceae; genus Deinococcus; species Deinococcus sp. JMULE3. Next base: position 485,102 of record NZ_SGWE01000004.1, read on the forward strand.
CTCATGAAACCCACGGGGCGCGCCCGCGCGGAACTGCTCCTGGCGATGTTCCAGTCGGTCGGCGCGGACGTCACGCTGGAGGAAGTCCGCGAGGAGACCAGCGTCATCAGCGAGCCCTTCCAGTCGCTGGCCGCCCCGGCGCGCCCGGCCGCGCCCAGTGCGCCGGACGACGCGCCCCTGGCCCCGGACCGCGCCGAGGTGCCGCTTTCCGTGTCGGGCATCTGGCCCGAGGTGGACCTCGCGCCGCCCGCCGCGCTGCCCGACCCGTTCGCGGCGCCCGGTATGCCCCTGCCCGGCCCGAACCTGTCCGCACCCAACCTGTCTGCCCCCGGCAGCGTGCCCGGCGACCTGCCGGCCGAGTTCATGCCCGCCGTGAACTGGAACGCTCCGGCGCCCAGCCTCATGCCACCCACCCCCTCTCCCTTCGGGGCGGACACCGCGACCGCCCTGATGCCCCCGCCCGTTCCGGCGGGCCTGCCCGTGCCGGACGCCGACCCGTTCGCCACCGCGTTCGGCGCGCCGCTGGTGCCGCCCACTCCGGCCAAGGCGCCGGACGCCTCCGCGGACGTGTGGTCCGACTTCACGGGCGCCCTGACCCTGACCGACACCACCCCCACCCCGGTCGTGCCCGAGGCAGCTGCCGTGCCCAGCGCAGCCGGGATGGACCCTATCGTGACGGGCCTGCCGGACAGCGACTCGGGGCCGAAGCTGCGCCGCAGCAGCCTGCGCAACCGCATGACCGTCGGCGCGCTGGTCCCGCTGGGCGTGTCCAGCCTCCTGACGCTGGGCGTGCTGGCCCTGACCCTGCCGGGCCTGCAGCAGGGCCTCGTGCAGGGCAACGCGAAGGCGATCGCGGTGGCCGTGGCGAGCAACATCGACCCGACGCGCGGCAGCCAGAGCATCGACCCGCAACTGCAGGCGCTCGTGAACAACTCCAGCGTGGGCTTCGTGCAGGTCGAACTGCGGGACGGCTCGCGGTACTTCGCGACCCAGGTGCCGAAGGTCGGCGACCTGCTGAACGCGCAGGTCAGCAATTGGCTGATCGAGAACCCGGACAGCGCCGTGTTCAGGGACAGCATCTCGCCCGCCAAGCTGTTCCGCGAACAGGCGAACGAGATGCGCACCATGGGCGGCACCGCGAACGACGTCGAGAAGCTGGAGAAGGCCGCCGCCGACCCCGCCAACCAGACCGTCACGAACGTGAACTACATCGTCCAGCAGATCACCGTGAAGGATGTGGACGGCCGACGCGTCGTGAGCAATGAGCGTGCGGGCGAGGCCGAGAACGTCCTGTACACCGTCGCGGTCGGTGTGGAGAACGGCGCGCAGCAGTCCGCGCTGCGCCGCACGCTGTTCCTGGTGATGTTCGTGTCGCTGCTGGCCCTGGCGATCGCCGGGTACCTCGCGCTGCGCGCCGCCCGCGCCGTGGTGCAGCCCATCGAGGAACTCGTGCGGGTCGCCGACGCGATCAGCATGGGCGACCTGAGCCGCCCGGTGCGCGCCGAACGCAACGACGAGATCGGTGACCTCGCGCAGGCGCTGGAACGCATGCGCCTGAGCCTGGACTCCGCCATGGAGCGTCTGCGCCGCCGCCGCCGCAACGGCTGACCACAGGCATAACGGACGACGCCCCCCGCGTGAACTGCGGGGGGCGTCGTCATGGGATCATACGGATCCCGTTTGTTCCGTTAACAACCCGGAACTTCACCGGATTGCCAACTCCACGTCCGGAATCCGTTCCTCTCCTACTCGCATCCGCTCGGATTGAACGGCTTTATAAGCCATTCAATCGGAGTCCGTATCAGGTTCAGGCTTCCATGCGGTGCTTCATGTCACGGATCTGATCGTGACTGGCCTTCACCTTCGCGTACTGGCCCTCCACGAAGCTGCGCACGTCGGCGGGCAACCCCTCGGCCTTCAGGACGTCCTGGTAGTTCTCCACGGCGACGTCCTCGCCACGCTCGGCTTCGGCGACCACGGCCGTGTCGTCCCGGCCGGTCAGGGCGTCACGGACGTTCAGCCAGGTGCGGTGCAGGGCCGCGCCGACGCTGCCGTGCTCGCGGGGCTTGTCGCCCAGGCGGCTGATGTGCGCCTCGACCTCGCCCGCCATTTGGGCGCGCTGGGCACTGCGCTCGGAGAACAGGCTCTTGAGGCTGGGGTCGGTGGCGTGCTCGGCAGCGTCCTCGAAACCTTTCTGGCCGTCGCGCAGGGTGCCGAGGAGGTACTGGAGCTTGTCGAGAACGTTCTCGTTGGTCATGGTCATGGTGGTGCCTCCTGTAGCTGGGTCAGTCCGCGCCGTCCCAGATGGGAGGGACGCCGGATGGACTGGAAATCAGACGCTGTCAGGTTAGAAGGTGGCGGGGCGGCGCACCTGATAACTGCACCAAGGCGGCGTTCACGCAGGGTTGGGCAGCCCTTGGCCGAGTTCACATGCGGGCCGCGCGGCCCTGTTCAATGCGGGCGCGGCTGTGCTGCACTGGACGGGATGACGCCCTGGGTGCTGAGGATGCGATGGCTGGACCTCTGTTTCATGCACTGGCCGGTGCCGCCCGTCGCCGTGCAGGCGACCCTCCCCCCGGGCGTGGAGGTCGATACGCGGGGCGGTCTGGCGTACGTGGGGGTCGTGCCGTTCCGGATGGCGGACGTCGCCCCGCGCCTGACGCCGGCCGTGCCGGGCCTGAGTGCCTTCCCGGAACTGAACCTGCGCACCTACGTGACCGTGAACGGCGAGAGCGGCGTGTGGTTCTACTCGCTGGACGTCACGCAGCCGCTGGCGGCGGCCCTGGCTCGCACGTTCTTCCACCTGCCCTACCGTCAGGCGCGCATGTGGATGGACCGGCAGGACGGCGTCACGCGGTACGCCAGCGTCCGCACGGACCTGCGCACCGGTCCTGGCGCGTTCGCCGGGGCGTACCGCCCGACCGGTCCACTCCTCACCCCCGAAGCGGACAGTCTGGAGGCGTGGCTGACCGACCGCCTGCGGCTGTTCAGTGCCGCGCCGGACGGGCGGGTCTTCCGGGGCCGCATCCACCACGCGCCCTGGCCACTGCGGCGCGCGCAGGCGGAGGTGCGGGTGAACACCCTGGGGGACCGCCACGGCCTGGACCTGAGCGGCCCGCCGCACCTGCTGCACGCCGAACGCCTGGACGTGACGGCGTGGTGGCTGGAACAGGTCCGGTGACACGTTCAGGACGCAGCCCCACCCCGCCCGCCGGGAGGAGGTGGGGACCGTGCAGGAGGGTCAGGGTTCGAGGCCCGGTGGGAGCGTCGCCCATTCGGGTTCGGTCAGGTGCAGGGCGCTGCCCCCGGCGTGCGGGCGGCCCACCGTGAGCTGCACCGGGGGCGGCAGCAGGTCACTCATGAGCGCCGCGCCGAAATGCGTGATGTCCTGCACGGTCACCGGGGTGCGCGTGCCGGGCAGCAGGATCCGTTCACCCTGGCGGGGCAGTGTGTAGAACCCGAATTTTCCGATGTGACCCGCCGGACCGTAGATATCCACCATGGTGAGTTGCATGAGGTTCCCTCCCGCTGCGCAGGGTGACAGGCCGGACGTGACCGGGGCGTGACCGTCCGGCTGACCGGTCGCGTCCCGGTCGTTGCACTCATGGTGTCCGGCGGCGACGATCCTGTCACGCGAAGATGACCACCCCATGAATGGGGGACACCCACCGCCGCATCAGGTCAGGTCCAGCACGAAGGCCTCCCGCAGCCCGTCCTGCGCGGCGGCGCGCGCCACCTGCGGCGCGTGGTTCAGGGCCAGCGCGGCGCGGTAGGTGCGCTGCGCGAGTTCACGGTCCCCCAGCGCGTCGCGCACCTGCCCCAGCCGGGCCAGGACCAGTCCGGCGAGGCTGCGCGGCTGCCCGTCAGTCAGGGCGTGCGCGGCGCGCTCCAGGCGCTCGCGTGCGCCGGGCAGGTCCCCCACCGCGAGGTGAATGCCGGCGGCGGCGGCGTCCAGTTCCGCGCGGGGCGTCACGCGGTCCCCGTTCTCGCGGTCCAGGAGGGCCAGCAGGGCGTTCAGGTCGTCCTGGTCGCGCAGTTGCCACGCGCGGTCGGCCAGGGCGCGCAGGCGACTGGTCTCGCCGGGCGTGAAGCCGCCCAGGTCAGGCAGGGCCGCGCCGGGAAGGCGGGGCAGCAGGGCCGGCAGGTCGTCCAGCGGGACCACGACCACGCCGCTCTGGCCGTCCAGGCGCGCGGCGAGGTCATCCATGCGGCGCTGGCGCCAGCGGGTCCCGGGACCCTCGTCCAGCGCGGCGCGGACCTCCGCGCGGGTGGCCTCCACCTCTGCCAGGAACGTGGGGGACAGCACGCGGGCGGCGTCCAGCGGCGCCGTCACCAGGGCCGCCAGCGACTGCTCGGCCCCCTGCGCGCGGCGCAGTCGCTCGCGGCCCTGCGGGAACTGGTTCAGGAATCCCAGCATCTGCTCGTGCTCGGCGTCCGCCCACGCCCAGTCGGCGGTGAAGCCCTCATGGACCGTGATCCCGGCGGCAGGCAGCGCGTCCCTCAGCGGGTGATCGGGATCGTCGCCGCTGGCCCACAGGACCTCCCGCGCGCCCAGATGCGCGAGGAGTTCCGTGACGGTCCCCGCGTTGAACTGCGGGTGCAGCCGCAGCAGGTCGCCCAGGTCCGGCAGCAGGGTCAGCGAGGCCGGGCGTGCACCAGGCGTGAATTGAGACATGCGCGAAGTCTACCGCGCGACCGGAGGGCGACCGGGTCAGCTGCTGGCGCCGTTGCGTTTGCGTCCGCCGACCCGGACGACGTCCTGCACGCCCGGCACCGTGAGGATCGCGCGGCGGATGCCTTCCAGGTCCCCGTGCCCGGACACGTTCAGGCGCAGGTGGATCACGGCGATCTCCTCCTGCCCGACCACGGCCTCCACCTTGGTGGGGCTGCGTTTCTCGCGGGCCAGGACGCCCAGCACGTCCGCGAGCAGTCCCGTGCGGTCGGGCGCGATGACGTCCACGTCCACCAGGACGCTGCCGGGCGTGCCGGGGTCCCAGGAGGCGGCCACGCAGCGTTCCGGTTCGTCCTTGAGCAGGCGGATCATGTTCGGGCAGTCGATGCGGTGCACGCTCACGCCCCGCCCGCGCGTCAGGTACCCCATGACCTGATCGCCGCGGATGGGGTTGCAGCACTGGCTGAGTTTGGTGTTCGTGCTGAACCCCTCGACGTACACGCCGCCCGGCTCGGGGGCCTTCGGGACGGGCGCGCGGCGGACCGGGCCGGAGGCCTGCTCCTGCGCCAGCTGCGGCGACAGGACCTTGCCCACGGCGCTGGGCGTGAGTTTCCCGGCGTGCAGCGCCAGGTACAGGTCGTCCGGGTTGCGGGACCCCATGAGTTTCTGCGCGGCGTCCTCCAGCAGCTTGGTGCGCATCAGCTGCCGCACGGCCAGCTGCCGCTTACGCAGGTAGCGTTCCAGCAGGTCATGCCCGTGCTGCAGCGCCTCGCTGCGTTCCTGCGCGCGGAAGTGATGGCGGATCTTCGTGCGGGCCGAGCGGGTCACCGCGAAGTTCAGCCAGTCCTGGCTGGGGTGGCCGTTCTTGCTGGTGACGATCTCAACCATGTCGCCGTTGCCCAGCCGGTGCGACAGCGGCACGATGCTGCCGTTCACGCGCGCGCCCACGGTCGTCTCGCCGATGCGGGTGTGGATGTGGTACGCGAAGTCGATCGGGGTGCTGCCCGCCGGGAGGCTGATCGCCAGGCCCTTGGGCGTGAAGACCCGCACGCGCTGCGACAGGATGTCGACCTTCACGGCGTCCATGTAGTCCGAGGCGTCGTTGATCTCGTTCTGCAACTCGCGCAGCTGCGTGATCCAGTTCTCCCGGTCACGCTGCGCGAGCTGGCTGCCCTGCTTGTACATCCAGTGCGCGGCGATCCCGAACTCCGCGACCTCGTGCATGCGCCGGGAGCGGATCTGCACCTCGATGGGCTGCCCGCTGGGGCTGATCACGGTCGTGTGCAGCGACTGGTACCCGTTGGGTTTGGGCACCGCGATGTAATCCTTGAAACGGCCCGGCAGGGGCGTCCAGACGCTATGCACGATGCTGACCGTGTGGTAGCAGATGCGTTTCTCGCGGGTCTCCTCGGCCCGCTCGCGGCGCTTCTCGTCCGTGCCGGGCGGCACCACCAGTTCGCGCGGCGTGAGGATCACGCGGATCGCCAGCAGGTCGAAGATCTGCTCCAGGCCCTTGCCCTCGCGCTGCATCTTGTTGTGAATGCTCCAGAGGTGCTTGCTGCGCCCCGCGATGTCGATGTCACTGATCCACTCGGGCAGCTCCAGATCGTCGATGAGGGCCTCGTGCAGCTGCTGCACGGCGTTCTCGATCAGCGTCTGGCGTTCCTCCTGCCGGGTCCGCAGGCGCGACTGCAGGTACGCGTACTCGTCGGGGTAGAGGTACTGGAAGCTCAGGTCCTCCAGTTCCCACTTGATCTGCCCGATCCCCAGGCGGTGCGCGAGCGGCGCGAAGATGTCCATGGTCTCCCGCGCGATCCGCTGCTGCTTCTCGGGCTTCATGGACCCCAGGGTGCGCATGTTGTGCAGCCGGTCGGCGAGCTTCACCACGATGATGCGGATGTCGCCCGTCATGGCGATCAGCATCTGCCGGAGGTTCTCCGCCTGCACGTCCCGCCCGGACTCGCGGACCTCGGCCGCCTGCGAGCCCTGCTTGCTGAGCTTGCTGACCTTCGTCTCGCCTTCCACGATGCGGCGCACGTCCGGCCCGAACTGCTCTTCCACCAGCTCGAAGGTCACGCCGTCCACGTCCTCGACCGTGTCGTGCAGCAGACCCGCCATCAGACTCTCAGTGTCCATGCCCAGACGCGCCAGGATCACCGACACCGCGACCGGGTGCGTGATGTACGGCTCGCCGCTCTTGCGGTTCACGCCCGCGTGCGCGTCCCGCGCGAACACGAACGCCGCCTCCACCCGCTGCCGGTCCCCTTCGGGCCGGGACGCGATCAGCGCCCGGAGCTCCCCCATTCCATAGTCGCTGTCTGCGCCTGCCTGCACGCCCCGCAGCATAGCGCCCCCCACCGGCATGAACCTGACGCGGAGCAGACACGCCCCCATCACGGCGCCGGGCAGCGACCAGCAGGGAAACGCCCACCACGCGGGTGGGCGGGAGAGTCAGGATGGAGAAGGAGGACGCTTACTGCCCGTCAGCGGCGCTCACGCACGCGCACGGGAACCGGAACCGGCTGAGGTTGAGGGCCGCCAGTGAGCACCTCGCGCAGCCAGTCGACGAATTCACGCAGGCCTTTCATGCCCTCAGTGTACTGACCTGACCCTGACAGTTATGGCACGGGCCTTACCATGACTTCACGCGCCGGACGCGCGACGGGTGCCCCCGTGGGGGACACCTCCGCTCATGGACCCTCATGCACGCCGCACACCGACCGGCACGGCCTCCACCCACCACAGGGCTGGGTTCGGGCTGCCCCGGACCGACCTTCACGCAGGCCACCACACCAGGTCTCTCGCTGTGAACTCTGACAGACCCCTTGCCGATTCCTCGCGGCGCATACTGACCCGCATGAGCGCGCCCCGCCCCGTCATCCTGGATCTCGACCCCGGTCACGACGACGCCGTGAACATCCTGCTGGCGCTCGCCAGTCCGGAACTGCGCGTGCTGGGCCTGACCACCGTGTTCGGGAACGTGGGCCTGGACCGCACCACCCGCAACGCCCTGATCACCCGCCAGATCGCCCGGTCCGACGTGCCCGTGTACGCCGGAGCGGACCGCCCGCTCGTGCAGGCCAGGATCAGCGCGGAAGCCGTGCACGGCGAGAGCGGCCTGGACGGCCCCCACCTGCCCACCCCGACGCGCGGCACCGAAGACGAACACGCCGCCGCGTTCATCATCCGCACCGTCCGCGCCCACCCCGGCCAGATCACGCTGGTCCCCACCGGACCCCTGACCAACGTCGCGCTGGCCTTCCGCCTCGCGCCGGACATCGTTCCACTGGTGCGGGAGGTCGTGTGGATGGGCGGCAGTACCGACACCGGCAACTGGACACCCGCCGCCGAATTCAACGCCCTGGCCGACCCGCACGCCGCGCACGTCGTTTTCGGGAGCGGCGTGCCGCTGACCATGATCGGCCTGAACGCCAGCCATCAGGCCATCGCGCACCCCGCCCGCGTGGCCATGTTCCGCGACCTGGGCACCCCCACCGGCGCGTTCGTCGCCGACCTGCTCGCCTTCTTCGCCGAACACCACCGTGAACGCTACGGCTGGGACGGCGGCGCGCTGCACGACCCGCTGACCGTCGCGTCCCTGCTGCGCCCCGACCTGTTCCGCGTGCAACCCATGCACGTCCAGATCGACCTGAGCGGCGGCCCCAGCCACGGCCGCACCGTCGCCGACCTCTGGCACGTCACCGGGAACGCCCCCAACGCGCAGGTCATGACCCACGTCAACGCCGACGGCTTCTTCGAGCTGCTACGCGACCGCATCGGGACGTATCGCTGAACCGGATCAGCTCAGCCTCAGCCCGCGCCGCAGCGCGTTCAGGGCGGAGGTCGTGAAGCCACGCGCCACCGCCGAGTCCGGCGCGAAGCGTTCGAAGGCGTGGTACGCGCCGGGCACCTCCACGTACTCGCAGGGCACCCCGGCAGCCTGGAGTCGCCGTGCATAGTCCCGGTCCTCTTCGTGGAAGAGGTCGAGAGTGCCCACGCCGATCCACGCGGGCGGCAGGCCGGTCAGTTCGGCGCGGCGGGCGGGCGCGGCGTACTCGGGGGCATCGTCCAGACGCGGTGGGCGGCCCAGGTACGACGTCCAGCCCAGCACGTTCGACGCGGGCCGCCAGATGAACTCACCCCGCCCGGCGTGATCGGCGTTCAGGGCCGTGCGGTCGTCCAGCATGGGGTAGTACAGCAGCTGGAAGGCGGGCGTGACCTCGCTCCGGTCGTGCGCGAGCTGCGCCAGCGCGGCGGCCAGCCCACCCCCGGCGCTGTCGCCGACGAGGGCGATGCGGGCCGGGTCGAGGCCCAGGGCCTCTGCTTCCCGCGCCATCCAGGTCAGGGCGGCGTAACAGTCCTCCAGCGGGCCGGGGAACGGCGTGCCCGGCGCGAGACGGTACTCGACGCCCACGACCAGCACGCCCAGTTCTCGCGCGTACGCGGCGCTCTGCGGGTGGTACGCCGCCGCCGACCCGGTCACGTACCCGCCCCCGTGAATGTTCAGGATCGCCGCCGCCCCAGCCGGGAGATTCGGGGGCCTATACACGAACACCGTCACATCCGGCGCACCGGGCGGGCCGGGAATGCGCCGCTCCTCCACCGTCACCCCGTCCGGCAGCGCTGGAGCCTTCGCGCGGGCCTGCATCGCCCCCATGACCGCCACGACACCCGCCGTGAACGGCGGCGAGCGGAAGCGCACGAAAGGAGAGCGCAACTCCGGGTGCAGCCGGGCATACGAGGCGGCGCGTCTGGTCGAGAGGACCCACGCACCCAGCACCAGCGCCGCCCCCACCCCCCACAGTCTTCCGGCTTTCATGGCTGATTGTCGCACCCGCCAGCCGGTACGCTGACGGCATGGCCCTGACCCTCACGCAACTCCGCCACACGCTGGGCGACATGGACGCCCCGGAACTCCGCGAGCTGATCGTCACGCTGTACCGCGCCAGCGGCGACAACAAACGCCAGCTGGCCGCGCTGCTGGAAGGCGACCACAGCGGCCTCCTCGACCGGCTGGACACCGAACTGGAGAAGGCGTTCCGCACCTCCGGCCGCCTGCCCAGCATGAAGGTCGGCGGGGCGAAGAAAGCCCTGACCGCGTACCTGAAAGTCGCCGCGCCCGCCGAGGCCCTGGACGCGGAACTGCGCTACGTCGAGGCCGGTGTGCTGTGCCTGCACGCGTACGGCGACTGGCCCGAAAACAACTACAGCAGCATGGAAGGCGTCTTCGAAGCGGCCCTGAAACGCGCCGCGACCCTCGACGTGAAAGACATTCCCTTCAAGCGGCTGGAACGCCTCGTGAAGAACGCCGACGGGTTCGGGTACGGCTTCTCGGATCAGATCGCGTACCAGTACGACGAGTTCCTGGAAAAACTGGAGGAGCCGGAGGAGTAATCCCCGGCCCCTTCCCTGCCCACTGATTCGGGTTGAACGGTGCTTGCACACCATTCACTCGGAGCTCGTTTCAGTCCGCGAAGCGTTTGAGGACGTCGCGGCTGATGACGAGGCGCTGCACCTCGTCGGTGCCCTCGCCGATGCGGGTGAGGCGGTTGTCGCGCCACATGCGTTCCACGGGGTATTCCTTGATGTAGCCGTACCCGCCGAGCATCTGGATGGCCTCGTCGCAGGCCTCGACGCCGACGGTGGTGGCGAAGAGTTTGGCGCGGGCGACCGGGACGGTGAAGTTCATGCCGGCGTCCTTGAGGTCGGCGGCCTTGCGGATCAGCAGACGTGCGGCCTCGAGTTTGGTGTCCATGTCGGCGAGGCGGAACGCGAGGTTCTGGTTGTGACCGATGGGTTTGCCGAACTGTTCGCGCTGGTTGACGTAGCGGGCGGCGTACTCGAACGCGGCGCGGCCCAGGCCGAGGCCCATGGCGGCGATACCGACGCGGCCCCCGTCGAGGACTTTCATGACGTCCTTGAAGGCGTTCCCACGCTCGCCGAGCAGGGCGCCCTGCGGCAGGTGGATGTCCTCGAAGATCAGCTGCGCGGTGTCGCTGGAGCGCAGGCCCAGCTTGTCTTCCTTGCGGCCGATGGAGAAGCCCTGCACCTCGTCGCGGTTGAACACGAACGCGCTGATGCCGTCGTTCTTGCCCTTGCCGGGGCGGGCGGCGTCCGTGCGGGCCAGGACGACGTACGTGCCGCCGACGCTGCCCTGCGTGATGAAGTTCTTGCTGCCGTTCAGGATCCAGCTGCCGTCGGGCTGCTCCTTGGCGTTGCTCTGCATGCCGCCGCTGTCGCTGCCGCTGCCGGGTTCGGTGAGGCCCCACGCGCCCAGCTTCTCCGCGCTGGCCAGGGCCGGGAGGAACTTCTGCTTCTGCGCCTCGGTCCCGCCGATCAGGATGTGACCCTGGCACAGGCTGTTGTGACTGGCGACCGTCAGGCACAGGCTGCCGTCCACCGCGGCGATCTCCTCGATGATCATCGCGAACGTCGCCGTGTCCAGCCCGGCGCCGCCGTACTCCTCGGGCGTCTGCGCGCCCATGATGCCCATCTCGCCCAGTTCACGGACGATCTGCATGGGGAACTCACTGGTCTGGTCCCGCTCGGCCGCGCCGGGCTCGACCTTGTTCTTCAGGAAGGCGCGCAGCGCGCTGATGATCGTGCGCTGGTCGTCGTTCATGGGCTGCGTGTTCGGGTTCATGGCATCGGGGCGGTTCAGGGTGCTGGTCATGGGGGCTCCTTCGGAGGGGGTGATGGTTGAAAGTTGATAGGTGATGGAGGAAGGCGGGCAGTCTTTCGACCATCGACCTTCAACCATCGACGGACCTATACCTGGAAGACGCCGACGCGGAATTCGTCCTGGTGGGGGTTCTGCGCGCAGGCTTCGAGGGCGCGGATGAGGCGGTCGCGAGTGTCGTTGGGGGGGATGATCTCGTCGACCCAGAGGCGGGCGGCGGCGTAGCGGGGGTCGAGTTCGGTGTCGTACTTGCTCTTGACCTCGTCGTAGAGGCGCTGGAGTTCCTCGTCGTCGGGCTGGTGGCCGCCCCGTTTCAGTGCGGCGAGTTGGATGTCGAGGAGGGTCTTGGCGGCGGCGTTGCCGCTCATGACGGCGTATTTGGCGCTGGGCCACGCGAACAGGAAGCGGGGGGCGTAGGCCTTGCCGTTCATGGCGTAGTTCCCGGCCCCGAAGGACCCGCCGGTGATGATGGTGATCTTGGGGACGACGGTGTTGCTCACGGCGTTGACGAGTTTCGCGCCGCGCCGGATGATGCCTTCCTGTTCGCTGTCGCGGCCGACCATGAAGCCGGTCACGTCACTCAGGAACACGAGGGGCACGCCCGCCTGGTTGGCGTCCATGATGAAGCGGGCGGCCTTGTCGGCGCTGTCGCCGTAGATGACGCCGCCGACCTCGATGCGGGTGCGCAGGCCGGGTTCGCCGCCGCTCTTGAGTTTCTTCTTGATGACGGTGCGCTGGTTCGCCACGAACGCCACGGGGTAGCCGCCGGCGCGGGCGAAGCCGCACACGAGCGTCTCGCCGTACTCGGGTTTGAACTCGTGGAACTCGCCCCCGTCCACCAGGGCAGTGATGAGGTCGCGCACGTCGTAGGTCCTGCTGCCGTCGAAGCCGACGAGGTCCGTGAGGTCGCGTTCCGGGGCGGGCAGCGTCTCCTTGCGGCGGCGGGCGAACGGGGCGGGTTCGCCCTGCGCGTACAGGTCGGCCAGCGCGCGGATGCGTTTCAGTGCGGCGGCGTCGTCGGGTTCCTTGTAGTCCACGGTCCCGGCGATAGAGGCGTGCATGCCCGCCCCGCCGAGGTCCTCGCTGTCCACGACCTGTCCGATGGCGGCCTTCACCAGCGCGGGCCCGGCGAGGTACAGCCCGGAGCCCTCGGTCATGATCAGGGTGTCGCACATGACGGGCAGGTACGCGCCTCCCGCGACGCAGTTGCCCATGATCGCGGCGATCTGCGGGATGCCGCGTGCGCTCATGCGGGCGTTGAGGTAGAACACGCGGCCGAAGTCGTCCTGATCGGGGAAGATCTCGTCCTGCATGGGCAGGTACACACCCGCACTGTCCACGAGGTACACGACCGGGAGGTGGTTTTCCAGGGCGATGGTCTGCGCGCGGATGACCTTCTTGGCGGTGATCGGGAAGAACGCCCCGGCCTTCACGGTGGCGTCGTTGGCGATGATCATCCAGGGGCGACCCTGGATGGTGCCGATGCCGGTGACGGTCCCGCCGGACGGGCAGCCGCCGACGTCCCCATACATCTCCCACCCGGCGAAGGTCATCAGTTCGTCGAAGGGGGTGCCATCGTCGATCAGCTGGCGGATGCGTTCGCGGGCGGTCAGGCGGTTCTTGTCGTGCTGGCGCTGCTGGGCCTTGGCGCCCCCGCCCGCGTGGACGGTCAGGCGGTCGGTGGCGAGGCGTTCCAGGGCGTCCTGCCACGCGCTACGGGTCGGGGGCGCCGGGGGGGCGCTGGTGTCAGGCTGGGTCATTGTTGCCATCAGTCTAACAAACGCTCGTTAGGGATGCGAGGGAAGCAGGACACGCCCCCCGCATCCACCGGGACACGGGAGGCGCCGGGGGAGGCGGTTCAGGCGTGGATGGCCGCGCCGGTCTTCGCCTGCAGCTCTTCCAGCGTCACGCCCGGCGCGAGTTCCACCAGTTTCAGGCCGCCAGGCGTGACATCCAGCACGCCCAGGTCCGTGATGATGCGGTTCACGACCGCCTGCCCGGTCAGTGGCAGGGTGCAGTCGGGCAGGATCTTGTGCGCGTCCCCCTTCGCCACGTGCTCCATCAGGACCACGACGCGCTGCACGCCCGCCACGAGGTCCATCGCGCCGCCCATGCCCTTGACCATCTTGCCGGGAATCATCCAGTTCGCCAGGTCACCCTTCTCGCTGACCTGCATGGCGCCCAGAATGGCGAGGTTCACGTGCCCGCCGCGGATCATGGCGAAACTGTCCGCACTGGAGAAGAAACTCGCGCCGGGCAGCGCCGTGACCGTCTGCTTCCCGGCGTTGATCAGGTCCGGGTCCACCTGATCCTCGGTGGGGAACGGGCCGATGCCCAGCAGACCGTTTTCACTCTGCAGCATGACGCTCACGCCGTCGGGGATGTGGTTGGCGACCAGGGTGGGCAGGCCGATGCCCAGGTTCACGTAGTAGCCGTCCTGCAGTTCACGGGCCGCGCGGGCGGCCATCTCGTCTCGGGTCCAGGGCATGGGTGACCTCCTTGCGGTCAGTAGGGGTGGGATTGTGAAAGTCAGGGGCAGCTTGCGGCGCGGGTTGCCGGGGTGTCAAGCCGCCGGGCCCGCTGGAATGGACACCCGTATCATGCCCGGCGCCCGTCACAGGCCCGTTTCAGGTGGAGCGTCCATCTCCCGCGCCCGGCGCGCCGCTCCCGGCCTCCAGCATCCGCCGGAGGATGACGTGGTGGTCCTCGAAGAACTGCCTGGGGCGCTCCAGTGCGTGCGCGAGGGGCACCGGGCGGGTCCCCACGGGCGGCGCGTCCGCGAGGACGACGTGCGCGGTGGTGGGAACGCCCAGCGAGCGGGCCGGGTGGCTGAACACCGTCGCGCCCGCAGGCAGCCTGTCGGGGGGCAGGGGCGTGGCGGGCAGGGTCCAGAGGCCCGCGCCGACCGGGCCGGGGCAGCGGGAGAGCCACACCAGCGACTGATCCGGGGTGACGTGCAGGTCGAGGCGTTCGTGGCGGGGCGTGCCGTCCCACTCGGCCCGTTCGGCCTCCAGCGCGGTCCACTCGGCGCGCAGGCGGGTGAAGGTGCCCGTGCCCCGGAAGTGGGTCAGGAATCCGGAGACCGCCGGGGGGAGGTCCGGGGACACCTCGCCCTGCCCGAAGAGGCCAGCGCGGACCTCGGTGGCGTTCAGCACGCCCTCCCCCACCCACAGGGCCGGGCTGGGGGCCAGGGTCCACTCGGGGAACCAGCGCAGGTAACTGCTGCTGGCGTCCTTCTCGAAACCGGTCAGGACCACGGGGGCGTTCCCGGCGACGGCGTGCGCAGCGTGGCGGACGTGCGCCGCCCAGCGGGTCGCGTCGAACTCGTCCGGGAGGGGGCGCAGCGTCACGCGGCCCGGCGGGACCCCAGACTCGCGCAGCGCGGCGCGGATCATCCCGGCCCGTTCGCGCGGCGTGAACGGATTGCGGGCGCTGCGGGCGAGGTTCGCGCTGCCCAGCAGCACCAGCAGCCGCCCGCGCCTGTCTATGGCGGCCTGCATGGTCTGCAGGTGCCCCGCGTGCGGCGGCTGAAATCGCCCCACGTACACGGTCAGCGGATCGGCCATACGGACTCCGGTTGAATGGGCTGCACAGCCCCTGCAATCCGAGCGGATGCGAGTGGGAGCGGGGCGGGTTCCGGACGTGGAGCCGGCAATCTGGTGACGTTCCGGATGGTTGGCGAAACAGACGGAATCCGTATCACAGCCCGTGGCGGTCGCGCAGGCTGGCGGTCTGCGCGTGCAGTCCGGCCGCGTGGTCGCCCTGCAGCATGGTCAGCGGATACAGGTCCGTGAACAGCGCCGAGCCGAGCGGGGACGCGCCCGTCATCCGTGTTCCCCTTCCGGCACGGGCTGGCCGCGCAGGTCCAGTCCGGTCGCCCAGACGCACCCGGCCGAGATGATGAACGACGCGGCGAACACGGTGAGCGCCTGACCGAGGTTCCCGCTGAGCAGCAGGCCGCCCGCCACCGGGGAGATCAGGCTGCCCAGCCGCGCGGCGGCGCTGACGGTGCCCATGCCGGTGCCGCGCAGCGTGGTGGGGAACACCTCGGCGGTGAAGGCGTACAGCGCCCCCCACGCGCCCAGCAGCGAGAACGACAGCAGCCCCGACGCGACCAGCGTCCAGACGGGCTCGCTGGACAGCATGAACAGGTACGCTCCGGCGGCGCTGGACAGCATGAAGATCACCAGCGTCATGCGGCGCCCCAGCCACTCGACGAGCAGGCTGGACAGCAGGTAACCGGGAATCTGCGCCAGCGCCAGGATCATCGCCAGGCGGTACGCCTCGGGCAGGTCCACGCCCTGCGTGCGGAGGTACGTGGGCAGCCACGAGAAGATCCCGTAGTACCCGAGGCTCATGCCGAACCAGGTGATGCCCAGCAGCAGCGTCCGGTCGCGCAGGTGCGGGGACAGCAGCGCCGCCCAGCGGGGGGGCCGGGCGGTCACGCGGCGCGGCGCGGCCAGCGGTTCGGGCGGCAGGTCTCGCCCGTTGAGCTGTGCGACCCGTTCCAGCGCGGCGCGGGCCTCGTCCAGGCGGCCGCGTGCACTCAGCCAGCGGGGCGAGTCCGGCACGCCGGTCCGCACGAGCAGGCCCACCACGCCGGGCAGGGCGGCGATCAGCACCAGCACCCGCCAGCCCTCCTCCGGTGGCAGCAGGTGCCCCACGCCGTAGGCCAGCGCGGCGATCAGCAGCGTCCCGATCGCCCAGAAGCCCTCGGTGAGCACCAGGAAGCGGCCCCGCACGCGCCGGGGGACGAACTCGGCCATCAGGGCGTAGTCGACCGCCATGGTGCCCCCGATGGCGAATCCGGCCAGGACCCGCGCGGTCACCAGCACCCAGATGTTCGGGGCCATGGCGCCCACCAGCCCGAAGATCACGCCCGCCAGCACCGTGAACAGGAACACCGGGCGGCGCCCGTACACGTCGGCCTGACGGCCCCAGAAGGGCGCGCCGAGCAGCATGCCGAGGAACGTCGCCGAGAGCAGCATGGTGCTGCCCAGCGCGCCGGACGGCAGGCCGAACGAGGCGTTCACGCCGGGCAGCGCGAAGCCCATCAGCAGGACCTCCATAGCGTCGGCGGCGAAGGTCAGGCCGCAGATGAGCAGCAGCCGGATCTGGAACGCCCCGACACCCAGGCTCTCGATGACGGCGTCGACGGTGGTGGTGCCGGGCAGCGGCGCGGCGGGCACGTCGTCCGGGAGGTACAGTCGGGTGGGCCGCTCGGTCACCCGTTCAGTGTAGAGCGTTCCTGCGTGCGCCCGGGCGCCACCTGAGCGCATCTGGGATACTGCGCGGCATGAGCATGCAGCAGGCCATCATCACGGAACTGGAGGTCCGCCCCGTCATCGACCCGGCGGCCGAGGTGGAGCGGCGCGTGGCGTTCCTGTGCGCGTACCTGCGGGCGTCGGGCACGCGGGGGTTCGTGCTGGGGATCAGTGGCGGGCAGGACAGCACCCTGGCGGGGCGGCTGTGCCAGCTGGCCGCCGAGCGACTGCGCGGGGAGGGTGCGGACGCGACGTTCGTGGCAGCGCGCCTGCCGTACGGCGTGCAGGCCGACGAGGCGGACGCGCAGCGCGCCCTGGCGTTCATCCGCCCCGACCGGAGCGTGACCGTGAACGTGAAGGGCGCCGTGGACGCCGCCGCGCGGGCCGCCGCCGAGGCGCTGGCCGAGGCGGGCATGGGCGGCGAGCTGCGCGACTTCGTGCGGGGGAACATCAAGGCCCGCGAGCGGATGGTCGCGCAGTACGCGCTGGCCGGGCAGCTGAACCTGCTCGTGGTGGGCACCGACCACGCCGCCGAGGCCATCACGGGCTTCTTCACGAAGTACGGGGACGGCGGCGTGGACCTGACCCCCCTGACCGGCCTGAGCAAACGCCAGGGCGCGCAGCTCCTCGCGCACCTGGGCGCCGCGCCGGAGACGTGGCAGAAGGTGCCCACTGCCGACCTGGAGGACGACCGCCCCGGCCTCCCCGATGAAGTGGCATTGGGCCTGACGTACGCCCAGATCGACGACTACCTGGAAGGCCAGCCGGTCGCGCCGGAAGTGGCAGAGAAACTGGAGCGGATGTACCGCGTCACCCGGCACAAGCGCGCCGTGCCGGTCACGCCGTTCGACGGGTGGTGGCAGAAGCACTGAACCAGGGGGGCAGCCCGGCTGACGATGCCGGGCCGTCCCCCTTCTCACCCGGCGCGGACGGTGCGCTGCTCGATGCGTTTCTCGGGCGTGGCGTTCAGCACGACGCGCTGCACGAAGATGCCGGGGGTGTCCACGTCGTCCGGGTCGATCTGACCGATCTCGACGATCTCCTCGACCTCCGCGACGGTGACCCTGCCGCAGGTGGCGGCCATCGGGTTGAAGTTCCGGGCGGTCTTGCGGTACACGAGGTTCCCGGCCCGGTCGGCCTTCCACGCCTTCACCAGGGCGACGTCGGCGACGATGCCTCGTTCCAGGATGAACGTCTGGCCGTCAAAGTCCTTGTGTTCCTTGCCCTCGGCGACGGTGGTGCCCACGCCGGTCTTCGTGTAGAAGCCGGGGATGCCCGCGCCCCCGGCGCGCATGCGTTCGGCCAGGGTGCCCTGCGGCGTGAATTCCAGTTCCAGTTCCCCGGCGAGGTACTGGCGTTCGAATTCCTTGTTCTCGCCGACGTAGGAGCTGATCATCTTGCGGATCTGGCGGGTCTGGAGCAGCAGGCCCAGGCCCCAGCCGTCCACCCCGGCGTTGTTACTGACGGCGGTCAGGTCCTTAGCGCCGCTGTCGCGCAGGGCGAGGATGAGCTGTTCGGGAATGCCGCACAGGCCGAAGCCGCCCACGGCGATGGTCTGGCCGTCGGCGACGATGTCGTGAAGCGCCGCGTGGGCGTCGGGGTACACCTTGTTCATGTTGGCTCCAGTGTAGAACGAACGGTCGTTAGGAGATGGGGAGGCTGGACAGGAACCCGTCCAGCAGCGCGCGGAAGGCGGCGGGGTCCTCCTGCGGGAAGCCGTGACCGCGCCCGGTCAGGATGGTGGCCGCCGTGCCCAGCGCCGACGCCTGTGCGCGCACCATGTCCGGCGTGATCAGCGGGTCCAGTTCACCGCCCAACACCAGCGTGGGCAGCCCGGCCAGGCGCGCCGCGTCCACCCGCCACGCGGCCAGCGCGCGGGCATTCCCGCTGTAATGCGTGACGGCCATGTTCGCGCCGTCCGCCAGCAGGTCCGCGAAGTTCGCCGGGCGGCGCGACGGGAACAGGGCACCCAGGCTGGCCTCCATCAGCGGCGGGGTGGTGCGCAGCAGTTCCAGCACCGGGTAGTTCTCCTCCGGCGTGACCAGCCCGTTCAGGGGTGCACTGGCCGCCAGGACCAGACCCGCGAGGGCCTGCGGCTCACGCGCCGCGACCTCCAGCGCCACCGCGCCTCCCAGCGAGTGCCCCAGCAGCACGGGCCGCACGACACCCTGCGCGTGCAGCCAGTCCTGCATCCAGTCCGCGTACGATCCAATCGCAACCTCGCCCACGTGGGGCGTGCCCGCGAAGCCCGGCAGGTCCGGGGCCAGCACCCGCCACCCCGCAGGCGGATCGGCCAGCAGGTCCACCCACCAGCGGGCGGACGCGAAATTCCCGTGCAGCGCTACAAGGGTGCGGGTCATGCCTCCGTCAGACATGGCGCACCTCCGCCACGTCCAGCGCGGGCGGGATCGGCGCCGTGCCCAGCAGGTCCCGCAGGGCGTCCTCGAACGCGGCAGTGTCGGTCAGGCCGCCCAGGTGCCCGCGCGGCGAGTCGAATTCCAGGTGGGTGTGCGCCACGCCTGCCTCCTGCGTGCGCGCGGCGAACTCGCGCATCTCGGCGGCAGGGAAGAACTGATCACCGCGGACGTTCACGCTCAGCAGCCGGGTGCCCAGGTCACGCCAGCGGCGGCACAGGTCGTCCAGGGGGGCGACCTCCAGCAGGTCATGGGTCTGCACGGCCCGGCCGATGTCCAGCACGTGGCTCAGGTCCGCGGTGACGGTGCGGGTACGCAGGTAGGCGTCCACGTCCTCCTCGCGGAACAGCAGGTCCATGCCGTCCGCGCCCAGCCCGAAGAAGGTGATCAGGCGCAGCGTCTCGTGCAGCGCCGCATCCGGGTCGCCCTGCGCCGCCGCGTGCAGCAGCGGCCCGAACACGCCGCGCAGCACCGGCCCCGCGACCGGACTGGTCACGACCGCCGCCACGCGCGGCGCCAGCGCCGGGGCGCGCGCCGCCCACTGCAGCGCCTGCATCCCCCCGAAGCTGGGGCCGACCACCGCGTGCCAGTGCGGAGCGTCCAGCGCGCGCAGCAGGCCGCACTGCGCCGCGTGCAGGTCCGCCATCGTCCACGCCGGGAACCGCTCTCCCCACGGCTGCCCGTCCGGGTGGGGCGTGGCGGGGCCGGTCGTGACGACCTGCGGGTCGCGCACCTGCACGTTCCCCAGGCTGTTCAGGCACACCACGTGGAACCGGTCGGTGTCCAGCGCCCGCCCCGGCCCGATCAGGGCCGCCCACCAGCCGGGCGTGCCGTCGGGCTGAACCCCGGCGGCGCGCATGGTGCCGGTGTAGTGGTGGCAGACCAGCACGGCGTTGTCGCGCGCGGCGTTCAGTTCACCCCAGGCGCGCCCGCCCAGGCGCACGGGGACGGGGACGCCCGCCACGTTCAGGTCACCCCGCAGTTCGAACAGACCGGGGGAGTCGCCCGGGGTCCAGGTCCACTGACTGTCTCGCATCGCGGTTCAGGCTAGGTGGGGGGCGTCACGGGCCGGTTACACGCCCGGTCAGCGGCAGGTGTAACGCCCGTGTGACGAGTCGGTCCTAGACTGCCGGGCGAACATGAAAACACTCCTGATGACGGGCATTCTGCTTGCGCTGTCCGGCGCGAGCGCGGTGAAGGTCGGCGTGCTGCTTCCCCTGAGCGGGGCGGGCAGCGTGTCCGGGCAGGCCGCACGAAGCGGGTACCAGCTGGCCCTGGACGAGATCAACAAGGCGGGCGGCGTGCTGGGCAAGCCCCTGGAACTGGAATTCGCCGATGACGGCAGCGCCCCCGCCAAGGCCGTGCCGGAGTTCGTGAAGCTCGTGACGGTCGAGAAGGTGGACTTCATGGCGGGCGGCGTGAGCAGCGCCACCAGCATCGCCATCAGCGGGCCCGCCAAGCAGTACGGCACCTTCATGGCCTGGATCGGCGCGGCCGCCGTGCCCGTCGAGGACGCCTTCGCGGACCACCCGTACTTCTTCCACTACCACCCCTGGTCGTACTACAACTTCGAGGCGATCCTCGGGTACTTCAAGTACCTCAAGACGTACAAGAAGGCGAAGAACATCGCCATCGCGTACGAGGACGGCCCCTTCGGCAGCGCGGGCATCGACGCGACCGTGGACGCCTTCAGGAAGGCGGGGTTCAACGTCGTCATGACCGAGAAGTTCAAGACCGGCAGCGGCAACTTCGGCCCGCTGGTCAGCAAGGCCAAGGCCGCGAAACCCGACATCCTGTACTGGGTCGGCTACGACACCGACGCCCTGCCCCTGGCGACCGAGATCAAGCAGCAGAACCTGCAGCTGGGCCTGCTGTACGGCACACCCCCCAGCTGGCCCGTCGGCTTCGAGAAGAACAAACTGGCCGACAACGTCGCGGGCCTGAGCCTGTGGCTGTCCACCAGCCCCAACAAGGACAGCCGCGCGTTCGTCGCCGCGTACAGGAAGAAGTTCGGCACCGTGACCGACGAGTACTTCGCGCCGCTGGCGTACGTGAACCTCAAGACACTGGCCGCCGCGATCAACCGCGCGGGCACGACCGACAAGGCCAAAGTCGCCGCCGAAATGGCGAAAACGAACGTGTCCACGCCGTTCGGGCAGCTGACCTTCAGCCCCAGCCTGAAAACGAAGTACCAGGGCTTCAAGGCCGGGAACTGGCTGCACTTCCAGTATCTCGGGGACGCGCGCGTGCCGGTCTACCCGATCAAGTTCGCGCAGAAGTCCATGGTGTACGGCAAGTAATGCTCTGAGCGGTGAGCTCTGGGCTGTGAGCTGTGTGGGACGTGTTCCCCGGCAGCTTAGAGCCCGGAGCGTTTTTCTGGACGGTGTCCTCGCAGGGCAGAGGGGAGGAAGAGAGATGGACTTATTTATGCAGACGCTGGTCAACGGCCTGCTCCAGAGCGGACTGTACGCGCTGGTCGCGTCGGGGCTGGCGCTGGCGGTGGGCGTGGTCGGCATCGTCAACTTCGCGCACGGGGAATACCTGATGATCGGGGCGTTCCTGGCGTGGGCGGGCAGCGCGTTCCTGGGCGTCGATCCGCTGCTGAGCCTGCCGGTCATCGCCGTCGCGGTGTTCGCCATCGGGGCGCTGACGTACCGGGTGAGCATCCGGCACGTGCTGCTCGCGCCGGAACTGAACCAGATGCTGCTGACGTTCGGGCTGGGCATCCTACTGCAGAACCTCGCGCTGATGCTGCTGGGCGGCAACACCCGCACGGTCAGCACGCCGTACCAGGCGAGCAGCCTGCAACTCGGCGACCTGAGCGTGGGCGGCCCGAAGGCGCTGGCGTTCGGACTGGCGGCGCTGCTGCTGGCCGCGCTGTACGGGGTGCTGTACCGCACGACGCTGGGCCGCCAGATGCGGGCCGTGGCGCAGAACCGCCGGGGCGCGCAGCTGATCGGCATCAACGTGGACCGCGTGTACCTGATCGCGTTCGGCGTGAGCTGCGCCCTGGCGGCGGTGGCGGGCGTGCTGGTCAGCGTGCTCCTGTTCGCGTCCCCGACCGTGGGGCTGGTGTTCGCGCTGAAGGCCTTCGCGATCATCGTCATGGCGGGCCTGGGAAACCTGACGGGCGTGCTGTGGGCGTCGGTGCTGCTGGGCGTCAGCGAGGCGCTGGTGCAGACGTACGTGCCGGGCGGTGGCGGCTGGAGTGACGCGGTGTTCTTCCTGATGATCTTCGGGACGCTGGTCCTGCGGTCCTTCCGGGGGGCACGATGAGCACCCGCAACGCGGAGGGGAACAGCCCCGTGCGCGCGGCACCGCGCCGCGAGGTAACGCTGGGCGCGGTCCTGCCGCTGCTGGGGTTCCTGCTGCTGGCGGCGCTGTTCCCGTTCCTGCCGCTGGGCACCCGTTCGGAGTTCCTGCTGCAGATCGCGTTCTTCACGCTGGTGGCCGGGATCATGGCGCTGTCGTGGGACATCCTGGCGCGCAGCGGGCAGGTGAGCCTCGCGCACGCGGCGTTCTACGGGCTGGGCGCGTACGGGTACGCGCTGCTGCTGAAAGCGGGCCTGCCGTGGCTGCTGGCCATGCCCGCCTCGGCACTGCTGGCGGGCGGCGTGAGCCTGATTCTGGGCGCGGTCACGATGCGCCTGAGCGGCATGTACTTCGCGATCGCCACGCTGGCCTTCACCGAGGTCGTCCGCACGATCATCCAGAACCTCCCCGAGAGCGTCGCGGGCGGCGCGACCGGGCTGCTCGTGCCCGCGCTGCTGGGCGGGAACAGCCGCGCGCAGTACTTTCTGGCGTGGGGGCTGCTGGCGTTCACGGTGCTGGTCAGTCTGGCGGTGCGCCTGACGCGGCTGCACTTCGCGTTCGCCGCGATCCGGCAGGGCGAGGAAACGGCGCGGGTGCTGGGCGTGAGCATCGTGCGCTTCAAGCTGCTGGCGTTCTTCATCAGCTCGTCGCTGGCCGCGCTGGCGGGGGTGCTGTACGCCGGGAAGACGTTCTTCATCAACCCGCTGGAAACGTTCAGCCTCGCGAACTCCATCGCGCCGCTGACCACCTCGATCTTTGGGGGGCTGTACACGACGCTGGGGCCGGTGCTGGGCGCGACCGTGCTGCGCGTCGCCGAGGAAGTGCTGCACAACAGCGTGAAGAACGGGTATCTCGTCGTGTACGGGCTGGTGCTGATGCTGAGCATCCTGTGGCTGCCGCGCGGCCTGATGGGCCTGCGCCGCAACAAGAAGCACGGAGGTGACCTGTGACCGCCGCGACGACCATTGGGGGCACCCTCTCCCCTGCCCCGCAGGGCGTGGAGGTCCTGCGTGCCGAGGGCCTCTCGAAGCGCTTCGGGGGTCTGAAGGCCGTGCAGGACGTGTCTTTCAAGCACCATCAGGGTGAGATCCTGGCGGTGATCGGGCCGAACGGGGCGGGTAAGACGACGCTGCTGAACCTGCTGTCCGGCGTGTACCGCCCGTCAGCGGGGCGGCTGCACCTGATGGGCCGCGACGTGACGGACCTGCCCATGGAGGCCCGCTGTCACGCCGGGTTGGGCCGCGCGTTCCAGATCGTGCGGCCTTTCCCGGAGATGACCGTGCATGAGAACGTCACGGTGGGCGCGCTGTTCGGCAAGCCCGGTCAGCGCCTGCCGGAGGCGCGCGAGCGGGCCTGGGCGCTGCTGGAACGCACCGGTCTGGCCGCGCACGCCGACAAGGCCGCGCATGAGCTGACGCTGCTGCAGGACAAGCGGCTGGAGGTGGCGCGCGCCCTGGCGACGAACCCCAGCGTGCTGCTGCTGGACGAGGTGATGGCGGGCCTGCGTCCCGGCGAGGCTCAGGAGGCCGTCGCTCTGGTGCGCGGCGTGCGCGACAGCGGGGTGAGCGTGCTGTTCATCGAGCACATCATGCCGGTCGTGCGGGATCTGGCCGACCGGGTGGTCGTGATGGATCAGGGGCAGGTGCTCGCGCAGGGCACGTACCGCGAGGTGACCGCCGACCCACGCGTGGTCAGCGCGTACCTGGGCACCGAGGAAGGATTACAGGCATGACAGGAATTGCGGTGAGTCGGAGACGAACCCGACCGGACCTGCAAGGCTGCGCAGCAGAGGGAGAAGCGATGATGAACGGACTTCAGGAGATGGACGGACTTCCGGTGGTGTTCCGGAAGGTCGGGAATCGGATGAATCCGGTATGACCGACACACTGAATCGGACGGCCCCCGCGTCGAATGACGTGGGGCAGGAATTACGTATCGAGGGTCTGGCTGCCGGGTACGGGAAGGTGCAGGTGTTGTGGGACGTCTCGCTGCACGCCGCGCCGGGCGAGTTCGTGGCAGTGATCGGCGCGAACGGGGCGGGCAAAACGACCACGCTACGCGCCGTGAGTGGCGTCGTGAAGCCCACGGCGGGCCGTATCACGCTGGGTGGCGTGGACATCACGCGGGCCGAACCGAGCCGCGTGGTGGCGCTGGGCCTGGGGCACGTCCCGGAGGGCCGCGAGTTGTTCCCGCACATGACGGTGCGCGAGAACCTGGAGCTGGGCGCGGCCATGAGTGCCGCCGCCCGCGCGCGCGCCGCCGAGACACTGGGCGAGGTCTACGCGCTGTTCCCCCGCCTTCAGGAACGGGCGGGGCAGCTGGCAGGCACGCTGTCCGGTGGGGAGCAGCAGATGGTCGCGGTGGGCCGCGCGCTGATGGCCCGCCCCAGTGTGCTGGTCGTGGACGAACCCAGCCTGGGCCTGTCGCCGTTGATGACCCAGACGGTGTTCGAGGCGTTGAAGGCCGTGAACGCGCGGGGCGTGACGGTTGTGCTGGTCGAGCAGAACGTGAACCTCAGCCTGAAACTGGCTCACCGGGCGTACGTGCTGGAGAACGGGCAGGTCGTGGGGGAGGGGACGGGCGCGGCGCTGCTGGCCGACCCGGCCGTGCGCGAGGCGTACCTGGCGCTGTAGCCTCCAGCGCTGGCGGGGAGGGTCGGGGCGAGGCAGGCTCCGACCCTCCCCTGCCCCTTGTGGGGTTTCTGTCGCGCCAGGACGGCACTTCACGCTAGATTGCCGGGTGTGACCCTTCACTGGCGGGACCTGACGTCGGCGCGGCGCACGCGGCTGCCGGCGGTGCGCGGCGCGGTGGCCCGCCCGCGCCTCCTGGACGCGCTGGACGCCCGCGTGCTGCTGGTGACCGCGCCTGCCGGGTACGGGAAGACGACGGCGCTGGCCGAGGCGGCTGCGGCGCGGCCCGGGCCGGTGGCGTGGTTGACGCTGGACAGTGACGACGCCGATCCGCTGGTGCTGGCGGCCAGTCTGTCGCTGGCGGTGCAGGGCCTGCCGGGCGGGGCGCGTCCCGGGGAGGCGCTGGGGGCCGGGGCGTCGCCGCGGCGGGTGGCAGGGCTGGTGGCGGACGTGCTGGACGGCTGCGCGGCGCTGCTGGTGCTGGACGAGGCGCAGGGCCTGTCGGGCACGCCGGGCGCGGACCTGCTGGGGGAGCTCCTCGCGCCGGGCGAGGGTCGCGTGGCGCTGCTGTCGCGCACGGCGCTGGACCTGCCGGAGCTGGCGCGGCTGGAGGTGTCGGGGGACGCGGCGCGCCTGTCGGCGGCGGAACTGGCGTTCACGCCCGCCGAGATCGCCGCGCTGTTCGCGTCGCAGGGCCTGACCCTGTCGGGCGCGGAGGTCCGGGCGGCGCACGCGGCGACCGAGGGCTGGCCGATCGCGGTGCGGTTCCTGACGCAGGCGGCCGCGCAGGGCCGCGTGACGCCGGCGGACCTGGCGGACCTGGAGGGCGGGGACGCGCCGCTGGGGACGCTGTTCACGTACCTCGCGCAGGAGGTGCTGGGACCGCTCGACCCGTCCCTGCGGGGCCTGCTGACGCGCAGCAGCGTGTTCGAGGAGCTGATTCCGGCGCTGCTGGAGGACGCGCTGGACGAGCCGCGCGCGCGCACCCTGCTAGACGCGCTGGCGGGCAGTGGGACGTTCCTGACCCGCGCAGGTGAGGACACGTACCGCGCGCACCCGCTGCTGCGCGCGCACCTGCGGGGGCTGCTCCCGCCGGAGGAGGCGCGGGCGGTCGCGGCGCGCGGCGCGGCGTTCTTCGAGCGCACGGGGCGGCTGCGGCGGGCGCTGGCGGCGCACCTGCTGGCCGGGAACGCGGCGCGCGCGGCGACGCTGCTGGCCGGGCGGGGCGGGGTGTGGCTGGCGCAGGGGCGGGTGACGCTGGTGGACCGCAGCCTGTCGCGCCTGCCGCGCGCGGTGTGGACTCCGGCGCTGCACGCCCTGGCCGGGGACGCCCTGCGGCTGGCGAGCCGCTACGACGAGGCCCGCGCGGAGTACGCGCTGGCAGGCCCGCTGGACCGCGCGCTGGGCGAGGTGCGCCTCGCGCTGGACACCGTGCAGCCCGCGCACGCCTGGGGGCCACTGGACGAGGCGGCGGCGCTGATCGGCGGGGACCGGCAGGGCGAGGTGCGTCGCCTGCGGGCGGAGAACCTGCTGAACGCCGGACAGCTGGCGGAGGCCGTGGCGCTGGAACCCGAGCTGCGCGGCGGGGCGCGCTACGCGCTGAGGTCCGGGGATCTGGACGCGGCGCTGTCGCGGGCGCTGGCCCTGGCGGACGGCGAGACGGGCGGCGCGCGGGCCGCGCAGAATCACCGCGAGGGCCTGCTGCTGGCGAGTTTCCTGCACGCGGCGCGGGGCGAGGTGCATGCGGCCGGGGCCTGCGCGCGGCGGGGCCTGGCCGAGGGTGAGCGGCTGGAGAGTCCGTTCGTGCAGGCACTGGCGCTGGCGCGGCTGGGGCACGCGCAGCAGGCGGCGGGGGACTTCGCGGCGGCCCGTGAGAGCTACGAGGCGGCGCTGCGGCAGGCGCAGCACGTGGCGGGTCGCCTGCAGGTGGAACCCCTGATGGGGCTGGCGGCACTGGCGGGCCGCGCGGGGGACGGCGCGCGCGCGCAGGCCCTGACGGCCGAGGCGCGGGGGCAGACGGGCGGGGACCGCTACATGGAGGGCCTGCTGGTCCTGACGGCCGCGCTGGGGCTGGCGCAGGGTCCGCTCGCCCCTCAGGCACCGGACGGGCTGCGGCAGGCGACGGCGCTGTTCAGCGCGTGCGGGGACGCCTTCGGGCAGGCGGCGGCGGCACTGGCCCTGTTCACGCTGGACGCGGGAGGTGCCGGGGCGGCCGCGCAGGCGGTGACCGCGTACCCGTTCCTGCTGGGCCGCCCGTCCCTGTTCGCGCCGGTCGCGTCCCGCGCGGGCCGCGCGGCGCTGCTGGCCCGCCTGGGCGAGGCTCACCCGGATGCGCGTGGCGCGCTGGCGACGGCGGCCCGCGAACTGGGGTACGCGGCGGTGCCGGACCCGGCGGACACGCCGGGGTTCGAGGTGCAGGTGCAGGTGCTGGGCCGCGTGGCGGTCCTGCGCGAGGACGGCCGGGTGCGCGAGTGGGGCCGCGCGAAGGCCCGCGACCTCCTGGCCCTGCTGGCCGTGCACCCGGCGGGCCTGCCGCGCGAGGCGGCGCAGGAGGCGCTGTTCCCCGACGCCGACCCGGGCGTGGGCGAACGGAACTTCCGCGTGACGCTGCACGCGCTGGGGCAGGTGCTGGAGGAGGCGCGCGCGCGCAGCGGCGTGTTCCTGGAACGCGGGGACTGGTTGCGCCTGCGGCCCGGCGCGGACCTGCACGTCGATCTGGCGGCCGCCTGGGCGCACCTGGGGCAGGCGGCGGGGACGCCGGGCCGCCTGGAGGCCCTGCTGGCGCTCCCGCCCACGCTGGCGGACGTGGATCTGGAGGACGTGGCGCGTGAGGCCGAGCGCTACGCGGCGGCCCTGCCCGAAGCGCTGGCTGCCGAGGCGGAGGTGGCCCTCGCGGTGGCTCGCCCGGACCGGGCGGCGCGGGCGGCCGGGCGCGCCCTGAGCCTCGATCCGGCCCATGAACCGGCGGCGCGGGCGCTGATGCGCGCGCAGCACGCGCTGGGGCGCGGCGCGGCGGCCGGGCGGGTGTACGCGGCCCTTTCGGCGGCGCTGGCGGACCTGGGACTGCGCCCCCTGCCGGAGACGCAGGCGCTGTGGCAGGCGCTGTCGGGCGCGCGGGCCTGAGGCGCACACCGCTGGGCGTAACCGCCGCGTGACGCCTGCGGCCTAGACTCCGCGCATGACGCAGGACACGCAGAAGCAGGGCAGGGCCGCGCTGGTCACGGGCGGCACGAGTGGCATCGGGCTGGCGATCGCGCAGCGCCTCGCGCAGGATGGGCTGCGGGTGGCGGTGCTGGACCTGGACCGCCCGCAGGCGCGCGAGGTGGCGCGGGCGCATGGGCTGGCGTTCATCGGGGCGGACCTGTCGCGCCGCGAGGACTGCCGCCGCGCGGTGGATGAGGCGGTGGCGGCGCTGGGTGGGCTGGACGTGCTGGTGAACAACGCGGGCTTCCAGCACATCGATCCGATCGCGGAGTTCCCGGAGGACACGTGGGACGCGATGCTGCACGTGATGCTCACGGCGCCGTTCCTGCTGAGCAAGTACGCGTGGCCGCACCTGACCCGTTCCGGGCAGGGCCGGATCGTGAACGTGGCGAGCATTCACGGGCACGTGGCCAGCCCCTTCAAGAGTGCGTACATCAGCGCGAAGCACGGCCTGGTCGGCCTGACGCGCACGGCGGCGCTGGAGGCCGGTGAGCAGGGCCTGACCGTGAACGCCATCTGCCCGGGGTACGTGCGCACGCCGCTGGTCGAGGGGCAGATCGCGGATCAGGCCCGCACGCGCGGCCTGACGGTGCAGGAGGTCGAGCAGAAGGTGATGCTGGAACCCGCCGCGATCAAGCGCCTCCTGAACCCGGAGGACATCGCGGCACTCGCCAGTTACGTGGTCAGCCCGGCGGCGTGGGGCATGACGGGCGCGGTGCTGGACCTGGACCTGGGCTGGACCGCCCGGTAACGCCCAGCCTCTACAGCAAGAAGATGGAGGACGGTTCCATCAACCATCCTCCATCGTCTAGCGACCTTCAGCGGGGTTGGCTGCTGAGGACCATCACGTAGGCGGTACCGCGGGAGCCCTGGACGACGGCGGCGCCGACGTGGGTGTAGCGGCGTTCGTTCATCCAGAAGCAGTGCACGGGGGACTGCAGCCACCAGCGGATCGCCTGTTCGGGGTTCTGGCTGCCGCCCATGAAGACGATCTCGGTGACGCTGACGGCGTTCACGCCGGTGCTGGCGGCGCGGACGCGGGGGGTGCTCCCGTTCGCGCCGGTGTGGGTGATGCGGCCCGAGGCGCTCATGTACCCGGCCTGCATGCGCGCGGCGGCGGAGAGGGCCGGGGTGAACGTGAGACCGCCGGCGACGGGTCGGGTGCCGCTGCCGGGGCAGGTGACGCCCTGGGCGCGCACCTGGTTCAGCCGTTTGATCAGCTGCTGCTCGGCGGTGGACTGGGCCGTGGCGGGGAGTCCGAGGGCCACGAGGGCCGCCAGGGCTCCCAGCGTGCGCTGGGCGGTCTGCATGAGCATCGTGAACCGATCTTAACCTGAATGGCAGATGAAGGAGATGGGAAAATCGGCATTCCCTCTCATGTGTCCCCACGGGGTCAACCGCAAAAAGGATGAGGTCCAGGCCTCGTGTGCCTGGACCCCGGAATGAAACGGTGTGGTTAGAGGAGGCCGCTTCGGCGCAGCAGGGCGTCCGCGTCGGGGTCGCGGCCCATGAACTCGCGGTACAGCTCGGCGGGGTCGGCGCTGTTGCCGCGGCTCAGGACGCTGTCCACGAAGGCGCGGCCCGTGTCGCGGTTGAAGATGCCTTCCTGCGCGAAGCGGCTGAACGCGTCGGCGTCGAGCACCTCGGCCCACTTGTAGCTGTAGTACCCGGCGCCGTAGCCGACGGGGCTGCTGAACAGGTGGTTGAACGCGGCGATCATCGCGTAGTGCTCGGGCAGCGGGGTGGGGTTGAAGGTCGCCATCAGGTCGCGGGCGTACGTGACGTGGTCGGCGTCGCCTTCGGGGTCGAACTCGACGTGCAGGCTCAGGTCGGTCAGGCCGAAGGAGTACTGGCGCATGGCGGCGTTCGCGGCGCGGTAGTTGCGCGCGGCGACCATGCGGTCGAACAGGTCCTGGGGGATGGTCTCGCCGGTCTGGTAGTGGCGGGCGAACAGGTCGAGCGCGCCGCGTTCCATGACCCAGTTCTCCATGATCTGGCTGGGGAGTTCCACGAAGTCCCACGGGACGCTGGTGCCGCTCAGGCTGCGGACCTCCACGCGGCTCAGGGCGTGGTGCAGCAGGTGCCCGAACTCGTGGAAGACGGTTTCGACTTCACGGATGGACAGCAGGGCGGGGGTGTCGCCGTCGGGGGGCGTCATGTTGCCGCACATCAGGCCCAGGTGCGGCGCGACGCCGCCTTCGCGGGGGCCGCCGGTGATGAAGGCGTTCATCCACGCGCCGGCGCGTTTGCTGTCGCGGGGGAACCAGTCGGTGTAGAAGCTCGCGACGTGCGTGCCCGCCTCGTCGTGGATGGTGTAGTAGCGCACTTCGGGGTGCCAGCCGGGCGCTTCGCTCTCGGTGACGCTGATGCCGAACACGTGGCGGGTGATCTCGAACAGGCCTGCCAGGACGCCGTCCATGGGGAAGTAGGGGCGCAGGGCTTCCTCGTCGAAGTCGTACTTGACCTGCCGCTGCTTCTCGGCCCAGTACGAGACGTCCCAGGCTTCCAGTTCGGGGGCGTCGGCACCGACCTGCTCGCGGTGGAAGGCGCGCAGGTCGTCGTTCTCGCGTTCGAAGGCGGGACGGGTGCGGGCGTCCAGGTCGCGTTCGAAGGCCAGGGCGCGCGTGCCGCTGCCCGCCATGCGGTCCTGCAGCACGTAGTCGGCGAAGTCCCTGAAGCCCAGGAGCTGGGCCTTCTCGCGGCGGAGCCCAAGGATCTCGCGGATCAGGGGGCGGTTGTCGCGGCCCTCCTGCTGACCCACGCGGCTGTTCGCGAGCCACAGGTCGCGGCGCAGTTCGCGGTCGTCGGCGTACGTCAGGACGGGCACGAGGACCGGGGCGTGCAGGGTCAGGCGGTGCCCGTCCTTGCCCTTGGCTTCGGCGTCGCGGCGGGTGGCGTCCTGCACGCGCTGCGGCACGCCCGCCAGTCGCCCCTCGGGCACGTACATTTCGAAGGCGGCGGTCTCGTCGAGGACGTTCTTGCTGAACTGACTGGTCACCTCGGCCAGGCGGGTGTTCAGGGCCAGCAGGCGCTTCTGCTCCTCGCCCTGCAGGTCGGCACCCTCGCGGCGGAACTCGTCGATGGTGAGTTTCAGGTGCCGGGTGCGCACCGGGTCGAGCGCGGCGGCCTCGGGCGTCTCGGCGAAGGCCTTCAGCGCCGCCCACAGGCCGGGGTGCAGGCTGAGTTTCGTGTAGAACTCGCTGGTCCTGGGCAGGATCGCCATCTTCGCGGCGTGCCATTCGGGGCTGCTGTTCACGCTGTCGAGGTGGTGCACGATGGTGTTCACGGTGTCGAGCTGCTCGGTCAGGGTGTCCAGGTCCGCCATGAAGTTGGCGAAGCCGCGCTCGCCGCTGCGGGCGAGGTCCTCGAGTTTCGCCTGAGTCTGCGCCAGGAGGGTGTCCACGGCGGCCTCGGCGTGCTCGGGGCGGATCTGGTCGAAGGGAATGCGGAACCCGACGTTCAGCAGGGGGTTGCTGACGCCGGTCGCCTCGGGTTGGGTTGCAGTCATCACCCCGGAGTATAGACAGGGCGGCTGAGCGCACCGTAAGCCATTTGACGTGCCCGGCGGTTGCGGGGCGCGTGCTGTAATCGTGCATGGACGCGACCCTCCCCCGCCTGCACGCCATCGTGGACGCCGATCTGGCCGCGCTGCGCACCCTGGCTCACCCGGACAGCCCCGTCAGCGTGGACGACCTGACCCGCCTGAGCGCCACCCGCCGCCCGGGCGAACACCACACCCAGCAGGCCGCCTTCGAACACGGCGAGGCGAGGGGGGCCGTGACGACGGGCGTGCCGCGCATGGACGCGCACGACGGCTGGCTGGACCTGACCCTCACCCTCCACCCGCAGGAGGCCGGGGGGCCACTGGCGGACGAGCTGCTGGACGCCGGGCTGGGCGTGCTGCGCGCAGCGGGCGCGACGACCGCCGTGACCCGCGTCCGCGAGGACTGGTGGGAGCACGACTTCCTGCGGGCGCGCGGCTGGCAGGAGGCGGACCGCATGTGGCTCAGCACCCTCGACCTGCGCAGCCTGGACTTCGCCGCGTTCGCCGCCGACGAGGCCCGCGCCCGCGCGAGCGGCGTGCGGATCGTCCCCCTGAGCGACCTGGGCGGCTGGGACGCGCACCAGCGGGAGCACTACGAGCTGATCCACGCGCTGCTGACCGACGTGCCCAGCGCCCGCCCGGTGCAGGTCTGGCCGTTCGACGTGTGGCTGGAGCGCATGCCCACCCTGCTGCCCGACACGAGCGGCATCATGATCGCCCTCGCCCCGGACGGCACGTGGGTGGGGACCAGTCAGCTGTCGCAACCCATCGCCACGCGCCCCGGCTTCGTCCACAACGGCCTGACCGGCGTCCGCGCCGGATGGCGCGGGCACGGCCTGGGCCTCGCGCTGAAACTCGCCGCCGCCCGCGCCGCCCTGGCACGGGGTTTCACGCACTCCCGCACCGGGAACCACGTCATCAACCGCCCCATGCTCGCCATCAACGAACGCATGGGCTTCGCGCGTGAGGCGGCGACGGTCACGCTCACGCGGGAAGTGGGGAGTGGGCAGTAGGCAGTGGAAAGAGCAGGTGGGCGCGTCGCCGTGACGCGCCCACCTTCGTGTGTCCCCACTCACCACTCCCCACTCACCACTGCCTACTCCCCACTGACCTCGGATTGCGCGCCGCGCAGGTTGGTCAGGAGCATCGCGTCGCCCAGCGAGTAGAAGCGGTAGTCGCCGTTCAGGGCGGCGTCGTACGCGGCGCGGATGCGGTCCTCTCCGGCGAACGCGGCGACGAGCAGCAGCAGGGTGCTGCCCGGCAGGTGCAGGTTCGTGATGAGCAGGTCCGGCACGTTGACGGGACGGCCGGGCGTGATGAAGATCTGCGTGTCGCCCTCGCCGGGCTGCACCTGCGTGCCGTCCCAGGCGCTTTCCAGCGTGCGGACGGTGGTGGTGCCGACGGCGATGACGCGGCGGCCCTCGGCGCGGGCGGCGTTGATGGCCTGCGCCGTGTCGGGGGTGACGTGCCAGCGTTCGGCGTGCATGACGTGGTCGGCGACACTGCCGCTGATGGGCCGGAACGTTCCGGCGCCGACGTGCAGGGTGACGTGCGCGGTCTGAACGCCCATTCCCGCAAGGCGTGCCAGCAGTCCGGGCGTGAAGTGCAGTCCGGCGGTGGGCGCGGCGACACTGCCGGGCTCGCGGGCGTACACGGTCTGGTAGCGTTCGCGCCACGTCTCGTCACTGTCGCCCGCGTCGATGTACGGCGGGAGGGGCAGGCGGCCGATGTCGTCCAGGTGCGGCAGGATGTCGTGGTCGAAGCGCAGCAGCCGCGCGCCGTCCTCCAGCTCCCCGACGACCTGGGCGCGGTGCCCGCCCTCGTGCGCCAGGCCGCCCAGCCACAGTTCGTTCCCGGCGCGGCGGGCGGGTTTCAGGTACGCGCTCCAGACGTGTCGGCCCAGCTCCGGGCGTTCCTCGGCGCGCAGCAGCATGACCTCCACGCTGCCGCCGCCGTGCCCGTGGGCGTCCACGGGTTTGCGGGCCATGACGCGGGCGGGGATGACTTTGCTCTGGTTGAACACCAGCAGGTCGCCCGCTCGCAGGAACTCCGGCAGGTCGCGGAAGACGCGGTGCTGAATCTCGTCGCCCACGATCATCAGGCGCGAGGCGTCGCGGGGTTCCGCGCCGGTCTGCGCGACGCGGTCCTCGGGCAGGTGGAAGTTCAGGCGGTGCAGGACGGCGTCCGCCCCGGCGTGCGGCGTGGCGTCGGTCATCGGGGTTTACTCCTCGGTCTTGGGGGTGGCGGCGCGGGTCTGGCGGGCGGGCATCAGGCCGCCGTCGATGTCGGGCAGGTGCGTGAACCGGTCGGCGGCGTCCACGAGTTTCTGCGCGGTGTGCTCGCGGAACGCGATGACCTCCACGCGCTTGCCCCGCTCCTGCAGGACCTCCACGATGTCGGTGAAGTCCCCGTCGCCGCTGCCGAGCACCACGATGTCGAGGTGGTCCATCAGGCGCACCATGTCGGCCACGATGCCCATGTCCCAGTTGCCCTCGTAGATCGCCTTGCCGCCATCCGTGACGTGGTGCAGCGTGAGGTTCATGCGCCGCACCTTGAAGCCCAGCGTGGACAGCTTGTAGATGAACGGGCGGGCGGTGGCCTCGTTCTCGCGTTCCACGGTGTAGCTGATGGCGTGCACGAGCTCGCGGCCCTCGGTGGCGGTCTTCAGGATCGTCTCGAAGTTCACGGTGCGTTCCATCAGGTCGCGGGCCGAGTGATAGAGGTTCTGCGTATCAATGAACACCCCGACGCGGGGGCGGTGAACGACGTATTGCATGGGAATTCTCCTGTTGTGGTGGAAGCTGGGCGGGAAAAGGGCGGGATGGGAAAGGAACGAAAGGGAAAAGCTGGCCCGGCGGGCGCAGCGCTGGCAGTGTAACACCCGGGGCGCGCGGGGCGCCGGGAGTGGGGTGTGGGCCGTGGGGAGTGGGTGGGCCTGACTCGGGCGGGTGCGTCGGTCAGTGCCCGTTCACATGCACAGCGACCCCGCGCCGTCAGGGGTAGACACGTCCCTGACCTGTCCGGGCGGGGGCGGGTACGCTGGGCGCATGACGAGTGACGTGCAGAGTGAGGCCCTGGCGCAGGCGCGCGCGGCGTACGACGCGGTGAAGGCGAAGGGTCTGAAGCTGAACATGCAGCGCGGCCAGCCCGCCGACGCGGACTTCGACCTGAGTAACGGCCTGCTGACCGTGCTGAATGAAACGGACACGCACATGGACGGCCTGGACCTGCGTAACTACCCCGGTGGCGTGGCGGGCCTGCCGTCCGCGCGGGCGATGTTCGGCGCGTACCTGGACCTGAAACCCGAGAACGTGATCGTGTGGAACAACGCCAGCCTGGAACTCCAGGGGTACGTGCTGACGTTCGCGCTGCTGCACGGTCCGCGTGGCGGGCAGCCCTGGGCGGGGCAGAACCCGAAGATGATCGTCACGACGCCCGGGTACGACCGGCACTTCCTGCTGCTGCAGACGCTGGGCTTCGACCTGCTGACCGTGGACATGCAGCCTGACGGCCCGGACGTCGAGGCCATCGAGCGACTGGCGGCGGACCCGAGCGTGAAGGGCGTGCTGTTCGTCCCCACGTACTCGAACCCCGGCGGGGAGACCATCAGCGCCGAGAAGGCCCGGCGACTGGCGGGCGTGAAGGCGGCCGCGCCGGACTTCACGATCTTCGCGGACGACGCGTACCGCGCCCACCACCTCTCCCCCGACCCGGCGGGGCAGGACACGCCCGTGAACCTCGTGACGCTGTCGCGCGACGCCGGGTACCCGGACCGGACGTTCGTGTTCGCCAGCACCAGCAAGATCACCTTCGCAGGCGCCGGGCTGGGCTTCGTGGGCAGCAGCGAGGACAACATCCGGTGGCTGTCGACGTTCCTGAACGCGCAGAGCATCGGCCCGAACAAGGTCGAGCAGGCCCGACACGTGAAGTTCCTCCAGGCGTACCCCGGCGGGCTGGAGGGCCTGATGAACGATCACGCGGCGCTGATCGCCCCGAAATTCCGCGCGGTGGACGAGGTGCTGCGCGCGGAACTGGGGACGGGCGGCGAGTTCGCCACCTGGGGCAGTCCGCGCGGCGGGTACTTCATCAGCCTGGACACGACCGCGCCCGTCGCGTCGCGCGTGGTGCAACTGGCGGACGAGGCAGGCGTGAGCCTCACCCCGGCGGGCGCCACGTACCCCGGCGGGCGGGACCCGCATGACCGCAACATCCGCCTCGCGCCGACCCGCCCCCCGGTCGAGGAAGTCTACGAGGCGATGCGCGCCGTCGCGACCTGCGTGCGCCTCGCGACCGAGGAGTACCGCGCGCAGCAGAGCTGACGCCCCCGCCCGTCAGGGCGTCACCTGCTGACGCCTCTGACCGGCCGATCAGCTTGACTTCATGAGGCCGCCCCCCGACCATGGGGGTAATGCCGAACCGTTACGCTGGTTCACCCGACGACCGCGCCGCGCTGGACGCCTACGTGAAGTTATGGCGCGCCGCGCACGCGGTCGAGGTGAACGCCAACCGTCATCTTTCCGACCACAACCTCACCATCAGCCAGTTCGGCGTGCTTGAAGCCCTGTACCACCTGGGTGCCCTCAGTCAGCGGCAGCTGGCGGACAAGATCCTGCGCTCCAGCGGGAACCTGACAATGGTCATCGACAACCTGGAACGCGACGGGCTGGTCCGCCGCGACCGGGACGCGCTGGACCGCCGCATCATGCGGGTGACCCTGACCGACGCGGGCCGCGAGCTGATCGAGCAGGTGCTGCCCCGTCACGTCCGGGGCATCCGCGAGGTGTTCAGCGCCATGACGGCCGAGGAACTGGAGCAGCTCAGCGTCCTGACCCGCAAGCTGGGCCTCGCGGTGGGTGAGGCGGCGGCCCCGGATGCGGGTGACCGCCGCGCCCGGCGGGCCCGCCCGGCCACACCGTCATCCTGAACCGGCCTCCTGATCCGGCGTCCTGATCCGGCGTCCTGATCCGGCGTCCTGATCCGGCGTCCTGATCCGGGTCAGCTGACCTGGGTGCGGCGCAGGTCCGCGAGGTGCACGTCGTTGCGGCCCTGCGCCTTCACGCGGTACATCGCCAGATCGGCGCGCTGCACGACGTCCACGGGGTCCTCGGCCGGGCTGGCAGTCGCCACGCCGAAGCAGGCGGTGACGCCGTTCACGGTGCCGTAGCGGTGGTGGCGCAGATCGGCGCGCAGCCGGTCCAGCATGGGACGCAGGTGCTTGTCGCGCTGCTCGGGCAGGATCAGCAGGAATTCCTCACCGCCCCAGCGGGCCGCGAGGCTCCCCTCGGGCAGGTGACGGCGGGTGATCTCGGCGACGCCGCGCAGCACCAGGTCGCCCATGGCGTGCCCGTGCATGTCGTTCACGCGTTTGAAGTGATCCAGGTCGAACAGGATCAGCGTGTACGTCTGCTCACTGCGGGTCAGTTGCGACAGGCGTTCCTCCGCCGCGCGGCGGTTGGCGAGTCCGGTCAGCGGGTCGGTCAGCGCGGCGGCGCGCGCCGCCTGGAACTGGCTGCGCTGCACGCCCAGCGTGGCCTGCATCAGGGTCAGCACGGCGCCCATCAGCAGGAACTGCGCGCACGGTCCGATGAGGTGGGCGCGCATGTCGGCGGGCATCAGGATCAGGTTCGCGGCGCACACGAGGGTCGCCAGACCCAGGATGACCCCGGCGGCGCGGGCCGCCTGCTTCGGTTCGTACACCAGGAACGCGGCGACGTAGATCACCGCGAACCAGTAGGTGTTCTCCATCAGCGCCTGCGAGACACCGGTCAGGACTGAGAACTGGTGGTTCAGGGCCAGCAGCACGTAGGAGGCCGTGCCCAGAAACGTGACCTGCACGGCCGTGCCCACGCTGATCAGGCCGGTCGTCAGCAGCAGTTGCAGGGCCACCAGCACGACGATCAGGGTGGGCAGCGCCCACAGGTCCAGCGGGTCGAACTGCGGGTACTGCGAGCCGAGCGCAGCGGCGCAGGCGACGGCGCCCAGCGCGACCAGCCAGGTGAACATGCGGCGCTGGCTTAGCAGCCAGGAGAACGCTTCAGGAGTGGGATTCGCGACTGGTTTCTGCAAGGATCAACCCCGGAGTCAGGACGGGACGTTTCAATGAGGTGCGTTTGAGGTGCGTTGACGCGGCCCGGACAGTCTAGCGTGTGGGAACGGTAGGGATATGACCAGCCGGTCTTCACGTGGCGGGGGCGCGCCGGGTGAGGGGCGGGGGACATCGGCCGGGTCAGCCGCGCAGTTCGTGATGGACGCGGCAGCGGGCCTCGTAACTCTCCTGGGCGCCCACGAGGACGACCGGATCGTCGAAACGGGCCGGTTGACCGCCAATCAATCGTTGCGAGCGGGTGGCGGGCGCGCCGCACACCGTGCAGATCGCGGTGAGTTTCTCGACGCTCTCGGCGCGGGCCAGCAGTTCGGGCATGAACCCGAACGGTTCGGCGCGGAAGTCCTGGTCCAGCCCGGCGAGGATCACGCGCACACCGGCGTCGGCGAGGTCCAGGGCCAGGGGGATGATCGCCTCGTCGAGGAACTGCACCTCGTCGATGCCGACCACGTCGGGCAGCGTGTCGCCCTGGGCGTGCAGCAGGGTGCCCTCGCCGCTCAGGTGCGCGCGGATGTCAGCCGCGCCGCGCACCGCGACGGCGTGCACGGTCCGCCCGGCGTGACTGGCGACGGCGGACTCGTGATAGCGGTCGTCCAGCGCGGGTTTGAACACGAACACGCGCTGCCGGGCGATCACGGCGCGGGTCACGCGGCGGATGAGTTCCTCGCTTTTCCCGCTGAACATCGGGCCGACGATGACTTCCAGGTGACCGCCGTGGTAGGGGGATTTCAGCACGCCCGCGAGTATCGCAGATCGGGCGTGAACCTGCCGGGCCGCGCGGGCACCAGTCCAGCAGTCGGTCAGCCCAGCAGAAGGGACAGCAGAACCGCCCCGACCCTGGTGGGTGGGGGCGGCGCAGGCGCGGGGCGCTTACTTCTTCTTGTTGCGGTAGCTGTCGCCGAAGCGCTTGTTGAACTTGTCGACGCGGCCTTCGGTGTCCACGAAGCGCTCTTCGCCGGTCCAGAAGGGGTGCACGCCGCTCCAGACGTCCACGTGGATTTCGGGCTTGGTGCTCAGGGTTTCCATCACGACTTTACCCTGGTAGATGATCTTGGTGGGAACGACTTTGGGGTGGATGTCTTTCTTCATGGGTGCCTCCTCCGCCACGTCTGCGCCCCGGTCTCCGGTGCATGTGCGTAGCGGGCAACCCTGACAGTGTACCACGCCTGGGCCCTTCAGGGTGAGGGGCTGTCCCGGTCACGCCACTGCACGGGTCACGCCAGTGTACGGGTCACGCCATCGCGTGGGTCAGGACGCCCGGCAGGTGCTCGGTGGCAATCCAGTGCCGCTCCCAGCCGGGCCAGCTGTGTCCCAGCCGCAGATCCGGCAGGAGTTCGGGCGGGGTGCTCAGGCCGCGCGCACCGACGATGGCCCCGACCACGCAGGCGACCGTATCGCTGTCGTCACCGCCCAGCACGGCGGGTTCCACGCACGCCCACCAGTCCGCGCGGCGGGCGTGCGCGACGGCGGCTTCCAGGGTGTCCAGCACGTACCCACTCTGTGAGGTGATCGTGCCCTCCAGCCCGGAGCGGACGCGGGCGCGGACCTGCGCGCGGGCCTCACGCTCGCGGCCCCGGAAGGCGCGGTGGGCGTCCTGGGTGTTCAGGCCCAGCATCCCCGCGTCCACCAGCACGTCCCGCCCGTCCAGGCTGTCCATGACGCCCAGGGCTGCCTGCGCCGCCGCCGCGTAGGCCTGGCCGTCTGCGAGGGCCTCCATGAACGCCGTCAGGAACACCGAGGCGTACACGCAGCGCGGATCGGCGTGCGTCAGGGCCGTCAGGATCGCCGCCTCGCGCGCCAGGGCCGCGCCCCGGTGCCCGAGCAGCCAAGCGGCGGCCACGCGCATCAGCCCGCCGTTCCCGGCCCCGTCGAAGCCCCCGCGTTCCCAGGCCAGCGCGCCCCCGTCGAGCCGCTCCGGTTGCGTGAAGGTCAGTCTCAGGGCCTGGCGGGTCAGGCCGCCCACGTCGGGCGGCGCGGCGGCCAGCCACTCGCGGAATGCCGCGAGGACGCCCGCGTGGCCCTCGCCGCGCGCCGCGCCGAGCAGGGTGGCGACGACCATCTGGCTGTCGTCGGTGGCCTCGCCGGGCGCGAAACCGAACACGCTGCCCGGCTGGTACGCGCGGAAGGCGGCGCCGTAGCGCGCGTGGATCACGTCGGGGGATTTGAATTCCGTGGCGGCGCCCAGCGCGTCCGCCGCGCACAGGGACAGCAGCACGTCCAGAGGGTCAGGCATGTGACGATCTTCGCACGCCGCCGCCCCCGGCGGGGTGACCCCTCGCACCGGGGGCGGCGCGCCCCTACACTGAGGGTCACCTATGGTACGCGGCGATCTGGCAGTCTTCCCCTTCCTGTCCGTCATGCAGATGTTCCTCACGAGCGGACGCGCCGGGCGGCTCAGCGTGGACCACATCCGCGGCGGGCAGCTGTGGCTGGAACGCGGCGAGATCACGCACGCCGAGGCCGGCCGCCTGCGCGGCGAGCACGCCCTGCAGTTCATGGCCAGCCTGGACGCCGGGGTGTTCACCTTCGAGGTGGACCAGCCGCCCCCCAACCGCACCATGAGCCTGCGCCGCGACCCGGCCCTGCGCCGCCTGCTGGAGGACAACGCCGCGTGGGAGCCGCTGCTGCGGACCTTCCCCGACTGGAACAAACGCCTGCGCTTCACGGCGAAGTGGACCGAGGCGCAGCCCGTGACCCGCACGCAGTACCGCGTGCTGAACCTGATCTCCGACAGTGGCAACATCCGCACGCTGCTGGAACGCACCGCCGCGCCGCCCCGGCTGGTCCTGGAGACACTGAAGCCGTTCCTGCTGGCGGAACTGATCGAGATCAGCTGAGCCGGAGGCCGCGCCGCCGGGCTGGGGGGTGATACGGACTCCGATTGAATGGGCTGCACAGCCCGTTCAATCCGAGCAAAGCGAGTGGGAGCAACACGGGTTCCGGACGTGGAGCCGGCCATCCGGTGAAGTTCCGGATTGTTGGCGAAACAAACGGAATCCGTATGATCCCCCCCGGCGCGGTGTTTTTTCACATTCGGCGGGTCATCTGCGGCATGATGGGCATCCGGAGGACCCATGAGTGCCATCTCCCGCCCCACCAGCCGAACCAGTGACTCCCTGTCCCCCCGTGACGAACCGGCCCGCGAGGCCGCGCGTCCCGCCACGCAGGCGCACCCGTCCTGGCAGTTCCACGACCGCTTCGACCTGTGGGTCGAGTGGATGGAACGCGACTCCAGTGGCGTATGGCACGCCGCGCAGTCCGTCACTCACCGCACGTTCCGCACGCGCGAGGACACCCTGAAGCACGCCGAACGCGTGATCCAGCGGGGCGAGTTCCCCATGGAGCGCGCCATGCCCGTCACGCTGGTCCGCAACCGCCGCGAGGCCCTGCTGGCCGCGTTCCGTGAGGCCGAGGGCGACGGCGTGACCCTGATCCGCGACCTGACCTTCCCGGTCGGCGAGTACGGCCTGAGCGTCCGCGTCACGTGCGAGCGTCAGGCGCAACCCGTGCGGGCCGCGTTCAGCAGCGCCGCGAACCCCCTGCGCAGCCTGATCGGCCAGCCCGTGAAACTCACGGTGCTGATCGAGCACCCCTACGACGTGCTGAGCCGCGCGCAGGGCCCGCTGGACGTCAGCGACCGCGCCGCCCGCATCGGCGAGGACACGCACCTGTTCAGCGCGTCCGCGCAGGTCAGCGGTCTCCCCTACCAGAGCGCCACCGTGACCGTCCCGCGCGGCCTGCTGAAAAAACCCCTGCTGTACCGCTTCGAACGCCTTCCCGAGGGCGACGAGGCTCAGCAGCGCACCTCGCCCAGCGCACCCAGCGGGACCTCGCCGCGGTAGAGGACGTGCGGGACGTCCATCCACAGGATCAGGGGCGCTTCTTCCGGCAGGGCGCGCAGGCGGTCCAGGGTCGCCGGGAGCGCGGCTGAGTGCTCCCGCAGCGTCTGCGGCGTGAACGGCAGCTCGTCCGCCGGGTCCGGCGCGGGCTTCACATCTCCCGGCCAGGGGCGCACCAGCCGGACGCACGCCCGCGCCGGATCGAGGTGCGAGGCGTCCAGCGTCCAGAACCGCACGGGGGGAATCGCCCGGCCGCTCTGCCGCGCGGCGTCCAGCAGCGGCCCCGGGTTCACGGGCGAGAAGAACAGCAC
The DNA here is from genome assembly GCF_013337115.1 of Deinococcus sp. JMULE3. Classification (NCBI taxonomy): domain Bacteria; kingdom Thermotogati; phylum Deinococcota; class Deinococci; order Deinococcales; family Deinococcaceae; genus Deinococcus; species Deinococcus sp. JMULE3. The sequence continues at coordinate 527,074 of NZ_SGWE01000004.1, forward strand.
GTCGGTCCAGAGGCAGTCCAGCCGCCCGACCCGCTCCTGCATCAGCGCCTCGCGGCCCACGTACTTGGCCGCCTCGCGGGCGTACACGTCCGGGTGACGCTCACGCAGGGTGCTCAGGGGGAGCAGGTGATCGCCACGCACGTCCCGCACGGCGCGGTGATACAGGGTTATTCCAGTCGGGGGCACGCCCCGCAGGATGCCCGGCCCGCCCCCACCCCGCCAATGCGCCAGCGTGCGGATTGAAATGCCCGCCCCCCGGCGCGTACACTCCCGAGTGCAGTGACCGGGAGGAGTACCCGGGTCAGGCCCCCACAGGAAACCCGCCCCGCGACTGAGAGGGCAGGTGGACCGGCCCCCGGCGAACGTCACCCGCGAGCACGACGGCAGAACCCCCCCGCGCGGGGGGCGTAGAGCCTCCGGGTGCGCCCGATACAGCGCGCAGCGAGTGCCCCCCATGCAGGCGGGGAAACGCGGTGGTACCACGGGACACTCTCGTCTCGTCCGCATCCGGAAGTTCATCCGGCGGACGGGACGTTTTTCTGCTCTGGAGGCACCACATGGCACACAGCGAGATGACAGGCACCGAATGGCCGCTGACCGGGGCGGTCGAACTGGCCGGACGTCAGGGCTGCCGTCAACGGGTGCTCGCCTACATCACCCGTCAGCCTCACGAACTGCTCGTGTTCGAACATCCTCCCCGATACCCCGACGCGGGCATTCAGGTTCCGGCCGGTGGCGTCGATCCCGGGGAAACACCGGCACAGGCCGCCATCCGCGAAAGCTTTGAGGAAACGGGCCTGCGACTGCGCGCCCCGGTTCACCTGACCTCGATGCACTGGACCCGGGGCGAGGCGTCCCAGGTGTGGCATTACTTCTGGCTGAGCGCACCGGCGGACACCCCGGACAACTGGCCGCATGCCGTCACGGGCGACGGCGCAGACCACGGCATGACCTTCCACTGCCGGTTCGTCCCGATGGACCAGCATGACCTGATTGTTGGACATGGCTACGAAACGGCCCTGCCTCATCTTCACCGACTGACCGCCGCTACTTTTCTCTGAGTCCTCACTTTCAGGAGCATCCCTATGACTGACCCCCATACCCCCGACCAGACCATCACCCCTGACCAGACGCCGGAGAACGACGCGTCCACCCTCGCCAAGCAGTTCGACCCGAAGGCGGTCGAGCCGGGCTGGGCCGCGAAGTGGCGGAACGAGCCGTTCCGCGCGGACGCGACGAGCGGGAAGGAGCCGTTCACGATCGTGATCCCGCCGCCGAACGTGACGGGGAACCTGCACCTGGGGCACGCGCTGGACAACACGCTGATCGACACGCTGATCCGCTACAAGCGCATGGCGGGCTTCGAGGCGCTGTACCTGCCGGGCATGGACCACGCGGGCATCTCGACGCAGGTGGTCGTGGAGCGGCAGCTGCGCGAGCAGGGCGTCAGCCGTCACGACCTGGGCCGCGACAAGTTCCTGGATCAGGTGTGGGAGTGGAAGGCCGAGTCGGGCGGGATGATCCTGGAGCAGCTGTCGCGCCTGGGCGTCAGTGCAGACTGGACGCGCGAGCGCTTCACGATGGACGAGGGCCTGTCGCGCGCCGTGCGGCATCAGTTCGTGAAGCTGTACCACGACGGAGCCGCGTACCGTGGCGAGCGGATCGTGAACTGGGACCCGGCCAGTCAGACGACCCTGTCGGAACTGGAGATCGACCGCGAGGTCCGTAAGGGCAAGATGTACACCCTGTCGTACAAGCTGCGCGACCCGAACGCGGCGGCCAGCAACGGGGAGGCGGGTGAGATCCGCATCGCGACCGTGCGGCCCGAGACGATCTTCGCGGATCAGGCGATCGCCGTGCATCCCGAGGACCCGCGTTTCGCGCATCTGGTGGGGCAGGAGGCCCGCATTCCCCTGACGGACCGGTATGTGCCGATCATCGCGGACGAGGCGGTCGAGATGGAGTTCGGGGTGGGCGCGCTGAAGATCACGCCCGCGCACGACCCGACCGACTTCGAGGTGGGCGAGCGGCACGGGCTCGCGCGGCCCAGCGTGATCGACCTGCACGGCAACCTGACCCGCGACGGGCTGGTGCCCGCCGAGTTCCAGGGTCTGGAACGCTTCGCGGCCCGAAAGGCGGTCGTGAAGGCCCTGACCGAGGGCGGCGACCTGCTGGAGGAGAAGGACCACGACACCGCCATCGGCCTGTCGGAGCGGACAAAGGTGCCGGTCGAGCCGATCATCAGCGAGCAGTGGTACGTGAAGATGAAACCCTTCGCCGAGCAGGTGCTGGCCGGGCTGGAGCGCGGCGACATGCAGCTGGTGCCCGAGCGGTACGCGAAGGTGAACCGCGACTGGCTGGAGAACATCCGCGACTGGAACATCAGCCGTCAGCTGTGGTGGGGCCACCAGATTCCCGCGTGGTACGACGAGCAGGGCAACCTGTACGTGCCGGACCCCGAGAACCCGGACCTGGACTGCGATCAGGACCCCCGCTACGCGCACCTGAACCTGCGCCGCGACCCGGACGTGTTCGACACGTGGTTCAGCTCCAACCTCTGGCCGTTTAGCACTCTGGGCTGGCCCGACACGGACAGTGAGGACTTCCGGAAGTTCTACCCCACGCAGGTGCTCGTGACCGGGTACGACATCCTGTTCTTCTGGGTGGCGCGCATGCAGATGGCCGGGTACGGCCTGACCGGTCAGGCCCCCTTCAGCACGGTGATGCTGCACGGCCTGTACCTCGACGCGAAGGGCCAGAAGATGTCCAAGAGCAAGGGCAACGGCATCGATCCGCTGGAGCTGTTCGACCAGTACGGCGTGGACGCCAGCCGCTTCGCGTTCAGCTTCCTGTCCACCGGCGGGCAGGACATCAAGCACGACCCGCGCCGCTTCGAGCAGGGCCGCAACTTCGCGAACAAACTGTGGAACGCCGCGCGCTTCGCGATGCTGCGCCTCGGCGAGGCCCTCCCGAACCTCCAGACGACCGGGCACGAGGCCGACGAGGCCCTGATCCGCTACGTGCAGGGCGCGCTGGACGACAGCGTCGGCGAGATCCTGCGCAGCCGCGACGCTCTGAGCGCCGTGCGCGCCCGCACGGACCTGACCCTGGCGGACCGCTGGATCCTGTCGCGCCTGAACGCCGTGACCGCCGAGGCGACCGCGCAGCTCGACGCGTTCGACATCGGCGCGGCGATCCGCACGCTGTACACCTTCACCTGGGACGAGTTCTGCGACTGGTACATCGAGGCCGCCAAACCCGCCCTCGCGGAAGGCAAACTGTCCACGCTGGTGACGCTGAAGGCCACGCTGGAACACATCCTGAAGCTGCTGCACCCCTTCATGCCGTTCGTGACGAGCGAACTGTACGCCGCGCTCGGCCACCGCCGCCAGCTGGCCGTGCACACCTGGCCCGCCGCGGACGAGGCGCTGCACGACGCGGACGCCACCCGCGCGTTCGACGCCCTGCGCGCCGCCGTCGCCGCTGCCCGCAGCCTCAAGAGCGAACTGGGCCTCAGCCCGCAGGACCGCCTGAACGTCGCCGTGGAAGGCGACCTCGCCCCGACCGTGCACGAGAACGCCCGCGTGGTCGAGAGCATCGCCCGCGTGAACCTGTCCGGCGACCTGGAGGGCCGCACCCTGAGCCTCGTCGAGCAGGGGGTGACCGTCCGCGCGCCGCTGGAAGGCACCGTCGATATTGCCGACTGGATCGGCAAGCAGAAGAAACGCCTCGCGGAGTTCGACAAGCAGATCAAGCAGGCGCAGGGCAAACTGAGCAACGAGGGCTTCGTCGCCCGCGCCCCCGCCGAGGTCATCGAGGAGGAGAAACGCCGCGTGGCCGACTTCGGCGCGCAGCGCGAACGCCTGACGCAGGTGCTCGCGCAGTTCGAGTAAATCGGGACGCAGGGGGCGGGGCGCGGTGGGAAACCACGGCGCCCCGCCTCTGCTTCATCCCGGCGTGCGTTATGGACGGGCGTGTGCTCTGCTCTGGATATGAGACGGTGGATTCTGGGGGCTGGCCTGATGCTCCTTGGGCAGGCGCAAGCGGTCACGTTGACGGTCTGGACGCACTATGTCGGCCAGGACCTCGCGTGGGTGCGGGCGCAGAGCGCCGGGTACGCGCGGGCGACGGGCGTGCAGGTGCGGGTCACCTCGGTCGCGTTCGGGGACCTGATCGAACGCTGGGAGGGCGCGCGTGCCCGTCCGGACGTGGTGGTGGGCGTGCCGGACCACTGGCTGCCCGGTCTGGCCGCGCAGACGGCGCCGCTGGCCGGGGACGACCTGGGAGATCCGGCAGGCGTGGCGGCCCTGACCGTGGGCGGGGTGGTGCGCGCCCGACCGCTGATGGCAGACGCCGTGGCGCTGGTCGTGAACCGGGCGCTGGTGCCGGGCGGGATCGGCAGCTGGGCGGATCTGGAACGCGCCGCCGCAGCGGATGGGCCGGGCGTGGCGCTCGGGCCCCACGATCCCTACCTTCAGGCCGGGCTGTTCCGGGCGTTCGGCGTGAACCTGCTTGCTCCTGCGCCGGACCCGGCAGCAGTCAGCCGCGCGGGGTGCGCGCTGCGCCGCGTCGGTGGGCCAGGCGCGAGCCTGAACGAGGCGCAGGCCCTTGAGGCGTTCGGGCAGGGCCGTCTGGGTGCCGTCCTGACCGGGCCGTGGAATCACCCGCCGCTGGTGACGTCAGGCGTGACGTACAGCGTGCAGCCGCTGCCCACCCCCCTGGCGCGCCGCAATCCTGGCAGCCCATCGTCGGGTACCAGGGCGTCGCAGTGGATGCCCGGACCAGGGCCGTCCGCGAGGCCGAGGCACTGGCCCTGCACCTGACCCGCCCTGAGGCGCAGCTGGCCCTGTACAGGGCGGGAAGCCGCCTGCCCGCTCGCGGCGCAGGAGTCGTTGCGACAGCAGCAGGATCCCTGGGGCTTCATCCAGGCCATCCGGGCCGGCCGACCCGAGGCCGCCTTCGGGAACGACGGCTCCGCCTGGGACCGGGCGCAGGCGACGCTGGACGGCGCGCTGGGCCGCCAGGGTTGCCACTGATCCGCGTGGCGTCCGTCCGGCGGACGGTGCCAGTCTGGCCTCCGCTCGACCCTGTGTGGGTGTCGCCGGGCGCGCCGCGCAGATGGCGCAGCAGGTCACGGCGCGTGTCCCGCTGCCCTGCTCTATGATGAGCGGCATGGCGTATACCATTCTCGTCGCGGACGACGAACCGGCCATCCGGACCATGCTGGAGGTCATTCTGTCGGCGGACGGGCACGACATTGTGGCGGTGCCGGACGGCAAACTGGCCCTGGAGTACCTCAAGGAACACACGCCCGACGCGATGCTGCTGGACGTGAAGATGCCGTTCATGGACGGCTTCGAGATCTGCTCGCGCGTCAAGCGGATCAAGCGGCTGCGGGACACCCCGGTACTGCTGCTGACAGGCTTCGATGACGACCAGACGCGCGATCACGCGAAACTGGTGGGCGCGGACGACATCGTGTACAAGCCACTGTCCGGCAAGAACCTGCGCGGACGGGTGAATCAGCTGATCGAGGCGCGACGGCGTTGACGGGCGCAGCCGAACGGGGTGCAGCGTGATCGTGCTGCGCTTCCTGAAATTTCTGACGTCGTTCCTACTCGCGGCGCTGCTGGCCGCGGCGGGCGTCGTGACCACGTACGCCCTGAAGTGGGGGCGGGAACTGCCGGATTACCGCGAACTGGACAACCTGACGCGGTCGCTGGGGTCCGAGACGAAGATCTTCGCGCGGGACGGCGCGCCGCTCGGCACGCTGATCCCGAAGGTGGGGGATCAGGCGATCAGCCGCACGATCGTGACCCTGGGCGAGATCAGTCCGTTCATGGTGGGCGCGCTGATCAGCAACGAGGACCGACGCTTCTTCGAGCATTACGGCCTGGACCCGTACGGGCTGGGACGGCAGGTGCAGCGCGCAGCGCGGGGCGACAGCGTGCAGGGCGGCAGTACCCTGACGAACCAGCTGGTGAAGAACACGCTGCTGCTCGAGGAGTACCAGCAGGCCCGCACGCCGGACCGTAAGTTCAAGGAGTGGATCCTGAGCGTGCAGGTCGAGCGGTCGTTCACGAAGGCCGAGATCCTGCAGACGTACCTGAACACCATCTACTGGGGGACGGCGGGCCGGTGGAACTGTACGGGATCTACTCGGCGGCGCAGGCGTACTTCCGCACGACGCCGAAGGACCTGACGCTGGCGCAGGCGGCGTACCTGACGGTGCTCGTCCCGAACGCCGGGCGGTACTTCCGGTACGAGGAGATGCGGCCCCTGATGCGGGTGCTGCTGTCGCGGATGGTCGAGGACGGCTGGATCACGCAGGCGCAGATGGACGCGGCGTGGCAGGAGAAACTCCAGCCGCGCGGCTGGCAGGTCACGTACGACGCGGGCGGGAACGTGAAGACCGCGAAACTGGTGGACCGCAGCGCGAAGGAACTCAAGGCGGTTGTCACGACCCGCGCGCCGCACTTCACGCAGCAGGTCGAGCAGGAACTCGTGCGCCGCTTCGGGCGGGACGTGGTATACGGCTCGGGTGGCCTGCGGGTGTACACCACGCTGGATTCCAAGGTTCAGTCCGCGGTGGAGACCGCGAGTCGCGAGGCGACCGGTCTGCCACCGAGCGCGACGCTCGCGGCGACCATCCTCAACCCGTACACGGGCGAGGTGCTGGGCATGATCGGGCAGAAGCTGCGCGGCAGTGAGCCCCCGGCCGCGTGGAACAACGCGGCGCAGGGGCAGCGGCAGATCGGGTCCACCATCAAGCCGCTGCTGTACACGACGGCGCTGTCCACCGGGCTGGACCAGTCGCACCGTGAGGAGGACCGGCCCGTCTCCTTCCCGTGCACGGGCTGTAAGAACGGCGTATACGAACCCGAGAACTTCGAGGGAGCCACCACGTACCGCGACATGACGATCCGCGAGGCGCTGGACCGCTCGCTGAACCTCGTGACGGTACGGCTGGCGGACCGGATCGGCCTGCAGACGTTCTTCGGCAAGATCCGCGAACTGGGCCTGCAGACGAACGACGGGACCGGACTGGCCGCCGCGCTGGGCGCCGTCGAGACGACCCCGGTGAAGATGGCGGCCTCGTACGCGCCGTTCGTGAACGGCGGCCTGTACCGCACGCCCCGGTACATCACGCGTGTGACCGACGCGCGTGGCTCCGTGCTGTTCGACGTGAACAGCCAACCCGTCCAGGGCAAGCGCGTGTGGACGCCGCAGGTGGCGTGGCTGGGCCTGGACATGCTGCGCGGGGTCGTGAACGACCTGAACGAGGCGCAGGGCGGCCTGGCCGGACGCGCGAAGTTCGGCGAGTGGCCCGTCGCCGGGAAGACCGGCACGAGTAACGGCCCGAAGGACTTCTGGTTCGTGGGCACCACGCCCCTGTACACCGGGTCGGTGTGGGTGGGCCGCCAGCAGGGTGGGGACATGCCCAGCCGCGGGTACTACTCGGGGTACGTGAACGCCCCGATCTGGCGGCGCATGATGGAACTCGCGCATCAGGGGCAGGCGCTGCGGCAGTTCAGCGAACCGCCCGGCATCCAGTACGTGGACGCCCCCGATCAGCAGTTCCTGCCGAACGTGAAACTGGCGGTGCTGGACCCCAACTACCGCGACGCGGCGAACACCGAGGTGCAGACGGACGCGCCGCCCCCCACGCTGTACCGCGAGACGACGTACCGGCCCGGGAATGATCCGGACTCGCTGCTGGTCAGCCTGGACCGCACGACCAACCGACTGGCGACCGAGTTCACGCCGCCGCAGAACATCGTGCAGCGCCGCGTGCAACTGGAGGACCTGCCCGGCTACGCGCCGGACGAGAGCCCCGCGCCACTCCGGGACGAGCAGCCCGACCCGGAAGCCGTGAAGGCCGCCAGGGGCGTCACGGGCACCACGCAGTCCGTTCCGCCAGCCAGCGCACCGTAACGGTCCCTTCCCACGCGCCTCCAGTGGCAGGGGGCGCGTTCGCCATTGAGTGCCCCCTCACCACTCCGTCATGCACCTGCGCAGAAGGCAGGGCATCATGGCAGGCATGATGCGGATTCCGTCTGTTCCGTTCACAACCCGGAACCTCACCGGGTTGTCAACTCCACGCCCGGAACCCGTTCCGCTCCAACTCGCGTCCGCTCGGATTGATACGCACACCATCCAATCGGAGGCCGTATGAGGTTGCGTCGCGCTCCCCTGCTGACCCTGCTGCTGACCCTGGGCATCTCGACCGCCGAGGCGCGCGTGCGCCTGGGGGAACCCCTGCCGCAGCATCCGTGGACGGCGGCGGCGCAGGAGGTCGTGGTGGTGTACAGCCACGACTGCGGGGACCTGGGCGACCTGTGGTCGGCGGTGCTGGCGGCGGGCCTGCCGGTGCGGGCCGTGAACGCCGAGGGGTTCCCCTCCCCCGCCCCGGCGGGCGTGCAGGCCTGGACGGGCGAGGCGGCAACCCTCTTCGCGCGGCAGCTGCGGGTGGGGGCGTACCCCACGGTCCTGCTGGTGCAGGACGGCCGGATCATGAACGCCTGGGAGGGCACCTTCAGCGGCAAGCTGGAATAGGGCGGCGGGACAGGCGGCCTGAGCGTGGGCCGCTAGACTGCCGGGCATGACGAGTGCTTCCCCGACCCTGACTGTCGCTTTCCTGGCGGGGCTGGTGTCGTTCCTGAGTCCGTGCGTGCTGCCACTGGTCCCCAGTTACCTGGGCGTGCTGGGTGGGGAGCGGCAACCGTGGTCGCGGGCGCTGGGGTTCGTCCTGGGGTTCGGGCTGGTGTTCATCGCGCTGGGCGCGACGGCCAGCAGCCTGGGCGCGCTGATCGCGCCGCACAAGGCGCTGCTGGGACAGCTGTCGGCCGCGCTGATCATCTTCTTCGGGCTGGTGATGCTGGGCCTGATCCGGCTGCCGTTCCTGATGCGGGACACGCGCGCCCTGGCGAACGCCGGAGGGTACGGGCCGGTGGCGCTGGGGGCGGCGTTCGCGTTCGGCTGGAGTCCATGCCTGGGGCCGACGCTGGGCAGCGTCCTGAGCCTCGCGGCCAGCAGCGCCAGCCTGGGCAGCGGCGTGACGCTGCTGGCGGCGTACACGCTGGGCCTGAGCGTGCCGTTCCTGCTGGCGGCGGCGCTGTGGCACCGCGTGAACCTGCGCCGCCTGAACCGCTTCGCGGGGGTGTTCGAGAAGGTGGGGGGCGCGCTGCTGGTCGTGGTGGGCCTGATGATGCTGACGGGGCAGTTCACGCGGCTGGCGACGTTCTTCTTCTCGATCATGCCCGAGTGGCTGCGCCTGTGACGGACAGGGCTGCGAATGATCCGGGCGCGGCGTTCGCGGTGCAGCTGCGGGACGTGTGGCTGCGGCTGGGACGCGAGGTGATCCTGCGTGGCGTGACGCTGGACGTCCCGGCCGGGCAGGGCGTGACGCTGCTGGGCGAGAACGGGGCCGGGAAGACCACGCTGCTGCGCCTGCTGAGCGCCGGGCTGAGGCCCACGCGCGGCGAGGGGCGGGTGCTGGGCTACGACCTGCGCGACAGCCGCGGCGTGCGGGACGCGATTCACCTGATGCCGGTGGACGGCGGCCTGTACCCGGACCTGACGACGGCGGAGAATCTGGAGTTCGCGCTGCGGATGCATGCGCGGGCAGGGGACGTGCCGGGCACGCTGCGCCGCGTGGGGCTGGAGGGCGCGGCCACCCGCCGGGCGCGTTTTCTGTCGGCGGGGATGCGCAAGCGGCTGGCACTGGCCCGCGCGCACCTGCTGGCCCGCCCGGTGACGCTGGTGGACGAACCCTTCGCGAACCTGGACGACGCGGGGCGGGCGCTGGTGCAGGAACTGCTGCTGGAATTGCGCGGGCAGGGCTGCTCGCTGCTGATCGCCGCGCATGAGCCCGCGCTGGCGCAGGTGGTCGCGCCGCGCACCATGCGCCTCGCGGGCGGCCTGCTGCACGAGGAGGTGCCCGCGTGAAGGGCGCGCTGAGGCAGGCGCTGACGGTCGCCGCGAAGGACCTGCGCGTGGCGGGCCGCACGCGCGACACCTTGCTGGCCACGGCGTTCTTCGCGGGGATCGTGCTGCTGGTGCTGGGCTTCGCCCTGAGCGGCGGCGTGGTGTCCCGCGACGCCCGCCTGAGCGCGCCGCTGGCCGCCGGGGCGATCTGGACGGCGCTGGCCCTCGCGGCGGCGGTGGGCGCCCAGCGGGCCTTCGCGCAGGAGCAGGAAGCAGGCGCGCTGGAGCAGCTGCTGGCGTACCCCGGGCCGCACGGCGCGCTGTACCTGGGCAAGCTGCTGGGCGTGCTGCCGCCCCTGCTGCTGGTCGCGGCGGCGACCGTCCCGACGGGTCTGGTGCTGTTCGGTGCGTCCGAGGCGGTCACGGCGGCGGGCCGCGCCCTGCCGTGGGCGGCGCTGGCCCTGACGACCGCGCTGGGCGTGCTGGGCTTCGCGGCCGCCACGACCTTTTACGGCAGCATCACCGTGAACCTCCGCGCGCGTGAGGCGCTGCTGCCCGCCCTGGCCTTCCCCATCCTGGTCCCGGCGGTCCTGGCGACCGTGCAGGCCACCCGCCTGCTCCTGGAGGGTGGCTGGAGTCCCGAGGTCAGCACCTGGCTGACGTTCCTGACGGCGTTCGACCTGGGCACGATCATCCTGGCGACCCTGCTGTTTCCGGCCGCGGTCGAGGGCTGACCTCCCCTGTGACTGCAAGACAGGAGAGGCCCCGGCGGAACATTCCCCGAGGCCTCCTGACTGCGTTTCTCAGGGGGTGGTGAGCAGCGCGGCCTGTCCGTCGTGGTCGCCGGTGGTCTCCTGCGGGGTGTCGAGGCGGTTGCCGAGGTCCACGTTCGCGGCGCGGCGGTACATCCCGGTGGCGGTCAGGCGCGTGGCGAGGTCCTCGCGGGTCGCCTTGAAGCTGTTGTAGGTGTGGCCGGGTGTGGGGAGCCAGCGCATGTCCTCCAGGCTGAACGCGGCGCTGAACAGGTAGCCGCCCTGGATGGGGGCGGGTCCGAACACGCGGCCGTGGTGGTTGCTGACGTACCAGGGGCCGTCACTGAACGCGAGGCCTTTGCCGCTGGGGGGCAGCTGCGCGTACAGGCGCTCGCCGAGCTGGCCGCTGTAGCCGTCGCTGTGCATGTTCTTCGGGCCGTACCCGGCGGCGGTCATGGCGGCGTTCAGGCGGGCGGTGGCGGCTTCGGGGGTCGCGGAGGTCCGGTCGAGGATCAGGACGTTGATGGGTTCGCGCAGGGTGCGGTCACCGACCCGCTCGCCCAGCCAGGTGGCGGGTTCCAGCGTCTTGGTGATCATCCAGCGGCCGACCGGTCCCAGGTCGGGCAGGGTGGCGACGTCGGCGGGGCCGGGGCGGTACGTGGTGGGGTCGGGCAGGGGGCCGGTCTGGGCGGGGGCGCAGGCGGGCAGCAGGGCGCTGAGCGCGAGGAGCGCGGCGGGCATGATTCGGGTCATGGGTGCGTGCAGGATAGCGTGGCGGGGACACTCGCACTTGCCGGTTTGGGGCGTGGGGCGCGATGCTGCGGGCCGGAAATGACCGCTGCGCGGCGGGCCTCACGGTTCCCCGCCCGGCGTTGACGGCACAATAGGAGCGATATGAAAAGAGACGTCACGACGACCGTGCTGGGCGCGGCCAGCCTCCTGGGTCTGGCGGTGGTGCTGGGCCTGAGCCTGACCTCTCCGCTGGATCTGAACATGGGGTCGCTGGTGCGGCTGATGTTCGTGCATGTGCCCGAGGCGTGGCTGAGTTACCTCGCGTACGGCGGCACGGGCCTGTTCGGGCTGCTGTACCTGATCCAGCGCCGCCGTCACTGGGACCGGCTGGCGATGGCCAGCGGCGAGATCGGGCTGCTGTTCACGCTGGCGACCATCGTCGGCGGGATGCTGTGGGCCAAACCCACCTGGGGCACGTACTGGGTGTGGGACGCCCGGCTGACGACCACGGCGCTGAGTCTGGTGGTGTACGGCGGGTACCTGTTGATCCGGTCGCTGATCGACGACCCCGAGCGCCGCGCGCGGGTGTCGGCGGTGGTGGGGATCGTGGGGACGCTGTACGTGCCCGTGAACTACATGGCGGTGGAGTGGTGGCGCGGCGTGCACCAGACGCAGACGCTGAAGCTGCTGGGTGGCGTGCGCTGGGACGCCGCGCCGGTGTACCTGCCGACGCTGCTGCTGAGCGTGGCGTCGTTCACGCTGCTGTACTTCTTCCTGCTGCGCCTGCGCGGCATCCTGGCGGCCCGTGAGGAGGCGCGTGAGGAACGCGAACTGACCGGCGTGAGCGGTCTGGAGGTGGCCCGTGGATAAGTACTTCTGGTACGTGCTGTTCTCTTACCTGGCGACGTTCAGCGTCCTGATCGGTTATCTGGCGTGGATATGGGTGCGGCTGCGGGCCGTGCGTGGCGAGGACGCCAGCGAGGCCCCCCGTTGAGCGTGCCCGGTCCTGAATCGCCCGCGCCCCTGACGCCGCTGCCACAGGCGCGGCGCCGTAAGCGCAGCCCGCTGCCGGTCGTGCTGGGCGTGGCGGCGCTGGTGGGCCTGACGGCGACCATCGCGTTCGGGAACCTGAACAAGTCGCTGGAGTACTTCGTGACGCCCAGCGAGTACGCGCAGCAGCAGGCGCAGCTGCAGGGCCGCCCGGTGCGGATCGGGGGGCTGGTGAAGGCCGTGCAGTACGAGCCTCAGACGCTGGACCTGCGCTTCACGGTCACGGACGGCAGCGTCAGCTACCCGGTGCAGTACCGGGGCGCGGTGACGGACCTGTTCAAGGAGGACCAGGGGGTCGTGGTGCGCGGCGAGTTCCAGGGGGACACGTTCCACGCGACGGATCTGGTCGTCAAGCACAGCGAGGAGTACAACGTCCCGAAGACGCAGGCCGAGCTGAAGGACATGATCAAGTCGGCCGATTGAGGCCGTGGGTGGACCGCGCCCGCGCGGCGCGGTGGGAGTGAATGTGCTGAACCTGATCTCATGGACGTCCAGTGCGTCCGGCGCGCTGGGGCAGCTGAGCCTGCTGGGCGCGCTGCTGTTCAGCGTGGCGGGCCTGCTGCTGGCGCTGCTGGGCGGGGCGCGGCGTGATCCGCGCGTCACGGAGGCCGCGCGCCGGGCCACCTGGGCGGTGTTCGCGCTCGTCAGCCTGAGTACGCTGGTGCTGCTCGCGGCGCTGCTGCGGGACGATTTCACGGTGCGCTTCGTCGCGGAGCATTCCATGCGGGCCTCGCCGACCTGGGTGAAGGTCACGGGCCTGTGGGGCGCGCTGGAGGGCAGCATCCTGTTGTGGGCGTGGCTGCTGGCCGGGTACGCGTTCATCCTGAGTGTCACGCTGCGCCGCGACGCGCTGCGGCCCTGGGCGCTGGCGGCGATGTTCGCCAGTCTGGTGTTCTTCGTAGGCGTGTGCGCGACGGTCGCCTCGCCGTTCACGCCGGTGGCGACGCTGGTCGCGGACGGGCGCGGCCCGAACCCGGCGCTGCAGAACCACTGGATGATGGCGGTGCACCCGGTCCTGCTGTACCTGGGCTTCGTGGGTCTGAGCGTACCGTTCGCGTACGCGGTGGCGGCGCTGGTGACGGGTCGCCTGTCGGACCACTGGGTGGTCGTGACGCGCCGCTGGACGCTGGTCGCCTGGGCACTGCTGACGGCGGCGATCGTGGCCGGCGGCTGGTGGAGTTACGAGACGCTCGGCTGGGGCGGCTACTGGGCGTGGGACCCGGTGGAGAACGCGAGTTTCATCCCGTGGCTACTGACGACGGCGTTCCTGCATTCCATCCAGATTCAGGAACGCCGTGGCCTGATGCGGTCGTGGAACGTGTGGCTGATCGTGCTGGCGTACGCGAGCACCGTGCTGGGCACGTTCCTGAACCGCAGCGGCATCGTGCAGAGCGTGCATGCCTTCGCGGGCGGCCCGGTCGGGCCGGTGTTCCTGGGCTTCCTGGCGTTCCTGCTGCTGGCCGGGACGCTGCTGGCCGCGTGGCGCGCGCCGCACCTGCGGGACGACAACGACCCGCCCGCCGCGCTGAGCCGCGAGGGCGCGTTCCTGGCGGGGAACTGGCTGTTCGTGGTGTTCGCGGTGATGGTGCTGGTGGGGACGCTGTTCCCGACCATCGTGGAGGCCGTGCAGGGCCGCCGGGACGCCAGCGTGGGCCCGGCGTTCTACAACGCGTTCGCCATTCCGCTGGGCCTGGGTCTGCTGCTGCTGATGGGCGTGGGGCCGCTGCTGCCCTGGCGGCGCGCGGACGGCCAGGGCCTGTGGCGGGCGCTGCGGCCCCTGCTGATCGCGGGGGCAGGCGCGGCGCTGCTGGCGCTGGCGCTGGGCGTGCGCCACCCCGGCGTGCTGGCGACGGTGGCCCTGAGCGCGTACAACCTGCTGGGCCTGGGGCTTTTGACGGCCCGCGCGGCCCGGCAGGCAGGCGGGCTGGGCCGCACCCTGCGCGCGCAGCCGCGCCGCTACGGGGCGTACCTGTCCCACGCGGGCCTGATCGTGCTGGCGCTGGGGCTGGCGTTCAGCGGCACGTACCGCCGCGACGCGCAGGTCACGCTGAACATGAACCAGCGTGTTCACCTGCTGAACGAGGACCTGACCCTGACCGCCCTGGAGAACGTCACCCGGCCCGACGGGCGGTCCATCGTGGCGCGCGTGCTGATCGACGGGCGGCCCTTCAGCGCCCGCCTGAACACGTACACGCAGGGCGGCGACACGCCCTTCCCCTCCCCGGCCGTGCGCTACGGCCTGACCGGCGACACGTACCTCGTGATGACCGGCGTGGACCCGAAGGGCCAGTGGGCCAGCGTGCGCCTGATCGAATCGCCGCTGGTGTCGTGGATCTGGTGGGGCACGCTCCTCGTGTGCGTGGGGGCCGCGTTCACGCTCGTCACGCCGCGCCGCGCTGCCCAGGCCGCCCCGGCGCGACTGGCACCCGCCACCGACTGATCCCCTCCTCCCCTTCCTGCCTGACCTTCCCGGAGCTGTGATGACCGAATCGACCCCCTCTGCCCCGAAGTCCCCTGCATCCCCAACCCCCGCGCCGCTGTGGCGTCGCCTGCTGCCCCCGGCCATCGCGTTCGCGCTGGTGGCGGTCCTGGCGGTCGCGCTGCGCACCCCGGCCAGCAACGACCAGACCGGCGGGCCGCTGGTCGGCAAGCCCGCCCCGGCGTTCACGCTGACCAGCCTGGACGACACGCCGCTGTCCCTGGCGAGCCTCAGGGGCCGACCCGTCGTCGTGAACTTCTGGGCGTCGTGGTGCGGTCCGTGCCGCGAGGAGGCGCCGATGTTCCGCGAGCTGAGCGCCCGCCAGAGCGGCGGGGACGGGCTGGCGGTCGTGGGCATCCTGTTCAACGAGACGAACGAGGGGAACGCCCGGCAGTTCATTCAGGAGTACGCGCTGGCGTACCCGAACCTGCGCGACCCCGGCATCAACACGGGCCTGGAGTACGGCGTGAGCGGCATTCCCGAGACGGTCTTCATCGATAAGGACGGCGTGGTGCAGCACATGGACCGCGGCGGCCTGACCCGCGAGCGCCTGAACGTGGGGCTGGAGAAGATCGGCGTGCCCGGCCTATGAGGCGCGCGCTGCTGCTCACGGGCGCCCTGCTGGGCGGGGCCGTCACGCTTGCCCAGACGGCGCCCACCCTGACCCCGGCGCAGGAGGCGCGGGCGCTGGCGATCGAGAAGAACCTGCGCTGCCCGCTGTGCGACACCGGGGAGTCCATCGCGGACTCGCGCAGCACCATCGCCGTGAAGATGCGTGAATCGGTCCGCGAGCAGGTCGCGCAGGGGCGCGGCGACTCGGACATCTACGTGTATTTCTCGCAGCGGTACGGGAATTTCGTGCTGCTCGACCCGCCCAAGAGTGGCCGGAACCTGCTGCTGTGGGGCGCGCCCCTGGCGGCCCTGGCGGCCGGAGGTGGGGTGCTGTGGGCGTTCCTGCGCCGCAGCCGCCCGGCGGCGACCCTGCCGGACGAACCGCTGAACGACGCGGGCGGCTTCGACCCGTACCTCGCGCAGGTGCAGCGCGACACCCGCCGGGGCGGTGACTCGTGACCGGCCCGGTGCTGCTGAACGTGCTGCTGCTGGCGCTCGTGGCGCTCGCGTGCGTGTGGCTGGTGACCGAGCCGCTGCGGGCGCGCACGCCGGACGATCCGGACGCGGCGGAACGCGCGCGCCTGGGGGCCGAACGGGACCGGCTGTACGCCGAGCTCGCGGCCCTGACCGACGAGTCGCGCCGCCCGGACCTGGAGCGGCGCGCGGCGCTGGCCCTGCGCGGCCTGGACGCCCTGCCGCCCGCCCCGCAGGGCCGCCCCGGCACCCGGACGCTGGCGCTGGGGCTGCTGGGCGGCGCGGCGCTGCTGACCGTGGTGGGCGCCGTGACGTTCGTGCCCCGCTGGCAGCTGGCCAGCCTGACCCCCAACGAGGCCGGGAACGTGCAGGCGGTGCTGAAACTGCCGGGCCTGAAGGCGCAGGCGGAGCGCAGCGGCACGAAGGAAGCGTACCTGGCGTGGGGCAAGGCGGCGTTCGATTCGAACACCTTCGATCAGGCGGTCACGGCGTACGGCAGCGCCCTGAAACTCGATCCGCGTCAGCCGGAGGCGCTGCGCCGCCTGGGCATCCTGCTCCTGACGCGCGGCGAGCAGACCGGGCAGGCCATCAGCGCCGAGGACGCCCAGCGGGCCGCGCTGCTGATCCGCACCGGCGCGCAGCTGGCCCCGCAGGAGCCGGAATCGCAGCTGCTGCTGGGCTTCGCGCTGGCCCGCTTCGGTGAGGATCAGGCGGCGCTGGCGGCGCTGGAACGCTACCGCACGCTGGACCCGAAGGGCCGCGACGCGGACGACCTGATCACGGCGCTGCGCGCCCGCCTGAACACCAGCGACCCGGCCCTGCGCGTGTACGCCGCGAGCTGCGCGTCCTGCCACGGACCGGGCGGGGGCGGCGGGACCGGCCCCAGCCTGCGGGCGTCCACCCTGACCCGCGCGGCGCTGGCGCAGGTGATCACGCAGGGCAAGGGCGCCATGCCCGCCTACCCGGACCTGAAAGCGGATGAACTGGACGCGCTGCTGACGCTGCTCGAAGGCTGGCAGCGGGAGGGCCAGTGAGCGACCCCGCGCCCACCCCCCCACGGGCGCGCCGCGTGACGCGCCGGGCGCTGCTGGAACGCTGGTGGCTGCTACCGGTCGCCGGAACGGCCGGAACCTTCGGGTACATGGGCTGGTACGCCACCCGCGTCACGTTGGGCAAACGCACGCCCGGCGAGCCCGCCTTCGAGGCGGCGCCGCCGCAGCGCGTGGCGGCCCTGGCCGACCTGGGCGCCGACTGGGCCGAGGTGACCTTCACGTACGCCGGGCGGCCCTGCACGCTGCTGCGCCTCCCCGTCGCCACTCGGGGGTCGCTGGCGGTGCCGGGCGGGCATCTGGCGGGCTTCTCGCGGGTGTGCACGCACCTGGGCTGCAACGTGAACCTCGTGCGGGACGCCGAGGTGCTGGCCTTCGCGTTCAACTACCGCGCGCCCGGCGGGCAGGAGCACCCGCAGCTGGGCTGCCGCTGCCACTACTCGGTGTTCGACCCCCTGAAGGCGGGCGAGGCGGTGTTCGGCAAGGCCCTGGCACCCCTGCCCCGCGTGCGGCTGGAGCTGCGCGGCGCGGACGTCTGGGCGACCGGGATCGAGGCGGCGCCCGAGTACACCGGATAATGCCGGGCATGACTGAACTCGTGCCGTTCACGCGGGGGGACCTTCAGGCCGCCGCCGGGGTGGTGGAGGCGACAGCGCGGCATCAGGAGGCGCTGGGCCGCACCCTCTGGCCACCCGCGAGCGTCACGCCCGAGCGGCTGGCGCGGCACTACCCGGCCCCGACGTGGCACGTCGCGTGGCGGGGCGGCGCGGCGGTCGGGGCGTTCAGCCTGCTGGAGTCGGACCCGCCCTTCTGGCCGGACGATCCGCCCGGCGAGGCGCTGTACCTGCACAAGCTGGCCGTTCACCCCGCCTGCCAGGGGCAGGGGCTGGCGCACACGCTGCTGGAGCACGCCGTGCAGGTCACGCGCGCGTCGGGTCGGCCCTGGCTGAAGCTGGATACGGCGGCCAGTCGCCCCGCCCTGCGCCGCCTATACGAGACGTTCGGATTCGAGCCGGTGGACGAACGGGAGGTCTTCGACTTCCGGGTGGTGCGCTACCGCCTGCCGGTGAACCGGGCCTGACGGGCATAACGGTTTGGCGGGTCCGGACCTTCAACTCCCCCCCGGAAGTGGTCCGAACCCCGCCTGATCACAGGGTGCCACCGGGGGCATGATCGGACCATGATCGGCGCGGCGGGCTTACGGTCACTCCTCCCCCACCGGGCAGGTCAGACAGGCGCGGGGCCGCCCAGGAGTGGTCTCGTGACCATCACGCTAGGATGACAGGGTCATGTCCCTGCCCCAGAACGACCTGCCCCTGATTGTCAGCGCCGGTGAGGCCCTGACCGACCTCGTGACCGCCGGTGGGAACGCCTGGCACGCCCACCCCGGCGGGGCCGGGTGGAACGTCGCGCGGGCCTGCGCGTCCCTGGGGGTGCCCAGCGCCTTCGCGGGCGCGGTCGGGGGGGACAACTTCGGGGACGACCTGACCCGCGCCTCGCAGGACGCCGGGCTGGACCTGCGCTTCCTGCAGCGCGTCCCGGCGCCCACCCTGATGGCCGTCGTGTACTCCGCGAATCCACCCGCGTACCGCTTCCTGGGTGAGAACAGCGCCGACCTGCACTTCGACCCCACCCGCCTCCCGGACGGCTGGCTGCGCGCGGCCCGCTGGCTGCACGTGGGCGGCATCAGCCTGAGCCGCTGGCCGCTGGCGGACACCCTGCTGGGCCTGATCGAATCGGCCCGCGCGGCCGGCGTGCGCATCAGTTTCGACCCGAACGCCCGCATCACGCACCGCCACCCGGACTACCCGGCGGTGTTCGAGCAGGTCGCCCGCCGCGCCGACCTGATGAAGTTCAGTGACGAGGACCTCGCGTTCTTCTTCCCCGGTCAGTCCGAGGACGACGTCATGCGGCGCCTGCGCGGCCTGAACGCGAAGGCCCCGATCGTGATCACGCGCGGCGCGCAGGGCGCGAGCCTGTACCACAGCGCGGGCCGCGCCGACCTCCCGGCCGCGCCCGTGCAGGTCGTGGACACCGTCGGTGCCGGGGACGCCCTGTGCGCCGGGCTGCTCGTCAGCGCCACCGAGAACGCCGGCGCCCTGTGGACCGAGCACCTGCGGGTGGGTCTGGCCGCCGCCGCCGCCGCCTGCGCGCACGCCGGGGCGTACGCCCCCACCCGCGCGGACCTCGACCTCGACTGAACCCGGATGTGAAGGCGGGGCCGCTGTCCAGCACGCGGCCCCGCCCTCCTGTCGTTCAGGGATCATACGGGTTCCGGGCGTGGAGTTGGCAACCCGGTGTCGTTCCGGGTTGTCAACGAAACAGACGGAACCCGTTTCTCTCCTGCTCGCGCTGCTGCGCAGCTCTGCGAGTCCGCTCGGGTTGAACGGCTTTGTCAGCCATTCAACCGGAGTCCGTATCACACCACGAGGTGCGCCTCGTCGTGCTCGGCCATCATGCGCAGGAAGGCATCCACATACTGCGGATCGAACTGCCGCCCGCCCTGCAGGCGGATCTCGCTGATCGCGCGGTCGCGGGTCCAGGCGGGTTTGTACGGCCGGGCGTTCGTCAGGGCGTCGAACACGTCCACGATGGTGAACAGCCGCGCGGTGTCGGGAATGTTCTGCCCGCGCAGGCCGCTGGGGTACCCGGTGCCGTCCCAGCGTTCATGGTGGTACCGCACGAGGTCCAGCGTCTCGGCGGGCAGGAAGTGCAGGTCCTGCAGCATGTCGTAGCCGATGGTGGTGTGCGTCTGGATGACGCGGCGTTCCTCGTGGTCCAGCGGGCCGCGTTTGTGCAGCACCGCGTCGGGAATGGCGAGTTTGCCCAGGTCGTGCAGGTACGCGCCCCAGCGCAGCGCCTTGACCTGATCCTCGTCCCAGCCCAGGCGCCGCGCGAGGCGCACGCTGAGGTTCACGACGCGGCTGGTGTGCCCGCCGGTGTCGTCGTCGCGGTGTTCCAGCGCGGCGCCCAGCGAGCGCAGGGTCAGGTCGTTCGCGTCGCGCAGGTCGCGGATGGCGTTCCACTGGCCCAGCTGCGCGCCGAGCAGGCGGGCGAAGGATGCCACGACGCTCTTTTCCTCGTCGTCGAAGGCTTCCGGGGTGCTGCGGGTGATGATCAGCACGCCCAGGTGGTTCGACGCGCGGCCGTACACCGGGGCGACGTGGTAGTGGCGACGCTGCGGTTTCTTCAGGAGGGCCAGGGCTTCCTCGGCCACCCAGTGGTCCGCCTGGACGCTGCGGCTGTCGTTGTCGCTGGGATGGATGGGGCGTTCCAGGAACGGTTCGAAGGCGCCCTTGGCGGCCAGGATGTGCGGAGTACCCTGCCGGTACGCGACGAAGGCGAGGTTCGGCGCGACCTGGAGTTTGTCCAGGATGCCGATGCCCGCCCTGATGATCGCGTCGGCGTCGCGGGCGTCCGCGAGGCGTTCGCTGCCGGCGTGCAGCGCGGCGATGGTGTTTCGCTGCCACGCGAGCTGCCGGGCGGTCGCCTGCTCCTGCAGGATGCGGAAGCCCAGGCCGCCCAGGGTCAGCAGGGCCGCGAGCAGGTCCAGTGGGCCCAGGCGGGCGCCGGGCAGCACGAGTGAGATCAGGAAGGCCACGGTGTACGCGGCCAGGGGAAGCAGTCGGGTCAGATCGGAGGCGCTGACGGTGGCGGCCGCCATGGTGAGTGCGGCGCCCGCCATCAGGGCAGGGTGGTGCTGCCATGCGGCGTAGACCATCAGTGCAGCAGCGCCGATCAGCACCAGGGTGGACCAGATGGGCGAACGGGGCACCCGGTCAGCATACCACCGTGATTAACGACTGTTAAAGATTTAACGACACGCCCCCGGAGTGGGGCACAGCGGTGTGCAGACCGGGGCCGCATCCCATCCAGACCGGCCTGAACGACATGCGGAGGCGCCGGAATGGAACCCCGGCGCCTCTCTCTCGGTGGAGTATATGGAAGGTGGCCGTCGCGGCGCCGTCTGGGCGGCGCCCGGCGGTCAGGCGGGTTGCAGCTGGATCTGGCGGTTGCGGGCGTCCACGTGCACGACGTGCGGTTCCAGCGCGCGGGCTTCCTCGTCGCTGTAGTGGCCGTACGCGGCGATGATCACGAGATCGCCGGGGTTCACGAGGTGCGCGGCGGCGCCGTTGATGCCGATCACGCCGCTGCCGCGCGGGCCGCTCAGGGCGTAGGTGCTCAGGCGGTTGCCGTTGGTGATGTTGTAGATGTCCACCCGTTCGTTCACGAGGATGTCCGCCGCGTCGAGCAGGTCCTGGTCGATGGTGATGCTCCCGACGTAGTCGAGGTCGGCCTGGGTGACGGTGGCGCGGTGAATCTTGGCCCTGAACATGATGCGTTCCACGACCCGCCATTGTACGCGGTGCCGGGCCGCGCACCGGGCCGCCGGTCACGGTCCGGGGCCTATTCGGGCAGGGTGCCGTCCACGAACACGGTCTTCTGGTCGGTGTAGTGCACCTGTCCGGCGGGCGCGCCGCGTGGTTTCCAGACGTGCTTGATGCGGGTGTAGTCCACGGGCACGTTGCTGCTGCCGCGCGCCTTACTGTTCGCGGCGGCCAGCCGGGCGGCGTACAGGATGTCCGGCAGGTCCAGGTCGCGTGCGCCGCTGCGCACGAGAACGTGACTGCCGGGGTAGCCCTGCGCGTGGAACCACCAGTCCATGCTGCGGCCGACGCGGTGGGTCAGGGTGGCGTTCTCCTTGTTGTTGCGGCCCACCAGCGCCTCCAGGCCACTGGGCGTGGTGAAGCGCGTGCCGTAGGGGCTCTTCTCGGGGCGTTCCTGCTGCACGCGGGTGTTCAGGGCTTCAAGGTCGGGCAGGTCGGCGGTGTCCAGGGCCTGCACGCGGGCCTCGGCCTCGGCCAGTTCGGCGCGCAGGGGCTCCTCGCGTTCGGCGAGGCGCAGGTACACGTCCTCGCGGCGGCGGGCGCGGGCGTAGCGTTTCTCGGCGTTCTGCACGGCGCTCAGCATGGGTTCCAGGGCAATGGGCCGCTCGCCGGTCCCGTCGAAGGCGGGTAGCAGCACGCTGCTGGCGCCGGTGGGGACCGTGTGGGCGTAGGCCATGAGCAGGTCGGCTTCCTCCCGGTCGCGGGCGGCGTCCGTGAGGCCCGCCTCGGCGCGGGTGACGTCCGCGAGCTGGTTACGCAGCAGCGTCACGCGCTTGTCGAGCGGTTCGCGCAGCGACTTGCGTAGGGTGGCGGCCTTCTCGCCCCGCGCGGCCTCGCGGGCGCCGTCCTGCAGGGCGCCCTCGCTGACGGTCGGGTCGGTGACCAGGGACTGCACGGCGGCCAGGGCCTGGGCCCACGCCTCGCCGGGCGGGCTGTCGGGGGTGAGGTCGGCCCGGCGGGCGAGTTCCGCGCCCAGCAGGGGTCCCATGCCGTCCAGCTGCTCGCGCCAGCGTCCGATGGGCACGTGCCGGAGGGTCTGCGCCTGTTCGGGGCTCAGGGTGCGCGGGTCGAGCTTCTCGTAGGGCGGCGGCGGCGTGTAGCGCCCCCCGGTGCGGATGGTGCGGAAGCGGTTGCGGCTGCCGGTGATCTCGCGCGCGGCCATGACGATGCGGCCCTCGAAACCCTCGCCCTCGTCCAGCACGAGGAGGTTCGCGTTGCGGCCCGTCACCTCGAACAGCAGCCGGGTGGGGGGCTGGTCCACGAAACCGGTCTCGCCCGCGAAATTCAGGGCGATCACCCGGTCGAGCTTCAGCTGCCCGGCGCGCAGCAGGTCCCCCCGCACCCGCGCGGCCAGGAAACGCTGGAAGGGGCTGCGGGGGTCGCCGCGCAGCCGTTCGCGCGACAGGTACACCACGGGCTGCGGCGGGCGGTAGGACAGCACCAGATTGGTCTGACCGCCCAGCCGCGGGCCGTCGAGGAGCAGCGCGGCGGTCGTCTCGTCCGGGAAGGCCCAGCCCAGGGTGCGCAGCGGCAACTGCGCGGTCAGGTCGCGCAGCACGCGCGCCAGCATCAGGCCTTCCACGGGCGGCCTCCGGGGGGTGGGGGGAACGTCATCCGGGCATGCTAGCGCGCGGGCCGCCCCCGGCCATGCTGCCGGGGCGGCCCGCGCAGGGCAGGTCAGTGGCTTACCAGAAGTTGCCGATGCGGAAGTAGAACTTCCCGGTGCCGGTCTGGGGGCTGAAGCCGTAGTCGAAGCGCAGGCTGGGCAGCAGCGCCCCCCCGATCCCGAGGTTCAGCTGCGCGCCGGCCCCGAAGCCGTACTTCAGGCTGGGGTCGGTATTCGTGGCGCTGCCGCCCCAGGCGGTTCCGGCGTCGGCGAAGACCACGCCGTACAGGCCCTGCGCGATCCCGGCTTTCAGGCCGAAGTCGTAGCGGTACTCGGCGCTGGTGGTGAAGTAGTTCGTGCCGAACAGTTCGCCGTCCTTCAGGCCGCGCAGCTGGAAGGGCGTGTTCACGCTGCCGCCGCCGATGGCGTAGCCGGTTCCGGCGGGCGCGGTGTCCAGGCCCAGGACAGTCCCGGCGTTGGCGCGCACGGCGAACACCTGCTGCTTGTTGCTGACGCCCAGGTCCTTCTCGATGGTGCGGCCGAAGCCGTAGTAGGTGCTGGCCCCGCCGCTCAGGGTGGTCCAGCGCAGGGGCGTCTCTCCCTGACGGCCGAAGCTGTAAGCGGCGCCGACGCTGGCGCGCACGCCACTGTCGGGGAATTCGCCGCCCGTGGAGCTGTCGTAGCTCAGGCCGCTGGACAGGCGGGTCGTGAGGTTGGTGTCGGGCACCAGCGCGGCGGCGTCTGCCTCGGTGAAGGTGCGGGTCTGGTCGTTCCCGGCGGCGTCCTTGTACGTGACGGTGTTCTTGTCGCCGCTCTGGAGCGGTTCGAGGTAGTACGTCTTGTAGCTGAGGCCCACGCCGACGCTGCCGGACAGGTTCTTCGCGAGGCTGCGCCCGGCGCTGACGCTGAAGCCGGTGTCACGGGTGGTGTAGTCCCAGCCGGTGTCGGCGCGGGCCGGCGTGTCGGTGTCCTTGCTGAACAGGGCGTTGTTCCCGTTGACGTTGCTGCCCACCCCGAAGCTGACGCTGGTGGGCGTCTTGCGGAAGTCGAGGAAGTCCACGTCCAGCCAGGGGATGGTGTAGTTGGCGTTCCCGACGAGGTTCTGTCCGGCCTCGTTCTGCTGGCCGCCCAGGCTGGCCGTCAGGTTGTGGCCCAGGCCGAAGACGTTGCTGTTCGTGTACCCGGCGTCCCCGGCGAAGCCGCCGTTGAACTGGTCGTAGGTCAGGCCCAGCGTGACGGGAATGCCGGTCTTGGTCTCGGCGACGCCCAGCACATAGGTGATGCTCTCGGGGTTCTGCGGGTCGGCGCGGACGCTCTCGGTGGTGACGCGCACGAAGCCCAGGCGGGCGATGCGGCCGATGGCGGCGTTCAGTTCGTTGCGGTTGAAGGCGCTGCCGGGGGCGGGCAGTTCGCGGGTGATGACGCGGTCCTTGGTATTGTGCGCGCCCTGCCACTGCAGTTCGTACGCGGCGACCTTCACCTCGCGCACCGCATAGGTCAGGGTGCCGTCCTTGAAGCTGATCGCGTCGCGGGTGCTGATCTCGTAGCCCTGCTTGCGGTAGGCGTCACGCAGCGCCATGAAGTCCTGCTGGGCCAGCTGCGGGGAGTACACGTCGCCCACGCCGGTCTTCACGGCGGCCTGCAGGGTCGCGGTGGGGATCAGGGTGTTGCCCTGGATGACGACCGCCTTGACCGGGCCGGTCTCGACGCCGGCGGACCCGAAGAACACGTTGACCTGCGCGGGGTTCTGCGGGTCGGGCTGGATGGCGAAGCCCACGGGTTTGCCGGTCTGGTTGGACAGGGTGCGGACGTCCGCCTGGAGTTTGCTCAGGCTGATGGGCTGCCCGGCCTGGGTCTGCAGGGTGACCTGGGGGTTGCCGAGATCGTCGAGGTTCACGGCCTGCACGCGGCCCTCGATGACCCTGACTTTCAGCACGCCGCCTTCCAGGGTGCTGCCCGCGACGTCCACGCCGGCCTGGAGGTACCCGGCGTCGTCGTAGGCCTGCTGGAGCTGCTGCACGGCGCCGTAGTACGCGTCGGGCGTGAAGCGTCTGGCGTCGTACAGGGGTTTGAAGATCGCGCTGACCTGCGTGGCGGGCAGCAGGGTGACGCCGTCGACCTCCACGCGGGTGATGGGGGTGGTTTCCTCCACGACGAAGTTCACGGTGACGCTGCCGTCGGTTTCGGTCTTCACTTCGGCGCTGATGCTGGGCGCGAAGGGGTAGCCTTCCTGCTGGAAGTTCTGCGCCAGGGCCGTCTTGGCCTCGTCGATGCGCTGGCCATTCAGGGTGGCGCCGGGGGCGATGTTCAGGAGGTCGGCGACACTCTTCTTGAAGCCCTCGGCGGGCAGGAAGGTCAGGCCGGTGATGGTGACGTCCTTGATGGTGGGGTTGGGAACGACCGTGATGACCAGGGTGTCCTTGCCGCCCACGCTGCGCAGTTCGGCGACGGCGCTCTTGAAGTACCCGCTGGCGACGACCTCCTGTTCCACCTGGCGGAGGTTCACGCTGCTCAGGGGCGTGCCGGTCTGGGTGCTGAGGGTGGCGCGGATAAAGTTGGCCAGCAGTTCGCTGGTGCCGACCACGGTCACGTCCTGCACGGTGCCTGCGGTCTGGGCGACGGCGGGCGCGGCAAGAAGGACGGTCACGGCGAGCGTCAGGGGGTGTCGCATGCTTCTCCTAGTGTCGCACACCCTTGGACATCGTTCCCTGGCTGCTGGCGCGGGCTGGGAACTGCGGGCGTACGCAGCTTCGCTCACATTTGCGGGGTCAAGCCTGAGAAGGGTGAAGATTGCGTGCGGTGGGCTTGTGGGCCGCGGCGTCCGTCCTGGGCGGCGGGCCTGGGCAGGCAGGAGTGGGCATGAGAACTTCCTGACGGGACACCGGCGGGGCGTGAAGCTTCCGCTTGAGCGGTGGGGGGGCGCCGGGTGAGAATGCGCGCGTGAAACCATCATGTAAGCGGGTGCGCGGCCGCGCCGGGGTGCACCCATGAGCCTCCCGGAGGTCCTGGCGGGCATCCGCGCGGCCGAGGCGGCGGCGGGCCGCCCCGAGGGCAGCGCGCGGCTGGTCGCCGTGACGAAGGGTCAGGACCTGGACGCCATCGACCGCTGCGTGCTCTCATACGGGGCGTTCCCGCTGGGCGAGGGCCGCGCGCAGGAGCTGAGGGACAAGTCCACGCTGCGCCCGGACCTGGAATGGCATTTCATCGGGTCGCTGCAGCGCAACAAGGTGAAGTACCTGCGGCACGTCTCGCTGGTGCATTCCATCGAGGCGGCGTGGCAGGCCGAGGCGATCGCGCAGGCGGCGCAGGGCTGGGGCCGCGCGCCGGAGCTGCTGCTGCAGCTGCACAACGGCGAGGCGCAGAAGCACGGCCTGGAGGGGCACGAGCTGCCGGGTGCGCTGCGCGAGGTGCAGGCGACCGGGCTGACCGTGCGGGGACTGATGGTGATGGCCCCCGACCTGGACGACCTGCCGCCCACCGAGCGCGACGCGCGGCTGAAGCACCTGTTTACGGACACGGCCCGGCGCGCGCATGATCTGGGTCTGTCAGAGTTGAGCATGGGCATGAGCGGGGATTACCCGCACGCCGTCGCGGCTGGAGCCACCCTGGTCAGGGTGGGAAGGAGTCTGTTCACGTGAAATTCACCCCTCTTGATGTGCGTCACCAGGAATTCCCCACCCGGATGGGCGGGTACGAACGCAGTGGCGTGCGCGCCTTCCTGAACGATCTGGCCGATGATCTCGAAGCGCAGCTGCAGCAGCACCAGCTGACCCTTGAGCGCGTCTCGATGCTGGAAAAGGAACTGGAGGCCCAGCGGCAGAACGAGGACGAGATCCGCCGGGCCGTGATCGCTGCCGAGCGCATCTCGCACGAGTTGCGGGAGAACGCGGCGCGCGAGGCGGACCTGATGGTCGCGCAGGCCACGACTGAACGCGACGGGCTGATGCGTGAGGTCGAGTCGCGCCGCGCGGAACTGGAGTCCGGGCATCAGGCGCGCCTCGCGGCGCTGGAAGCGGCGTTCCGGGGACGGTTCGCGGATCTGGAACGCGACCACCACACGCTGACGCTGGAGCGCGAACGGGCGCAGGCGGCGCGGCTGGCGGAACTGGAACGGGCGTTCAGCGAGCGGCACGCGGACCTGAACGCCCGTCTGACGGCGGCGCGGCAGGAGTACTCGCAGTTCCTGAGCGGGTACCGGGCGCTCGTGGCGTCGTTCTCGGAACTCGCCGCGCGGCACGCCCCACCCGAGGACGTGGCCCTGACGGCGCCGCGTCTGGATCAGCTGCGCGCCGCCCCGGCCGAGCTGCCCCCGGCGGCCCCGGACGCGGCGGCCCCGAACGCGGCGGCCCCGAACGCGGCGGCCCAGGAGTCGACCCCGGCGGCCCAGGCGGCGCCGACGGAACCGACTCTTCAGGCGGCGCCAGTCGCGGGGATGCCAGTCGCGGGGGCGGCCCCGCTGTCCGGGCACGCGCTGGTCAACCCGGTGGCGACCCCCGCAGCGAAGGCCGAGCCGGAGGACCGACCCGTGCGGCTGGAGGCGCAGCAGTTCCTGTGAGCGCCCTGACCTCTGCCCTGCCGACGTTCGCGCTGCCGGTGGCGGACCCGGCGTTCGTGCGGGACCCCTACCCGCTGCTCGCGCGGCTGCGGGCCGAGACGCCGGTGTTCTTCGATCCGGGCATGAACCGGGTGGTGCTGACCCGGCACGCGAACATCAGTGCCGTGCTGCGCGACCGGCGCTTCGGGCGCAGCGCCCTGCACCGCTTCTCGCGCGACGAGCTGGGCTGGCCGCTGCCGGACCCCCGGCAGGCGAACTTCGACGCGTTCAACAGCAATCACCTGCTGGACAGCGAGCCGCCTAAGCACACGCGCCTGCGGTCGCTGGTGGGGCTGGCGTTCACGCCCCGCCGCGTGGAGGCCCTCTCGGAGCGGATCGAGGTGATTCTGGACGCGCAGCTGCGTGACCTGGGGCGCCAGGGGCCGTTCGATCTGGTCGAGGGCTACGCCGAGCCGCTGCCCGTGACGGTCATCGCGGAGCTGCTGGGCGTGCCGCACGAGCACCGCGCGCAGCTGCGGCCCTGGTCGGCGTCGATCGTGAAGCTGTACGAACCCGCCCCCACGCCCGCCGATCAGGACGAGGCCGAGCAGGCCGTGCTGGACTTCAGCGCGCTGCTGCGGGAACTGGTCGCGCAGCGCCGCGCGCAGCCGCAGGACGACCTGATCACGGCGCTCGTGCAGGCCGAGGAAGGCGGGGACCGCCTGACCGAGCAGGAACTGATCGACACCTGCATCCTCCTGCTGAACGCCGGGCACGAGGCCAGCGTGAACGGCCTGACGGCGGGCGTGCTGGCCCTGCAACGCGACCGCCGTCACTGGGAGGGCCTCGTGGCGCAGGCGCATGAGCCGGACAGCCTGGGTGTGTTCCGCCGGGCGGTCGAGGAACTGCTGCGTTTCGACACGCCCCTGCCGATGTTCGAACGGATCGTGCTGGAACCCCTGACGCTGCACGGCGCGGACCTGAAACCCGGCGACCGCGTGAGCCTGCTGTACGCCAGCGGAAACCGCGACCCGCAGCGTTTCGACGCGCCGGACGAGCTGCGCCTGGACCGCGATCCGAACCCGCACCTGACGTTCGGGCTGGGCATCCACTACTGCCTGGGCGCGCCGCTGGCCCGGCTTGAACTCGCCCTGAGCCTGCGGGCGCTGTGCCGCGCCCTGCCGGACCTGCGCCTCGTGGACCCGCAGGAGCCGGGGCAGTACACCGGGGGCTTCGTGATCCGGGGACTGGCGCGGCTGGACGTGCAGGCCGGGTGACCCCCACCGGCCCGCTCGCGGCGGAGGTCGCGGCGGTCTGGCCGGTCGGGCCGTTAGCAGCGCTGACCCCGCTGGGCGGCGGGAGCATCAACGCCGCCTGGCGCGTGCAGGCGGCGTCGGGGGCGTTCCACCTGCGGGTGTACCGTGATCCTCACCGCGAGCGGGCCGAGGTCGAACACCGCGCCGTGCGGCTGGCCCGCGCCTGCGGGTTGCCCACTCCTGAGGTGCTGATCACGCGCGGGGGCGGCACGCTGGCCCGACTGGGGAACCGCTGGGCGGCGCTGTTCGAGGTGGCGCCCGGCACGCCCGTGCCGCGTCCCGCGTTGACCCCGGAGCACGCGGCGGGCCTTGGGGCGCTGCTGGCGGACCTGCACGCACGCCTGCCGGACGCGGTGCCGTTCGAGGTGCCCCCCCTCTCCCCTCCGGCAGGCGTGACGGCGACCCTGGAGCGCCTGCAGGTCATCGAGACGGCGATCCTGGCCCTCCCCCACCCGGACGCGGCGGACGGCTGGGCGCTGGACCGCACCCGGCAGCGCCTCACTCACCTGCGGACCTCGCCGCTGCCCGACGATCTGCCCGCGTTGCCTCTACGGTTCGTGCACGGCGACTTCCACGACGGGAACGTCTTCTTCCTGGGGGGCGTGCCTGCCTCGGTGATCGACTGGGAGCAGCCGCGCCTCGCCCCCCGCGCGTGGGAGGTCGTGCGGGCGCTGCACCTCAGCCTGCGCCTCGACCCGGTCCTGGGCGGAACGTTCCTGCGCGCCTACCGGGGGCACCTCCCCCTGTCCGCTGAGGAACTGCGGCTGGGTGTGGCGCTGTACGCCGCCCTGCAGGAGCGGAACGTGTGGGTCTACGAGAGCGTGTACCTGCGCGGCAACCCAGGCCCCCGCGCGTTCATCCGTCCGCCCCCGTACGTGCCGTTCCCCCAGGCATGGGCGGCGTCGGAACTGCGGTGAACGCCCACCAGCGGGGGTGCAGGTCACCCGCCTGAGCCTCGGCGTGGGCATCGTCGGGGCGGGCCAGGGCCAGCAGGGCCAGCACCCGCGCGGGGCTGCGCGGCGCGCTGCGGTCGAGCGCCTTCGCGGCGGTCGACTGGGCCTTGCGGGGGTTCAGGCGCGCCTGGGTGTGGGCCAGCACCGCCAGCAGGTGCGGGTCGGCGCTCTGCCCGGTGATCTCGGCGACCTTCAGGCCCTCGGCGAGAGTCCGCAGGGCCGCGTACGGGTCCGCCTGCTGACCTTCTGCGAGGAGGCTCACGGCGGCGATCAGGGCGGCACTGTCGCCCGCGCGGCGGGCCTGGGTGCGCGCGTGGTCGGCCAGCGCGGGCGCGTCGGCGGCACGGTCAAGCGCGGCGGCCCGGGCACGCAGGAGTGCCACGCGGGCGCCGTCCGCCTCGGCTGCCAGTTCGGCGCGTGCGGCGGTCGGGTCACCCAGGCGCAGGTGCGCGGCGGCGCGACGCAGCGGGTCACGACTCCAGGCGAGCGCTGCGCGGGGCGCGCCCCAGTGAAGGGCCAGCGCGGCGGCCTCCTCGGTCTGCGCGGCGGTCAGGCCCGCCGGGAGGGACAGGTCCGCCGCGCGGAAGGTGGGGGTCGGCAGGCTCAGGGCGGCGCGCAGGTCTTCGAGCAGGTGGTCACGCGGCGGGTCGGTCACGCCCGCCATTGTGCCAGCCGCCCCGGCTACGCGCTCAGGGCGAGGTCCAGACCCAGGAAGCGCCACAGGGAGCGCCTGGGGACGCGCAGTCCGCTGGGGTGCTCGACGGCGCTCAGTCGGCCGTCGCGGATCCAGCGGCGCACGGTGCGTTCGTGGGTGCCGGTGAAGTCGGCCACCTCGCTGACTTTCAGGAGTTTGGGCATGTTCTGGTACTGGTCGTTCAGGGTCATGTGACCTCCTTCAACGCAGCGGGGCCGCCCGCAGGCAGCCCCGTTCAGATTCGATGTCGATACCGGCAAGCACGCGCGGCATGGGTTTCAGGGACGCACCGCCCGGCCCGCCGCTCCAGCGCGGCGTACAGGGGATGAGGTGCAGTCGGTTCAACTTGCGTAGAACGTAGCACACCGCCTGTCAGCGGGGCGTCACAGATCTTGCGGGCTTCTTGAGGTCCCCTCAAGGTTGCGTTGATGGTCGTGCGGCGCCCCGCCAGCGGGCGGAACTGGACAATCCAGGCCCGCGTGCCGCGCGGCGTGCTCTACAGTCAGCGGCGATGAGCGTCCTGTCGCAGCTGTCCGGCACCCTGGTCAACGTCGTCACCGTCCTGCTGGGCACTGCCGTGGGGCTCGCGGTGGGCGGACGGCTGCCCGAGAGAACGCAGCGCACGCTGCTGCAGACCCTGAGTCTGGTGACGCTGTTCATCGGGCTGGACATGGCGGGCAGCCTGAACCGCGTGCAGGGCGGCGCGGTGCCGGGCGTGATCCTCGCGCTGGTCAGTCTGGCGCTGGGCGCCGTGATCGGCGAGGCGCTGGGCATCGAGGAGAGCCTGGAACGCCTGGGCGAGACCCTGAAACGCCGCTTCCGGGGTGGGGGCCGCTTCACGGAGGGGTTCGTGGCGGCCAGCCTGCTGTTCTGCATCGGGCCGATGACCGTGATCGGCGGCCTGCAGAACGGCCTGACCGGGGACAGCGCCACGTACGTCCTGAAGGCCACGCTGGACGGCATCGCGGCGCTGGCCCTGGCGGGCGCGTACGGGATCGGGGTGGGGTTCAGCGCGCTGACGGTGCTGGCCGTGCAGGGCGGCATCAGCCTGCTGGCAGGCACCTTCGCGGCCGGGCTGCTGGGCGGCGCGGACCCGCAGATCCTGAAGACGAACCCGTACGTGCTGCTGATCACCGGGGCGGGCGGCCTGACCATCATCGGGATCAGCTGGAACCTCATGCTGGCCGGGCTGGGCTTCGAGGACCGCCGCGTGCGGGTCGGGAGCCTGCTGCCCGCGCTGCTCATCGCCCCGCTGGCGCTTTTGATCGCCACCCGCCTGGGCTGAGACGGTTTCCGATTGAATGGGCTGCAAAGCCCGCTGGGTCCGAGCGGCTGTGAATCGGAGAAAAACCGGTTCCGGGCCTATATCTGTCAGATCGGTGGTGTTCTGAGCGGTCAGCGAAACAGCTGATTCGTCTGTGCGGTCAGCGCCCAGCGGCGCGGCGCACCTGGGCCTGCCACCACGCGCGCACCCACGCGCGGAACAGCTTGTAGTCGGCGCCCAGCAGGCGGCGCACCTTGCGGTCCTTCTCGGCGTTCATGGCGGCCAGTTTCACGTTCAGGGCCTGCGCGCCCGCCCGGTCGAGTGTCCGGGCGGCCTGCGCGTAGGCGCGTTCGCTGCCCGCGAGGCGTTCCAGTTCCCGCACCTGCGCGACCGTCAGGTCCAGCGCGCCGATCAGCCGGTCACGGTCGGCCCGGCCGGACGGCAGCACGAACAGCCGCGTCAGGACGGGCGAGCCGGGCCAGGGGTCCGAAGCGGCCTGCGCGTGCACGGGCAGCAGCGCCAGAAGAAGCAGGAGGGGGCCGCGCATGCCCGCAGGCTAGGCGATGCACACCGCCCGTTCACCCCCCGCACGCTCACGCCGTCCGCAACCGGCCCTCATGTTCGGGCGCTGCGCGTCAGGTGGGCTTGAGCGGGTCTTCAGCGTGCCTTGCAGGACGCGGTCTTATCAGCAACTGGTCAGAGTTGCGGGGTACGGTGCGCCTCACCACAAGGAGGCACCACCATGCTGAAACGAACCCTGATCCTGAGTACCCTGCTGCTCGGCGCCGCGGGCGCCAGCCCCGCCAAGATCACCGCGCAGAGCATCATCGTGAACCCCGTCGAGACCAAACTGAACGTGGAAGTCTGGGTGAACAAGGATGCCAGCGGCAAGGCCAACCCCACCTACCGCAAGGGCGAGCCGATCAAGATCGCCGTGAAGACCAACCAGGACGCGTACGTGTACCTGTTCAACATCAACGCGAACGGCGTCGTGGACCTGTTCTTCCCGAACAACTTCGAGGAAAGCAATTTCGTGCAGGGCGGCGTGACCCGCGTGTTCCCGCAGCAGAACGCCAAGTACGGCCTGAACGTCGGTGGCCCGAACGGTCAGGACCGCCTGCTGGCGCTGGCCAGCACCAGGGAACTGGACCTGACCGACATCGCGAAGTTCGCCAAGGATCAGGGCTTCGCGCAGGTGAGCGTCAAGGGGCAGGAGAACCTCGCGCGTGCCCTGAGCATCGTCGTGAACCCGCTGCCTGCCGACGGCTGGACGACCGACGTCGTGACCTTCAAGGTGGGCGGCACCCCGGTCGCCAACCCCACGCCCGCCATGCCGGGCAGCACGACCGGCACCGTGACCATCACGCCCGGCCAGGGCCAGCAGCCCGCCCCGGCACAACCCACTCCCGCCCAGCCGACCCCGGCACAGCCGGCGCAGCCCGCCCAGCCCACGGGCACCATCCAGCCCGGCGAGCGGCAGAACGGCACGCGCGATCAGGCCATGGTGGACGCCTACGCCCGCCTGAAGGGCGACGAGAGCCTCGGTCAGGCCACCACCTACGCCAGCGGCTGGGGTGACGGCCTGTGGCAGAAGTTCAAGGGCGTCGGCGCGTACGGTGACGCGGTGCTCCTGCACGCCAACGGCAGCAGCCGCTCGTACGCCGTGCACGGCATGCTGCTCGAACGGTACCTGGCGCTCGCCAGGGCCGAGAACGGCGGCACGCGTCCCCCCAGCCGCCTGGGCTGGGCCGCCGGTGACGAGAAGGTCATCCCGCAGAACAGCCTGGGCACCAGCGGCCTGTACGGCTTCTTCCAGAACGGCGCGCTGTACGGCACCGAGAAGTACGGCACGTTCTGGCTCAGCGGGAATGTCCTGAAGACCTACCAGGGTCTGGGCGGCAGCGGCTCCTTCCTGGGCTTCCCCACCCGCGACCAGTACACCATCAGCGGCGCGTGGGCGGCGGACTTCGAGGGCGGCACCATCCGCACCGTGAACGGCGTGACGAAGGTCTACCGCAAGTAATCCAGCTGAGCAGCAGAGGGACGTCCCGTGTGGGCGTCCCTTTCACTGGCTGCCCCTGGCGGCGGGTTCAGGTGAGGGGCAGGCCGAAGGTCACGCTGCCGGGCGCGCGGTGCAGTTCCCGGAAACCCAGGTGCCGGTAGAACCCCTGCGCGCGGGTGTTGCTCTCCCCCACGCCCAGGTGGACGCCCGGCACCCCGGCCTCACGCAGCGCGTCCAGCAGGGTGTGCATCAGCGCCCGGCCCCTCCCGCCTCCCTGCGCGGTGGGCAGCAGGTCGATGTGGAGGTGCGCCGGGTAGTCCGTCAGCACGTTCTGCGGCGCGCGGGGCGGGTGGTGGATCAGGTGCGCGATCCGCTGGTCGGGCGTGCGGTCCTCACGCGGAATGCCAGCCGGGTCGGGGTACAGCTCCCGCAGGGGCGGCCACCACTCGCGGTCCAGGGTGGCCTCGAAGGCGGCCGTGTCGGGGACGCCCAGGACGTAGCCCGTCACCTCACCGCTCCCCTGGTCCTCCAGCACGAACGCGAAGTCCGGCGCGTACGTCAGGTACGGCCCGGCGTACACGTGCCCCAGGATCAGAGGGTCGGCGTACAGGTGTGTGGCGTCCTGGCCACTGGCGCCCGTTTCCAGGCAGATGCGGTACAGCGCGGCGCGGTCGGTTTCGCGGGCGGGGCGCAGGGTGAACATGCCCCACAGTGCAGCACACCGGGCGCCGACGGGGCCTGCTGGGTGGTGCGAACCTGCCCCGGCGCAGGATTCTGTTCACAGCGGAATGTAGAATGGGGGCAATGATCGCCTACCTGTCCGGCACCGTCCGGGAAATCCGAGAACACAGCGCCGTGGTCGTCGCGGGCGGCGTCGGCTACGAGGTCCAGTGCCCCGTCAGCACCCTGGGCAAGCTGACCGTCGGCGAGACCGCCGAACTGAACACCCGTTTCATCGTCCGCGAGGACGCCCAGCTGCTGTTCGGCTTCCACGACGCCGACAGCGTCCGCGTGTTCGACCTGCTGACCAGCGTCAGCGGCGTCGGCCCAAAGCTGGGGCTGGCGCTGCTGTCCGCCATGCCCGTCAGCGCCCTGGCCGCCGGACTGCTCGGCGGGGACGTGAAACTGCTGTCCAGCGTCAGCGGCGTCGGGAAGAAGACCGCCGAGCGGCTCGTGCTGGAACTTCAGGGCAAGATCCCCGAGCACCTCGCCGCGCCTGCCACGGGGGGCGGCGCGAAGGCCGCGCGGGTCACGAGCACCGCCGGACGCGACGCCGTGGACGCCCTGCTCGCCCTGGGCTTCCGCGAGGCGCAGGTGCGCGGCGTGGTCGCCGAACTCCTCTCTGCCGACCCCGACCTGAGCGCCGACAGCCTGATCCGCAAGAGCCTGGGCAAGCTGCGCTGACGCGCGCCGGGCGACTACTTGCCCACGCAGAAGTTGCGGAACACGGCGTCCACCACGTCCTCCTGCACGTCCCGGCCGGTCAGTTCGGCCAGGGCGCGCAGGGCTTCTTCCAGTTCGTACCCGGCCAGGTCGTCCGGGAGGGTCTGTGCGGCCTGGATGTGGGCCAGGGCGCGGCGGGCGGCGTCGGCCTGCCGTTCGGTGGTCAGCCACGCCTCGCCGCGCGCCGTGTCGCCCAGCAGCGCCGCCTGGATCGCGTCCCGCAGCGCGGGAAGGCCCGAGCCAGTCACGGCGCTGACGTCCAGCGCGGCCGGGTCGGTCCACGCGCCCGGCAGGTCCGCTTTCGTCCGCACGCGGATGACGCGGGCGCCGCTCAGGTCGGCGGGCAGGGCCTCGCGGGGGGCGCTGCCGTCCTCCAGCGCCAGGACCAGATCGGCGGCTCCCGCGAGACTCAGCGCCTGTCGCACCCCGGCGGCCTCGATGGCGTCCCCGGTCTCGCGGATGCCCGCCGTATCCACCAGCGTGACGGGCACCCCGGCGAGTTCCACGGCGGCCTCCAGGTAGTCGCGGGTGGTTCCTGCGATGGGCGTGACGATGCTGCGCTCGTAGCCCAGCAGGGCGTTCAGGAGACTGCTCTTGCCCGCGTTGGGCCGCCCGATCAGTGCCAGTCGCGCGCCGCGCGTGGCGACCTGCCCGGCCCGCGCGGACGCCAGCAGGTCCCGCAGGTCCGACTCGGCCTGCGCCAGGGGGAGGGTGCGGTCCTCGTCCGGGACGCCCTCCTCGGGGTAGTCCAGCAGGGCCTGGATGGCGGCCAGGGTGCGGGTCACGCCGCGCGCGACGCCGTCCACGCGGTCGCCCAGCGCGCCGCTGAGGCCCAGGGTCGCCTGCCGCCGGGCGGTGTCGGTCTGCGCCTCGATGAGGTTCAGGACCGCCTCGGCCTGCGCGAGGTCCAGGCGTCCGCTCAGGTACGCGCGCAGCGTGAACTCGCCGGGCCGCGCGGGGCGCGCGCCGCAGTCCAGCGTGGCCTGGAGGACGCGGGCCAGGACGGCGGGGCTGCCGTGCGTCTGGAGTTCCGCGACGTCCTCGCCGGTGTAGCTGCGCGGTCCCCTGAAGATCAGGCACAGGCCCTCGTCGAGCACCTCGCCGCTGGCGCCTTGCAGGTGCCCGAACAGGAAACGGCCGCCGGGCGTGCGCGAGGGGGCGCGGCGGCCCCGGAACACCCGGTCGGCGACGCTCAGCGCAGCGGGGCCGCTGACGCGCACGATGCCCACGCCCGCGCTGCCGGGAGCGGTGGCGATGGCGGCGATGGTGTCTTGCAGGCCGGAGCGGGTCACGCGGGCAGGGTAGCGCACCGCAGCCTCCGGTCACCGTGCCCCCCGGCTCCCGTGATGGCGTCATCGGGGGGCGTGATACACCGACGTCCCCGGCCCGCTCCCATCGGCAGTGCGGATACCATGCGGGCGTGAGGATCAACCCGGAGCATCTCGTCACGTTCAGTGTCGTCGCGGAACTGGGGAGTGTCAGCCGCGCCGGGCAGGCCCTGAACCTCAGTCAGCCTGCCGTGAGCGGTCAGTTGCGCGCCCTGCAGGAGCAGTTCGGGCAGCCGCTGTACACCCGCCAGGGTCGCGGCGTGGCCCTCACCGAGGCCGGAGAGCGGCTGCTCCCGCACGCGCAGGCGATCGCCCGGAACCTCGCGGAGGTCGCCGGGCAGATCAGCGGCGCCCGGCAACGCCCGGCGGCGGCCCTGCGGGTGGGCCTCTCCTTCGCCCTGAGCGAGCACTCAAGCGCCCTGGTACGCCGGGCCCGCACGGCCGGGCTGCACCTGCGGATCGTGGCGCGGCCCGCCGGGACGCTGATCGAGGAGGTCCGCGCCGGGCGGCTGGGCGCGGCGCTGATCGTCACGTCGCCACAGCGGGCGGTGGAGGACCTGGACCTGCACCGCGTCGGCGAGGATCAATTGCGGCTGGTCACGCCGCCCGGCCATCCGCTGTCGGGCCTGGGGTACGTGGCGCCGCACGCGCTGCGCGGCGAGACGCTGCTGTGGTCCGCGCGGGGCAGCGGCGTGCGCCGACAGGCCGAACGGCTGCTGGACGGCGTGGGCGTCAGTGCGGCGCAGGGCCTGGAACTGGGAAGCCTGTGGGGGGTCCTGGCGGGCGTGCGGGCCGGGGACGGCGTGGCGATCATGCCCGCCGGGTTCGTCGCGCGGGACGTGCAACTGGGCGCGGTCGCCAGCGTGGGCCTGGAAGCCCCGGCAGTGACGGTCGCGCACACGCTGGTCACGGCGCCCGCCGCGCTGCTGTCCGCGGAGGTCCGCGCCCTCGTGGACCTGCTGCGCCGCGCATGAGGGCGGCCCTTCATGGAGGGGCGGGCTTTCTCATGCGGGCGCTCTAGCATGCCCGGTATGCGTCTTTCCCTCAGCGTCACCCTGGGTCTCGCCCTGCTCGGCCCGGCGTCCCTGGCCCAGACCACCCAGACGGCTCCGGCGACACCCGCCAAGGCCCCGGCGGCCTCCGCCACCACGAACCGGGGCGTCAGTGCCCTGGCGGTCGAGGTGGGCGCCGTCGTCAAGGGCCGCCTGATGAGCTGCCCGGACAGCCTGAAGCTCAGCGGGAACGCCGTGTGCCTGTACGTGCAGACGCCGGCCGCGACGCTGCGCCCCCTGGTGAAGGGCAAACTGGCCGCGCGCGCCGGGGACTGGAAGACCACCGGGAAGGCCAGCGTGCTGCTGGTCAAGGACACCCCGGCGAACTTCGTGATGCTCAGCGCCCTGAACGACAAGGAAACGCTGGTCGTCGTGGACGCCGCGCCCACCGCGAAGACCGCCGCGCCCGCCAAGGTCGCCGTGCCCACCGGGGTCGTGAAGGGTCAGCCGTACGTGCTGGGCAGCGACCTGATCGGCGTCGTGAAGGTCACGTCGCTGGGCGGCGGGAAGTACCGCCTGTCGAACGCCGACCAGGGCACCCTGACGGTCACGGTGGGCGCGCGCGCCGCGCAGACCGACGCGGGCGCGGTGGAACTGCCGCTGGCGCCCGCCACGGACGGCAGGAACCTGATCTTCCCGCTGGCGGGCCTGCGCGCCCTGGGCTGCACGACCACCCCGAACGGCGGCGTGCTGACGGTCGCGTGCGGGTCGGACAGCGTGGGCCTGAAACCCATCGTGTTCTGAGGGACCGCGGCGCGGATGGGGGGAGGCCAGCGGGTCTCCCCCTTTTGCGCCGTGGGCCTGACCTTCACGTGTTCTTAGGGGTGGAACCCTGCGGGGTGCCCGCGCGTCCTGGTGGGGGGTAAGCTTCGGCTCAAGCCCCACTTTCCCCAGGAGGAACCACCATGAGCATCCTTGACCGCCTGTCGCGCCTGCTGCGCGCGAACGTGAACGACCTGATCAGCAAGGCCGAAGACCCCGGTAAGATCATCGAGCAGGCGCTGCGGGACATGCGCGCCGCGTACGCCGAGGCCCGCAGTGAAGTGGCCGACGCCATGAGCCAGAACGCCAAGCTGGAACGCGAGGCGAACACCAACCGCCGCATGGCCGCCGAGTACGAGAAGAAGGCCGAGGAGGCCCTGCGTGGCGGCAGCGAGGACCTGGCGCGCGAGGCGCTGCGCCGCTCTCAGAACGCCAAGGATCTCGCGGCGGGCTTCGAGGAGCAGCTGCAGGTGCAGTCCAGTACCGTCGAGCAGCTGAAAACCCAGCTGCGCGCACTGGAAGCGAAGATCGACGAGATGGAGAGCAAGAAGTCCCTGCTGGCCGCCCGGCAGAAGACCGCGCAGGCCGGGGCGACCCTGGACCGCGTGTCCGGCTTCGACAAGGCGGGCGGCGCCATGGACGCCTTCGAGGAGATGGAGCAGAAGGTGTCCGGCATGGAGGACCGCAACCGCGCCATGCAGGATCTGCGCAGGGAGAACGACTTCGACGCGCAGCTCAAGGACCTGGGGCGGGGGCAGGCGCTGGATGACGCGATGGCGGCCCTGAAAGCCAAGGTGCAGGGCGAGGGGGGCGGCAGCAACAGCTGAAGCCTGCCGAGGGGGGGGCACCCGCAGGCCTGTGACCGGGTGTCCCTCCCTCTTTGGGGGGACGTTCGTCAGGTGAACTTCATGTTTGCTGACAGAATGAGGGCGATGAGGCGTTCTAAGCTTGGTGCCATGCCCGCCCCCCGTTTCCCGTTCGCTGCCGTGCTGGCCGGTGCGCTGTGCGCCGCGCTGGGGTCGTGCGCCCCGCAGGCGACCGCTCCCGGTACGGTGCAGAGCAGCACGCCGCTGACCCGCGCGTCGTTCTACCCGCAGGAGACCGGGCTGCAGTGGGCGTACCTGCCGGAAGGCGAGGATGCGGGCGGCGCGCCGTACGTGGTGCAGAACCTCGGCCCGACCCTGTTTGGCGGGGAGGCGGCGAACGCCACGCGCATGACCGGGCGCGGCGCGGACCAGACGTGGTACCGCGTGGCGGACGCGCAGGGCGTGAAACTGCTTGGCATCCGCAAGCCGGGGGTGACGGTGCGGCTGCAACCGGCGTGGCTGGAGTACCCCGCGCCGGACGCGTGGCGTACGGGCCTGACGTGGCAGGGGCAGAGTCAGGTGAGTCTGGTCGGGGACGACGGGGCCGTGAAGGGCAGCGGCACGCTGTCGTACTCTTATCTGGTGCAGGAGCGCCGCACGGTGAGTACGCCGGGCGGGCGTTTCGACGTGTGGGTGGTGACGCGCCAGATCAGCGACACGGTGGGCGGGCTGTTCCCGGCCACCCAGCAGCTGTGGTTCACGCCTTTCGTGGGCGAGGTGCGCACGCCCGAGGGGCTGCTCCTGACGGAGCGGAACTTCGCCCCGCGTTCAGGAGGACAACCATGACCGACATCAGACAGCCGTCCGGCACGCC
This sequence comes from Deinococcus sp. JMULE3, assembly GCF_013337115.1. Lineage (NCBI taxonomy): Bacteria > Thermotogati > Deinococcota > Deinococci > Deinococcales > Deinococcaceae > Deinococcus > Deinococcus sp. JMULE3. The sequence goes on from NZ_SGWE01000004.1 coordinate 567,171, forward strand.
GCTGCTGGACCGCGTGAACAATCCCGACGACCTCAAGAAGCTCTCGCGTGAGCAGCTGCCCGCGCTGTCGCAGGAACTGCGTGACGAGATCACGCGGGTGTGCTCGGTCGGCGGGCTGCACCTCGCGTCGTCGCTGGGCGCCACCGACCTGATCGTGGCGCTGCATTACGTGCTGAACTCGCCGCGTGACCGGATTCTGTTCGATGTGGGGCATCAGGCGTACGCGCACAAGATCCTGACCGGGCGGCGCGACCAGATGGCGACCGTGAAGAAGGAGGGGGGTCTGTCGGGCTTCACGAAGGTCAGCGAGTCCCCGCACGACGCGATCACGGTCGGACACGCCAGCACCTCCCTCGCGAACGCGCTGGGCATGGCGATGGCCCGCGACGCGCTGGGCCAGGACTACAAGGTCGCGGCCGTGATCGGGGACGGCAGCCTGACGGGCGGCATGGCCCTGGCTGCGCTGAACACCATCGGGGACATGAACCGCCGGATGCTGATCGTCCTGAACGACAACGAGATGAGCATCAGCGAGAACGTGGGCGCGATGAACAAGTTCATGCGGGGCCTGCAGGTGCAGAAGTGGTTCCAGGAGGGCGAGGGCGCGGGCAAGAAGGCCATGGAGGCCGTCAGCAAGCCCCTGGCGAGCTTCATGAGCCGCGCCAAGAGCAGCACGCGGCACTTCTTCGACCCGGCCAGCGTGAATCCCTTCGCGGCGATGGGTGTGCGCTACGTCGGCCCGGTGGACGGGCACAACGTGCAGGAACTCGTGTGGCTCATGGAACGCCTCGTGGATCTGGACGGGCCGACCATCCTGCACGTCGTCACGAAGAAGGGCAAGGGCCTCAGCTACGCGGAAGCGGACCCGATCTACTGGCACGGTCCGGGCAAGTTCGACCCGAGCACCGGCGAGTTCAGCGCCAGCAAGGCGTACTCGTGGAGCAACGCCTTCGGGGACGCCATGACCGAATTGGCCGCGCAGGACCCGCGCACCTTCGTGATCACGCCTGCCATGCGCGAGGGCAGCGGGCTGGTCGGGTACTCGAAGGCGCACCCGAACCGCTACCTGGACGTCGGGATCGCCGAGGAGGTCGCCGTGACCGCCGCCGCCGGGATGGCCCTGCAGGGCCTGCGCCCGGTCGTGGCGATCTACTCGTCGTTCCTGCAGCGCGCGTACGATCAGGTGCTGCACGACGTCGCCATCGAGCACCTGAACGTCACGTTCGCCATCGACCGCGCCGGGATCGTGGGTGCGGACGGCGCGACGCACAACGGCGTGTTCGACCTGAGCTTCCTGCGCTCCATCCCCGGCGTGCGCATCGGCCTGCCGAAGGACGCGGCGGAACTGCGCGGCATGCTGAAGTACGCGCAGACGTACGACGGTCCCTTCGCGATCCGCTACCCGCGCGGCAACACCACCCCCGTTCCGGAGGGCACCTGGCCTGAACTGGAGTGGGGCACCTGGGAACGCGTGCAGGACGGCACGGACGTCGTGATCCTGGCGGGCGGCAAGGGCCTGGAGTACGCGCAGAAGGCCGCCGCCGGACTGGACGGCGTGGGCGTCGTGAACGCCCGCTTCGTGAAACCCCTGGACGAGGCGATGCTGCGCGACGTGGCCCGCACGGCCCGCGCGATCATCACCGTCGAGGACAACACCGTCGTGGGCGGCTTCGGCAGCGCCGTCCTGGAATTCCTGAACGCCGAGGGCCTGCGGACTCCCGTGCGCGTCCTGGGCATCCCCGACGAATTCCAGGAACACGCGACCGTCGAGAGCGTCCACGCCCGCACCGGCATCGACGCGCAGGCCATCCGCACCGTGCTGGCCGAACTCGGAGTGGACGTCCCGCTCGGGGTGTGAACGGTTGAAAGTTGATGGTTGATGGAAGGGGCGACCCTTTATCAACCATCAACTTTTGACCATCTACTCCCTGACCTCGCCGTTGCCTTCCACGATCCATTTCGTGGTGGTCAGTTCGCGCAGGCCCATGGGGCCGCGGGCGTGGAGTTTCTGGGTGCTGATGGCGACCTCGGCGCCCAGGCCGAGTTGCCCGCCGTCGTTGAAGCGGGGGCTGGCGTTCACGACCACGGCGGCACTGTCGACGTCCTCGATGAACCGCCCCGCCTGCGCATCGTCGCGGGTGAGGATCACGTCGGTGTGGTTCCCGCGCGCGGCAATGAAGTCCAGCGCGTCCTCGAAGGAGGGGACGGTCTTCACGCTGGCGGTCAGGGCCAGAAATTCCGTACCGTAATCGGCGTCCGTGGCGGGCTCGGTGGTGATCCCGGCGGCACTCAGGGCCGCGTGGGCGGGCGGGTCGGTGCGCAGGGTCACGCCGTGCGCCTGAAGGTCGCGGGCGATGTCCGGCAGGGCGTCCAGGGCCGCCACGTGGATCAGGAGGGTGTCCAGGGCGTTGCAGGCGCTGGGTTTCTGCACCTTCGCGTTCCGGACGATCTCCAGGGCGCGCGCGCGGTCCTCGGGGTCGCGGGTGAAGCTGGGGTCGAGGTACACGTGCACCACGCCGATGCCGCCCACGATGACGGGCACGGTGGCGTTCTCCACGCAGTAGCGGTGCAGGCCTGCCCCGCCGCGCGGGATGATCGCATCAACCAGATCGTCCAGTTTCAGCAGCTCCAGCATCCGCTCGCGGGCCGGGTCGCGGATGACCTGTACCCCGTCCGCCGGGAGGCCCTGCTCCCGCAGCGCGGCGTGGATGACGTCCTCCAGCGCGGCGTTGCTGCGCACGGTTTCCTTGCCGCCGCGCAGGATCACGGCGTTCCCGCTCATCAGGGCCAGCGCGGCGACGTCCACGGTCACGTTCGGGCGGCTCTCGTAGATGACGCCCAGCACGCCCAGCGGCACGCGCCGGGTGCTGACGCGGATGCCGCTCGGCTGGGTCTGCGCGGGGGTGGTCTCCCCCACCGGGTCGGGCAGGCGCGACACGGCCTCCACGTCCGCCGCGATGCCGTCCAGCATCCGGGCGTCCAGCCGCAGGCGGGCCACCATCGGTTCGGGCAGTCCGGCCTCAATGGCAGCCTGCACGTCCTGCGCGTTCGCCGCCAGGATCGCGGGTGCGTTGGCACGCAGTCCGGCGGCGATCGCGTGCAGCGCGGCCACCTTGCGCGCGGTGGGCAGCGACCGCAGCACGCGGGCAGCGGCGCGGGCCCGCACGCCCATCTCCCGGACGGTCAGGTTGGGGGACGACTCACTCATCCCGCCAGCGTAGCGCGCCCCTCCCGTCCGGCCCGGCGCGCGGTGCAGACCTCCTGGCTCCACTTCAGTGTGCGCTGGGTTGCCCACAGGCCTCACAGGCCTCCGGTAAGGTGGGGGGCATGACCACCGAGTTGCAAGCTGTTCCTACGCCCGCGCCCACGGCGCATTCGGAGGCGCTGTTCGCGCGCGCGCGGGCCGTCACGCCGGGCGGGGTGAACAGTCCGGTGCGGGCCTTCCGCAGCGTGGGCGGCACGCCGCGCTTCATCGCCCGAGCGGACGGCGCGTACCTGACCGACGCGGACGGCACGCGCCTGCTGGATTACATCGGGTCGTGGGGGCCGATGATCCTGGGGCACAACCACCCGGCGGTGCGTGAGGCGATCGCGGACGCGCTGCAGTACGGCACGAGTTTCGGCGCGCCCGGCGAGCGGGAGGTACTGCTGGCGGAGCTGGTGACGCGCCTGACGGGCGTGGACCGCGTGCGGTTCGTGAGCAGCGGGACCGAGGCGACCATGAGTGCGCTGCGGCTGGCGCGGGGCGTGACGGGCCGGAAGTTCATCGTGAAGTTCCGCGGGAACTACCACGGGCACGCGGACGGCCTGCTCGTGGAGGCCGGGAGTGGCCTGATGACGAACGCGGACGGGGCGCTGGGCGCGGCGGCCCCGAGCAGCGCGGGCGTGCCCGAGGAGTACGCGGGCCTGACGCTGGTCACCGAGTACAACGACCCGGCGGCGCTGGACGCCCTGATGGCCGCGCGCGGGTCGGAGGTGGCGGCGGTGATCTTCGAGCCGGTGGTGGGGAACGCCGGGGTGCTGATTCCCACGCCGGAGTTCCTGGCGGCGCTGCACCGCGTGAAGACCCACGGGGCGCTGCTGATCGCGGATGAGGTCATGACCGGCTTCCGGCTGTCGCTGGGCGGCGCGACGGGCCTGCTGGGCCTGCGTCCGGACCTGATCTGCTGGGGCAAGATCATCGGCGGCGGCCTGCCGGTGGGCGCGTACGGGGGCCGCGCTTCAGTGATGGATTTCGTGTCGCCGCAGGGTCCGGTGTATCAGGCCGGGACGCTCAGCGGGAACCCGCTGGCGATGGCGGCGGGCCTCGCGACCCTGAGTGCGCTGGAGGCCGACCCGGACCTGTACGCGCGGCTGGGGGCATACACCACCGCTCTGGCGGACGGCCTGCGGGACGCGGCGGCCGCGGCGGGCGTGCCGGTCAGCATCAACCACATCGGCAGCATGCTGACCGCCTTCCACCTGAACGCACCGGACGGCAGCGTGCGGACGTACACGGACGCCGCTGCGAGCGACACGAAGGCCTTCGCCCGCTGGTTCCAGGGGATGCTGGGCCGGGGCGTGTACTGGGCGCCCAGCCAGTTCGAGAGCATCTTCGTGAGTGGCGTGCACGGCGACGCGGAACTGGACGCCACGCTGGACGCCGCGCGCGCCGCGTACCTCGATCTGGGTCGGGATCTGGGCGCATGACACTCGTCACGCAGACGGCGCAGGTGCGGCAGATCCTCACCGACCACAAGGTCATCGCCGTGGTGGGCTTCCACCACGACGCGATGAAACCCGCGTACTACGTCCCCGAGTACATGCACCGCCAGGGGTACACGATCATCCCGGTAAACCCGGCGCTGGCCGCGCGTGGCGAGAGTTACTTCGGGCACAGGGCGGTGGCGACCCTGGCGGAGATCACGACCCCGGTGGACATCGTGGACGTGTTCCGCCGCAGCGACAAGGTGCGCCAGCACCTGCCCGACATCCTGGCCATGCCCACCCCGCCGAAAGTCGTGTGGTTGCAGCTCGGCATCCGCGACGACGCGACCGCCCGCGAGCTCGCGGCGCGCGGCATCGACGTCGTACAGGACCGCTGCCTCCTCGCCGATCACCGGGCGCTGCTGTAACGCATGCAAGGCGTGCTGATGGTCGGTGCGGGCCTGGGCGGCCTGGCGGCGGCGCGTGACCTGGGGGCGGCGGGGCAACACGTCACGCTGCTGGACAAGGCGCGCGGCGTGTCGGGCCGCGCCGCCACCCGCCGCGTGACCCTCCCCGACGGGCGGGAGGCGCGGCTGGATCACGGGGCGCGGTTCTTCACCGCCCGGCATGACCGCACCCGCGCACTGGCCGAGGCAGGCATCCGGGAAGGCTGGAACGCCGAGTGGACACGCGGTATTCCCCGCTGGGAGGCCGGACAGCTCAGCGGCGGCGGCGACGGGCACCCCCGCTTCGTGCCCCCGCAGGGCCTCAGCACCCTGGGCCGCACCCTCGCACGCGGGCTGGAGGTCACCACCGGCGTGACGGTCACCAGCCTGGAACGCCGCCCCGGCGGCTGGCGCATCCACACCCGCGACGGTGCCACCTGGGACGCCGGGACGCTCCTGCTGAACCTGCCCGCACCGCAGCTGGCCCCCCTCCTGGCGGACCTCGACCTGCGCGGCAGCGACTCCGAGGGCACCACTGAACGGGTCGCGGGCGTGGAATACGCGCCGTGCTGGGCGGCGGGCATCGTGCTGGAACACGATCTGGAAGCCAGCTGGCCCGCCCTGCGCGCCGACCATCCCGTGCTGGAGTGGCTGGCGCGCGAGCATACCAAACGCCCCGCCGGGCACCCACCCGCGCTGACGCTGCACGCCACGCCCGACTGGAGCCGCGCGAACCTCGACCGCACCCCCGAGGAAGTCCTGCCCGACCTGCTGCGCGCCGCCGCCGACATCACAGGCGACCTCCCCCCCACCCTGCACACCTTCACGCACCGCTGGCGCTACGCCATCCCCACCCACCCCGCGCCCGGCCCCTGCCACTGGGACCCCGAACTACGCATCGGCTGGTGCGGCGACTGGTTCACGCCCGACGAGCACGGCCCCCGCGTGGAAACCGCGCTGCTGAGCGGCTGGACCCTCGCCCGCCGCGTCACGGGAACATGATCAGGCTTCATCCCAGGCACTGCGCAACCCTGTCGTTTTCTCCCGACGATCCTGTACTGGCGATGCATTTTGATCAGAAGGAGCGACTCTTCGTCGTGGGAGTGACCGGTGCCTACATCGATCCGGACGTCACGCTGGAAGGCGTACGCCTCGAACTCACTGCATGGACCGCGCTGACCATCCGAAAGCACGGAGAAGAGGGCGGTTTGCCGGTTATTGAACATCTTCCTGAAGAGCTCTCAGAGATCTGCGAGTTTGAAATCGGAGACGGCACAATCCGGGTGGCTGGCTTTCTGCGACGGGCACAGGGGTATTTTGATTTGACATTCCAGAACGCCCTCCTGGTGGTGGAGTGTGCTGGCCAGCGGAACGTGCCCAGCTGTGAGCACACGCCTTAAGTCGTCATACGATTCGACCCTTCTCAGTCCGCGCTGACTGCTTCCCGTTCCTGTACGGGTTCGCCGAGCATGGCGTGGACGCTGGCGGTCCAGCCGTCGTCGCTGAGGGTGCGCCAGTGGTGAGCCCACTGCCAGCGGCGGTAGGCGTCGGCGGCGGCTTCCAGGGTGCCGGGGTTCAGGAGGGGGTTGGCGGGTGGGGCGCTGAGGTGGTGGCGGCTGAGGCTGCCTTCGAGTTCCGCGAGGGTTTTGGGGCCGAACGCGAAGGCGAGGCTGGCGGTGGGGCGGGTCTGGGTGGCGTGCAGCCAGCCGCGCAGGGTGTCCTCGGGTGGCAGGGCGTACAGGATGAGTTCCCCGCCGGGGTGCGCGTCGGCGGTGGTGACGAGGGTGAGGCCGGGGACGTTGTCGCGCAGGTACGCGGCGACGGGTCCTTCGGCGTAGGCGCTGGCTCCGGCGCGCAGGTGTTCCATGGCGGCTTTGGGGTTCAGGCGCGGGGTGGGCCGCTCGGGGTTGGGGGCGTCGAGGTCGATGGTGCCGGGGGCGCGGAGGGCCTGTCCGTGGAATTCCAGGCGGGTCTGGCCGCGCCATTCGCTGCTGACGAGGTGCGCGCCCAGGTCGCGTTCTCCGGCAGCGTCGTCTGTTTCGTCGAATTTGATGCCGCGCAGGCCCGCGACCTTGAACTGGAGGCTGTTGCCTTTCTTGCCGACCAGTCGGGTCTCGGTGAGGGGTTCGCGCAGGTGCCACAGCGGCAGGGCGTGCCCCTCGCCGAAGGGTTCGAACGTGTGCGTCTCCTGGAGCAGGTCGAGGCTGGCGGCCAGCGCGGGGAGTGGCGCATCCAGGCGTACCTGCGCGACGGGGGTGGGGAACTGCCGGGCGTACGCGTGGATGCGGTCCCGGAAGGCGTTCATATTGGTGGGGTCGATGGCGAATCCGGCGGCGCCGGGGTGCCCGCCGTAGCGTTTCAGGAGGTCGTGGCTGTAGCGCAGGCCCTCGACGGCGCTGATGCCGGGCGTGGACCGTACGGAGCCCTTGCCCTGCGCGACGATGAACACGGGTTTGTGGTACGCGTCGACGAGTTTGCTGGCGACGATGCCCATGACGCCCGCGTGCCAGTCGGGGTGCGTGACGACGAGCGCGGGCTCGGTCGGGTCGGCGAGGGTCAGGGCGTGCTGGAACATGTCGTCCTGGAGTTTGCGGCGTTCCTGGTTGCGGATCTCCAGGTATTCCGCGAGGCGGCTGGCGTCGTGCGCGCTGGGGGTAGTCAGCAGGTCCAGGGCGACGTCGGCCTCGCCGAGGCGTCCGGCGGCGTTGATGCGCGGCGCGAGGATGAAGGCCACGTCCCGCGCGGTGGGGCGCTTGACGCGGCCAGAGTCGAGCAGGGCGCGCAGGCCCGGCAGGGTCGTGTCCCGCAGGGCGTCCAGTCCGGCCCTGACCAGGGCCCGGTTCTCCCCGATGAGAGGCGCGACGTCCGCGACGGTGCCCAGGGTCGCCAGGGCCGTCAGGGCGCGTGGTTCCGGCAGGCCAAGTTCCTCATGAACGGCCCAGAGGAGGTGGTACGCGACGCCCGCCCCGGTCAGGTTGTGCAGGTCGTGGTCGTAGCGGTCGGTCAGGCGCGGGTGGACGACCAGTGCGTCGGGGAAATCGGCGCCGGGCGCGTGGTGGTCGGTGACGATGACCTGCACGCCCCGCGCGATCAGGGCCGCGACCTCCTCCAGGTTCGTCACGCCGCAGTCCACGGTCACGAGCAGGTCGCAGGCAGCGGCGTGCTCCTCGACCTTGTCCGGGTGGACGCCGTAGCCCTCGTTCAGGCGGTGCGGGATGAAGCCATGCACGTCTGCGCCCAGGTCGCGCAGGCCCAGGACCAGGGTGGCGGTGGCGCTCACGCCGTCCGCGTCGTAATCCCCGTGGATGCGGACGCGCTGCTTCCCCCTGATCGCGGTCACGATGCGCCGGGCAGCCTCGCGCAGCGCCGGGTTCGGCGTCAGCGTCAGGGGCGGGTCCAGCAGCGCAGGCGTGAGGTGCCGCCCGGTGAGGACCTGCGCCAGCGGGGGCGACACGCGCCATTCCTGCATGACGCGCAGCAGCTCCTGGCGGCTGGCGGGCGGCGCGAGCACCCAGCGGGGCGCGGTCACGGTGTCACCGGTCATGGAGTCACCTCGCTGTCCGTGATGACCTCGGTGGGCACCACCGACCCCAGGCGCGCCTGGAGGGTCGCGGTCAGGCGGTCCTCGGCCTGGCGCCGCAGCCGGGCCTCGCGGGTGCGGCGCACGCGTTCCCGCCACAGGCCGGGCAGCAGCAGCAGCGTGGCGAACAGCACGCCCAGCGCCAGGAAGATCGCCACGCCCGCCCCGACCGGCACGGTCAGTTCACCGCTCCCGGTGGGCAGGGGCAGCCGGACCACGCCGGGGTTCTCCAGCGTGACCAGCGCGAGGTACGCGGCGATGCCCAGCAGCAGCAGCACCTGAATGAACGAAACGAGCCGCATCACCGCGCAGTGTAGCCCGCACGCGTGAGGGACACCGTGCCGCGCCTGCCATGCGAAGACCCCCGGCCGAGTGGCCGGGGGTCGCAACCCTGGAGGGGTGTGGGGCTTAGAAGTAGAACTTCACGCCGGTCTTGATGCCGCCGTTGAAGCCGCCCTTGTCGGCTGCGCTGGTGGCGAGGCCGGTGCCGTAGCCGTTGTTGCTCAGGTAGTAGCGGCCGTTGCCTTCCACGAACACCGCGAGGCTGTCGGTGATGTTGTAGTCCACTCCGATGATGCCGTTCACGTAGATGTCGCTGGCGTTGGCGGTGGACCCGGCGGTGCGGGTCTGGCTGCTCGTCAGGCCCAGACCGGCGCCGACGTAGGGGGTCAGCCTGCTGCCGTTCTGCAGGGCGTAGGTGGCGTTGGCGTCCACGCTCACGCCGTTGTAGCCGGGCTGGTACTCGGCGGCCACGCGGGCGCCGACCGGGCCGATGACCTGGTTGCTGCCGACCATGACGCTGCCGGTGTAGCAGTAGTTCACCTTGGGTTTGTTCTGGTCGAAGGTGTTCAGGCACTCGGCGCCGTTGCCGGCCATCTTGGCGCCCACGCCGACCCCGGCGTACAGGTTCTTCATGGGGGCGGCGGCGACGGGGGTGGTGTCACCGATGACGACGGTGGTGCCGGTGCTGGGGGCGGGGGTGGTGACGGTGCCCGTGGTGCTGGTGCTGGCGCCTGCGGGGCCCTGGGGACCGGTGGGGCCTGCGGGGCCCTGGGGGCCGGTGGGGCCTGCGGGACCCTGGGGACCGGCGGGGATGTTGCGGATGGCGGCTTCCAGCGCGTCGATGCGGGCGTTCAGCGCGGCGACGTCGGCGCTGGCAGCGCCGGTGTCCATGCCGTTGATCTTCGCTTCGAGGGCGTCGATGCGGGCCTGCTGGTCGGCGGTGAGTTTCTCGAGGTCGGTGACGCGGCTGGCGATGGCGGCCAGCTCGGTGCTGACTTCCTGCATGCCGTTGGCGATAGTGGTCATGTCACTGGCGCTGAAGCCGCAGCCGCTGAGGCTGCCGGTCTGCAGGGCGCGGTAGAAGATCAGCGCGGCTTGGTAGCGGGTGAGGTTCTCGTTGCCGCGGAAGGTGCCGTCGGGGAAGCCCTGAATCAGGCCGCACTGGACGATCTTGTCCACGGCGTCCTTGGCCCAGTGACCGGCGGGGACGTCGCTCAGGGTGACCTGGGCGGGGGCGGCGGTCGTGGTGGTCTGGGCGCTGGCTGCGCCGAGGCTGAGGGCCAGGGTGGACGCGATGATCAGTGATTTGCGCATGTGTGGTTCTCCTTGAGCGGTCTGATTCGGAAACATCGACACAATGTGACGCGTCTCTCTGGGACTCACGGTAGGCAGGGGCAGTGAGGTCTTTGTGAACAGACCGCCGTGAGTTCCTCGACGTGAAGGGCTTTTGTGAGTCGAATCTGACATTCCGCTTGATCGTGAGCGTCGCATGACAGATCGGCCCTTTCGCATGAGGAGGGCGGAGTACGTGCAGGGCGGGCTCAGCGACCTGCCTCGTGAGAAAGCTGTCGGGGCCGTCATGCCCGGCGTTCATGAGCTTTCGCTCACGGTCCGGCGGACCCTGCGGGCAGTAGGCGGCACCCGGCGCGCCACCTATACTCCGGCGCATGAGCCAGATTCATGTTCGAGCCCAGCCCGGCGACGTCGCCCCGTATGTCCTGCTGCCCGGCGATCCCAACCGCGCCCGGCACATCGCCGAGACATACCTGGAGGGCGCCCACGAGTACACCAGCCACCGACAGCTGCTGGGTTTCACGGGCACGTATCAGGGCGTGCCGGTCAGCGTGCAGACGACCGGGATGGGCTGCCCGAGCGCGGCGATCGTCGCGGAGGAACTCGCGCGGCTGGGCGCCCGGACGCTGATCCGCGTGGGCACGCTGGGCGGCGCGACCCCCAGCGTGGCGCCCGGTGATCTGGTGATCGCCACGGCGGCCGTCCCGAACGACGGCACCACCCGGCAGATGCTGGGCGGCGCGCCGTACGCTCCGGCCGCGAGCTTCGAGGTTGTGGAGGCCAGCGTGCAGGCCGCCCGCGCCAGCGGCGCGCCGCACCACGTGGGGCTGGTCATGACCGAGGACGCCTTCTACGCCAGCACGCCCGAGCACGCGCGGCTGTGGGCGGGCCGGGGCGTGCTGGGCTTCGAGATGGAAGCCAGCGCGATCTTCCTGGTGGCCGCTCAGCGGGGGCTGCGCGCGGCGTGCCTGACGGCGTGCAGCAACGACATCGGCGACCCGCAGCTGGTGCCGGACGACGTGCTGGCGGCCGGGGTGGACCGCATGGTGCGCGTGGCGCTGGACGCCATCGTGACGCTGGCCGCGCGCGACTGATACGGACTCCGGTTGAAAGGTTTGCAAAATCTTTCAACTCGAGCGGATGCGAGCAGGAGGAAAACGGGTTCCGGACGTGGAGTTGACAGATCGGTGATGTTCCGATTTGTCAACGGAGCAAACGGAATCCGTATGAGCGACCGTGCCGGGGAGGGCCGTCCAGCCGGGCGGTCCTTCTTTTTGTTGTGATCGCTGTTGTGCGCCCTTTGTGCGCGGGGCGGGCTGTGGCAGGATACTCGCATGACCCAACTGGATGAATTCGAGTTCAACAACGTGCAGATTGACCAGCATGGCCCCATCGCGGTCCTGACCATCAACCGCCCCCGCGCGCTGAACGCCCTGAGTGCCGACACCCTGTCGGAGATCGCGCAGGCCGTGAACCTGATCGTGGAGGACGCCGAGGTGGGCGCGCTGATCATCACGGGCGCCGGGGACAAGGCGTTCGTGGCGGGCGCGGACATCAGCGAGTTCGAGAACCTGGAGGGCGTGTACGACGGCCGCGAGCTGTCGCTGGCCGGGCAGGACGTCATGCATCAGATCTCCTCGCTGCCGATTCCCGTGATCGCGGCCGTGAACGGCTTCGCGCTGGGCGGCGGGCTGGAACTGGCGCTGGCGTGCGACGTGCGCGTGGCCGCCACGACCGCCCGCCTGGGCCTGCCGGAAGTCTCGCTGGGCCTGATCCCCGGTTTCGGCGGCACGCAGCGTCTGGCGCGGCTGGTGGGTGCGGGCCGCGCGCTGGACCTGATGCTCACGGCCCGGCAGGTGAAGGCCGACGAGGCGCTGGGCATGGGCCTCGTGAACTACGTCGCGGACGACGCGCTGACCAAGGCGCGCGAGGTGGCCGAGCTGATGCTGAAGAACGCCCCGATCGCGCTGTCCCTCGTCAAGGAGGCGGTGCGCCGCGGCCTGGACACCACGCTGGAGGCGGGCCTGGAGGTCGAGGCGGACCTGTTCGGCATGACGGTCGCCACGAAGGACTTCCGTGAGGGGGTGGACGCCTTCCTGAACAAGCGCCGCGCGGAGTTCCAGGGTGAATGAGGACGGCATGGGCGGCGAGCAGAAGTTCCGCCTGCAGGTCGAGGGCGGCACGGTCAGCGACGTCGCGGGCCGCGAGGACAGCGCCGCGCCCGCCGCGAAGACCCGCGTGGTCGAGTTCACGACGCCCCGCGCGAAACTGATCGAGGAGGCCAATCAGGCGATCCGCACCGACCTGCGGGACTACCCACGCGCCCTGGCCGCGTACGACGCGCTGCGCGCCGACCCGGAGGCCCTGGCGCACTGGGACATGGCGAACTACATCACCATGCGCAAGCTGGGGTACAACGACCACGGCCGCGTGCACGCGTTCATTACGGGCGCGGCGGGCATGGCGATCACCGAACTCCTGCTCGAGGGCGGGGTGCGGACCGACATCATGGAGAGTGGCGTCGGAGACGCGGACGACGTGTTCCTGACGGTCATCCTGGGCACCATGCTGCACGACATCGGGAACCAGATTCACCGCGTGGGGCACGAGGCGCACGGCGTGGCGCTGGCCCTGCCGATCCTCGACCGGATCATGACGCCGCTGTACCCCGACCCGTTCAAGCGCGTGAAGGTGCGCTCGTTCATCCTGGGCGCCATCAACTGCCACGACCTGAACCCCGCGCCGCTGACCATGGAGGGCGGCATCGTCGCCGTGGCGGACGGGACGGACATCACCAAGGGCCGGGGACGCAAGGCATTCAGCCTGGGCAGCGTGGACATCCACTCGATCAGCGCACTGGCGGTGGATCAGGTGGTCATCGAGCGCGGGCGGGACAAGCCGGTGCTGATCAGCGTGACCATGAACAACTCCGGCGGGATCTTCCAGGTCGAGGAGATCCTGGCGCCGAAGGTGATCCGCACGCCCCTGCGCCGCTTCGTGGACCTGCGCGCCACGACCCGCCCCGAGGGCGAGGAGCAGATCCTCTCGCGCGTGCGGCTGGACGGCGACCACTTCGTGATGGACCTGGAGAGCGGCGCTCAGGTCGAGGTCGAGGTGATGGACACGCAGAAGCAGGTGCAGCAGGCCGTGGCGAACAACCTGGGCATCAGCAGCGAAACCCGCTGAACCCGCAACAGCAGATGGGACCCTGACCGTGTGGCCGGGGTCCCCTCTACCTGATGCCTACTTTTTGGCGCCCGGCAGGGGCGTCGTGCGGGCCGGGCCGCCGTCGATGCCGCCGCTGCGGTGCGTGCCATCGCCGCCTGCCGCGCGGCCCTCCAGGTCGCTGTCCCCGTCGTTGTTCGGGGTGCCCTGGCGGTCCTCGAAGTCCCGGCCGCCCTGCGACCCGTCCTGAAAGCCCGGCTGGTCGTTCACGTTCGTGGCGTCCTCGCTGGCCGCCGCGCGCAGCAGGTCCTCGGCAGCCATCTTGTCGTTCAGCAGTTCGCCGGTGGTGCCGTCGTCCCGGATCTCGCCTTCGGGCGCGTAGTCGCTCGCGTCGTCTCGTGTCATGCCCCGCACGCTACGGGCTGCGCGCCCCCGCGCGGGTGGGATAACGGCAGGGTGACCTTCATACACCGCGCCGGAACGACCGGTCAGTTCCCACCCCGCCACCATCCGAAACCGCCTATACTTGACTGTCTATGACGAAGGATCGCATCACGATGACCCAGCGCGGGTACGACAAACTGGTCGAAACCCTGCACTTCCTGAAGACCACCAAACGCGAGGAGATCTCCGAGAACATGGGCCGCGCCATCGAGGACGGCGACCTGCGCGAAAGCGCCGCGTACGACGAGGCCCGCATGCAGCAGAGCGAGAACGAGGCCCGCATCTCCGAACTGGAGCGGCAATTGGAACGCGCCCTGATCATCGAGGAGGACGCCACGGGCGGCGCCGGACTGGGCGCTAAGGTCCGCGTGCGCGACGCCAAAGGCAAGGAGCATCACTTCGAACTGGTCGGCACGTACGAGGTGGATGTCCTGAAAGGCAAGATCAGCGACGCCAGCCCCATCGGCAAGGCCCTCGCCGGGCGCCGCGCCGGGGAGAAGGTCACGGTGCAGCTCCCCAAGGGCAGCGCCGAGTTCGAGATCATCAGCGTCGACTACCTGTAACCTCACCGCCCCGTTCAGCCCGGCGCCTCCCCTCCCCCCTTCCGGGTGAAGGGAGGTGCCGGGCTGAGCGGCTACACTACCCGCACGCCATGCACCGCCTGATCCGCCCCCTGCTGCCGCTGCTCCTGTGCGGCGCGGCCCACGCCACGCCCGCCTGGGTGATGCCCGTCACGAAACTGTACCCGGTCCCGAACCAGACCAGCACGCCGCTGCGCACCCTCGGTGCCCGCACGGCACTGAACCTGAACCGCTGCTACGCCCTGTGGTGCGACGTGCAGTTCGGCACGCAGCGAGGCTGGGTGCTGCGCGCCGCCGTGGACACCACCGGCGACTGCCGCCGCCTCGTCCCGCTGGGCCTGAAGGACCTGCGCCGCACCGAGGCCGCGTACCACACCAGCCGCGACCCCAACCGCAACGGCGTCGCGTGCGAACCGATGGACCGCCCCCTGCTGGGCCGCTGACGGTCACCCGGGCGTCATCTGGACTTGAGAGACCGTTCAGGTGCGCCCCACACTGCCAGGAGCGCTACAAACCGCCCGCTGCGACGCGAGGACACTGGGCGCGTTGCACCTGCTCCAATGACGCCCGGCGCGGCACTGACCCCGGACCTCTGGCGGACCGTGCAACCTACTCCACCCACCCACACCCCCGCTCCGGCCGGGGTGTTCTGCTGCCCATCAGCGCACCGGTGACCGGAACAGGGCGCTCAGCTCGGGCTCCAGGAGGTCCGGGAGATCCTCCACGCGGACAGTCTGCCCACGGAAATCGGTCGTCACCCATCCCGGCACCGTGACGATCCCGATGACGTCGTACCCGCCCACGGGAGAGAGCCGCTCCGGCGTACTGGACGGCAGACTGACGATCCCGAACTCGATCCGGTCAGGATGCTTCGCGAACAGCCCCCGGAGAGACGCCAGGGCGCGGTCCAGCCCCGACCGGTACGCGGCGCGTTCGGGCAGCGTGAAGGTGCCCAACTACTCCTCCCGGCCAGGGACGACGATCGGGCGATACGAGGTTCTGGCCCCTGCCTGTCCGGTGCCGTTGCGGGCGCGGCCCTGTACACTGTCAGGGTTGCCGCGCCGTGCCAAGTGGCGCGTGGAAGGAGTCTGTATGGGTCTTGCTATTGGTATCGTCGGTCTGCCCAACGTGGGCAAAAGCACGCTGTTCAACGCCATCACGCGCGCCGGGGCGCTCGCCGCGAACTACCCGTTCGCCACGATCGAACCGAACGTGGGTCGCGTGACTGTCCCGGACGAGCGTCTCGCCGCGCTGAGCCGCGTGTTCACGAAGGGTGAGCGCGTCCCGCCGATCATCCCGACGTTCGTGGAGTTCGTGGACATCGCGGGCCTCGTGAAGGGTGCGAGCAAGGGCGAGGGCCTGGGGAACCAGTTCCTGGCGAACATCCGCGAGGTGGACGCCATCGCGCACGTCGTCCGCTGCTTCGAGGACGGGAACGTCATTCACGTCGCGGGCCGCGTGGACCCCATCGACGATATCGAGACGATCAACACCGAACTGATCCTCGCGGACCTGGGCGGCCTGGAAAAACGCCTCCAGAACCTCCAGAAGAAAGCCAAGGGGAACGACAAGGACGCGAAAGAGCAGGCGGAACTGGCCGAGCAGATCATCGCCGTGCTGTCCGAGGGCAAACCCGCCCGCGCCGGGACGTACGACGCGCCCATCCCCAAGGAGTTCGGGCTGATCACGACCAAACCCGTGATCTACGTCGCTAACGTCGGCGAGGACAACCTGACCGAGGACAACGAGTACGTGCAGAAGGTCCGCGAGTACGCCGCCGCCGAGGGCGCGCAGGTCGTGAAGATCAGCGCGCAGATCGAGGGTGAACTGGCCGAGATGCCCGAGGACGAAGCCCGCGCGTTCCTGGAGGAACTGGGCGTGCAGGAAAGCGGCCTGGACCAGCTGGTCACGGTCGGGTACGACACGCTGGGCCTGATCACGTTCATCACGAGCGGCGAGAAGGAAGTGCGCGCCTGGACGATCCGCCGCGGCGAGAAGGCCCCGGAGGCCGCCGGTGAGATCCACAGCGACCTGGAACGCGGCTTCATCCGCGCCGAGGTCATCGAGTGGGACAAGATGGTCGAGGCCGGCGGCTGGGCGAACGCCAAGAGCAAGGGCTGGGTGCGCACCGAAGGCAAGGAGTACGTCATGAAGGACGGCGACATCATGAACGTCCTGCACAACATGTGATACGAACTCCGATTGAATGGCTGACAAAGCCGTTCAATCCGAGCGGAGCGAGTGGAAGAAAAACGGGTTCCGGGCGTGGAGTGGGCAGATCGGTGGTGTTCCGATCTGGCCACGCAACAGACGGAATCCGCTTTCAGGCTGGGTAGAGGGGTGCCGGAGATCGAACCTCCGGTCCCCTCCTTCTATTGTCCTGGGGTGAGGCGGTCGGCTTCGCGGACGGTGACGTAGGGGATGAGGCCCTGGGCGCGGGCCTGGGCGTACGTGCGGGTGGTCAGGTCGGGCTGGTCGGCGTAGTCCACGGTGAACACGGGTTTCCCGGCGGCCTTCCACAGGGCGTAGTCGGCGAGCAGCGTGTCGCGGCGGGCGGCCTCGGTGGGCTGGTTCATGGCGTACACGAAGGTCTCCTCGCTGCCCAGGGCGTCCACGCAGGGGGCGTAGCGGGGGTCGCGGATGAGTTCGGCGGCGTTCTGCGGGACGATCAGGAACCCGGCGCGGCGGGCGCGGGCGTGCGCGGCGAGGCGGCACACCCACGCGACCATCTCGGCGCGGGCGGCGGGCCGGTCCGGGTGCCCCTCGTAGGCGTCGATCAGGTCCAGGTACGCGCCGTGGAAGCCCTGGTCGATCACGCGGTCCAGTTCCCGCAGCGTCAGCGCCTGCCAGTCGGCGTCCCAGTAGGCCACGTCGTAGTTGCCGGGCCAGTCGGGCTGTTCCGCCAGGAGCCACGCGGGGGTGCCTGGGCGCCAGCCGGGCTGCCAGTACGGGCGGTACGCCTCGGCCGCGCCGACGCTCAGGTAGCCCAGCAGGACGTGCGTGCGGGCGGCCTGCGCGACCTCCGGGGCGGGCCAGGGGCGGGCGTCGTCGTCCAGGGTATCCACGACGACCACGTCGAACGCCGAGGCGGCCACGCGCGTCAGGCGGTCGGTGCCGTACCCGGTCAGCTGGTAGCCCCAGGTGCGGGCGGCGGTCAGCGGCATCGGGGCGGGCGTGGCAGGTGTCCCGGTTGCGGGTGGGTTCTGTCCGGCCTGCGTGGGCGGGGCGGCGCAGGCGGACAGCAGGAGCAGCGCGGGCCACAGGTGCGCCGGGAGCGTCATGCCGGGACCGTGCCCGGGGCCGGGTGGGCGTCCGGGTTCAGCAGGGCGCTCAGGGCGTCCGTGAAGGTATGGCGCAACTGGAAGCCGCTGGCGTGCAGGCGGTCCAGGCTGGCCTGCTGCCAGGGCACGTCGCCGCTGCGGGGACTGCCGGGGGCGTCCTCCAGGACCTCGCCGTCGTAGTCGAGCTGCGCGGCGAGGCCGGTCACGATGTCGCGCACGGGCCGGGCCTCCCCGCTGCCGACGTTCACGGCGCCGCCCAGCGCCCCCTGCGGGAGGACCGTCAGGGCGTGGGTGACGGCGCGGGCGACGTCGCGGGCGTCCACGAAGTCCCGGTACGCGCCCAGCGGCCCGAAGCGCACGCTGCGCTGCCCGGCAGCCCGCGCGGCCCGCAGGGTGGCGGCGGCGCGGCCCGGCAGGGTTCCCTCGCCCAGCCCGGCGCCCAGCGGGTTCGTGAGGCGCAGCGCGGCCGCCTGCACCCGCCCGGCCCGCGTGGCCTCCTCGATCAGGGCGGTGCCCGCCAGTTTGCTGCCCCCGTAGGGGCTGAGGGGCCGGGCGGGGTCGTCCTCGCGGCTGGCGTGCCCGTGCGGGGTGCGGCCGTACTCGGCAGCGGAGGACAGGTGTACCAGGGGCAGTCCGGCGCGTGCGGCGGCCCCCAGCGCCTGCGCGACGAGCAGCACGTTCGCGCGGGTCAGGTCCGGGAGCGTGCCGGCAGTGAGGCCCGCCGCGTTCACGATGGCCTGCGCGCCGCGCGTCAGGCTATCCCAGGTGGCCTCCGGGGCGTCCGTCAGCGCCGCGCCGGACGCCACATGGACGGTCCATCCCTCGGCGCGCAGCTGCGCCGCGACGTGACGGCCCAGGAAGCCGCTCGCCCCGATCAGGAGGGCAGTGCGGGGGGTGGGGGATTCGGTCATGCACAACCTCCGAACTGGGAGAGGCGGGCCGGGCAGGGGTGTGAAAAATCATACACCTACCCGGCCCGCTGATCCCACCGTCAGCAGCGCAGCTCGGT
Source organism: Deinococcus sp. JMULE3 (assembly GCF_013337115.1). Taxonomy (NCBI): domain Bacteria; kingdom Thermotogati; phylum Deinococcota; class Deinococci; order Deinococcales; family Deinococcaceae; genus Deinococcus; species Deinococcus sp. JMULE3. The sequence continues at coordinate 585,938 of NZ_SGWE01000004.1, forward strand.
CACGCCCGCGTACCCGCCCACGAACAGCGCCACCCGCAGCTCATGGATGAAATTCGCCAGCCACGCTTCGGCGGCGTCGGCGCTGTGCAGGGCGGGTTCCAGCAGCGGGCGGGCCACCGCGACCATCCCGGCGCCCAGGCACAGGGCGCGCGCGGCGTCCAGGCCGGTGCGGACGCCGCCCGACGCGATCAGCGGCACGCCCGGCGCGGCCAGTCGCGCGTCCCGCAGCGCCTGCGCGGTCGGCACACCCAGGTCGCACAGGTCCGGCGTGCGGACCTCCCCGTGATGCACGAGCTGCTCCACGCGCGCCCAGCTCGTGCCGCCCGCGCCCGCCACGTCCAGCGCCGCGAAGCCCAGCGGGGCCGCCAGCGCCGCCGACGCGGCGTCCAGCCCGTGCCCGACCTCCTTCAGGATCACCGGGAAGTCCAGCGCCGGGATCAGCTCGGCCAGCCGGTCGCGCAGGCCCGCCCAGCGGGTATCCCCGCCCGGCTGCAGCGCCTCCTGTAGCGGATTGACGTGAATGGCCAGCGCGTCCGCCCCGACCTCCCGCACCGCGCGCCGCGCCTCCTCCGGGCCGTAGCCCAGCAGGAACTGCGCGCCGCCCAGATTCCCGACCAGGGGAATGTCCGGCGCGACGTCCCGCACCTGAAAGGACGCGGCGGCCTCCGGGCGTTCCAGCATCACGCGCTGCGAGCCCAGCATCATGCCGATCCCCAGCCGCTGCGCCGCCACGGCGAGGTTACGGTTGATGCGCCCCGCCGCCTCGGCCCCGCCGGTCATCGCGCCGATCAGGACCGGCGCGGCCAGCGGGCGGCCCAGGAAGGTGGTGCGCAGGTCCACGTCCTCCAGGTTGCGCTCGGGCAGCGCCCGGTACGGCCACGCCACGTCCTCCAGGCCGGTCGTCTGCCGCGCGTACTGACTGTCGGGCCGCAGGCACGCCTCGATGTGCCGCAGTTTGCGGGTCTGGATGGCGGACGGTTCGGGCGTGCTCACGCCGCCCAGCGTACCCGGCGCCCGGCGTGCGGGACTGTCGCGCGGCACGCCGAGCGCACAGGTGTTGACAGATCCCGAAACGGGAGATACTATTCCTGAGCACTGAACGCGGCAACGCGAAGAAAGAGCGAAAAGAAGAACCAGAGTAACGCAGGGTAGAGCAGTCTGGTAGCTCGTCGGGCTCATAACCCGGAGGTCGCAGGTTCAAATCCTGTCCCTGCAACCAAACACCCCCACTTCGGTGGGGGTTTCTTCTGTTGTGCCCCCCACGCGGGACGGCCGCCCCGGGAACGAACGCGCCGCGTGTGGCGTACTGAGACGCGTGAGTCTCGCGTTCCTGATCTTCCTCGTCGCGTGGGTGATCGGCATGATCGGCACCTTCGTGCCCGCCCTGCCCGCCACCGCCATCATCTTCATCGGCAGTGTCGCCGCCACCCTGATCGACGGCTTCCAGCCCTGGCCGGACCTGCCGTTCCTGATCACCTTCGGGGTCATCACGGTCCTGATCGGCATGATCGACAACGTCGCCTCCGCCTGGGGCGCCCGCAAGTACGGCGGCAGCAAACAGGCCGTGTGGGGCGCCATCATCGGCGGGATCGTGGGCATCCTGCCGATCATTCCGTTCGGCCTGATCGTCGGGCCGCTGCTGGGCGCCCTGACCGCCGAGCTGCTGATCGTGCGCAAGGCGCCCATGGACGCGCTGCGCAGCGCCTGGGGCACCCTGATCGGCCTGCTCGCCGGGATCGCCGCGAAGGTCGTCCTGCACCTCCTGATCGGCCTGTACGAACTGTGGCGGCTGTGGGACCCCGCTCAGAGCGTGTTCTGACCTGATCCCACCTCTTCCCCGCCCCGCGTTACTGCGGGGCGGTTTTCCTTCAGCGGGCCAGCAGCACGGGCGCCAGCGCGATGAAGCCCACCGTCAGCGCAGGCAGCAGCGGCAGCAGCGCGCCCAGCGCCGCGCGGCCCGCGCGGCCCGTCAGTTCCCGGAACGCCACGAACGCCAGCCCGGACTGCACCAGCGGCGCCACCAGCGTGACCACCAGCAGCAGGAACGCCGCCGAGCTCGTCTTCAGGCCCGCCAGCCCCAGTCGCTGCGCCGCGTTCGGGTCCTTGCCCACCGCCGCCAGCGCGTCCGCGGCCGGGCGCCACGCCCCGTCGGGGATCAGGAAGCTCAGGACGATCACCAGCACGTACAGCGGCGGGAGCAGCGCGAAGGTCGCGCCGAACACCTCCGCCGGGCGACCCGCGCGACCCGCGCCCAGCAGACCCAGTCCCCACATCAACCCGAACGTGAACATTGACAGGAACGCCCCGCCGATCACGTTCAACGCGTGCGACGCGAGCGGAGCCGCGCCGCCCGCCACCTCGGCCGCGAGGTTCACCGCCGGGCGCACCAGCGCCGCGTACGCCCCGCCGGACAGCACCGCCGCGACCGCCACCACGCCCAGATACCGCCACGCGAGCGGCTCGGTCGGCGCAAGCGCGCGGGCGAACAGACGCGGACCGGCCAGGATCGAGGCGGGCAGCGGCGCCTCGGGAACAGGGGCGGGAGGGGCAGTCGGGCGGGAACGGGCCATCCGGAGCATGCTACCCGCTGACCGGGGCGGGTGCCGGAGTCGGATGCCCTGCCGGTCCACCCGTCAACCTCCGCCTGTCATACGGATTCCGTCTGTTTCGTTAACAACCCGGAACCACACCGGGTTGCCAACTCCACGCCCGGAACCCGCTTTGCTCCTTCTCGCATCCGCTCGGGTTGAAAGTTTTTGCAAACCTCTCAACCGGAGCCCTTATCAGCCGTTGCGGGCGCGCCACCACGCCCACGCCAGCACGACCAGCGCAGCGTAGACCAGCACAATCAGCGCCCCGCCGACCGCGCTGCGGGCCAGTTTCTGCGGGTGGCCTGCCGCCTCGCGCCGCGCGTCCTGAAGCACCTCTGGCGGGATCAGGCGCAGCGCCACCCACAGCCCCGCCGGGACGAGCAGCAGGTCGTCCAGCTGCCCCAGCAACGGAATGAAGTCCGGGATCAGGTCGATGGGACTCAGCGCGTACGCGAGGACCAGCAGCGCCCACGCCCGCGCGTACCAGGGCATGCGCGGGTCGCGGGCCGCGAGGCTCAGGGCGAGCAGTTCCGCCTTCAGGTGCCGCGCGAACGCCCGCAGCCGCGCCCACAGGCCAGCACGGGCCGGGTCGGTCATCGCAGCGCGCCGCGCAGGTCCGTGACCCACTGCGCCACGCCCGGCAGGGTCAGCGCCCCCGCACTGAGGCCGAACAGCAGCATGATTACGAACGCGCCGCTCAGCCACGGGCCGGGCGCGCTGCGCTCCTGCGGGTCCGCCTTCGGGGTCAGCCACAGGTGCAGCACGACGAGGACCACCGTCCCGAACAGCGCCGCACCCCCGGCGACCGGCAGGCGCAACGCCTCGTTCTTCAGCAGTTCGGTCGCCCGCTCCGGGTCGGACGGGAGGCGACCCGCGAGCAGCGTGCCCAGCCCCACCGCGATGGTGTTGTTCAGCGCGTGCACGATCACGCCGTTCCACAGGCTGCCGGTGTGCTGCACGACCCTCGCCAGCACGTACGCCAGCGGAATGATGCCCACCACGCTGGCCGGAACGCCGTGCGCCAGCGAGAACACCAGCGTACTCGTGACCGCCGCGACCGTGAACCCCGCCGCCCGCTCGTGCCCGCGCATCAGTAGACCCCGGAATGCGACCTCCTCCGCGAAGGGAATCAGGAGGCCCGCCGCGAGCAGCAGCACCCACACGTCCGCCCCCTGACTCAGGAACTGCGGCACCGCGTTCGCGGACGACGGCACCAGCGTCACGAACGCCAGCACGAACGCCCGCGACGCCAGGAACGCCAGCGCGAACGCCGCCAGCGCCACGCCCCATGCGGGCGGAGTCCGCCAGCGCGAATCCCGCAGCAACGCCGTCATGGTGTCCCGGAACGCCGTGAACGCCACGAGCACCACCACCGCGAACGCCCCCAGCAGCGCCAGCCCCAGCGGCGCCCCCACCCCCATCAGCACCGCCGACACCACGTTCTGCACCAGCAGCAGCGTCAGCGCCGCGCGGTTCCCACTGACCGCCCGCACCCCGGCAGGCTCGGCAGGCGGAACGGGCGGCACACTGGGCGCGGTAGGCTCTGGAACGGTCATGCCCCCGAGCCTACCGCGCCCACCCCGCACAGCGCGTCAACGGAAAGTTGAGAGGTGGGGAGTGGGGAGTGGGGAGTGGGGAGTGGGGAGTGGGGACAGCGTGTCCGCGAATCGTCTTCCCGTGTCAAGCCCACACCGCACGCTGCGCCTGCCGCGCCCCTTAAGCCGTCAGGACGCGGATCGCGCCCGCCAGGGCCTCGTCGTCCACCTGATGGTGCAGCACGAAGCGGACGCTGTCCGGCCCGAGCGCGTTGCACAGGACGCCCTGCTCGCTCCAGCGGGTGGCATGCGCCGCTGCATCGTGCACGGTGGCGTAGATGATGTTCGTCTGCACGGCGCTCAGGTTCACGTCGAAGCCCGCGTTCACGAGGGCGTGGGCCAGTTCGCGGGTGCGGCGGTGATCCTCCGCCAGCCGGGCCGGACCCTCGCGCAGGGCCACCAGCGCCGCCGCAGCCAGCACGCCCGCCTGCCGCATGCCGCCGCCCATCATCTTCCGGTAGCGGTGCGCCCCCTTCATGGCCGCCGCGCTGCCGACGAGCACGCTGCCCACCGGCGCACCCAGGCCCTTGCTGAGGCACACGCTGACCGTGTCGAACATCCCCGCCACGTCCCGCAGCGGCACACCCAACGCCACCGCCGCGTTCACCACCCGCGCGCCGTCCAGGTGCAGCGGCAGCCCCTCCTCGGTCGCCACCGCGCGAATCCCCGCCAGCACGTCCAGCGGGATCACCGTCCCACCCGCCTTGTTATGCGTGTTCTCCAGACTGATCAACCCGCTCGGCGACTGGTGGATGCTGCGCCGGATCGCGGCGCGCACGTCCTCCGGGGCGGGCACACCCAGCGGCGCGGGCACGAAACGCGGCACCACGCCGCTGAACGTCGCCATCATGCCCAGTTCCCACTCGTAGATGTGCGACCCCTCCGCGCAGATGACCTCCTCGCCCCGGCGCGTGTGCAGCGCGATCGCCACCTGATTCGTCATCGTCCCCGACGGCATGAACAGCCCCGCCTCGTGCCCGGTCAGGCGCGCCACCTCCGCCTGCAACTCGTTCACGGTCGGGTCCTCGCCGTACACGTCATCCCCCACCGGCGCCTGCGCCATCGCCTCGCGCATGGCAGGCGTGGGGGTCGTGACGGTATCGGAACGCAGATCGGCAATCGGGCGGGACGCAGTCATGCCCCGGATGCTACGCCGCGCCGCACCCAAAGTGGGACGCGCCCCGGGACACGAGGTGGTATGCCTGGAGGATGCGTCCCTGGCTACCCCTCCTGCCCCTGCTGGTCGCCTGTCACGCCCCGGCTGACACCCTCCCGCCGGAACTGGCGCGGCTGGCCGGGCGGGACGCCTGGGTGTACGGCGGCGGCCCGCTGCGCTGCGTCCGGGGGAGCAGTACCACCGAGTTCTTCATTCCACTCACCACCCCGGTCCGGGTCACGCAGGTCGAGCAGACCGGCCCGCGCGAGGTTGAAATCGGCGTGAAAGGACACGTCCGCGAGCAGAGAACGCCGCAGGCCATCATCCTCACACTCGAACCACAGGGACCGGTAGAACCCGTCTCAGGCAGCAGCGGGAACGGGCCTCTCCCCCGCTGGTGGCAGGGACTGGAGGTGAAGTCCTGCACGACGTTCCGTGTCGCTTTCGTGGACGAGGCTCACCTGAACCGCACGCTGAGCTTCACGCCCCCGCCCGGTGCCATGCAGCGCCTCAGCAGCCAGCCCCGCGCCTCCAGCGTCGGCCTGAGCGCCACGCACCTCCTGTGGCTGCGCGGCCCGCCCGAAGAACCCCTGACCGACGTGGAGACCCTGCTGCGCGCGACCACCTGGACGGTCATCGGCGGAGTCCCATACGGCGATCAGGTCACCACCTTCCGGAACGGACAGGTGATCCGGGAGACATTCCCAGGCATGGGACCCTGAACCTCTACAGGTCCGGCCAGAGGTCCCGCCGCACCGCGTCCGCGACGGCCTGGACGGGGTCTTCCTTAAGGCGGCGAGCGATGAACTCCGGCAGATCCGTGCGGGAGGCGACGGCTTGTCGCAACTCCCAATTCATGGCCCGGACTGAGATCAACTGGTCCCACAGGTCCGGGGTCATGAACGGGGAGTCCAGCATGGCGTGAAGCAACTCCGTGATCCGCTGGTGTTCCTCGCCGTGACCCCTTTTCCAGAATCGAAACGAGTGGATTCCCTGCGTGATCAGGGCGCGCAGGTGATCCGCCGTGAAGTTCGGGTGCTGCACGAGCAGGAGGTCGTGCGCGGTCCCCACCAGTCGCGCCAGCATCTCTGGGGGCGTGGTCGGGTCGGTCAGCAGGGGCCGAATCCCATCCGGCCCTGACGCCCGCAACTGCTCGATGATCGGCAGGGACGGTGTAGTCGGATTGGCGGCGAGGTTCACTAGGACGTTCCCGGTGGCGACCTCGGCGTACACGCCCAGCAGGTCAGGCGGCAGCGGCTCCCGCGTGTGGAAGTACGGGTTGAGCACGTCCGGTCCCAGGCGGGCGAGCACCTCGCGGGCCACTACGGGGGGCAGCGTCCGGTTGCGCAGCAGCGTCTCCGCCACCCAGTCCACCGGGTCGGACGCGAGGCGGCGGGCCAGGGGTTCGTCCAGCGGAGCTCCCACGGCCATGGCTCCCCGCACGGCCACACCGCCTGAATTCAGGAGGGCGTCCCGCACGTCGGGCGGCAGGTCCGGACGTCCCGCCAGTGATTGCTGCCCCTGCTCGTCCGCGCCCAGCTGCGCCCACAACGTCCGCAGGAACTCCGGGGGCAGTGGTCGCCGGGGCAGCGCCCAGACCGGCAGGGGGCCGTTGCCGAGCATGTCCATCAGTTCATCGTCCCTCAGGTCGTCCCGGCGCAGCAGAGAGGAAATCGCTCCAGGAAGTGTCCGGAGTACGTCGCGGACGTCCGGCAGCAGGTTGGGCGCCTGCGCCAACGAGTCAAGGTCATGGCGAAGTTCAAGGCCACCACCGGCGGCCCGGGCGACGCGCCACTGCTCCTCGGGCGGCCAGGACGGATCGAAGGGGTCCTCTTTCGTCTCGTCCTCCCGGAGATCGTAGGCTTCCTTCACCAGCGAATGTGGGTCGTCTTTCAGGTGGTTCAGCAGGTCGCCTAGCAGGTCCTCGCGGCCCATGACGGCGGCGCGGACGCTCGGGTCCGGGTCGGTGGCGTACGTGCTCAGCAGGTCCAGGGGGACGGATTCCGCTCGGGCTGCCATGCGGCGCAGCGTCACGTCTGCCCCCCTGAAGAGCGTCAGCAGCGCCGAGCGCACGTCCTCAGCCGCCGACGGGTTGTTGAGGACCGCGAGGCGGACGCGCCATTCGGGGTCCCCGGCGAGGTCGGTCAGGGTGCGGCCGGGCGTGCTGGGGTTCGCGGCGACCGCGCGGCGGACCTGCGCCCACTCGCTGCGGGCCAGGGTGTCCAGCACGCGGGGCAGGGTGGCGGGGTTCCCGGCCTCCATCTCCTGTTTCGACAGTGGCAGGGTGCGGCCCGGTCGGTCGCGCATGGTCCAGGAGACGGACGGGTCCAGGTCCCCGTGCAGCGGCGTGACCCAGTCGTCCGGCACGGACCGGTTCCCGGCGACCGCCGCGCGGATCTGCGGGTCGGGTGAGGTCACCCAGGCGTTCACCTGTGACCGGGTCGGGTCGGGGGTGCTGCGGGCTGCCAGGACTTCCTCCGGGTTGCCAGTGAAGGTCACCTCGTAGGTGCCGCCCAGACTGTTCCCCGTCAGGTAGGTCAGCTGCCCGAACGGCACCACGTCTCCGCTGGCGAGGTCCCACAGGTAGGTGCCGAACGTGCTCAAGTCTGCGTTCCACACGGCTTCGTTCCACACGGCTTCCCGGATCCCCTCTTCCAGTTCCGGCGGCAGGGTCAGCGCCTGTCCGTCCTCGCCGAGCACCTCCAGTTCAAACTGCCTCTCGTCGCTGTGCCAGTGGTACGTGAACTGCACGCGGGCCACTCCGGCGCGCTGCAGGCGGCGGGTGAAGCCCTGCGGGAAGACGCTCACGGGCCTTCCTCCTGTTCGCTTTCGCTCAGGCGGGCGGCGCCGCGGGCCATCCAGGGGCGCAGGGGCAGGTCGCCCAGCCAGTCCTGCACGGTGGGAATCTCGCCGCCCATGTCCTCGCGGACGTGCTGCTCGCCGATCAATCGCACGGGGACCTTCTTGCCGGTGCTGAGGGTCAGGGTGGTGCCGAAGACCTGTTCGCACAGGAAGATGCCCAGGCTGGAGTGCAGGACGGCGCGGTGGCGGACGTCCGGCAGGTGGGCCTTGGTCTGGTCGAACCAGTTGTGGATGGGCAGGTACTCGTCGGGCGTCCCGCCGAACTGTCGGCTGGAACTGATCGCGTGGTGGTACGGGTGCGCCATGCCCCAGGGTACGCGGGTGGGGTGGGGGCCGCGCGACGACCTGCCCGGTTCACGCGGCCCGGTTCACGCTCCGGCCAGTTCCCCCTGCCGCGCCTCGATGATCTTCCTGGCGAGGTGGTCAGGGACGGGCTGGTACCCGTGGGGTTTGACGCTGAACGCGCCGCGGTCGCCGGTCAGGGAGCGCAGGTCGGCGCTGTACGTCTGGAGTTCCGCCTGGGGGACGAGGGCGGTGACGGTGATGACGGTCCCTTCGGGGTCCATGCCCTGCACGCGGGCGCGGCGGGTCTGGAGGTCGCTGATCAGGTCCCCGGTGAACGAGGCGGGGGCGCGGACGCGCAGCTGCATGACGGGTTCCAGCAGGCCGGGGCGGGCGTTCGCCACGGCGTTTTTCAGGGCGAGGCTTCCGGCGGTGCGGAAGGCGATATCGCTGCTGTCCACGTCGTGGTAGCTGCCGTCCAGCACGGTGACGTGGACGTCCTGCATGGGGTACCCGGCGAGTGCGCCGCGCTGCATGGCGTCCTGCACGCCCTTCTCGATGCTGGGGATGTACTTGCCGGGGATGGCGCCGCCGACGACGGCAGACCGGAACGCGAAGCCTGGGCCGGGTTCGATGCGGACTCTGCAGTCACCGTACTGGCCGTGCCCGCCGCTCTGTTTCCGGTGTTTGCCCTGCGCCTCGGCGGGGGCGTGGATGGTCTCGCGGTAGGGGATGCGGGGCGGGGTGGTGGTCACGGTGACGCCCTGCGCGGCCAGCTTCTCCACGGCGATGCCCAGGTGCATGTCGCCCATGCCGGACAGCAGCTGCTCGCCCGTCTGGGGTTCGCGGGCGTAGTGCAGGGTAGGGTCCTCCTCACGCAGCTTCGCGAGGGCCGCGCCGAGTTTGTCCTCGTCCTGGCGGGTGGCGGGGTGAATGGCGACGGTGTGGACCGGTTCGGGCAGCCACAGCGGGTCGTACGTGATGGGCCGGGCGGGGTCGGCGAGGGTGTCCCCGGCGTGCAGGTCCGGGAGTTTCGTCAGGACGCCGATGCTCCCGGCGGGCAGTTCGGGCACCTCGGTGAGGTCCTTGCCGTTCGGGACGTACAGGTGCATGGGGCGCACGTCCAGGTCCTGCGAGGTGTTGCGCAGCGTGTCGCCGGGCCGCAGCGTGCCGCTCCAGACGCGGATGTACGCGACCTTGCCCACGAACGGGTCGATGGACACCCGCCACACCCGCGCGCTCAGCGGGGCGTCCGGGGTGGGCTCGCGGGTCTGGCCGTCCACGCCGGTCAGCGGGCCGCGTTCGCGGGCGCTGCGCAGCCCCGTGACCATCAGGTGCAGCAGCGCGTCCAGGCCCACACCGCTGAGGGCACTGACGGGCAGCACCGGGTAGAGGGTGCCCGCGTGGACGGCCCGCAGGTACGCCGCCTCCAGCTCGTCGTCCCCGATGGGTTCGCCCTCCAGGTAGCGGCCCATCAGGTCGTCGTCCGTCTCGACGATGGCGTCCAGCAGCGCGTCCCGCGCCTCGCGCAGCGCGCCGCTCAGGGCGGGCGGGAGGTCCTGCGGGGGGCTGACCTCGCCCGTCAGGACGTTCACCACGCCCCGGAAGTCCGGCCCCTCCCCCACCGGCAGGAACGCCGCCGCGACCGGCCCCTTCAGGCTGGCCCGCACGTCCGCGAGCACCGTGAAGAAGTCCGCCCGGTCCCGGTCCATCCTGTTCACCACCACCACGCGCGGCATGCCGAAGCGGTCGGCGGTCGCCCAGGCGCGCTCGGTGCCGACCTCCACGCCGCCCACCGCGCTGACGAGCACCAGCACGCTGTCCGCCGCGCGAATCCCGCCCCGGATCTCCCGCACGAAGTCCGCGAAGCCCGGCGTGTCCAGCACCGTCACGTCCGTGCCCTCGTGGGTCAGGCGCAGCACCCCGGTCTGGATCGAGAAGCCGTGCGCCTTCTCGGCGTCCGTGTGGTCGCTGCGGGTCGTGCCGTCCTCCACGCGGCCCATGCGCGAAATGACCCCGCTGCGGTGCAGCAGGGCCTCGGCCAGTGTCGTCTTCCCGGTGCCGCTGTGCGCGGCCAGACTCACGATGCGGTGAGGCACGAAAGATCACCATTCCTTTCCCGAACATCCCCTCGGGACGGGCGGCAGCGACCGGCGAACGCACGCGGACAACAGAAATTGTGGTGCCGCCAGTGTACACCCGGTCAGCCCTCCACCTGCGCCCCGGTTGCCCGCGTGCGCTATCCTCGTGCGTGCGTCACCGGGGGTGCCTGCCGAAAGCGGCGGGCTGAGACTTACCCCAGGAACCTGATCCGGGTCATTCCGGCGGAGGGAGCGTGACCGGCCGCCCACACCCGTGGCGCAGGCCCACCGCTTCCCCTCGTGACGCGAGGGGACTTTCTAATGCGTACCAACCTGACTGTACTTGCCGCACTTGCCATTGCCAGCGCCGCCAGCGCCCAGACCACCGCAGCACCGACCACCCTGACGGTCATCACGCACGACTCCTTCGACGTGGACAAGAAACTCATCGCCGCGTTCGAAACGCAGAACAGGGCCAAGGTGCGCTTCATCAAGGGTGGCGACGCCGGGGAACTCCTGAACCGCCTGATCCTCACCCGCCGCGCCCCCATCGCCGACGTCGTGTACGGCCTGGACAACAGCCTGCTGCCCCGCGCCCGACAGGCGGGCATCCTCCAGCCGTACAAGAGCCCCCTGCTCTCCCGCGTGCCCGCCGCGTACCACCTGAGCGAAGACGGCCTGCTGAACACCGTCGACTACGGCTTCGTCGCCCTGAACTACGACCGCGCGTGGTTCGAGAAAAACAGCGTCCCGCTGCCCAAAAGCCTCGACGACCTGAAAACCCCCACCTACGCCAAACTGACCGTCGTGCAGAGCCCCGCCACGAGCAGCCCCGGCCTCGCGTTCCTCCTCGCCACCGTCAACCACTACGGCGAAACCGGCGCGTGGCAGTGGTGGCGCGCCGCCCGGCAGGGGGGCATGAAAGTCACGCGCGGCTGGAGCGACGCCTACTACAAGGACTTCACCCGCAACGGCGGCAAGTACCCCATCGTCCTGAGTTACGCCAGCAGCCCCGCCGCCGAAGTCTTCTACGCCGACGGCTTCAACCCCACCAAACTCCCCGCCCAGTCCCCCACCGGGAACCTCTTCCTGCCCGGCAGCACCTACACCCAGCTCGAAGGCGTCGGCATCCTGAAAGGCACCAAGCAGGCCGCCCTCGCCCGGAAATTCGTGGACTTCATGCTGAGCGCCCCCGTCCAGAGCGACATCCCCACCCGCATGTGGATCTACCCCGCCGTGAAAGGCACCCCCCTGAACCCCGTGTTCACCTTCGCGCAGGAACCCCAGCCCACCACCGTGAAAGCCGAGATCGCCGCCAACCCCCAGCGCCTCGTGGACGCGTGGGTGACGCAGGTGCTCCGCGCGAGGTGAGGGTTGTGGGGAGTGGGAAGTGGGCAGTGGGAACACAGGCTGCTTCGCAGCGGAAGGACACACGGCTGCTGCGCAGGACCCCTCAGTCAGCTGCGCTGACAGCTCCCCTTAGAGGGGAGCCTACAGACATGCTGTTGCCAAAGCTGAAAAAGTAGACCCCGCTGACATGCACCAAGCCTTCCTGCCCCTCTACCGTCATGGCCCACGAGCCGTCGTGCGCGAAGCGCGCGGGCCTTCGGCGGTTGCGAAGGATGGCGTCGAGGCCGGACACGTCACCGCCCATTCCAGATACGCCGCACCGAAAGAATCTCTTGCCGAGCGCAGCGACTGCTCCCCCGTCCCCCCTGGGGATGGGGGCTGGGGGGTGGGGCAGCCCGCCGCAGGCGCCCTCCAATGAACAGCACGAAACTCCAGGGCTGGCTCCTCGCCCTGCCAGGCCTGATCTTCGTGGCACTCTGCCTCGTCCTCCCCCTGGCCAGAACGCTGCGCGAGGGTGGCGTGACCCTGGATGTGTGGCGTGACCCGTACTTCCAGGGTCGCCTGGCGTGGACGCTGACGCAGGCGGGCGTGACGGCGGGCGTGGCGGCGCTGATCGGGGTGCCGCTGGCGTTTCTGCTGTCGCGGTTCGAGGTGCGTGGGAAGGGGTTGTTCCTGCGCCTGCTGCTGCTGCCGTTCGTGACGCCGACGCTGGTGGCGGTGCTGGGGCTGAGTGCGCTGCTGGGGCCGCAGGGGTGGGTGACGCGCCTGTCGGGGGTGGACCTGAGTGACACGCCGGTGCTGCTGGTGCTGGGGAACCTGTTCTTCAACGTGCCGGTGCTGGTGCGTCTGAGTTACGCGGGGTTCGCGCGGGTGCCGGGGAACGTGGTGGGCGCGGCGCGGTCGCTGGGGGCGCCCTGGTGGCGGGCGGCGCTGGGCGTGGCGTTGCCTCTAGCGTTGCCGGGGGTGCTGGCGGGGGTGGTGCTGGTGTTCCTGTACTCGGCGTTGAGTTTCGGCCTTCCGCTGGCGCTGGGCGGGGAACGGTTCGCGACGCTGGAGGTGGAGATCTACACCCTGACGGCGCTGCAACTGCGTCTGTCGGAGGCGAGTGCGTTGATCATGGGCCAGCTGGGGTTCACGCTGCTGGCGACGTGGGCTTACGTGGCGCTGTCGCGGGGTGGGGTGGGCGTGCCGCTGGGTAGCCTGCCGCGCGCGCGGGGCGGGGCGCGGGCCGCGCTGCTGGGGCTGGGTGGCGTGGTGACGCTCGTGTGCTTCGCGCCGCTGGTCGCGGTGGTGGTGCGGGGCGTGCTGGGCTCGTCGGGGTTCACGCTGGCGTACTGGCAGGGCGTGCTGGCGGACCCGGACACACCACTGCTGGTGTGGAACACGCTGCGCTTCGGGCTGATGGCCCTGGCGGGCGCCACGCTGCTGGGCGGCCTGTACGCGCTGGGCGCGTGGCGGGCCGGGTCGCGGGCGCTGGACCTGGTGTCGCTGATGCCGCTGATGGTCTCACCGGTCAGCCTCGCGGTCGGGTACCTGCTGGCGTACCCGGTGCTGGCCGCGACACTGCCGATGCTGATCGCGGCGTACACGCTACTGGCGTGGCCGCTGGTGGTGCGTTCGCTGCTGCCCGCGTTGCGCGCCATTCCACCCAAGCTGTTCGAGGCGGCGCGTTCACTGGGCGCCACGCGCGGCGCGGCATTCCGGTCCGTCACGGTGCCGCTGGCCTTCCCGGCGCTGCGGGGCGGCGGGGCGCTGGCCCTGGCGACCGTGCTGGGCGAGTTCGGCGCGACGCTGGTCCTCACGCGGCCCGAGTGGGCGACCCTCAGCACCGGCCTGTACGAACGGCTGGGCCGCCCCGGCGAACGCAACCTCGGCGAGGCCTGCGCACTGGCGACCGCGCTGCTCATCCTCGCCACGCTGGCCTTCACGCTGCTGGACGGCGGCGAGGGCGAGGTGACGTGAGATGCTGTCCCGCGTGACCGACCTTCCCCCTGCCCTGTCGCTGCGTGACATCCAGAAATCGTTTGGTGGGGTGGCGGCGGTGCGGGGTGTGTCGCTGGACGTGGCGGCGGGTGAGACGGTGGCGCTGCTGGGCCCGAGCGGGTGCGGGAAGAGTACGGTGCTGCGGGTGGTGGCGGGTCTGGAG